>NZ_JAVAYF010000001.1:0-677529 GCF_041954755.1 Microbacterium sp. CR_7
ATAAGAGACAGGCATCCGCTCTTCTCGTTCCGGGGGCTCTCTTCGAGCTCACCCCGGGGTCAGCGTCCCTGACCGCCGCGACCGCGACCGCCCTGGCCCTGGCCGCCCTGTCCCTGCCCACCGGAGCGCGGGCGCCGACGACGACGTGACGGCGGGGTGGTGGCCGAGCCGCGCTCGCCACCCGCCGGGCGCTGCTTCGGGGCCTGACGCTGTGGCTGCTTCTGCACGGGCGCCGGACGCACGTGCGGCGCGCGCTCGGGCACCAGCTGCGCGACGGCAGCGGGCGTGACCTCTTCGAGCGCTGCCGTGATTGCGGCCTTGCGCAGCAGGTCCTTGACGTCGCGGCGCTGCTCGGGCAGCACCACGGTCACCACGGTGCCCGCAGCTCCGGCGCGCGCGGTGCGGCCGGAGCGGTGCAGGTACGCCTTGTGCTCCATGGGCGGGTCGACGTGGACCACGAGGTCGACGTTGTCGACGTGCACGCCGCGGGCCGCGACGTCGGTCGCGACGAGCACCCGCACGCCGCCGTCCTCGGGGTCGCTCGAGAAGGCGCCGAGGTTGCGCTCGCGGGCGTTCTGCGAGAGGTTGCCGTGCAGGTCGACGGCGGGGATGCCCGCCGCGGTGAGCTGCTTCGCGAGCTTCTTGGCCTGGTGCTTGGTGCGCGTGAAGAGGATGCGGCGACCGGTGCCGGAGGCGAGATCGCGCACGAGCGTCGTCTTGTTCTCGGTCGAGTCCACGACGAGCACGCGGTGCGTCATCTCGCCGACCGGCACGCTGGCCTCGTCGACCTCGTGGCTCACCGGGTTCACGAGGAACCGGCGCGCGAGGGTGTCGATGCCGCGGTCGAGCGTCGCGCTGAACAGCAGTCGCTGTCCGCCGGCGGGCGTCGCGTTCAGGATGCGGGTGACACCGGGGAGGAATCCGAGGTCGGCCATGTGGTCGGCCTCGTCGAGCACGGTGACCTCGATCTCGCTCAGGCGCACGACCTGCTGCTTCATGAGGTCTTCGAGGCGGCCGGGGCAGGCGACGACGATGTCGACGCCGCCGTTCAGCGCCTGCTCCTGCGGGCGCTGGCTCACACCGCCGAACACGGTCGTGACCTTCAGGCCGGCGGCCTCGGCGAGGGGAGCGACGGTCGCGGCGATCTGCGTCGCGAGCTCGCGGGTCGGCGCCAGCACGAGTCCGCGGGGGAGGCCGGAGCGGCGCTTCCTGCCGGATGCGGCGAGGCGCGCGACGAGGGGGAGCGCGAACGCGATCGTCTTGCCGCTGCCGGTGCGGCCGCGGCCGAGTAGGTCGCGGCCGGCGAGCGAGTCGGGCAGCGTGTCGCGCTGGATGGCGAACGCCTCCGTCTTGCCCGAGGCGGCGAGGACGGCGGCGAGATCGGCGGGTACGCCGAGTTCGAGGAAGGAAGACATAGGGAAAGCTCCATCAGCGCGTGCGGACGACCGCACGCGAGGATTCTGGGTATGAGGTGGCGACGGCGCAGGACAGCGCATCGGTTCGCCGTGCGAAACGCCAGCGAAGGCTGGTTGTGGGGGCGGCTCTGGAGCGCCCGCTTCGGTCCTCGGAGACCCCGTGACGACGACGACATCGCCGGACTGGAGGCCCGTACGACCCTCTCAGTCTATCAGCGCCGCTGGGATCTCCGGCGCTGCGCGCTCTCAGGCGTGCAGCGCCTCGTTCAGGGTGACGCCGACGCCCGCCCTGGTGACGGCCTCGACGGCGCCGCTGAGCGAGTTGCGACGGAACAGCAGGCCGTCGCGCCCCGACAGCTCCGCGCCCTTGACGGAGGGACGCCCGCCGCCGGGCGTCGCCGGCGCGTCGACCAGCACGACCTTGGTCCCGGCGGTCACGTAGAGGCCGGCCTCGACGACGCAGTCGTCGCCGAGCGAGATGCCGATCCCGGCGTTCGCGCCGAGCAGGGTGCGTGCGCCGATCGACACGCGGTGCGAGCCGCCGCCGGACAGCGTGCCCATGATCGACGAGCCGCCGCCGATGTCGCTGCCGTCGCCGACGACGACGCCCTGCGAGATGCGCCCCTCGACCATCGAGGCGCCGAGCGTGCCGGCGTTGAAGTTGACGAATCCCTCGTGCATGACCGTGGTGCCCGGCGAGAGGTGCGCGCCGAGGCGCACTCGCGAGGCGTCGGCGATGCGCACGCCCGCGGGCTGCACGTAGTCGGTGAGGCGCGGGAACTTGTCGAGTCCCTGCACCTGGATGCCGGCGCGCTGCAGCAGGGGACGGAGCCGTGCCGCGTCGTCGGGGTGCATCGGTCCGGCGTTCGTCCACGCCACGTTCGGGAGGTGCCCGAAGATGCCGTCGAGGTTGAGCTCGTTCGGGCGCACGACGAGGCGCGAGAGCGCGTGCAGACGGAGGTAGGCGTCGACCGTCGAGGCAGGCGCCTCGTCGAGGTCGATGTGCAGCTGCACGGTGTCGACCGTCACGTTGCGGCGCTCGTCCGGTCCGGCGACGGCATCCAGGGTGAGCAGGGCGGCTGCGGCGTCTCCCGCCGCAGGCGCCGTGGTCGTGACCTCGGGGAACCAGGCGTCGAGCACGGTGCCGTCGCCGGCGATCGTCGAAAGTCCTGTACCCCACACGGTGCGCGCCTCAGTCATGCCTCCACGGTATCGCCCCTTCCGCCTCGCCGACGCCCGCGTGACGGGGTAAGTAGGCTGGGCTCATGCTGCTCGACCTCACCGCGTCATCCCTCGACCTGACCCGCGCGATCTGCGACATCCCCAGTGTGTCCGGCGATGAGAAGCCACTCGCCGACGCGATCGAGGAGGCCGTCTCCGGCTACGCGCATCTCGAGGTGATCCGCCACGGCAACACGGTCGTGGCGCGCACCTCGCTCGGCCGCGCGCAGCGCGTCGCGATCGCCGGCCACATCGACACCGTGCCGATCAACGGGAACGTCCCCACGCGCGACATCGACATCGAGGGCGTGCCCTATCTCTGGGGGCGCGGGACAGTCGACATGAAAGCGGGCGTCGCGGTCCAGTTGAAGCTGGCCGCCGAGCTCACCGACCCCGCCGTCGACATCACCTGGATGTGGTACGACAACGAGGAGGTCGAGGCGTCCAAGAACGGACTGACGCTGCTCGCCGCCGATCGTCCCGATCTGTTCCAGGCGGACTTCGCGATCCTCGGCGAACCGTCGAACGGCGAGGTGGAGGGCGGATGCAACGGCACGATGCGCGCGATCGTGCGCACGTCCGGAGTACGTGCCCATGCAGCCCGTGCGTGGATCGGCGAGAACGCGATCCACCGCGCAGCGCCCGTCCTCGCCCGGCTCGCCGAGTACCGGGCTCGGGAGGTCGCCGTCGAGGGGCTGCTCTACCGGGAGAGCATGAGCGCCGTCCGCATCACCGGCGGCGTCGCCGGCAACGTCATCCCCGACGCGTGCGAGATCGAGGTCAACTACCGCTTCGCCCCCAGCAAGTCGGCGGCGGATGCCGAGGCGCACATCCGCAACCTCCTCGCCGGCTTCGACGTCGAGATCACGGATGCCGCCGAGGGCGCCCGCCCCGGTCTCGATGCTCCGATCGCGAAGGACTTCGTCGCCGCCGTCGGCGCCGAACCGCGCCCGAAGTACGGATGGACCGACGTCGCGCGCTTCTCCGCCCTCGGCATCCCCGCGGTGAACTACGGGCCGGGCGATCCGCACCTCGCCCATCACGACGAGGAGCGCGTGCCCGTCGCGCAGATCGAGGCCGTGGAGCGAGGGCTGCGTACGTGGCTCAGCTCGCGCTGACGATCGCTCGGCGTTGGGCGCGCACCCCCGTGCCCCTCAAGGTCGCCGTGATCTACCTCGCGGCGAGGGCGGTCACGACCGCTCTCATGATCGCCGCCGCCCTGCAGTCGACCTCGCTCTCGCGCTTCGGCGCCGATCCCGGCCTCGGCGACTTCGTCGTGGGATGGGATGCGCAGTGGTACTGGCTCGTGGCGGAGGAGGGCTACCCGTCGACGCTCCCGCTCACGGACTCCGGTGACGTGGCGGAGAACGCCTGGGCGTTCATGCCCGTGTTCGCGTACGCGGCGAAGGGCATCGGGTTCCTGCTCGGATCCTGGGGCGCGGGCGCGCTCCTGCTCTCGTTCGCTGCCGGGTACCTCGCCTGCCTCGCTCTGCACCGGCTGCTGCGCGACAGGATCGGGCGCACCGCCGCGCTGTGGGCTGTGACGTTCTTCGCCTTCGGGCCGCTCGCCGCGATGTTCCAGGTGGGATACGCCGAGACGCTCTTCCTGCTGCTGCTCTTCCTCGCGCTCGACGCCACGATCCGCCGCAGATATGCGCGGCTGTATCTGCTCGTCCCCGTCATGGCGTTCACGCGCCCCGGCATCCTGGCTTTCGCGCTCTACCTCGGGCTCCACGGCATCCTGAGGTTCCTGCGCCGCCGCGATGACCCGCTCCGCCCGAGGGAGGCGGTGCACATCGTGGCGCTGGGAGCGCTCGCCGTCGCCTGCGGCTTCGGCTGGCAGGTCATCGCGGGCGCGGTCACCGGCGATCCCGGCGCCTACCTCGCGACCGAGCTCGCCTGGCGACGCCTCTGGATCGTCGGGGGAGTGGAGGGCTTCATCCCCTTCGAGGGGTGGGTGCAGGCGTCGTCGTTCTGGTTCGCGCAGTGGGGTCTGCCGACCGCATGGGGGCCCGTCGCCCTGGTGCTGCTCGTCGTCGCGCTCGCGGCCGCTCTCCTCTTCCTGCCACAGGTCCGCCGCGTCGGCGCCGACGTGAGGCTCTGGAGCGCGAGCTACCTGCTCTACCTGCTCGCGGTCTTCTTCCCGCAGTCGAGCACGTTCCGCCTGCTGCTGCCGCTCAGCCCGCTCTGGGGAGCGGTCGCCGTCCCGCGCTCCCGGCTGTGGCGACTCGGCGTCCTCGCGCTCTGCGTGCTCGGCCAGTGGGTCTGGATCTTCCACATCTACGCGCTCGGGAACACGTTCTGGCAGGTCCCGTGAATGTTAACGCGTGATTGCATTTCTTCTCAGCGGACGTCCAGGTCCTGACCTCACCCGATAAACTGATCGCATACCACCGGAGGAAAAGGAGCCCACGATGGCAGCGATGAAGCCGAGGACCGGAGACGGACCGATGGAGGCCGTGAAAGAAGGGCGCCTCATCATCGTGCGTGTCCCGCTCGAGGGCGGGGGCCGCCTGGTCGTGTCCGTGAACGACGCTGAGGCGAAGGAACTTCACGACGTGCTGGCAGCCGTCGTAGCGCCGGCCTGACCGAACTCCGGTCCGCTCGACGCGGACCACCGAAGAGGGCGACGGAGAGATCCGTCGCCCTCTTCGCGTCCGTGCGGCGATCGACGCCGGACGCGGTCGATGCGCTCAGTCGGCGGCGACGCTGACGAGCTGCAGCAGGCCCTCGCCGGCCGACGAGACCGTCGCGAGGACGGCGGGCGACTCCTGTGTCTCCTGGATGAGCGAGCGGAACGCGGTGGTGACCGCATCGCGCTGCACGGGGTCGGCGACCTTGCCGCCGACGAGCACGCGGGGTACGAGCACCATCCCGCCGGTGCGCACCAACCGTAGTCCGTGCTCGACGTACTCGATCACGTTCTCGGGGTCGGCGTCGACGAGGACGATGTCGTAGGACGCCTCGTTCATTCGCGGCAGCACGTCGGCCGCGCGGCCGGTGATGAACCGCGCCTTGGTCGCGGGGATGCGGGCGTCGGCGAACGCCTGCCGCGCCGCGGCGAGGTGCTCCGGCTCGTTGTCGATCGACGTGAGCACGGCCTGCGGCGCTCCACGTAGCAGCCAGAGACCCGAGACACCTGCGCCGGTGCCGATCTCGACGATCGAGCGGGCGCCGGTCGCGGCGGCCAGCACGGCGATCTGCGAGCCGACCGCGGCGCTCACCGGGGCGGCGCCGAGCTCGACGGCGTGGGCACGCGCGCGGGCGATCGCGGACGGCTCCACGATCGACTCGCGGATGAAACGTGCGTTCGCATCGTTCTCGCTCATTGCCCTGATTCTCCCGACTGAGGTCTGTGTGTTCCCAGCGTATGCGCTCGGCGTGCGGCAGGCGGGCAGGCGCGGCGGTAGCCTGGACAGATGCAGTTCGGGATCACGTTCGAGAAGCTGCTGCTGATCGGTCTGATCGCTGTTCTGCTCGTCGGACCTGAGCGGCTGCCTCGCTATGCCGAGAGCGTGGCGAAGCTCGCCCGCCGTGCCGGCGAGTTCCTCCGCGACACGCGCTCGCGGGTGCGCGACGAGATGGGCCCCGAGCTCGACGACGTCGACTGGCGAAAGCTCGACCCCCGCCAGTACGACCCCCGACGCATCATCAGGGACGCGCTCTTCGAAGACGACAGGACCCCGACTCCCACCCCCAGCGCCGGAGTGGTCGCGGAACCCGCGGTGGTCGCGCCGAAGAAGCCCACGGTGCGACCGGACTTCTCCGTGGACAGCCCCCCGCCGTACGACGCCGAGGCGACCTGAGCGGACGGGCGGACAACTCGCTCAGCCGATGCGAGCGCGGAGCCGTGCGACGTCGTCGTCGGTGAACACCGCGCGCGGCACGGCCGTGACCGCCGACGACCCCTGAACGCGCAGGATGACCGCGTCGCTCCCGACGCGCATGCCCTGGAACGTGTCGTACGGGATGACGGAGACCCGGCGGTCGGCGCCGATCTGCAGGTCGTCGTCGTTCAGCCGAGCCCAGACGACCGTGCCGGGCGGCATCGCGGCACGCACTGCTCGACGTGCGCCCGAGACCGTGGCGCCGATCGCCACGGCCATGAGAGCGACGCTCGCGAGCGGCAGCCAGCCGGCCGAACCGGTGTCGTCCGCTCCGGCGCCGGCGGTGAGATTCAGGATGCTGAGCACGAGGCTCGCCGCCAGCGCGACCCACATGACGATCGCCCAGGGCCGGGTGAGGCCGTAGACCGCAGCGTCGCGGGCCATGCGGCGCACGAGGGACTCCGAGACGGTGACGGTCACGACGGGCCGACCGTCATCGGGAGCGAGCGACCGGAGAGACCGCGGCCCTGACGCGCGAGGGTGCGGGCGAGATCGCGGATCGCGGCGGCCGCGGCATCCGTTCCGTCCGTCAGCACGATCGGGGCGCCGATGTCGCCGCCGGCCCGCAGTGCGGGGCTGAACGGGATCGAGGCGAGCAGGGGCACGGGGGCGTCGTCGGAGAGCGCGGCGGCGACGGCCGCTCCGCCGCCCGAGCCGAACAGGTCCATGACCGAACCGTCCGGCAGCGTCAGCGGGCCCATGTTCTCGACGACGCCGATCACGCGCTGCCCGGTCTGGCGGGCCACCAGCCCGCTGCGGATCGCGACGTCGGCCGCTGCCGTCTGCGGTGTGGTCACGACGAGGACCTCGGCGTGCGGCAACAGCTGCCCGATGGAGATCGCGATGTCGCCGGTGCCCGGCGGCATGTCGATGAGCAGCACGTCGAGGTCGCCGAAGAAGACGTCGGTGAGGAACTGCTGCACGGTGCGGTGGAGCATCGGACCGCGCCACGCGACCACGGCCTCGCCGTCACGGAGGAACATGCCGATCGAGATGGTCTTCACCCCGTAGGCGACCGGCGGCAGCATGAGGTCGTCGATGCGCGTGGGCTGGGTGCCGGCGGGGATGCCGAGGAGTCCGGGGATGGAGAAGCCGTGCACATCGGCGTCCACGAGCCCGACGGCCAGGCCCTGATCGGCCAGCGCCGCCGCCAGGTTCGCCGTCACCGACGACTTGCCGACGCCGCCCTTGCCGCTCGACACGAGGATCACGCGGGTCAGCGAGTCGGGCCCGAACGGCATCTGGCGCGGTGCACGGCCGTCGCGGAGCTTCTCGGTGAGGGCCTTGCGTTCGGCCGGCGTCATCACGCCGACCCGCACCTCGACCTCGTCGACGCCGGGGACGGATGCCGCGGCGGCGCGCACATCGGACTCGATGCGGGCCGCGGCGGGGCAGCCGACGATCGTGAGCACGATTCCGACCTGCGCCGTCGTGCCCTCGACCGTGATGTCGCGCACCATGTCGAGGTCGCCGATGGGGCGGCGCAGCTCAGGGTCGGTCACGGCCGAGACGGCCGCGCGGACCGCGTCGACCGCTGTCATGAGGTGGCGCGGCTGTTCGCCCGCCGCTCCTCGGAGGCGCCTTCGTGCTCGCCGAGCTCGGCCAGCAGAGCCTTCAGCTCCTGGCGAAGCACGTCACGTGTGACGATCTGGTTGTTGCGCTCCTCGAGGGACATGCGCAGCGCCACGATCTCGCGAGCGAGGTACTCGGTGTCGGCGAGGTTGCGCTCGGCACGCTGCCGGTCCTGCTCGATCTGCACGCGGTCGCGGTCGTCCTGACGGTTCTGTGCGAGAAGGATCAGGGGCGCGGCGTACGACGCCTGCAGGGAGAGCATCAGGGTCAGCGCGGTGAAGCCGAGCGCGGCGTCGTCGAAGCGCAGACCGTCGGGCATCAGCGTGTTCCAGCCGATCCACAGCACGCAGAACAGGCTCAGGATGACGAGGAACGCCGGAGTGCCCATCGCACGGGCGACCCACTCGGTGAACCGGCCGAAGCGGTCGCGCGAGGTGGACCGAGGCCGGGAGGTGCCGCGCCCGAGCGGGGCGTCGAGCTGGGGCGAACGGCTGCGGGAGCGGGCCATCATCCCACCTCCCTCTTCGCGCGCGCGGGCTGCTGCACGCTCTCGTCGTCATCGTGCGTGCGCCAGTCGTCGGGCAGCAGGTAGTCGAGCACATCGTCGACGCTGATCGCCCCGACGAGCCGGTGCGCGGCATCGATCACGGGGAGCGAGACCAGGTCGTAGCTCGCCAGCATCCGGGCGACCTCGGCGGCTGAGGCCGTGACGGGCACGGGCTCGAGGCTGTCGTCGACGATGGCGCCGAGGCGCTCGTGCGGCGGGTAGCGCAGCATGCGCTGGAAGTGCACCATGCCCAGCAGGCGCCCCGTCGGCGTCTCGAACGGCGGCAGCGTCACGAACACCGCGGCCGCCAGTGCCGGGTGCAGCTCGTGGCGGCGGATGAGCGCGAGGGCCTCGGCGACCGTCGCGTCGGCGGAGAGCACGATGGGCTCCGGCGTCATGAGACCGCCCGCCGTGTCGGGGCCGTAGCGCAGCAGCATCCTGACGTCCTCCGCCTCCTCCGGCTCCATGAGCTCGAGGAGCTGCTCGAGGCGGTTCGGCGGCAGCTGGGCGAGGAGGTCGGCGGCGTCGTCCGGCTCCATCTGGTCGAGGATGTCGGCGGCGCGCTCGTCGCCGAGACGGTCGAGGATGTGCACCTGCTCGTCCTCGGGCATCTCCTCGAGGGCGTCGGCGAGCCGGTCGTCGGAGAGCTCCTCGGCCACCTCGATCATGCGCTGCTGGGGGAGGTCGAGGAGCGTGTTGGCCAGGTCGGCGGCGTGCAGCTCCGAGTAGGAAGCGACGAGCTGCTCGGCCGACTGCGATTCTCCGGGGGAGCGCTGCTCGGCGACCTCGCTCCACGCCGCGAAGGTCGTCGGGCCCTTCGCGAACGGCGACGCGCTGGTCTTCGGGCGGCGCAGGAACAGCTGGCTGATCGCCCACTCGCCGAGTCGGTTGGGCTCGATCGCGACATCCTCGATCACGGCGTCGCCGGTGCCGTCGACGAGGGTGACGCGGCGTCCCAGCAGCTCGGCGAGGATGCGCACCTCACCGGCCCGCGGCGAGAACCGGCGCACGTTGATGAGCCCGGTGGTGATGACCTGGCCCGAGCGGATCGAGGTGACGCGCCCGATGGAGAGGAACACGTGCCTGCGTCCGGGGATCTCGACGACGAGTCCGATCACTCGTGGCGCGGCCGTACTTCGGTACACGATGACGACGTCACGGACCTTGCCGAGCCGGTCGCCCACGGGGTCGAAGACGGCGCAGCCTGCCAGACGCGCGGCGAATACCCGTTGTGTGCTCACCCGTCCAGCGTAGTCCGCGGCGCCCGACGGAGACCTGTGGAGTCCGCCGCGGTCTCACGGTCCAGGGCTTCGAGGTGGACGACATGGGAGAATGGCCGGATGAGCATGCTGAACCGCCCCGCAGACGGTCGCGACGAGGGAGAGATCGTCGCCTCGACCCGCGATTACGAGGGCGCGCAGAAGACCGTCTCCAAGCTGATCGCCCAGGAGGTCCCGGCGCGCGACATCACGATCGTCGGGCAGAGCGTCCGCACCGTGGAGCGCATCACCGGGCGGCTGGGCTACGCGGCCGCCGCGCGCTCCGGCGCGATCAACGGCGTGCTCATCGGACTCTTCCTCTCCGCCATCCTCGTGCTCGGGAACCCCGAGGTACCGATCCAGCTCTTCGTCGGCTTCGTCTTCATCGGCGTCGCGCTGGGCATGCTGCTGAGCCTCGTGACCTACGCCATCGTGCGGCGGCGCCGCGACTTCGCCAGCGTCACGCAGTTCGCCGCCGACCACTACGAGGTGCGCGTGCAGGCGACCTCGCTCGCCAAGGCGCGCCAGGTGCTCGGCGCCGTGCGACCCGCGACCGTGCGTCCTCCCGTCAACCTCGACGAGCCGCCCAAGTACGGGGAGCGCATTCCGAGCGGAGGGCAGCCCACCCCGCCGCCCGTCGCTCCGGAGGGCCCGGCTGCGACGCCGGGAGAGGGCGACGCTCCGACCGCGGACCAGGTGATCCCGCCTCGTCCGGCCGATCCGGTCGCGCCGCCTGCTGACGCGCCGTCTGCTGACGCGCCGTCTGCTGACGCGCCGGGCAGCCCGAAGCGGGAAGGCGTGTGATGAGCGCCGACTTCCCCTGCCTGCGCGGCTGATGGCCGACATCCGCGTCGTCCTGCCGACGGGGGAGACCGTCGTCTCGGCCGACTGGGCGGGCGATGGCGACACGGTCGTCGCGATCGCGCACGGGGCCGGCACGGGCAAGGACCACCCGTTCCTCACCGGCTTCGCCGATGCGCTCAACGACCTCGGGTTCACGACGCTGCGGTTCAACTTCCCCTACGTGGAGCAGGGCCGGCGGATGCCGGGGCCGGCCGCGCACGCGATCGCGACGTGGGACGCCGTCGCCGCGGCGGTCCGCGAACAGCGCCCCGACGCCGAGCTCTGGGCCACGGGCAAGTCCTATGGCGGCCGGATGGCGTCGATGGCCGTGGCGCAGGGGATGGCGGTCGACCGGCTCGTCTACCTCGGATATCCCCTGCACGCCCCGGGAAAGCCCGAGAAGCCCCGGGCCGAGCATCTTCCGGCCATCAGTGTGCCGCAGCTGTTCGTGGAGGGCACGAACGATCCGTTCATCCAACCTCGAACCCAGTTCGACGAGGTCGTGGCGACCTGCCAGGACGCCCGGGTCGTCTGGATCGACGGTGGCGGACACACGTTCGAGGTCAAGGGACGCAAGCGTCCGGCCGAGGAGATCGGAGCCTCACTGGCGCCGATCGTCGCCGACGGCTTCCGCTGACGGCATCCCTCGCAGCCCGAGATCAGGAGCCTTCCCCGAGATCAGGCGATTCGGCGCTGAATCGTCCTGATCTCGGTGCAGCGTCCTGATCTCGGGGAAGGAGAGAGGGCTCAGGCCTGCACGCGCGCGATCCAGGCCTCGACCTCGTCGGCGGTGCGGGGGATGCCCGCCGACAGGTTGACGGGTCCGTCCTCGGTCATGAGGATGTCGTCCTCGATCCGCACGCCGATGCCGCGGTACTCGGCCGGCACCGTCAGGTCGTCGATCTGGAAGTAGAGACCCGGCTCGATCGTAAACACCATGCCGGGAGCGAGGATGCCGTCGTAGTACATCTCGCGACGCGCCTGTGCGCAGTCGTGCACGTCGATGCCGAGGTGGTGCGAGGTGCCGTGCACCATGTAGCGACGGTGCTGCCCGCCGGCATCCGCGTCGAGCGCCTCCTGAGCCGTCACCGGCAGCAGACCCCACTCGGCGACGCGGGCGGCGATGACCTTCATCGCGGCCTCGTGCACCTCGCGGAACCGCACCCCGATGCGGGCGGCGGCGAAAGCGGCGTCGGCGGCCTCGCGCACGGTCTCGTACACGCGCCGCTGCACCTCCGTGAAGGTGCCGGAGACCGGGAGGGTCCGCGTGATGTCGGCCGTGTACAGGCTGTCGGCCTCGACGCCGGCGTCCACGAGGATCAGGTCTCCCGGCACCACAGTGCCGTCGTTGCGGGTCCAGTGCAGGTAGCAGGCGTGCGGGCCGGACGCCGCGATCGTGTCGTAGCCCTCGCCGTTGCCGTCCTCACGGGCGCGGCGGTGGAACACTCCCTCGACGACGCGCTCGCCGCGGGCGTGCGAGACCGCGTCGGGGAGGGCGCGGATGATGTCGTCGAACCCCTGCGCGGTGATGTCGACGGCGCGGCGCATCTCGGCGATCTCGTACTCGTCCTTCACGAGGCGCAGCTCCGAGACGACGCGGGTGAGGTCCGCGGACTCGTCGAGCACGAGCGCTCCCTCGGCCTGGGTGTACTCGTCGAGGTGGGCGGTGGCGATGTCGAGATCGGCGGCGACCCCGGCGAGGGAGGGGCGAGGCCCGATCCAGAACTCGCCGACGGTCGCATCCGCGTAGAACTCGGTGGTCGTGCGGTCGGCGCGCTCGCGGAAGTAGAGGGTGACGTCGTGGCCGTCGTCGGTCGGCTCGAAGACGAGGATCGAGTCCGGCTCCGAATCGGCGGCCCAGCCGGTCAGGTGCGCGAAGGCGGAGTGCGCACGGAACGGGTAGTCGGTGTCGTTGCTGCGCTGCTTCAGCGATCCGGCGGGGATCACGAGGCGCTTCCCGGGGAAGGCGGCCGAGACCGCGGCGCGGCGGGTCGCGGCGAAGGCGGCCTGCGGGCGTGCCGTCGGGAGGGACTCGGGGCGGTCCGCCCATCCGGTCGAGATCGTGTCGAGGAAGCCGCGGGGGAAGGGCTGCTTGCGGTTCGTGGTGCTGTTCTCGACCGGGGTATCGACGGCGGGCTCTGCGATCGTGTCGCGCTCTGCGGTGCTCATCCCTCCAGTCTGTCACCTGACCGGGAGCGAGGGGATGTCAGCCCGCGGGCTCCAGCTGCACGACCAGACCGCGGTGGTCGCTTCCCCCGGCGTCGTCGATCACGACCGAGCCGGTCGGCGTCCAGTTCGGCGAGGCCATCACGTGGTCGATGGGCGCGCTGAGCAGCGCGGGGAGCGAACTCGGCCACGTGCCGCTGAGACCGTTGCCGGTGCGCGAGGCGACGTCGCGGCAGTACCCCATGTCGCCGCCGTCGACGCCGAGGCCCGCCATGTGATCGACCGTCGCGTTGAAATCGCCCGCCAGCACGAAGTTCCCCGCGGGGCACTGGTCGGCGATCCAGCGCAGATCCCTGCTCCACTGCCCCATCTCCTCCATGCGCGGAGCGACAGCGTGCACGGCGACGATCGTCGGACCGCCCGCGTTCCCGCCGACGGGCATGAGTACGGCGCTCGGCACGGAACCGGTGTTGCTCGATCCGTCCTCCGACGACTCGATCACCGAGTACTCGCCGAGCTCGGGGGAGACGAGCACGGTCGTGTGCCACGACTTCGGGCCGTCGACGACGTCGGGCTTGAACTGCACGTGGTGCACCCACATCGGGTGGCCCTGCTCCCGCAACATGACGGCGATCTGCTCGCCCACGGCCTCGGTCGTCTCGGGGAGCGCGACGATGTCGGCACCCTGATCGAGGATCTGCTGTGCGATCTGCTCCGCCGAGACCGCGTCGCCGGCCGTGTTCCACGTGAGCACGCGGATGCTGGTGTCGGTCGCCGCCGGGAGGGTGCCCGCTCCGAATCCGCGCGTCATCCCGACCACACCCGTCGCGGCGGCGCCCAGGAGCGCCACGATGAGGACGGATGCCGCGAAGCCGCGCAGTGGCCGTGCGAGGAGCAGCAGCAGTGCCAGCACCGCGACGACGAGGAACGCACCGATCACCAGGCCGCGGGCGGCCACGATCTGCGCGAAGGGCCAGGTCTGCTCGAGGTGGAAGAACTGCGGCCACACGACGATCGCCGTCGCGATCGCGAGCAGCACCGTGAACAGGATCCCCAGGAGTCGTAGCATCCCGTCCAGCCTAGGAGCGGTCGCTGTGAAGTCCCTGCCGCGGACGCGCGCGTCTCAGGGGCGCCGACGCTCGGTACGCTCGGAGGATGGCCGTTCGCTCTCACCGCTTCGCGGGTCCCGCAGACCTGCACCTGCATTCGAATCACTCGGACGGCACCGAGGCACCCGGCGAGGTGGTGCGTCAGGCGCACGCGCACGGCATCCGCACCCTCGCGCTCACCGATCACGATCGGACGACGGGATGGGATGAGGCGGGCGCCGCGGCGACCGCGCTCGGCATGACCTTCCTCCCCGGAATGGAGCTCTCGGCCAAGCATGAATGGCGCAGCGTGCACGTGCTCGGCTATCTCTTCGACCCCGTGCACGCCGGGTTGGCGGCTGAGACAGAGCGCATCCGCGGAGACCGGATTGGACGAGCGGAGAGGATCGTCCGCAGCATCGGGCGCGACTACGACCTGCACTGGGAGGACGTGGTCGCGCAGACGACCCCGGATGCCACGGTCGGCCGCCCGCACATCGCCGACGCGCTGGTCGCCCGGGGCATCGTCCGTGACCGCACCGAGGCCTTCGACGGCATCCTGCATCCGCGAGAGGGGTACTACGAGCCGCACTACGCGCCGGACCCCCTCACTGCGGTGCGGCTCATCACCGAGGCGGGCGGTGTGGCGATCATCGCTCACCCCGTCACCGCGGGGCGTGATCGCATGATGCCCGTGCCCTTCATCGAGCGGCTGATCGACGCGGGACTCGGGGGCTTCGAGATCGATCACCGTGAGAACACCGCGGCCGGAAAGCAGACGCTGCGGAGGATCGCGGCCGATCACGACCTCATCGTCACCGGATCGAGCGACTACCACGGGTCGGGCAAGCCGAACGTGCCGGGGGAGAACACGACGTCGGATGAGATGGTCGCCCGGCTGATCGAGCGCGCGACCGGCTCCTCGCCGCGCTACCCCTGACCCACGCCGCGGGGGTCGGGCGGTTCTCACGGCGAACTGTCGAGGAGCGCCGATACGCTTCCCGGCATGCAGAGAGCGACTCCACTCGAGCAGCGCATCGACGCGATCGCTCACCGCATCCTCCGGGACGCATCCGACCGCGGCGTCCGCGCCGGGCTCGGCGAGTTCACGGTGTTCGTGCTCAAGCAGGCCTGGGCCTGCGTGTTCGGAGCCCTGCTGCTGGTCGCGATCGTCGCGGCGCGACTCTGGTACCCCGACGACGCAGCGCTCGCCCGCAACGACGTGCTCACCATCGCGGCGGTGCTCATCCAGATCGGGATGCTCGTGTTCCGTCTCGAGTCGGGGCGGGAGCTGTGGGTCATCGTGCTCTTCCACCTCACCGGGACGGTCATGGAGCTCTTCAAGACCGACGTCGGCTCCTGGGCGTATGCCGCCGACGGCATCCTCCGCATCGGCGGCGTGCCCCTGTTCAGCGGCTTCATGTACGCGGCCGTCGGGTCGTACATGGTGCGCGTGTACCGGCTCTTCGACCTCGGCTTCACCCGGTACCCGTGGCGGTGGCTCACGACCGTGCTCGCCGCCGCGATCTACCTCAACTTCTTCACCCACCACTGGTGGTGGGACGCGAGGTGGGTGCTCCTCGCCGGCGTGGTCATCCTCTGGCTGCCGACCGTCATGCACGCGCGTGTCTGGCGACGAACGATCCGTCTGCCGCTTCTCGCCGTCTTCGCCGGTGTCGCCGTCTTCATCTACCTCGCCGAGAACATCGGCACCTGGGCCGGTGCGTGGACCTACCCCGACCAGGTCGTCGAGTGGCAGCCGGTGTCGCTGAGCAAGCTCAGCTCCTGGTTCCTGCTCATGATCATCTCGGTCGTCATGGTCACGTGGGTGTACCCGCCGCGCGCGCCAGGGGCCCGTTCGGACACGACGGAGGGGGCGGATGCCGCAGCATCCGCCCCCTCGGAGGTCGTGTCGGGTGGAGTCGATCAGGCGCCGGCGACCGGTGCCGCCCCGGCACCCGAACCGCCGCGACGGCGACGGCGACGGCGAGCGGGCGCCGGCTTGCCGTCGTGATGCTCCTTGCCCGCGCCGTCGTGCGTACCCGCACCCTCCGCACTGCGGTCGGCGGATGCGGGCGAGCCGCCATCAGCGCCCGTGCTCTCGGTCGCGCCCTCGGCGAACGTCGAGCCGACCTGCGCTGATCCGCCCCGACGGCGACGACGACGGCGCGTGCCGCCCTCCGCGGTGCCCTCGGCTGCGGCATCCGCTGCGCGCTCGGGGCGCGGGGCGCGAGCCGGCTTCTCGGCCTTCGGCGCCGAGACGAGGCGGCCCTTCGTGCCGGCGGGGATGTCGAGGTCCTCGTAGAGGTGCGGGCTCGACGAGTACGTCTCCAGCGGCTCCGGCTGGCCGAACTCGAGCGCGCGGTTGATGAGGGCCCACTTGTGCAGATCCTCCCAGTCGACGAAGGTCACGGCGATGCCGGTCTTGCCGGCCCGACCCGTTCGGCCCGCGCGGTGGAGGTAGGTCTTCTCCTCGTCGGGGATCGTGTGATTGATGACGTGCGTGACGTCGTCGACGTCGATGCCTCGGGCGGCGACGTCGGTCGCGACCAGCACGTCCTTCTTGCCGGCCTTGAAGGCCGCCATCGAGCGCTCGCGCTGGTCCTGGCCCATGTCGCCGTGCACGCCGCCGACGTTGAAGCCGCGGTCGCTCAGCTCGTCGACGAGGCGCTGCGCCGCGCGCTTGGTGCGCGTGAAGATCACGGTCTTGCCGCGGCCCTCGGCCTGCAGGATGCGGGCGATGACCTCGTCCTTGTCGAGCGAGTGCGCACGGTAGACGAGGTGCTTGATGTTGGCCTGCGTCAGACCCTCGTCGGGGTCGTTGGCGCGGATGTGGATCGGGTTCGTCATGAAGCGCCGAGCCAGAGCCACGATCGGGCCGGGCATGGTCGCCGAGAAGAGCTGCGTGTGGCGGACGGCCGGGACCCTCTGGAAGATCTTCTCGATGTCGGCGAGGAAGCCGAGGTCGAGCATCTTGTCGGCCTCGTCGAGCACGACCTCGGTCGCGTTCGAGAGGTCGAGCAGGCGCTGACCGGCGAGGTCGATCAGACGACCGGGCGTGCCGACGACGATCTGCGCGCCGGCCTTCAGCTGGTCGATCTGGCCCTCGTACGCCTTGCCGCCGTAGATCGCCACGACGCTGGTCGAGCGGTTGCTGGTGAGCAGGTCGATGTCCTCGTACACCTGCACCGCGAGTTCACGGGTCGGCACGACGATGAGCGCCTTGACGCCCGGTTCCGGGTTCTGGCCCAGGCGCTGCACCACGGGGATGCCGAAGCCGAAGGTCTTGCCGGTACCGGTCTTGGCCTGGCCGATGATGTCCTGGCCGGGAAGGCCGAGGGGGATGGTCTGCTCCTGGATGGGGAAGGCGTCGACGATGCCCTTGGCGGCGAGTGCGTCGACGATGTCCTGATCGATTCCGAGATCAGCGAAGGTAGTCAATGTTCAGATGCCTGTCCGGCGACCTGCGAGGATCGCCACGTTTCACGGATCCACGCCGTCTCATGTGCCACAGGCGCGGGCCCCGCTCCGACGGCGGGGACGGCTCCAGCCTACCCGAGGGGGTGCCGGAGCCTCGGAGTGACCTTTCGTCCGAGTATTGTGAACCCGTGGTCAACTGGTTCTGGAAGCGCAGGGCGCCCCGCCGCACGATGACGTTGCGCAGCCGCGGCGATCAGGGCACGTCGACGAAGGTCGACTTCTCCGAGGTCGCTCCCGAGCTCGATCGGTTCCTCGGCCAGGCCGCCTACCTGCAGCTCGGATACTTCGAGACCCTCACCCGACTCATCCGCGCCACGCCGGAGCTCTCCGAGAAGGAGTCGCTGTCGCGCGCGGCCGGTGCGGCCCTCACCAAGCACCGCGCGATCGTCGATCTCATCGCCGAGCGCGGTGACGATCCGACCCAGCTGATGCTGCCCTTCCGCGAGAACCTCGACGCGTTCCGCCGCAAGACGATCGGGGCGCGCCCGCGCGAGACCCTGCTGTCGGTGTACATCACCGCCGGCATGCTGGACGACTTCTACCTCGCGCTCGCATCGAGCTACGGCGATGTCGGCGCCAGGGTCGTCGACATCCTCAGCGAGGACGACGCCAGGCACGAGATCGTCGCGATCATCCAGGAGACCATCGACGGCGACGGAGAGTGGCGGTCGCTGCTGTCGATGTGGGCGCGTCGTCTCGTCGGCGACACGATCCTCGTCTGCCGCTCCGCTCTGCGCCAGCCCGAACTCGCGGCCATGACCGAGGAGCGCGTCGAGCCGGTCTACACCGAACTCATGGGCGCGCACGCCCGGCGCATGGATGCGATGGGGCTCGCGTCCTAGCGACCGCTGCCGACGGGGGCGCGCGCGGTCAGATGCCGAGAGCGGCCTTGGCCGAGGCGTCGGACCGGCGCCGCAGCGCCACCAGCCCGGCCGTCGCGGCCGCGGCGAGCAGCACCGAGCCGAGGACGCTCGCGAGCCAGAGCCAGACGCTGTCCTCGCCGATACCGAGCCACTGCAGCGCCGCGTAGAGGACCGCTGCGATCGCGGTCGCGACCGCGGGGGTGAACGCCACCCCGCGCAGCTCGCGACCGCCGATCAGGAAGTGCGCGGCGATCCCGAGCACGCACGCGCCGATGAGCGCGAGGAGGATGTACATCGCGGGTCAGGCGACGAAGCCGACGCGGCGCGATTCCTCGGTGCCGAGCTCGATGTAGGCGAGGTGCGCGGTGGGGACCAGGTAGGAGTTCCCCTTCACATCGGCGAAGTTCAGGTGCGAGGTGCTCTGCTCGAGGGCGGAGGACACCTGCGTGCGGACCTCGTCCGCGGTCGCCGAGGTCTCGAAGCTGAGCTCGCGGCCGGTGTTGATGATGCCGATGCGGATTTCCACGCGTACTCCCGTTGTCGAATCGACCATGCTGTGCGCCCAACTCTACCCCGCGGCGTCGGGGCGGGATCGGCCGGACGAGGCGGTTTCGCCCTGAGCGCACAGGGCGCCCACGGCGTGCTCCCGTGGCTGCCGGACGACGATGTCGGCGCGTCGCAGTAGCGTGGAGGACATGACAGAGGATGCCGCGCAGACCGCCGTGATCGGCGCAGATGCGACGGCATCCGGCATCGTCATCGGTGCGCCGGGGACCGGGAAGACGCGGGTGCTTATCGAGCGCGTCGTGCATCTCCTCGGCACCGAGGGCCTGCGACCGGAACACGTGCTGGTGCTGACGCCGAGCCGTCAGGCGGCGACGTCGCTGCGCGATCGCATCGGCGTGCGGATCGGGCAGGCTACCCCCGGTCCGCTGGCGCGATCGCTCGGGTCGTTCGCCTTCCAGATCGTGCGTGGCGCCATGGTGCATCAGGGCGAAGAGCCGCCCGCGCTGCTGACGGGAGCAGACCAGGACCGACTGATCGCCGACCTCCTCGCCGGCGATGCGGAGGACGAGCACATCGACTGGCCGGAGGCGCTGAGCGCGTCCGTGCGCGGATCGCGCGGCTTCCGCTCGGAACTCAGGGCCTTCCTCGCGGAGTGCGCCGAGCTGGGTGCGCAGCCCGACGACCTGCGTCGCGCCGGGGATCCGGTCTGGACGGCCGTGGCCGACTTCCTCGTGGAGTACCGCGCCGTGCTCGACCTCGCCCGTGCCGCGCACCGCGACGCGGCCGACCTGCTCACCGAGGCGCGCACGATCCTGCAGAGCGCAGGCGCCGCAGAGCTCGGACCGCTCGCCGATCTCCGCGTCGTGCTCATCGACGACGCCCAGGAGCTCACCCGAGGCGGCGTGGCGCTCGTGCAGGCGCTCCGTGAGCGGGGCGTGGCCGTGCTCGCGTTCGGCGACCCCGACATCTCCTCCGGCGCGTTCCGCGGTGCGACGCCCGAGCTGTTCGCGCAGCTCGCCGCCACGCTCGGCGGGGTGCACGTGCTCGACGCCCCGCACCGTCAGACGCCGCCGCTGACCGCACTCACGCGGACCGTCACACAGGCGATCGGCGCATCGGGTCGCGTCGATCATCGGCGTGCGCCCACACCGCCGCTCGACGGCGCGGAGGAGGAGGCGTCGGTCTCTACCTTCATCGCCCCCTCGCCCTACGAGGAGCTCGATCGCATCGCGGGCGTCATGCGCGAATGGCATCTGGTCGACGGCGTGGCGTGGGATCGCATGGCGGTGATCGCGCACGACACGCGTCAGGTCGCGCAGCTCGAGACCGAGCTCGCCGCACGCGAGATCCCCACCCGCGCCGCAGGCGTGCAGCGCCCGCTCGGCAGCGAGTCGGCGGTGCGCGACATCGTCGGCGTCGTCCGCCTCGCACTGACGCCGGCCGAGGAGCGCACCCCGCAGGAGTGGGAGGAAGCGCTACGCACACCGTTCGGCGGGATGGACGCGATCGGTCTCCGGCGGCTGCGCGCGCGACTCCGGCACGTGGAGCTCGAGCAGGGCGGATCCACGCCGGCCAGAGAGCTGCTTCGCCAGGCGTTGACGGCGCCCGACCACTTCACGCTGATCGATGCGGCGGAATCGCGTACGGCCGCGAGGTTCGCGCAGACCGTCGCCGAGGTCGCGGAGGGAGCCGCCGAGGGTGAGACGATCCACGACCTGCTCTGGCGGGTCTGGGATCGCGCGAGGGCGGTGGACGGCAGGTCGCTGCAGATCGCGTGGCGCGAGATGTCGATGCAGGCGAGCGGTGCCGAGACCGCCAGGGCCCTGGACGCACTCGTCTCGCTGTTCGGCGCGGCGAAGCGGTTCGTCGAGCGCACGCCGAACGAGCGGCCCGAGGTGTTCGTGCGCGACATCCTCGACAGCGAGGTGCCGGAGGACTCGCTCTCGAGCCCCGATCGACCGGGCCGGGTGACCCTGCTCACGCCGGCCACCGCGCTCGGAACCGAGTTCGACGCCGTCGTCGTCGCCGGGGTGCAGGACGGCGTGTGGCCGAACGTGCGTCTCCGCGGCGGGATGCTGCAGACCTGGCGGCTCGCCGAGGCGCTGCTCGCCAGGCGTACGGGCCGCGCCGAGGAACCCCCGGGCGTGCTCGATCGCCGCCGCGCGGCGCTGCACGACGAGTTGCGTCTCTTCGTCAGGGCGATCTCGCGGTCGCGACGTCGGCTGCTCATCACCGCTGTCGACGACGACGACATGACCCCGAGCCCGTTCTTCGCGTTCCTTCCGCCGCCGCTGCCCCCGGCCCAGCACGCCTCGGCAGAGCATCCGCTCACACTGCGAGGTCTCGTCGCGCGGCATCGGCGGGTGCTCACGACCTCCCACTCCGCGACAGCACGGATCGAGGCCGCATCCCAGCTGGCGGTGCTCGCCCGGGAAGGCGTACCCGGCGCCGACCCGTCCGAGTGGTACGGGGTCACGCCGCCGTCGACGGACGCCGGACTCCGCGACCTGGCGGCGGAGGGTGCCCGGGTATCGCCGTCGCGCCTCGAATCGTACGAGGAGTGCGGTCTGAACTGGGCCGTCTCGGCTCTGGGCGGAGATACCGTCATGCCGCCGACCGCCGGCATCGGCACGATCGTGCACGAGGCGATGGAGAAGTCGCCTGAGGGTGATCTCGAGAAGATGCGCGCCGTGCTCGCCGAGCACTGGCCCGAGCTCGACTTCGAGACGGAGTGGATCGGGCGCAAGGAGCGGCGCCGCGCAGACACCCTCATCGACCGGCTGCACACGTACCTCCATGATGTCCGCCGCGACGGCGGCCGCGAGATCGCGAGCGAGGTGGAGTTCCGCTTCGCCGTCGACATCTTCGCGAGCGACGACGAGATCCCCGCGGTGCATCCCGTCGGCGATGCGCAGGGCGATCAGGCGATCATCCACGGCTACATCGACCGCGTGGAGCTGTATCCGCCCGGTGCGGGCGATCATCCGCACGCGCGAGGGCAGAAATGGCAGCCCATCGCCGCAGTCGCCGAGGCCGACGATGCGCGGCGGGAGCGGGTCGTCGTGGTCGACCTCAAGACCGGCAAGTCCGATCCCGAGTCCGACCCGGGTGTGGTCGAGCACGCCCAGCTCGCGGCCTACCAGGTCGCGGTGCAGCAAGGGCTCATCCCGGATGCGCCCGCCGATGCGCTCGCCGGGGCTCGGCTGGTCGTGGTCTCGAAGACCCTGGCCAAGAGCGACTACCGCATCGCGCATCAGCACACGCTCGACGACGAGGCCAGGACCGCGTTCCTGCGCCGGGTGGGGGAGGCCGCGCGCGGCATGTCGGCGTCCAGCTTCACCGCCCAGGTCGAGGCGCACTGCGCCGACACCCAGCGCCGCATCAATCCCTGCCGCATCCACACGGTGCCGGCGGTGAGCGCATGAGCCTGATCGATGCGCCGCGCGCGACCGCCGAGTCGTGGCCGGGTACCCTCGGCATCTCGGCGACCGACGTGGCCGCGGCGCTCGGACAGCCGTCGCCGACGCCCGCGCAGCAGCGCGTGATCGAGGCGCCGCCCGCACCGGCGCTCGTGGTCGCGGGTGCGGGGAGCGGCAAGACCGAGACGATGTCCGGCCGCGTCGTGTGGCTGGTGGCGAACGGTCACGTCCGCCGCGACGAGGTGCTCGGTCTGACCTTCACCCGCAAGGCGGCGGGCGAGCTCGCCGAGCGCATCGGCACGCGGCTCGCTCTGATCGACGAGTACGGACGCCGCGGACTGCTGCCCTTCCTCCCCGAGATCGTGGCGACCGGCGCGCTGCAGCGCGTCGATGCCGCCGCCTCCGGTCGGCAGCGCGACGTCGTCCGCTCGCGGGTGCTCGACGAGCTCGCCGACGCGTACGGCACAGGGTGGGATCCGGCGACACCGCGCGCCGCGGAGGAGCTGATGATCCGCCCCCGCGTGTCGACATACAACGCCTTCGCCGACGGCATCGTGAGAGAGCACGCCGCCCGCATCGGTCGTGACGCCGACGTCGCGATGCTGAGTCAGGCCGCGTCCTGGATGCTGGCGCGCGAGGTCGTGCTGCGGTCCGACATCCCCGAACTCGAAGAGATCGACTTCGCGCTCGGCACCGTGATCGACGCGGTGCAGCGGCTCGCCGGAGACGTGCTCGACCATCGGGTGGACCTCGATCACGCGGTGCGGATCGCGAGGGAGCAGGCCGAGGCCTTCGCTCCGTACCGGGGCACGGCCGCCGTCGAGACCGCCGCGACGAACCTCCTGAGTCTCGGGACCCTCGCGCAGCTCGTGCGCGACTACATCGCGGAGAAGAGCCGACGGGGGGTGCTCGACTTCGCCGATCAGGTCGGCGGGGCGTACGACATCGTCGAATCGGCGCCCGACGTCCGCGCCGAGCTGCGCGAGCAGCATCGCGTCGTGCTGCTCGACGAGTACCAGGACACCTCGGTCATCCAGACCCGGTTCCTCGCCGAGCTCTTCCGTGATTCCGCGGTGATGGCGGTCGGCGACCCGCACCAGTCGATCTACGGGTGGCGCGGGGCGAGCGCCGACAACCTGTACGCGTTCTCGGGCGCGTTCACCGGCCGGGACGAGTCTCCGGCAGCGACCTACAGCCTCATGACCAGCTGGCGCAACGACAGCCGCATCCTCGACGTCGCGAACCGCGTTCTGGAGCCGCTGCAGCGGCCGGGGCTCGACGTGCCTCCGCTGGAACCGCGGCCGGGGGCGGGGGAGGGTGCGGTGCAGGTGCGCTTCCCCTTCACCGTCGACGACGAGGCCGCCGAGGTCGCCGGATGGTTCGTCGAGCGGCGGGCAGCACATGATCAGGCAGCGGCGGGTCGTCCCCACACCGGTGCGATCCTGTTCCGCTCGAAGCGCCACATGCAGACGTTCGCGGCCGCTCTCGCCGCGCGCGGCGTGCCGCATCGCATCCTGGGTCTCGGAGGACTGCTCGCGACGCCCGAGGTGGTCGACGTCGTGTCGACGTTGCGCGTCGTGCACGATCCGACGGCCGGGTCCGCCCTCATCCGGCTCCTCACCGGACCGAGGTTCGCGGTCGGCGTCGCAGACATGGCCGCGCTCTACGATCTCGGCCGCACACTCTCCGAGCGCGACACCGGGATGATGCCGCTGCCGGAGGAGGTGCGCGTGCGCCTCCGCTCCTCGCGCGGCGCCGACGAGGCCGTGTCGATCATCGACGCGGTCGACGTCGTGCGCGCGGTGCGCGACGACTACCGGCTCATCGCGGGAATCAGTCCCGAGGGGCGCTCCCGCATCCGCGCCGCTGGCGAGATGCTCGAACGGCTGCGGCGCGCGTCGTCACAGCCGATCCCCGAGCTCGTCCGCCTGATCGAGCTGGAACTCCGGCTCGACATCGAGCTCGCGGCCAACGAGACGCGGGGGCCGGCGCGGGTCGCGGCGACGCAGCTCCGAGCGTTCGCCGACGAGGTACGGGCCTTCCTCGCCGCCGACGAGCGCGGCACGATCGGCGCACTGCTCGCCTGGCTCGACAAGGCCGAGAGCACCGATGAGCTCATGCCGCGACCCGAACCCCCTGAGCCGGGAGTCGTCCAGCTGCTGACGATCCATGGGTCGAAGGGTCTGGAGTGGGATGCCGTCGCCGTCGTGCGACTCGTCACCGACGAACTACCCGGCCGCGTGTCCGACACCTCGGGATGGTTCGGATTCGGCGTCGTGCCCTTCGCCCTGCGCGGCGACCGCGACGCCCTGCCGCGGTTCGACTGGGACCCGGCGGCGGCGATGGGTGACGAGACCGACCCGAAGAAGCGGCAGGCTCTCGCGCAGTCGTCGCTGTCGGGCGGCGTGTCCAAGGCGAACCCGCAGGGCGGTGCTCTCAAGCGCTTCAAGGACTCCTATCGCGACTACCAGCAGCAGGAAGAGCGCCGCCTGGCCTACGTCGCGGTCACGAGGGCGCGCACCGATCTGCTGCTGACCGGGGCCCACTGGGCCGGGCAGAAGTCGCCGCGCGTGCCGAGTCCTTTCCTCGTCGAGGCCATGGACGTGCTCGGCCTCGACGCGATCGAGCCGGTGGACCCGGATGACAACCCGTACGAGGGGCCCGGCGCCACGCTGAGCTGGCCGCTCGATCCGCTCGGCGCGCGCCGCCCGCTCGTCGAGTCCGCTGCGACCGCCGTCCGGTCCGCTGCGGCCGACGATCCGGTCGCGAGTCCTGAGCTGGCCCGTCTCCTCGCCGAGCGCGAGGCACGCCTGCGCGGCACGGCCGCTCAGCCCCCCACGCGTGTGCCTGCATCGCGGTTCAAGGACTACGTCACCGATTTCGACGCCACGATCTCGTCGATCGTGCGCCCGATGCCCGAGCGGCCGTACCGGCAGACGAGGCTCGGCACACTCTTCCACGCCTGGGTCGAGCGGCGCAGCGAGCTGGTCGGCGTCGGCACGCGCGTCGAAGAGGCGCTGTGGGAGCTCGATGAAGACGACCCCGCCGCCGACTCGCCGGGCGACGTGTCGCCCGCGGACGCGGCGGATCTGCAGACCCTTCAGCAGATCTTCGAGCGCAGCGAATGGGGCGGGCTGGCGCCGATCGCCGTCGAGATCGAGATCGACTTCGCGCTCGGCGGAGCACCGGACGACGACGGCTCAGGACACATCGTCATCTGCAAGCTCGACGCCGTGTACCGCCGCGCGGACCGCGGGGGCCGGATCGAGATCGTGGACTGGAAGACGGGCAAAGCACCCCGCACGGCGCAGGAGCGCGAGGAGCGGATGCTGCAGCTCGCCCTGTACCGGCTCGCCTACCACCGTCGGTTCGGGGTCCCGCTGGACGAGATCGACGTCGCGCTGTACTACGTCGCCGACGACCTGGTCATCCGCGGCGACCGCGTCTACTCGGAGTCGGAGCTCCTCCAGCGCTGGAGCGCGGCGCGCGCGGCGCGCTGAGCCTCGTCCTCGGGGGAGTCGTGCGAATCCACGGCAGAAGACCCGTGTGACGAGTCCCGCGACCCGTCGCCGCCGCGGGAGCCGGGGAACCTGTCCCGTACGCCCGACAGATCCTCCGTCTCGAGCCCGCCGACGTCGGCACGCCGCGCGGCTTCAGCGGCGGCGTCCGCCACGGCATCCGAGAGGTCATGGGTGCTGTCGGCATCCGCCCCGCCGCCGTTCGAGCCGGTGTCGCGCCGCCCGTCGTCGCTCGACTCGTCCTGCCACAGCTCGTCGGGGTTGTAGGCGTCGGTCTCCATCGCCGTGGCGCCAGCGGCTCCCGCGCCGGCAGCTGCCGTGGCGGCAACGCGGTCGAGGGCGTCCATGGCCGAGTCGACGCCGTCCGCACGTGCTGAGATCACCGTGAGGTCGTCATGCCGCAGCCCGTCAGCGAGTGCCTCGAGCAGGGCGGCCGCGTCGTCGACGATGTCCTGCCGGTGCAGCGAGTCGCCGTGTACGAGCCAGCGCGCGAACTCGAGCTCCGCGAGCAGCCGGCCGCGCACCTCGAGCGCCGGATCCGGCACGCGGTCGATCGCGCGCGCGTACGCCGCGGTCACGTCGTCCGCGGCATCCGGTGCCGTCGAGAGCCAGGAGAGGTCGACGGCCGGGTCTCCCACCGACAGCGAGTGCCAGCCGAGCAGACCGGTGACCTGAGGCCCGGCCTCGGGGTCGTCGCGGAAGACGAAGGAGGTGGCCTGCACCCCGCCGAGCACGACCGTCGACTCGAAACGCCAGAGGTCGTCGTCGGCGACCGCCTCGCGCCAGCGCACCGTGAGGCGTGCGGGTACCCGTCCGGTCGCCGCGGCCGTGTCGACCAGTCTGGCGATCTCGTCGCGGCTCTCCTGCGCGGTTCGGGCGAGAAGGCCGGCGCTCCGCACGACGGAGGTCGGCAGCGCGTGCACGGCCGCGATCGCGGCGCCCATCGATTCGGCAGCGCCGCGACCCGCCGGCACGTGGGCGGCCTCGATCTGGAAGCCGGGAAGCAGCTCCGTGACGAGCGCGCGGGCATCGCCCAGGCGCGTCTCGCCGATGTACACGGGGGCCTCGAACGGCAGCATCGCGCGGGCTCCGGCGGTCAGGGCTCGGAGAGCGAGCGCTTCGGCGGCGAGCTCGCGACCGGCCTCGTCGTCCTCCGCCACACGGATCGCAAGCTCCCGACCGTCGGCGAGGGAGGCGACCGCGGAGTCGAAACGTCCGTCGCCGTCCGCGGTCAGCGGTCGCGCTCCGGTCACCTCCGCTCCGGGCAGTGCGGCCGTCACCGCCGCGGCTAGAGTGAAAGGAGAGCGTCCCATACCCCCAGGGTAGGCGGGCGCCGGGGCGGTCCCGCCTCCGCCACGCCCGTGAGAGAGGGAGTCGATGACCACGATGCGCGCGTCCTTCGACCGTGCGGCCGAGCTGCGGGCCGAGACAGGTGTGATCGAGCGGCTCCGGGCCGACGACACCACCAAGGTCATCGCCGTCCGCGACGGCCGCGCGCGCATCGCCGGTGCGGATCTCGACGAACCACAGCTTCTGCGCGTCGCCCCCTCCGAGGTCGGCGAAGCGACCTGGGCGCTGCTGGGCCGCGACTCCGAAGACGCGGTCGTGCTCCTCGCGGTCCTGACCCCCGAGGCCGACACGATCGACACCGCCCCGGACGAGACGTGGTTGGGTCTCCGCGATCTCGGAGCCCGCCTCGGCGACGAGGACTCCGAGCTGCTCATCGAGGCCCTCGCCCTCGGTGGATGGCTGCGCGACGCACCGTTCTGCCCGACCTGCGGCGGAGGAACCGAACTCCGTCAGGCCGGCTGGTCGAGGCGCTGCCTCGTGTGCGGCCGCGAGCACTTCCCGCGCACCGACCCCGCGGTGATCGTCGCCGTCGAGAGCGCCGACGGCGAGCGTCTGCTCCTGGGCGCGAACGCCAACTGGGGCGGACGCATGTACTCCTGCTTCGCCGGCTTCACCGAGGCGGGGGAGTCGCTGGAGACGACGGTGCACCGCGAACTGGGCGAGGAGGCGGGGGTGCGCCTCGCGTCGCTGCACTACGTGTCGTCGCAGCCCTGGCCGTTCCCTCGATCGCTCATGCTCGGCTTCCGCGCCGTCGCGCTCGACGAGGCCGAGGTGCGCCCCGACGGCGAGGAGATCATCGACGTCCGCTGGTTCACGCGCGACGAGATCGGCACCGCGCTCTCCGGGCAGGGACCCGTCGGACTGCCGGGCCCGGCATCGATCGCGCGTGCGCTGATCACGGCCTGGTACGAGGGGCGCGCGTGAGCGCGCTCGACGCGCTCGACGACAGGCAGCGGGAGGCGGCGTCCGTGCTGCGCGGTCCTGTCGCCGTGCTCGCCGGCGCCGGTACCGGCAAGACCCGGGTGATCACCCACCGCATCGCGCACGGCGTCGACACCGGCGCCTATTCGCCGTCGCGTGTGATGGCGGTCACCTTCACGGCGAAGGCGGCGGGCGAGCTACGCGGACGCCTGCGAGCGCTCGGGGTCGAGGGCGTCGCCGCGCGGACGTTCCACGCCGCGGCGCTCGCCCAGCTGAACTTCTTCTGGCCGACCCTCGCCGGATCGCCGGCTCCGTCGATCATCGACAACAAGGTGCGGATGCTGGGGCAGGCCGCCGACGCGATGCGCCTTCGTCCGAGCACGGCGACGCTGCGCGACATCGCGTCCGAGATCGAGTGGCGCAAGGTGTCGATGCTCTCGATCGAGAAGCACGCCTCGCTCGGCCGCACGCCCAGCGGCATCGACGCCCAGCAGCTCGTCGAGCTGCAGCAGCGCTACGAGGCGCTCAAGGACGAGCGGCATCAGCTCGACTTCGAAGACGTGCTGCTCGCCTGCGCGGGGATGCTGGAGGCCGAACCCCGCGTCGCCGCCTCCGTGCACGAGCAGTACCGCCACTTCACGGTCGACGAGTTCCAGGACGTGTCGCCGCTGCAGAACCGTCTCCTCGAGCTCTGGCTCGGCGACCGACGTGATATCTGCGTCGTCGGCGACGCGAGTCAGACGATCTACTCGTTTGCAGGAGCCGAGCAGCGCTTCCTTCTCGAGTTCGAGCGACGGCATCCCGACGCCACCGTCGTGCGACTCGAGACGAACTACCGGTCGCAGGCCCCGATCCTCGAGGCGGCCAACGCCCTCATGCGCGGCCGGCCGGGAGCACTGGAACTGATGCCCGCACGCGAGACGTTCTCGGCGGATGCGCCGACCGTGACCGCGTACGACAGCGAGCGCGACGAAGCGGAGGGCATCGCCGCCGCGGTCTCCGCACGTATCGAGGAGGGCGCCTCACCCTCCGACATCGCGGTGCTGTACCGCGCGCACGCGCAGTCGGCCGCTCTGCAGCAGGCGCTCGCCGCAGAGGGGATCGCCACCTCGGTGCTCGGCGGCACGCGCTTCTTCGCCATGCCCGAGGTCCGCCAGGCCATCCTCGCCCTGCGGGCGGCGGCGGTCGCACCGACCGAGCACGGGTTCCTCCCCGGTGTGCAGCGGGTTCTCCGCGAGCTGGGTCTCACCGACGAGCCCCCTGCGGCCGGTGGCGCGCAGCGAGACGGGTGGGAGGCACGACGCGCGATCCTGCGACTCGCCGAGGAGGCCGGACCCGACGAGACGCTGCGCAGTTTCAGCGACGCGCTGATGGCACGCGCGAAGGATCAGCACGAGCCGACCATGCGCACGGTGACCCTGTCGACGCTGCACGCCGCGAAGGGACTGGAGTGGCCGCACGTGCACCTGGCGGGCTGGGCGGAGGGCGCTCTGCCGATCTCGTATGCGACCGGCTTTGACGCGATCGACGAGGAGCGACGTCTCGCCTACGTCGGCGTCACGCGGGCCGCGCGTACGCTCTCGGTGTCGTGGTCGCGCTCAGCCGGCCGAGGGGAACGGGCGCCGTCGCGCTTCCTGGCAGAGATAGGAACGACTGCTCGCGGCACCGGCATTCTTCGTGAAATCTCGCCGGCCGCAGCTCGCGTCGACCGCCGCCGCTGAGTTCCATCACGGCACCGTCGGCTCCGGCGGTGAGGATCGCGGCGACCGCCGTGGCCGCATCCGCGATACGGAGGGCGCTGATCGGCCCCGAGGCACGGCCGATCAACTGCGTGTGCAGCCGCGGCCAGGCGGGATCGCGATCACGCTCGTGGGCGTCTCGGCACGCGAGGCACGGCGAGCTCCCCGGCACCACGAGCGGCCCCACTGTGGTTCTCCCACGCTCCAGCGCCACCGGCAGATGCGGCACGTCGCCGCGCAGGTAGCGTCGGAACTGCAGGGCGGCTGCTGCGCCCTCGACGAGCACGACCGCGATGTCCGCCGTCGAGCGCGGATCGCCCGGCGGCACCCCTTCGTCGAGCAGGGCCTCGCGCAGGCGGTACTCGCACCGCCCGTCGCGGACGTCGATGCTTTCGACCCAGGCGGCTCGATGCACGGCGACCTCGTCGACCAGCAGCGGTTCGAGGCGCGCGTACAGCGCCCTGGCCTCGGCGCGCGGCGCCCCGAGGGAGTGCGCGATCACGTCGAAGGCGGAGCGGCGGAAGCCGGCCGCCATGCGAGCGAGCACGTGCTCGACCCACGGCGCGGATGCCGGGATGCGCAGGGTCCCCTCGAGCCCGACCTGCAGCGTGTCGCCGTCGCGCCAGAGGAGGGGGACGGCGGGGTCGATGCGGGTGATCGTCGGAGTGCTGAGCGGCATCCCTCGATTGTGCGGAGGAATCGGATGCCGGGGCGCCACGATCGCCGTATCGGTGGAGAACTCCGCGAGGCGCCGTTCCGTGCAGGAGAGGCGCCTCGCGGGCGTCACGTCGGGCGGGTCATACGGGGCGGTCGCCGCCGGGGGACTCGTCGTCGTCCGATTCATCGCGCGCGTCGGACGCATCCGGCGACGACTCGCCGAAGTCGTCGCCGTCGAGCAGCCGCGCCAGTGCCTCGTCGAACTCGTCGGCCACGGGCTGCTCGCCCCGGGCCGTCGCCTGCAGCCGGGCGACCAGCGCCGTGGGATCGTCGATGTCCTCCGAGGTCGGCATGAGGTCGGGGTAGTCCCACAGCGCGTCGCGTCCGGCCGCGCCGACGGCATCCGTCACCGCCTGCCACATCGCTGACGCCTCGCGCAGGCGACGCGGGCGCAGCTTGAGGCCCACGAGCGCGCCGAGGGCGTCCTCTGCGGGCCCGCCGACCGCGCGGCGCCGACGCGCGGCCTCCGCGATGCGCGCGCCGTCGGGGAGGCGAGCGGTCGCCTGCGCTGTGACGACGTCGACCCATCCGTCGATCGTCGCGACGAGGTTCTCGAGCCGGGCGAGGGCCTCGCGCTGGGCATCGGTCTGCGTGGGCAGGAGCGCACCGCCCTCGATCGCCGCGCGCAGCTCCTCGGGGTCGGAGGGGTCGAGACGGCTCGCGACGTCCTCGAGCGCGTCCACGTCGACCGTCACGCCGCGGGCGAAGTCGGTGATCTGCGCCATGACGTGCAGGTGCAGCCACTTCGCGTGCCGGTAGAGACGCGCGTAGGCGAGCTCACGGGTCGCGATGTACAGCGCGATCTGGTCGTCCGGGATCTCCAAACCGTCGCCGAAGCCCGCCAGGTTCTGCGGGATCACGGCCGCGGTGCCGGCCGGCAGCACCGGGATGCCGACGTCGCCGCCCGACACGACCTCGAGCGACAGGTTGCCGAGCACCTGGCCGAACTGGGCGGCGAACACCGATCCGCCGAGTCCGCGCATGAGCTTGCCCGCGCCCTGCACCACCTCCCGCATGTCGTCGGGGACCTGGCTGTCGAGCGCCGCGGTGAGAGCGTCGGCGATGCTCGTCGATACCGGGTCGGCGATCTCCTTCCACACCGGGAGGGTCGCCTCGACCCATTCGCCGCGGGTCATGGCCTTGGGCGCCTCGGCGAGCTCGGAGATGGTGGTCGCCTCGCCGAGCCAGAGGTCGGCGAGGGCGAACGAGTCGGCGAGCGAGGTGCGCGACCCCTCGGAGATCCCGAGGCCGTCGCGGTTGGCGATGTGGAGCGCCTGCCGTAGCGCGTTCTCCCAGGCGTCACCGCCGAAGGCGCCCTGCAGTTGCGCCATGATCGTCTGCATCATGGCCGGGTCCAGCTGCAGCCCGTCCATGCCCGAGAACGCGTTGCGAAGCGCCTCGGGGTCGATGTCTCCGCCTCCCTGGCCGGACATCATTCGTCGGAGGAACTCCTGGAAGTCCTCGGGGGTCGGGTCGTTGTCTGCCATCGGGTTCGCCTCTCAGCACGTCTGAAGCCGTGGCATCTACGCTAGTCACAGGATCGGCCGCAAGACCCGGGCATGGGCAGATCGCTGTACGCCGCCCGCGAACGACGGAGGAACCTGTGGATCGAACCCGGTCTGTGAAGCTCGGGCTGGGAGTGTGGGCGCTGATCGTCGCGTTGATCGCGCTCGTCGTACTCACCTTCCTTCCCACGCCCTACGTCATCCAGCGACCGGGACCCGTCTACGACACTCTCGGCACGGCGGTCGGTGCCGACGACGAGCAGGTTCCGCTCATCAAGGTCGAGGGCGCCGAGACGTTCGAGACCGCGGGGACCCTCGACCTGACGACCGTGCAGGTCGTCGGCAACCGCGAGCGCACGCCGAGCTGGTTCGAGCTCGCGCTGGCATGGACCGACCCGTCGCGAGCCGTCGTCCCGATCGAATCGGTGTTCCCCGAGGGGCAGACGAGCGAGCAGCGCGACGAGCGCAACGCGACCCTGATGGTCGACTCGCAGCACGAGGCGACGGCGGCTGCTCTGGGCGAGCTCGGCTACGACACGGGTGCTGCCGTCGCCGTGGTCGAGGTGCTCGACGACGCCCCCGCGGCCGGACGGCTCGAACCTGAAGACGTGATCACCGCCGTCGACGGCACTCCCGTCACGTCCGCGAAGCTGCTGCGCGAGGCGATCCAGGACGCAGCGGGCGACCCCGTGCAGTTGACTGTGCTGCGCGGCGGCGAGGAGCAGACCGTCGAGGTCACCCCCGAGAAGCAGGTCGAGGGAGACGTCACGACCTGGCTCATCGGTGTCACGCTGCGCACCGACTACGACTTCGAGGTCGACGTGACGATCCAGCTCGACAACGTCGGCGGTCCGAGCGCCGGCATGATGTTCGCGCTCGGGATCATCGACACGCTGACCCCCGGCGAGCTCAACGGCGGGAAGAACGTCGCCGGCACCGGGACGATCGAGGCCGACGGCACGGTGGGGCCGATCGGCGGCATCCGTCAGAAGCTCTACGGAGCGCGGGATGCGGGTGCCGACTACTTCCTGGCGCCCGAGTCGAACTGCGACGAGGTGACGGGGCACATCCCCGACGGTCTCACGGTGCTGAGCACCTCCACGCTCGACGAATCGCTCGCGGCGCTCGAGGTGATCGCGGACGGCGGGGACGTCGGGTCGCTGCCGACCTGCGACACCGTCGCGGCGCAGTGACGCCGTGACCTCCCCGTGACAGGAACGACAGCCGCACCACAGTAAGGCGTGCCTAGGATGGAAGGGTGACCTCGACTTCCGCACCGAACCCGGCCACTCCTCGAACCTCGCGAAGAATCTTCGGCATCTCGTTGGCGATCATCGCCGCGCTGATCGCCGTCTTCTTCGTCTTCTCGTCGCTCTTCACCGAGTACCTCTGGTTCGACCAGCTGGGCTTCACGAACGTGCTCACGACGCAGTGGATCGCGACGGTGACCATGTTCGTCGTCGGGTTCCTCGGCATGGCGGTACCGCTGTTCGTCGCGATCCAGCTCGCCTACCGGCTGCGTCCGGTGTACGTGCGGCTGAGCTCGCAGCTCGACCGCTACCAGGAGGTCATCGAGCCCCTCCGCCGCCTCGCGATGTGGGGCATGCCGATCTTCTTCGGCCTCTTCGCCGGCTTCTCGGCCGCCAGCCAGTGGAAGACCGTCTGGCTCTGGGCGAACGGCGTGGCGACCGACACCACGGATCCGCAGTTCGGGGTCGACACCGGCTTCTACATGTTCGCGATGCCGTTCTACTCGATCCTGCTCGCGTTCGTCTCCGCGGTGCTGCTGCTGACGCTCATCGTCACGGCGCTGGTGTCGTACCTGTACGGCTCGGTGCGCATCGGCCAGGGCGAGCTGCGCATCTCGAAGGCGGCGCGCATCCAGCTCGCGGTGACCGCGGGTCTCTACCTCCTCGTGCAGGCCGTCAGCCTCTGGCTCGACCGCTACAAGACGCTGGTGAGCCCCGACGACCGCATCGTCGGCCCGGCCTACACGGGCGTCAACGCGACGATCCCCGGTCTCGCGATCCTCGCGATCATCGCCGCGATCGTGGCCGTGCTGTTCTTCGTCACCGCCGTGATCGGCCGCTGGCGGTTCCCGCTCGCGGCGACGGCGCTCCTGATCATCGCCTCGCTCGTCGTCGGCGTCGGCTACCCGTGGGCGGTCACGACCTTCCAGGTGCGCCCGAACCAGAACGCCTACCAGGCCGAGTTCTATCAGCGGAACATCGACGGCACCAAGGAGGCGTACGGCGTCGCCGACCTCGAGACCACGCCGTTCGAAGCCGAGACCGACGCCGAGGCCGGCCAGCTCCGTGCCGACGCCGAGACGACGGCATCCATCCGCATCGTCGATCCGGCCGTCATCAGTCCGACCGTCCGACAGCTCGAGCAGTACCGCGGCTACTACCAGTTCCAGGAGAACATGGACGTCGACCGGTACGAGATCGACGGGCAGATGCAGGACACGGTGGTGTCGGTGCGCGACCTCGACATGGCCGGCGTCGACGTGTCGAACTGGAACAACCGCGCCGCGGTCTACACCCACGGCTACGGTCTCGTCGCGGCGGCGGGCAACCAGCGCACGAGCGACGGCGAGCCCGTCTTCCTCGAGCGCGGCATCCCCTCGTCGGGATTCCTGACCGACCAGGAGAACTTCGAGCCTCGCGTGTACTTCGGCGAGAACTCGCCGGAGTACTCGATCGTCGGAGCGCCCGACGGGTCGGATCCCGTCGAGATCGATTACCCGCGCGGCAAGGACGGGTCGAGCGAGACGAAGACGACGTTCGAGGGCGACGGCGGCCCGAAGATCGGCAACACGTTCACGAAGCTCCTCTACGCGCTGAAGTTCCAGTCCGAGCAGATCCTGTTCTCGAACCTGGTGAACGAGGACTCGCAGATCCTGTACGACCGCGATCCGAAGACGCGGGTGCAGAAGGTCGCGCCGTACCTCGAGCTCGACAGCGACCCGTACCCGAGCGTCGTGGACGGTCGCATCGTCTGGATCATCGACGGCTACACCACGAGCTCGTCGTACCCCTACTCGACGAACGTGAGCCTGTCCGAGGCGATCGCCGACTCGAACCTCCCGTCGCCGTCCCTCGCGATCGACGAGATCAACTACATCCGCAACTCGGTCAAGGCGACCGTGGACGCCTACGACGGATCCGTCACGCTGTACGCGTGGGACGACCAGGACCCGGTGCTGCAGACGTGGCAGAAGATCTACCCGTCGACGCTCAAGCCGGTCAGCGAGATGTCGGGCGACCTCATGAGCCACGTGCGGTACCCGACCGACCTGTTCAAGGTGCAGCGCGACATCCTCGGGATCTATCACATCAACACGGCAGGCTCCTTCGCACAGCAGGACAACCGGTGGCAGACGCCGAACGACCCGCGCAGCGACTCGGTGCTCCAGCCGCCGTACTACCTGACGATGCAGATGCCCGGGCAGGACTCCCCGCGGTTCTCGATGTTCTCGACGTTCATCCCGAGCGCCTCGGGCAGCGGCGGAAACCGTGACGTGCTGATGGGATACCTCGCCGTCGACTCCGACGCCGGATCGGAAGCAGGAAAGAAGTCGGAGGGCTACGGCCAGCTGCGGATGCTGGAGATCGACACCGACACCACGGTGCCGGGTCCCGGTCAGGTGCAGAACACGTACAACTCGGACACGTCCGTGGTGCCGCAGCTGAACCTGCTGCAGCAGGGCGAGTCGCAGGTGATCTACGGCAACCTGCTCACTCTCCCCGTGGGTGGCGGTCTGCTCTACGTGCAGCCGGTGTACGTGCAGTCGTCCGAGGGCACGAAGCTGCCGCGTCTGCAGAAGGTGCTGGTCGCCTTCGGTGACAAGGTCGCGTTCGAGGACACCCTGACGGCGGCGCTCGACGCACTGTTCGGCGGTGACTCGGGTGCGACCGGCGGCGACGACCAGGTGGAACCGACGCAGCCGGATCCGGACACCGGCGAGGTGCCGACGACCGAGCCGACGACGCCGACGGATGCCGAGGCCGATGCGCTGGCGGAGGCGCAGCAGGCGCTGCTCGACCGCGACGCGGCGCTGAAGTCGGGCGACCTCACGAAGTTCGCCGAGGCCGACAAGAGATTGACGGACGCCGTCAACACGCTCCTCGAGCTGGAAGGCGCATCGGGGGAGTAACTCCTCGCGCCGAGCCGCGCGTCCCGCAGCCGACGGATTCGATCCGACGGCAGCGGGGCGCGCGGCTTCGTGCATCGCGGCCGACCGCGTCCATCGGCGAACCCGATGGGGACCACAGGATCGGTGGGATGGGACGATGCCACTTCGCGTCCTACTGTTGCTGACATGACGGTCTCCTCTGCGCGCACGATCGAGGCGATCGCCCTGAGCCCGATGATCGAGGTCGGCGACGTGGAGGGGAATCTGCGGCGCCTCGCCGACGCCCTGTCCGCGTTCGACGACGACACTCCACGCCTGGTCGTCGCGCCTGAGCTCGCCACCAGCGGCTACGTCTTCGCGGACCGTGACGAGGCCGTGCGCCTCGCGATGCCCCGCGACGACGACCGGCTGCGCCGATTGGCTTCTCGGCTCGGCTCGCACACGGTCGCCGTGGTCGGGTTCGCGGAGGTCGACGGCGACGACCTCTACAACTCCGCCGCGGTGCTGACGCGCGAGGGAGTGCTCGCGGTCTATCGCAAGTCGCACCTCTGGGGTGAGGAGAAGCTCGTCTTCACCCCGGGGACGGATGCCGGAATGATCGTCGACACGGCCGTCGGACTCCTGGGTGTCGCGATCTGCTACGACAACGAGTTCCCCGAGGTGCCGCGCGCCCTCGCCCTTTCCGGCGCCGACCTGCTGGCTCTGCCTGTGAACTGGCCTCTGGTTCCGCGCCCCGCGGGGGAGCGGCCGCCCGAGACGATCCAGGCCATGGGCGCAGCGCGATCGTCGCGGCTGCCCACGGTGATCGCGGACCGTCACGGCGCCGAGCGCGGGGTCGAGTGGACCGGTGGCACCGCGGTGATCGACGGGGAGGGTTGGGTCGTCGCGGAGGAGGGCGACGGCGCCGCGACCGCGATCCTGCAGATCACGACCGGCGACAAGGGGCTGGGCCCGCACAACGACCTCTTCGCCGATCGCCGGCCAGACATCTACCGCGCGCACTCGTCCTGACACGCAGGCCTCGCGCCGGCATCCACCGATTCCTCACCCGAGAAGGAACCCACCCATGTCACATCAGAGCAGCGGTCTCCCCGAGCCCGGCGTCGCGCAGACCGAGGTCGCACTGCCCGCGACCAGCGGCATCGAGGTCAAGTCCATCGACTGGGTGCCGTTGACCGAGCGCACCGGCACACCGTCGAGTCTGTTCTCGCTGTGGTTCATGTCGAACGCGAACCTCACCACCCTGGCGACCGGGATGGTCGGCGTCGCGATGGGCGCGAACTTCCTCGTCTCGGTCGTCGCCATCGTGCTGGGCGTGTGCGTCGGCACGGTCTTCACGGCCTTCCACTCCGCGCAGGGGCCGCAGCTGGGGCTGCCGCAGATGATCCAGTCCCGCGCCCAGTTCGGCTACCGCGGGGTCGCGATCGTGTGCCTCGTGGTGGTCGCGAGCATCGTCGGCTTCAACATCTTCAACCAGCTGCTCGCAGGGCAGGTGCTCACGACCACGACCGGCGTCGACGCGGGCGCCTGGTGGTACGTGCTCATCACGGCTCTCGCGTTGACTCTCGCGATCGTCGGCTATCACTGGATCCACCGGGTGCAGAAGTGGCTGACCTGGCTGTTCCTCGCCACGTTCGGCGTGTTCACCGTGGTCGCGATCTTCGTGCTGCCCCTCCCGGCCGCGGACTTCTCGTTCGCGGAGATGAACTGGCCGGCGTTCCTCGTGCAGTTCGCTGCCGCTGCGGCCTACGCGCTCGGCTGGGCGCCGTACGTCTCCGACTACTCGCGCTACCTGCCTCCGCAGACGAGCCCGAGCAAGGCTCTCTTCCACACCGCTTCGGGCGTGATCGTCGGGGCCGGCTGGCTCATGATCCTCGGAGCGTTCGTGGCGTCGCTGTTCACGGAGGCCGACCCGGTCGAGGCGATCGCCGCGGCCGCAGACGCGATCCTGCCGGGGCTCGGCCCCGTGCTGTTGTGGTCGGCGCTGCCCGCGCTCATCACGGTCATCACGATCAACATCTACGCCGCGAGCATCGAGCTGATCACGGTCGCCGATTCGTTCCGTCCCGTGCGTCCGACACGGATGACCCGCATCGTCGCGTGCTCGCTCGTGGGGCTCGGCGGTCTGCTGGGTGCCGCGTTCTCGACGGGGGAGTTCCTCGATTCCTTCGGCAGCTTCCTCGTCGTGCTGCTGTACGTGCTGGTGCCGTGGACCTCGGTCAACCTCGTCGACTACTACCTGGTGCGTCGCGGGTGCTACGCGGTCGCGGAGATGTTCCGCCCGCACGGCCTCTACGGCGCATGGGGCTGGCGCGGCATCACGGCCTACGTCGTCGGCATCGTCGCGATGATCCCCTTCGTCGTCACGACCTGGTTCAGCGGTCCGGTGGCGACCGCCATCGGCGGCATCGACATCGCTCTGTTCGTCGGCCTCATCGCCTCGGCGATCGCCTACGTCGTCCTCGCGCGCGGTCTCGACCTGGACGCCGAGAAGAGGCTCGCCCGCGAGGAGGCGGATGCCGCCGGCGTGCGCTCCGTGAGCTTCGGCGCCGACCGCGGCTGACAGGCGCTTCGCAATACATTCCGGCATTCCGGAACGCTGTCCGCGTCGTCGTCGCGCGAGCTGCTCCAGCCACCTAACGTGCTGAACGACCACCATCGTGGTCGAGGAGATGCGACACGGGCGAAAGCCCACTAGCGGTTGGAAGTGGTGACGGCACCATCTCGAGCGGAGCGGGCCCTCTTGGGAGGGTCCGCTCTTTCGGCGTTCGGAACCGGGCTGACATTCCCCTACCTCCTGATCTACCTCGTGGAGTTGATCGAGATTCCCCTGCATGTGGCCGCCGTGAGTCTCGCTGTACCAGCCGTTGCAGGGCTCATCGGGATCGCATCCATCGGCCCCGCCATCGACCGTGTCGGACCACTGCGGTTCGCTGCGCTGGTTTCCTCGCTGAGCGCGCTCGAGTGCGGAGTTCTGGCTCTGAGCGGTCCCTCCAGTGTCTGGATGGCGCTCATCGGCGTCGTCGCACTCGAATGCGGCATGTCCATGACTGGAACAGCGCTTCAGGCTGTGGTCGGTTTGCTGGTCGTGCCGGATCGCCGGTCGCGATTCTTCAGCGCGCAGGCAGGGTGGTCGAACGCGCTCTTCGCACTGGGCACGGCCGTTTCCTCGCTGGCGGTCGCGGAGCACGGCGTGAGCATCTCGGCAGCGATGTTCGGCGTCAACGCCATCAGCTACGTCGCGTTGGGAGTCATGTTCGCCGTTCTCGCGCGATCGGGATCGCGGGCGGCGAGACCTGACGATTGTCGCGGCAGTGTCCGTCACTACGTCGCCTCTATCGGTATCCCGCTTCGTGATCCTTTGTTCCTCCGGCTTGTGGTGCTCACGTTCTTCATCTCACTCGTGATCATGAATCAGAGCGAATACGCGTACCCGGCCTTCGCCGCCGGCTCGAGCCTTCAACCGTGGGTCGGATTCGGCTTCACGATCGGCTCGATCGCCGCTGCGCTCACTCAAATCCTTGCCGCTCCGCACCTGAAGGCACGGCTCAATCGCGTGTACGTGACTGTCGCAGCGATGACCGTCGCAGTGTCGTGGGGGCTGCTGTGGGCAGGGGCGTGGGGCGGGGCGGGATTCCTCCTGAGCTTCGCGGCGCTGCAGAGCGTGGGCGAAGCTCTCATCATCGCCGTGGTGCCCGCCATCGTCCTCGCGGCGGCCTCGGAGTCTCAGGTGGGAAAGTACATGGCGTTGAACTCCTTCGCTTTTCAGTCCGGACGCGCCGCAGCGCCACTACTGGTCGGCGTCATTGCAATCGGGGCCAAGGAGATGATCCCGCTATGGGTCGCACTGGGGTCGATTTTGGTCGGCATCGCGGCGATGCGCGTTCTGCGAGCCGCTCCCCGCTCGGCCAGGGGAGACCAGCCGTGAATATGCAGCCCTGGGATACGTTCGATGATGCCTCAGCCCCATGTGACGACTATCCGTGGCTCCGGGAATCCATCGCGTTGGTGCGACCCTACCTGGAAGAGTTCCTCGTCTCGCGTCATCCGCTGCGGGCCGGTCCCGTTTGTCCGTTCATGCCGTCGGCGTTGCGAGCGCGTCAAGTCTTCTTCGCTGTGGGCGACGTCGCTCGAGCTCACGTCTCGAGTCACGTCGAACCATGGAGATCGCTCGGAAGGTCTGGGCAGGCGAGAAGGGCAGATTTAGATACTCTGCCCTCGTCATCCTCTACCCGATGTCATCCTCGTCCGAGTTCGTCAGCGAAGTGCAGCGCAGAGCCAAAGTCGCCGCCATCCGGGAGAGCTTGATGGTCGGGGCGCTCTTCGCGCACAACAATGCTGAAAGCGTGCATGGAGACGACTATTTTCCGCTGCGAACGCCGGTCCCCACGATCGTCTATCGGGACATGGTGCCGTTCGACCTTCTGTTCTTGAACGAGCCGCGATTCAGCGCACGACGTCGTGCCGAATTTCTTCGCCGATACATTGAGCAGTACGAGAACGCGAAATACGGCTGGGAGCGTGAGGGTGTCGAATCCGCCCGCAGGCAGCTTCAGGAGTGCGAGCGGATGATCGAGCGAGGCGACAAGGTCGCGGCTGCCGTCCTGGCGCTCAGTGTTGCGGTCGGGACCGCGATCGCAGCCGTCGCCGTCGGAGCGGTTCCGAGCCAAACGGCGGTCAAGTGGCGTCGATCAGTCCGACGTACGTCGTGAAATGCGAAAGAGGCCCGATCCTCGCGGATCGGGCCTCTTTCTCTTGTTGCGGGGACAGGATTTGAACCTGCGACCTCCGGGTTATGAGCCCGGCGAGCTACCGAACTGCTCCACCCCGCGGCACAAGGAATAACCTATCACGGATATCGGAGGTGCGCGAATCGAGCCCGACTCGCCGGGCGTGTGGGGGAGGATGAGCACATGACTTCCGCCGCCGTGCCCGTCGCCGTCTGCCAGTTCGCTCCCACCGACTCCCGCGAGCGGAATCGCGAGCGCGTCGCCGAGCTGACCGCACAGGCGGCGGCCAGGGGCGCCCGGCTCGTCGTCTTCCCCGAGTACTCGAGTTACTTCGTCGACCCGATGGACGAGTCGCTGGCCGCGAACGCCGAGACGCTGGACGGAGAGTTCGTGTCGACGCTGTGCGCCGCGGCATCCGACCACGGCGTGGTGATCGTCGCCGGGCTCGTGGAGCAGGCCTCGGACGGCCGGCACGTGCGCAACACGCTCGTCGCGGTGCGTGGCGACGGGATCCTCGCCACCTACCGCAAGCAACACCTGTACGACGCCTTCGGGCAGACGGAGTCGGACTGGGTCGAGGCCGGCGACCTCGACGCTGCCGCGACCTTCGAGGTCGCCGGTATCCGCTTCGGACTGATGACCTGCTACGACCTGAGGTTCCCCGAGGTCGCGCGCACCCTGGTCGACGACGGGGCCGACGCGCTGGTCGTGCCGGCCGAATGGGTCCGCGGCCCCCTCAAGGAGCACCACTGGACGACGCTGCTCGCCGCCCGCGCCATCGAGAACACCGCGTACGTGATCTCCGCCGACCACCCGACGCCGATCGGCGTGGGGCACTCGCAGATCGTCGATCCGCAGGGCGTGGTGCTCGCAGGAGCCGGCACGACCGAGGGCATCGCGGTCGCCACGGTCGAGGCGGCCTCGATCGAACGCGTCCGCGCCCTGAACCCGTCACTGCGGGTGCGGCGCTATCGCGTGGTGCCCGCCTGAGTCGGGCACCGCTGGACGAGGGCCGTCAGAAACCCGCGGCCAGTCTCGCCGCGGCATCCTCCAGCACCTCGACGCGCTTGCACGCCGCGAAGCGCACCAGTCCTGCGTAGTCGTCGCGATGCTCCGGTGAGACGAAGGCCGTGAGGGGGATCGCGACGACGCCGGCCCGCTCCGGCAGCGAGCGGCAGAAGGCCGCGGCATCCGCTCCGCCGAGCTCCGACGCGTCGGCCACCGTGAAGTAGCCGCCCTGCGGCGGGTGCACGGTGAAGCCGGCTGCGCGCAGCCCGGCGCCCAGGATCTCGTGCTTGCGGGCGAGTGTGCGCGCGGCATCCGCGAAGAAGTCGTCGCCCAGACGAAGCCCCACGGCCACGGCAGGCTGGAACGGCGAGCCGTTGACGTAGGTCAGGTACTGCTTCACGGTCAAGACGGCGGTGATGAGCTCGGCCGGTCCGTGCACCCACCCGATCTTCCAGCCGGTCGCCGAGAACGTCTTGCCCGCCGAGGAGATCGTGAGAGTGCGCTCCGCCGCTCCGGGGAGCGTGGCGATCGGCGTGTGCGGGGCGTGGAAGGACAGGTGCTCGTACACCTCGTCCGTCACGATGACCGCGTCGTGCTGCTCAGCGAGACGGACGACCTCCGCCAGCACCGACCGATCGAAGATCGTGCCGGTGGGGTTGTGCGGGTCGTTGACGAGGATGACGCGGGTCCGGTCGGTCACCGCGTGAGCCAGCTGCTCCAGGTCCGGCTGGAAATCCGGTGCGCGGAGGGGGACGGTCCGCAGCCGCGCGCCCGCCAGAGCGACGGCGGCCGCGTACGAGTCGTAGTAGGGCTCGAACACCACGACCTCGTCGTCGGGGCCGTCGATCAGCGCGAGCAGGGTCGCCGTGAGGGCCTCGGTCGCCCCGGCGGTCACGATGACTTCGCGCTGAGGATCCACCTCGAGCCCGTAGAACCGCCTCTGATGCTCGCTGATCGCGGCGAGCAGGTCCGGGATGCCGCGACCAGGCGGGTACTGGTTCTCGCCGCGGGAGATCGCGGCTCTGGCCGCCTCGAGAACCTCGGTCGGACCGTCCTCATCGGGAAAGCCCTGACCCAGATTGATCGCACCGGTTCGGGCCGCTGCCGCCGACATCTCTGCGAAGATCGTAGGTGCGACGGAACCGTCTGGTGCGAGCAGTCCGGCTCCTGCTGCCGTGCGCCGCCATGCGCCGGGGATGACACTCATGAACAACAGGCTAAGGCCATAGCGGAAACTCATCCTCGACATACGAAACGCACAGATACGAGGCGCACTCTGAAGGGGCGTTGTTGAAGGAGCACACACCATGAACGAAGACACCACCCCCGACCAGCCGGCACCCGCGTCGCACGACGCCGTGCCGTCCGCCCCGGCATCGTCCGACGTCGACCGTTCGACGACGGATGCCGCCACCACTCAGACCCCCTCGGGAGCGAGCGCCGCCGCAGGCCCCGCCTCCGGCATCCCCGCCTCCGGCATCCCGGCTGCCCCCGGCCGCGGCCACGAGGTGCCCTCGACGTTCACGTCGTCGCAGCCCGCTGCTCCGACGTTCGAGGCCCCGGCCGCGCATCTCGGCCAGGCGCCCGCCGCGCCGCAGGCACCATACGGCGCGCCGACCCCGCAGGGGCCGTCTCACCAGGGCCCGACCCACCAGGCGACCGCGACCGCCCCGGGCGCGGCATTCGGCATCCACACCGCTGAGTCCGTTCCGGGCGCCGCGGGAGGAGCCGTCAAGACGAAGGAGAAGCCGCGCGCTGGGGTCAAGTTCGCCGCGCTCGTCGTCGCTGCGGCCCTCGTCGGCGGTGTCGCCGGCTTCGGCGGCGGCGCGATCCTCACGGGGATCTCCAACGAGAACACCACGGGCGTCGCCCAGGGACCCGAGACCGTCACGGTCAACAACCCCGGGTCCGTCAACGAGACGACCGCTGTCGCCACCGCCGCGTTGCCGTCGGTCGTGACGATCGAGGTCGCCGGTGCGAACGAGGCGGGAAGCGGCTCGGGCGTGATCATCAGCAAGGACGGCTACGTCCTCACCAACACGCACGTCGTGACCCTCGGGGGAGCGGTTGCCGACCCGACGATCCGCGTCACCACCTCGGACGGACGCATCTTCTCGGCGACCGTGGTCGGCACCGACCCCATCTACGACCTCGCTGTCATCAAGCTGACCGACGCGGAGGACCTCACACCGATCGACTTCGCCGACTCGTCGAAGCTCAACGTCGGCGACACCGCCGTGGCGCTGGGCGCTCCGCTGGGCCTGTCGAACTCGGTCACGACCGGAATCGTCAGCGCGCTCAATCGCAGCATCCAGATCCAGTCGTCGGCCCTTCCCGACTCGTCGTCGGAGGATGCCCCGCAGGAGCAGCAGTCGCCCGAGGAGGGTGACGGTCAGGGGCCGTTCCAGTTCGACCTCCCCGGCAACGGCTCGCAGCAGAGCTCGGAGAGCATCTCCATCGCCGTGATTCAGACGGATGCCGCGATCAACCACGGCAACTCGGGCGGAGCCCTCGTCAACAGCAAGGGCGAGCTGATCGGCATCAATGTCGCGATCGCGGGTTCGGGCAGCTCGGAGGAGTCCGGGTCGATCGGCATCGGCTTCGCGATCCCCTCGAACATCGCCCAGCGCGTCTCGGAGGAGATCATCGCCGACGGCGCCGCGACGCACGGACTCCTCGGCGCGTCGGTCCGTGACGCCGCGAGCGCCGAGGACGCCTCGGTCTCCGGTGCCTACATCGCCGATGTGACGGGCGGGGGTGCTGCTGCCGCCGCCGGCCTCAAGGCCGACGACATCGTCACCGCGTTCAACGGGGTGCCGATCACGAGCGCGAACGACCTCACCGCGCAGGTCCGGGCAGCGGCCGCGGGCAGCGATGCCAAGGTCACGTACATCCGCGGCGGCAAGGAGTACGAGATCGACGTGACGCTCGGCGAACTCGCCGGCTGACCCGACGACGCTCCTTCGCTCGCAGACAGGACGCCACCCCGCGATAGGCTCGCGGGGTGGCGTCCTTCTCGTTCGGATCCGGCAACGCGGCCAAGCTGCTGCGGATCCCGCTCTACCTCGTAGGGCGCATCGGCACCTTCCTCGTGCCGCGGGGCGGGCGCTGGGTCTTCGGCTGCGGAGCGGGCATCGGCGACGGCGCCCTCGCCCTGCAGCGGCTCGCAGCCGCGCAGGGGCACGACACCCTGTGGTTGACCTTGTCCGAGCGGGAGGAGCGCGACGCTGCGGCGCTCGGCATCCGCACCGTTCCGAAGTCGGGCCTCCGCGGGTGGTGGGCCACCGCGCGAGCGGGAGTCGTCGTGGTCACGCACGGGCTCGGCGATGTGAACCGCTACGCGAACTCCGGCGCTTTCGTCGTGCAGCTCTGGCACGGCATCCCGCTCAAGCGCATCGGCCTGGATTCCCCGGCGACCACGCAGGTTCCCGCGGTCCCCGGGGCTCCGCTGCTGCGCACACTGGTGGCGTTGCTCTACCGGCGTGCCGCGCAGCGCATCCGCGTCCTCCCGGCGGCGTCCCATCGGTCGCGCGGACGGCTCGAGTCGGCCTTCGGCCTCCCCGGCGATCGGGTCGTCGTCACGGGCGAGCCGCGCGTCGACGTGCTGTCGGCCGGGGAACCCGCCGAGCGGCGCGCAGCGGCATCCGCTCTCCTGCAGCGCACGGTCGGCGACCTGTCCGGCGCCCGCACCGTGCTGTACGCGCCGACCTGGCGCGACGGCGCCCCCGACCCCGCGGTGCCGAGCCCCGATCAGTGGACGCGGATCGTCCGAGCTCTCGATGAGCACGACGTGGTTCTCCTCGTGCGGTCGCACCCGCTGGGAGAGGGGCAGTACAGCCCGCCGACCCCGACCGATCGGGTGCGGATGCTCGGCGCGAGCGTTCTCGCCGACGTGACCCCCGCCCTGCCCGCCGTCGATGTGCTCATCACCGATTACTCGTCCCTCGCGTACGACGTCGGATTGCTCGGGATGCCGGTGGTCTACCTGGCGCCGGACGCCGAGGAGTATGCCGAAACGCGAGGATTCTACGGCCGTTTCGAAGACGTCGCGGGCGAGGACGCGGCGCGGGACTGGGACGATGTGGTCGTGCAGCTGACGACGCTCCTCGACGACGAGAGCGCCTTCCGGGCGAGGTCGGATCGTTCCGCTGCGCTCAGCGCGGAGATGCACGCCTTCCGCGACGGCGGCAACACCCGTCGCGTGTATGACAGGATCCGTGCGCGGGGAGTCCCCGCGCCGAAGGGAGCAGTATGACCACCGCCCAGATCGACGAGGCGGCGGAGGCCCTCGTTGTCACGGGGACCGGGGAGCGTCCGGCCGAGGCGACTCTCGTGGGACCCCGCGCGCGCGTCGACGGCCGCATCACCGGCGGCGGCAAGACCTGGAAGGCGACCTTCCCGCTCCGTGCCTCCCGTTGGGGCGGGGCAGAGCTTCCGCTGCCGTCCGGCGACTACCGCATCGGGATCGCCGGCGTCGACCTCGACGACCTCGCCCTCGCCCCGCGCCTCCTCCCGGGCCTGCGTATCGCCGTGGACAAGTCGGTCGCCCGGGTGGCCGCGCCGATCGACCCCGTCTACGAGACCGCCGAGGGGCAGTCCACGCTCGAGGGACGCTACGTCACCCACTCCGGAGCGACCGAGAACGCGGTGTTCTTCGAGAGCTTCTACGGCAGGAGTGTCGGCTGCAACCCGCGGGCGATCGATCGCGCTCTCGCCGCGCAGGCCCCGTCCGTGACCCGCTACTGGAGCGTCGTCGATCTGTCAGTGGCGGTGCCCGACGGCGCGATCGCGGTCGTCGAGGGCAGCCCGGAATGGTGGCGCGCCCGAGCCGGGTCGAAGCTGCTCGTCGTGAACGACTGGTTGCGGCGCCGGTTCGCGCGCAAGCCGGGGCAGCGGGTGCTGCAGACCTGGCACGGCACGCCCCTCAAACGGCTCGCGCTGCACCGGCCGGGGTTCGATCCGCGGCGCATGGCTGCGGTCGTCAAGGAGTCCCGCCGCTGGGACGTGCTGCTCGCGCAGAACACCTACGCCGAGCGCGTCCTCCGCAAGGCCTATGCGTTCTTCGGGCGTCCGATCTGGGTCGAGGGGTATCCGCGCAACGATGCGCTCGTCACGGGTGACCCCGCCGCCATCCGTTCCGCGCTCGGCATCGGCGAGCAGGAGCACGTGCTGCTCTACGCCCCCACGTGGCGCGACGACCGCGCAGAGATGGTGGACTTCGTCGACCCGGAGCTGCTCGCGCGGCAGACCGACTCCGTCGTGCTCGTGCGCGGTCATTCGCGCACGATCGACACGGATCGCGACCGCGACGGAGCCCGCGTGATCGACGTCACCGGCTACCCCGAGACCTCGCAGCTGCTCCTCGCCGCGGACGCGCTCATCACCGACTACTCCTCGGTGATGTTCGACTACAGCGTCACGGGCAAGCCGATGTTCTTCCTCGTGCCCGATCTCGACCACTACCGCGGTCAGCTTCGCGGCTTCTACTTCGATCTCGAGACGCGTGCCCCCGGCCCGCTGGTCCGCACGCAGGAGGAGCTCGTGGCCGCGCTCGCCGACGACGGGATCGAGGCCGCCTACGCGTCGCGCTACGCGGCCTGGCGCGCGCAGTTCAACGGCCGAGACGACGGTCACGCCGCAGAGCGCGTCGTCGCTCGCATCCTCGATCAGGGCTTCGTCACCCGCTGACGTGCGTCGCGCCGGCGGGCATCAGGGGAGTGGCGTGTTCCTGGTGCCCAGTCTCGATGCGTCGACCGTGTCACGCGCACCGCGCAGCACGCCGCTGAGGAAACCGATGCCCCAGGAGAGATGCATGGTCGGCATCACGATCGCCGTCCACATCCGCTGACGCGGCCCTCCGCCGCCCGGGAGCGCGGCCACGGCCAGCACCAGCAGTACGTAGGCCAGAAGCGGCAGGTACAGCAGTGCGGAGAGCACCCACGAGAGCATCTGGCCGACGACGCCGGTCACCTGCAGCACGGCCAGGACGAGGGCCGCGGCGACGATCGCGACGAGCGCCGGCGGAGCGAAGAAGCGGATGCCGTTGCGGCGCCCGAACCGGCGGACGAGTTCGCCTCGCCATGCTCCTGTCGCCCGGAACTGCCGCGCGAGGCGGATCCAGCTCTCCCGGGGCCAGTACGTCACCGACAGTCGGGGGTCGAACCACACGAGGTGTCCGGCCTGGCGGATGCGGAGGTTGAGCTCCCAGTCCTCGCCGCGACGGATCGATTCGTCGAAGAGGCCTACCTCTTCGACGACCGCGCGACGCATCACGCCGAGGTACGCGGACTCCGCCTCACCCTCCTGCGTCCCGCCGTGGTAGGCGCCGCCGCCGAGGCCCACGGGGGAGTTGTACAGCCGGGCGACGGCTTTCTGGAAGGGCGTGCGGCCGTCGGCGCGCATGACGCCGCCGACGTTGGCGGCGCCGGTGCGCTCGAGGGTGGCGAGAGCGCGGGCGGCGTACCCGGGCGACAGTTCCGAATGCGCGTCGACCCGGATGATGGTGTCGTAGCGGCAGGCGCGGATCGCGGCGTTGAGGCCGACGGGGATGTGCGCCTCGGGGTTGTCGACGAGGCGGATGCGGGCATCGGCGGCGGCGAGGCGCTGAGCGAGCTCCGTCGTCCCGTCGCTCGACGGACCAAGGGCGAGCACGAGCTCGGCCGGTACCGACAGCTCCTGCGAGAGCACCGAGCCGACGGCGTGCTCGAGATAGTCGCGTTCGTTCAGCACGGGCATGACGAACGACACCCCTGCCCCTGCGGCGTCGTCTCTGTGTGGCACACCATGATCATGGCACGAGCGCTCGACCGTTCCCTGATGCGTCGCCGTCGGCGCCGCGGCGGGTCGGGCCGACCGAGCCACTCGGTATCCTGGAGGGATGGGTGCACTCTCCGACGCGAAGAAGGCCTACCGACTGCTCACGCGCGCGCTCGCCTCGCGGAAGGCCGTGCAGAGGGTGCGTCGCCGGCTCGCCGAGCGCGACCCGCACCCGGCCGGCCACTACCGGGTGGCCGTGTACTTCGCCGACGGCGACGTGAACATGTACCAGATGCGCCAGTGGTACCGTCCGCTCCTCGAGCTGTCGAAGCGCTGGCCCGTCGTCGTCCTCTCGCGTGCGGCGACCGGCGCCGACAAGCTCCTGGACGAGGACGGTCCTCCCGTGGCCTTCGTGCCCACCGTGCGGGACCTCGAGCGCTTCGTCGCAACGCAGGACATCCGGATCGTCCTGTATGTGAATCAGAACACGCGCAACTTCCAGATGTTCCGGTACGGGCGGCGCTGGCACGTGTTCATCAACCACGGCGAGTCCGACAAGATGTACATGACGACGAACCAGTACAAGGCGTACGACTACGCCCTGGTCGCCGGCCAGGCTGCTCGCGGCAGGCTGGCCCGCACCCTCTGGGACTACGACATCGACCGTCGGACCATCGAGATCGGGCGTCCGCAGGCCGACCACTACTCGGGGGCCCTGCCGTACACCGCCGACGACCGCACGGTGGTCCTCTACGCCCCGACCTGGGAGGGCGACCGCCCGAGCGCCCACTACGGCTCCATCGCCTCGCACGGCGAGTCCCTCGCCGCCGCTGTGCTGGCGTCGCGGACCCACCGCCTCATCTACCGCCCGCACCCCCGGAGCGGTGTCGTCGACCCGGAGTACGGTGCCGCGCATCGTCGGATCCTCGCGGCGATCTCCGCCGCGAACAGCGCCGATCCCGGGGCCCAGCACGTCTACGACGACGGTCCGGAGCTCGGATGGCAGCTCGCGGCGGCCGACGTCGCCGTGGTCGACATCTCGGCGATGGTCTACGACCGCCTGGCCGTCGGGAAGCCGTTGATGATCACGCGGCCCGCCGACGAGCGCGCGGAGGTCGACACGAGCGGCTACCTCTCCGACTGCGAGTGGCTCGACGCGGACGCCGCGGCCGACATCCTCGCCCACGTCGAGAGGGTGCGTGCCGACGAGGCGGCGATCGCGCGTCTGCGCATGTGGGTGCAGCACTACTTCGGCGACACGACACCGGGTGCCGCGACCGCGAAGTTCCACGCCGCGATCGAACGGCTCATGTCCGAGTGGGACGAGTGGCAGGCGCGGGAGATCGGCGACGTCCGCGGTGACGAGGACGACGATGACGACGAGGCCGACGAGGAGGTCTGACCATGGATCTGCAGCGCACCCGCGAGATCGCATCCCGCGTCGAAGAGCTCGATGAGGTCGGATCGACCAATGCGGCGCTGCGGGTGCTCGCGACGGATGCCGACGGCTGGCCGCACCTGTCCGTGCTCCTCACCGAGAACCAGACCGCCGGACGCGGCCGACTCGACCGCACCTGGTCCGCTCCCGCCGGATCGGCGCTCGCCGCGTCGGTCGTGCTGCGTCGCCTCCCCGACGACGCGAGCGCGCGCGGCTGGATCCCGCTCGCGGCGGGTCTGGCGATGGTGGAGGCGGTCGCCGCGCAGCTCCCCGACCACGCGGTCTCGGTGAAGTGGCCGAACGACGTTCTCGTCGACGGGCGCAAGATCTGCGGCATCCTCGCCGAAGGCACGGGCGAGGCCGTGATCGTCGGCAGTGGCGTGAACACCGCGATGACGGAGGCGGAACTGCCGGTGCCCACGGCGATCTCCTTCGCGGCCCTGGGGTCGACCGCCCATGTCGACCGTCTGCTCGCGACCTATCTCGAGCAGCTGTCGGCATCGATCGAGGCGCTCGCCGAAGCCGGCGACGCGGTGTCGAGCGGACTCCACGCCGCCGTCGTCGACAGGTGCGCGACGATCGGTCTCGACGTGCGGGTCTCGCTGCCCGGCGACAGGTTCCTCGAGGGCAGGGCCGAGACGATCGACGAGGACGGACGGCTGGTCGTGCGCGCCGGCGACGAGACGCACGCCGTGTCGGCGGGAGACGTCGTGCACGTCCGCCCGGCCCAGCTCTGACACGCGGAGTCACGGGAGAGCGGGTTTGTCCGTGATCGCGGGCACAATGGAGGAGTGACCCAGCCCGTGACCCTCGGCGGCCGGCCGACGATGCCGCCGCCCGGTGTGCCGTCGGAAGAGCTGCTCATCGCGCGCTTCCGCGGTCACGCGCGTCGGCTGACGTGGTCTGCGCTCGTGCTCATCGGGGTGTTCGGCGGCACCGGGTACTTCTTCGACAACCTCCCCGAGCCGTTCGAGAACTGGATGCTGCTGAGCGCCGCGGGTGCGCTGATCCTCCTGTTGGTCGTGGTGCCGTGGATCGTCTGGTGGTCGCGCACCGTCACCGTGACGACGCGGCGCGTGATCGTGCACCACGGCATCGGCGCACGAAATCGGCAGGAGATGTCTCACGCGCGCGGTTACACGATCGGCGTACGACGCGGCGCGCTGCAGCGGATGTGGGGAGCGGGGACGATCACTCTCTCGAACGGCGTCGATGCACCGCTCCGCCTCGCGAACGTGCCGAACGTGAGGCTGGTGCACGAGACCCTCGCCGACCAGATCGAGGTCAGCCAGATCCTGGCGCACCGCGACGCGCAGTCCGTGCAGGACGGGACGCCGACCTTCTGAGCGGCTGCCTCGCACTCGTGTGAACGAGCCCCGCGCGGATGCGGAAGAATGGTCCCGACGAATGGAGGCGGCACATGGCGCTGCGCGTGGGCGTGATCGGTGGAGGCCAGCTGGCCAGGATGATGATCGCTCCGGCGGTCGAACTCGGGCTCGATCTGCGAGTGCTCGCTGAGAGCGAGGGCATGTCGGCGCAGCTCGCGGCCACAGCCGTCGGCGACTACCGCGACCTCGACACTGTCAGGGCGTTCGTGAAGGACGTCGACGTCGTCACGTTCGACCATGAGCACGTGCCGCAGGAGGTCCTCCGGGCGCTCGTCGCAGAAGGGGTCGAGGTGCATCCAGGACCGGATGCCCTGCAGTTCGCGCAGGACAAGCTCGTGATGCGCGCGCGGCTCGCCGAGCTGGGCGTTCCCCAGCCCGACTGGGCGCCCGTGCGCGACGCCGCCGAGCTCCAGGCCTTCCTCGACGCGCACGACGGTCGGGGAGTGGTCAAGACTCCGCGCGGCGGCTATGACGGCAAGGGCGTTCGCGTCGTACGCGCGGCGGACGAGGCGCAGGACTGGCTGGAGGCACTGGCGGCGGGTGAGGCGCTGCTGGTGGAGGAGCTCGTCGGGTTCGTCCGCGAGCTCGCGCAGCAGGTGGCCAGACGTCCGAATGGCGACATGGTCGCGTACCCGGTCGTAGAGACCGTGCAGCGTGACGGGGTGTGCGCCGAGGTCATCGCCCCCGCGCCGGCGGCCCCCGACCGCCTCGTGCAGGTGGCGGAGGGCATCGGACGGCAGATCGCCGAAGGGCTCGGTGTCACCGGCATGCTCGCGGTCGAGCTGTTCGAGACCGATGATGAGCGGATCCTCGTGAACGAGCTCGCCATGCGCCCGCACAACAGCGGCCACTGGAGCCAGGACGGCGCTGTGACCGGTCAGTTCGAGCAGCACCTCCGTGCCGTCGCCGACCTGCCGCTCGGCGACCCGGAACCCCGGTCGCCGTGGTCGGTCATGGTCAACATCCTCGGCGGCCCTCAGGAGGGCACGATCGGGGAGCGGTTCGCCGGAGCGATGGTCGAGCACCCCTCGGCGAAGATCCACACCTACGGCAAGGACCCGCGTCCCGGCCGAAAGGTCGGGCACGTCAACGTGTCCGGCGACGACCTCGACGACGTCGTGTACGTGGCCAGAGCGGCCGCAGCGCACTTCGAGTGAGGCGCGCAGCGGCTCGGTGCTCCTCGCGTGCCGTTCGGGGGATCTCCCAGCCGTAGACCGTAGCCTGAGTGGGTGACTGAGCCACTGCACTCCTCCGCCGCTCCACTGGTCGGCGTCGTCATGGGTTCCGACTCGGACTGGCGCGTGATGAGCGACGCATCCCAGGCGCTCAGCGACTTCGGGATCCCGCATGAGGTCGAGGTCGTCTCGGCTCACCGCACCCCCGACAAGCTCATGCAGTACGCCCGCGAGGCGCGGGGCCGCGGCATCCGGGTCATCATCGCCGGCGCGGGCGGAGCTGCTCATCTGCCTGGCATGCTCGCGTCGATGACGGCGCTGCCCGTCATCGGCGTCCCCGTCCCGCTCGCGTACCTGGACGGTATGGATTCGCTGCTGTCGATCGTGCAGATGCCGGCGGGCATTCCGGTGGCGACGGTCTCGATCGGCGGGGCGAAGAACGCCGGCCTCCTCGCGGTACGCATGCTCGCGACGTCCGACGACGACCTCGCCGACCGAGTCGAGGCATACGCGCTCGACCTCGAAGCGCAGGTCGAGGAGAAGAACGAGCGGCTGAAGGGCTCGCTGTGACCCTCGCGCCGCCGCGTGGTGCGGCGCGACCTCTCATCGAGACGCGCCCCATGCGGAATCCCGACACTGCGGATGCCGGCATCATGATCAAGCGCGGGTGGTGGATCGTTCTCCTGAACGTTCTGATCCCCGGCTCAGCGCAAGTGGTCGCCGGCAACCGGAAGCTCGGTCGTCTGGGCCTCGGCGCGACGCTGCTGTCGTGGTTCCTCGTCGTGGTGACGGTGGGGCTTGCGCTCTTCGCGCGCCCCGTGTTCCTGTGGCTCACGGTCGGCGGCGGGTGGATCTCGGCCGTGATCCTCACGATCGTCCAGGTGCTGCTCATCGCCTACATCGCCCTGTGGATCGTTCTGACGTTCGATGCCCTGCGCATCGTGCGGCTGGTGCGGATACCCGGTCCGTCGAAGTTCGCCATCCCGCTCGTGGCACTTCTGATCCTCGGACTCGTCGGCGGATCGACCGCCTACGCGTCGACCATCGTGGGCTCGGCACGGAACACGATTTCGACGATCTTCGGTCAGAGCGGGCCGAGCCTGCCGCCGAGTGACGGGTATTACAACATCCTGCTGCTCGGAGCCGACAGCGGCGACGGCCGCGACTCGATGCGGTTCGACAGCATCTCGGTGGTGTCGGTGAACGCCGACACCGGGGCGGTGACCATCACGGGCATTCCGCGCGAGCTGCCGAACGCGCCGTTCAGCGAGGGCAGCCCGATGCAGGCGCTGTATCCGAACGGCTTCGAGGGGCACAGTTCCAATTCCTGCGGGTGGAACGGATGGATGAACCACGTCCGCAACGCCGCAGAGATCTGCCGCGAGGACGGCGGCAAGAGCCTGTATCCGGATGCGGCGGCTCACGGCTCGGACCCCGGCATCGAGGCGACGAAGGATGCCGCGGAGGGCGTGCTCGGCATCGAGATCCCGTACTACGTGTTCGTCGACATGCACGGCTTCGCCGCCCTCGTCGACGCTCTCGGGGGTGTCGACATCAATGTCACCGAGAGACTGCCGAAGGGCGGACCGCCGGACGGCGTGGACCCGCACGATGTCGACGCGTGGGCGATCGGCTGGATCGAGCCGGGGCAGCAGCACATGGACGGCGACACCGCCCAGTGGTACGCGCGTTCGCGCTACACGACCAGCGACTGGGATCGCATGAAGAGGCAGCGGGAACTGCAGGAGGCGATCCTCGCGCAGTTCACGCCGCAGACCGTGCTGACCCGGTTCAACGAGGTCGCGGCGGCGGGAACGGCACTCATCAGCACCGATCTTCCGCAGGACAAGCTGCCCGAATTCTTCGACCTGATGACGAAGGCGAAGGAGCAGACGGTCACGACGATCGAGCTCACGCCGGACAGCGGCATCGATGAGCACTCGCCGGATTACGCGTACATCCGCGAGCTCGTCCAGCAGACGCTGCACCCGCCGACCCCGACTCCGACGCCCGCTCCCTGAGCGGGCTCGGGTGCGGGACGACCCGTGACAACGAACAAGCCCACGGCCGGCTCCCGGGAGTGAGAGGACGGCCGTGGGCCTTCCGGTTCAAGACCGGATTCGCCAGGCGACGGTGATCGGAGGGGGAGGGATCACCGTCGCCCAGTCGATTCCCGCGGAGCGGGAATCTGATCTCGGCACGCGTGCGTCAAGGTGCCAGCGTGCGTTGAGCGGGTCAGGCGCGCTTGCGGCGAACGATCCCGGTGGCGACGAGTGCGCCGCCGCCGATGAATGCAGCAGCACCTGCGCCGAGCAGCCACGGTGACACGCTGCCACCGGTGAGCGCCAGCTCGAGCCCGTCACCCGTGAGCGGCATCTCAGTTCCTGCCGCGACGACGCCGGGATCGTGGTCACAGCTCGCCGCGGCATCGTGTCCGTGCGACACCGTGATGAGCGCCGTGTACGACCTGGAGCCCGAGAAGGCGAGCGAGTACGAGCCCTCTCCGTCGGACGGCGGTCGGAAGGTCAGCAGCAGGCTGCCGTCGGCAGCGGCCGTGTTGCCCGAGACGGCGGCAGCGCCGGCGTTCGCACCGGAGACCGACACGCCCACGTTCTCGGACGGCTGGAAGTAGCCCGGACCGAAGACGACGGTGGACACCTCGCAGAGGTCGATGACCGGGTCACCCACGGACACGCGCGGCGTGTCTGCGTACGAGTCGGACCCGTTCGGTGCGGCGGAGGCGACGGCGGGTGCCATGAGCACGAGTGCGCCAGCGGTCAGGCTGATGGCAGCCAGTTTCTTCAGCATGATTCTCCCCAGAGATACACGCGGAATCGCACCCGGACACACCCCTGCATCCGATTGCGTGGGCTCATCCTGTCCCCACGACAGGATTGGTGAACCCAGTTATTCCCCAGTGGACTAGAGACTACATCATGCTTCGACGAAAGTCACGGAGTGCAACGAAGTTCTTCGCGCAAGATCTCGGGATTCCGGATCATCGGCGTGTGCTCGACCTCTGTCAGTCGTTCGCCGGCGCCCGTCCCCTGGAAGTCGACCGTGACCGTGGCCGACTCGCCCGGAGCGAGCAGCACCTCCTGCTGCACGGCCGAGCGCGCTCCGAGCAGCGCCGTCTGCACGTCGTCGTCCCCGCCGCCGCCCTCTCGGTCCACGCGAGACGGAGTCGCCCCTTCCGGGCCGAACACCGTGATGAGCGTGCGCACTGTGCCGGGTTCGACGCCGTACGTCCCTCCTCCCGTGACGTACTCGGGGAGGGTCGTTCCGGCATCCGCGGGTGCGTCGTTCGTCCAGGTGACGCTCACCCGCGTCGTCGGCTCTCCGTCGCACCGCCCGACCGCGGTCCTGATGGCCGCGTCGGTGTAGTAGTCCATCTTGGCGCCCGTCGTGTCGTTGAAGAGCACGCCCACGTGACTGCTCACGTCGTCTCGGGGGAGCGCACCGCCGAGAGCTGTTCCGGCGAGGAAGGCCTCCTCCTCCTCGTGCGCGCTCCAGATCCGGATGCGATCCTGCTCGGCCGACGCGGCGAGAGCTGCGACCAGGGCCTTCGGATCGGTGCCTGACAGCGCTGCTCCGAACAGCGCACCGGCCGCCTCGGCGAAGATCTGGTCCTGCGCAGCCGGGTCGGGCACTGCCGAGTAGATGCCCGAGACGAGGAGGCTCACGACATCGTCCTCGGTGACGGCGAACGGTCCGAAGGTGAGCGGTCCGGTCGCGGCGAGGAGGTTCTCGGTCACGACGGCATCCACGGCGATGACTCCGTCGATGGGCGTCCCGAAACGCTGCTGCCACCTGGTGGCGACGAGCGCCCCGGCCTCGGTGAAGTCGGGGATGCTCGTGATGTTCTGCAGGTAGCGACCCGGACGGTCCTCGAAGAGCGCGACGGTGGATTCACTCAGCGGAAGCGACTCGGCGAGCGGCGGAAAGTCGAGCGTCGAGGCCTGCTGGACGAGGCTGATCTGACCGTTCTCCGCGTGCAGCAGTGCGATGGCCCCGATGATCCCTCCGGATGAGCGCAGCTCCGCGTTGTTCTGCATCGCGACGACATAGTTCCTCGGGCCCTCCGCGCCGAGCATGCTCGGCAGCAGCGCGGCTGCGCCGTGCAGGGAGCCGACGACCGTGGCCGCCTGCGTGACGGCCGACCGCATCTCGCCGACCGCGTCGGCCAGCGGAGGGAGCGTCGCACCGGCGTCGATGGTCAGCGCGCGCTCCTCAGCGGCGCTCAGCGTGGCGGACGCGTCGGCCAGCGGGGGCTCGATCGCGGCGAAGGGTGTGAGGTCGATCCGCCCCCCGGAGAACCCGAGGCTCGCCAGGTCGAGCCTGCCTGCGACATCGAGGACGGGGATGAGGGCATCCGACGCGACGTCGTCCGCGATCGCGGCGATGTCGCTGACCGCCGAGAAGTTCGGGCCGATCCACGGCAGCACGCCGAACGCCTGCCAGACGGGGTCGGAGGTGAGTCCGTGCGCGGACTCGGCGTGATGGGCGACGCGGTCGGACAATCTGGACGCCCGCTCCAGGTCGCCCTCGCCGATCGCGGACTTCAGCTGCGTGGCGGACTTCGAGATCTGCTGCAGGTCGCTCACGGCGCCGATGCCGCGCACCGTCACCCACCCGATCGCGAGCACGAGAAGGGTCAGGATCACGCCGACGGTCCACCGCAACCATCGGCGACGTACCGGCAGGCGTCCGTCACTCACCTCTGCATTCAAGCACGTGCCGCATATCGGCGTCGCTCCGCGCCGCCTCCGGGATTCGACGAGGCCGGAGATTACGCTTGTCGCATGGGTGCTCGGTTGCGTGTCGTTCTGGATCAACTGGCGCATGTCGTCGATCAGGATCAGGCCTGGGCGGCTCTCGACCTGACACGCGCTCTCGTTGACACGGCGCCGTCCGGATGCGACGTCGAAGCGATCGTCCCCGCTCAGGGCGATGTGGCGGTGCCCGGCCTCGCCGCTGTGCACCGGCTGGCGCTGGCGCGCCGCGAGCTCGCGGCTTCCTGGCAGATGGGGATCGTGCCGGGAGTCGGCGGTGGGCTCATCCACTCCGCGTCGCTGATGGCGCCGCTCGTGCGGCACGATCGGGTGCACGACAACGATCAGACGACGGTCACGCTGTGGGACCTGAAGGCCTGGGATGCCCCGGAGACAATGGCGAAATCCGCGGTCTCATCGCATCGGGCCATGCTCAAGCGCGCGGTGAAGCACGCGGACGCGGTCGTCGTGCCCACGCACTCCATCGGTGGGCGACTCGCAGAGATCGCCAAGCTGGGGGAGCGGATCCGGGTGATCCCCGGAGCAGCGCCGTCCGGATTCGTCGTGCCGCTCGACGCGGCAGGGCGCCGTGCCGCCCTGATGGTCCCCGACCGCTACATCGTCGTCACCGGACGGCCGGCGAGTATCGAGGCGGGCTTCCGGGCGGCTGCCGCCGCGGACGCGGATGCCGTGGTGCTGGACGCGCCGGAGGGTGCGGAGCCCCGGTTCGCGGAGATCGCGGCCGCCGCCGGTCTCCCCGAGGCTCGAGCCCGCATCCGCTCCGCCCTCCCTGCGGAGGACCGTGCAGCCCTGCTCGCCGGCGCCGCGGCCTTCGTCGCGACGGACGACGTCGCGGCGTGGCCCTGGCGCGCCGTCGAAGCCATGACGCTCGGGGTGCCGATCGTCGCGCGCGACATCGGCGTGCACCGCGACGTCATCGCGGACGGAGGCACGATCGTCGCCGAGGGCGATATCGAGGGTGCCGTGGTCGACGCGACGGGAGCCGCGGCTCGACGCCTCAGCGTGCTGGCTGCAGATCGGTCCCGCGCGTTCTCCTGGCATGGCGCCGGCGAACGTGTCTGGGGGCTGCACGCCGACCTGTGACCTGCTGTGTGCGAGGGGCGGGAGTCAGGACCGCATGAGCTCCACTGCGCTCTTGCTCGCGCCGTCGAAGCGCACCTTGCCGCCTTCGAGGAGGATCCCCCGCTCGCAGAGGTCCGAGACCATGTTCAGGTCGTGGCTCACGACGACCAGTGTCTTCCCCTGTGCGTGCAACTCCCGCACGCGGGCTAGGCACTTCCTCTGGAACGGCTCGTCACCGACCGACAGGATCTCGTCGATGAGCAGGACGTCCACGTGGGTGTGGATGGCGACCGAGAACGCGAGTCGGAGGAACATCCCGGAGGAGTAGTGCTTCACCTCGGTGTCGATGAACTTCTCAATCTCGCTGAATTCGACGATGGAGTCGAACTGATCCTTGGTCTCCTGCTTGGACATGCCGAGGATGGCCGCGTTGAGGTAGACGTTCTCTCTGCCCGAGAGGTCGGGGTGGAATCCCGCGCCGACCTCGATCAGTCCGGCGACTCGCCCTCGCGTGAGGACCCGACCCTCATCGGGGCGCAGGACGCCTGAGATCAGCTTGAGCATCGTGGACTTGCCCGAGCCGTTGAACCCGAGCAGCGCGACCGCCTCGCCCTCGCCGATGTCGAAGGAGACCCCGTCCAGGGCCTGGAAATCGGAAGTGAGCGGCTTGCGCCTCATCGCGGCGACGAAGGTCTCCTTGATGGAGTGCGTGTGGCGAAGCTTGAAGTGCTTGTGGACGTCCTCCACGCGGATGCGCGAGGTGTCAGAGATCCTGTGCAAAGCGACCCTCCAGGCGGCGGAAGACGAGCTCGCCGATGATCAAGAAGACGATGGACACCGCCAGGGCGACGAGCGCATGCACCCACAGCGACGGGAGGGGCTGCGCGTTCGCGGGATCCAGGGCGTGCCAGATCCCGAAGTGGAACAGCTCGACGGCGCCCGTGATCGGGTTGAGGGCGTAGAGCTGGAACAGCCAGTCGGGGACCTTCGTGGCGACCATCTGCCACTGGTACATCACCGGCGACGCCCACACCGACACCATCACGATGATCTCGACGAAGCTCTGCGCGTCGCGGAACGTCACGTTCACGGCTCCGAACAGCATGCCGAGGCCCGTCGCGAGCAGCGCGATGATGACGAGGCCGAACAGGAGGGCGCCGACGCCGATGAACGTCGGCGACCATCCGAAGAACAGCGCGATCACGATCACGACGATGATCTGCGGCACGGTGTTGATGGCGGCGACCATCGTGCTCGCGATCGGGAACATCTGGCGCGGGAAGTAGATCTTCTTGATCAGAGCCGCGTTCTCCACGAGCGACTTGGTCGCGTTCGAGAACGACTCGTTGAAGAACGTCACCGCGGTGATCCCGGACAGAAGGTACAGCGGGTAGTACTCGATGCTGTCGTTGAGCCTCAGGAACACGCCCAGCGCGAAGAAGAAGACCAGGAACTGGATGAGCGGCTTGACGTAGGACCACAGCCAGCCCAGCACGGACCCGCGATAGCGGATGCCGACCTCTTTGCGCACGATCAGGCTGAGCAGGTAGCGACGACGGAAGACGTCGAACAGACCGGTGCTCGCGCCGGGCTGGATCATGCGCTGATCCAGGGGCGCGGGTGCGTGTGACACCGTGCTCTCCACCTCCGTCGGGCGTCCTGTTCGGGCGGAACGCCTCACCAATCATAGATTCTCGCCGAAGACGATGAGCACAGGCCGGATCCGGTGTGTCGGCTGGCATCCAGGCGAACATCGATAGGATCGACGCCGGTGCCCGACCGCCGGACGCCGGAACCAGGGAGGCCACGCGCGCATGGGATGGATCGACCTCGGCCTGGCCGTCGCGGCGGTCGCCGCCGTCGTTCTCGTCCCCGGCCTCGTGGTCTCTCTGCTGCTCGGCGCGCGGGGACACGTCGCCTCGGCCCTCTCGGTCCCGGCGGGGGTCACGGCCATCGTGCTCGGTGCCATCGCGGCGCCCGTGCTCGGACTCTCCTGGGGGATCATCCCGGTCCTCGCCGCCACCGGCGCGATCGCCGTGATCGCGCTCGTCCTGCGCGTCATGCCGTGGTTCCCCACGAGCGCGCTGCGGTCGGAGACGAGGATGCCGCGTGCGGCCCTCGCCGCACTCGCCGCGGCGGTGCTCGTCCTCGTTGTCCAGCTGCTCCTCGTGATCGGCCGCCCCGAGAACATCTCGCAGACGTTCGACAACATCTTCCATCTCAACGCCGTGCGGTACGCGCTCGACACGGGCTCGGTGTCCCCGTTCACGATCGGGTCGATGACCAGTGCCGAATCGGGCGGCCTGCCCTTCTATCCCTCGGGGTGGCATGCGGTCGTCTCGCTCGTCGTACAGCTCACGGGCGTGAGCATCCCGATCGCCTCGAACGCGACGATGATCCTGTTCGGCGCGTTCGCGTGGCCGGTCTCGACGCTGCTTCTCACGCGGACCCTGATCGGGTCGTCGGCCTCAGCGCTGATCGCGGCCGCGGCGGTCGCGGTGGCGATCCCCGCGTTCCCCCTGCTTCTCATCGAGTACGGAGTGCTGTTCCCGTACATGATGTCGCTGAGCATGATCGCCGTCCCCCTCGCACTCGTCATCACCGCGAGCGCGAGGCGGACCTGGAGCGAACGCTGGCCGCTGCTCGTCGGCGCGCTCGGGACGTTTCCCGCGATCGCCGTCGCACACCCCGGCGGTTTCGTCGCCCTCTTGGTGTTCCTGAGCGTCGCGCTGACGGTGCGCTGGCTCCTGCTGCTCTTCTCGGACGCGACGCGACGAGCGAAGCTCCTCTCTTCGGCGGGCGCGGCCGTGTACGCGGTCGCGGTGCTCGCCTTCTGGTACGTCCTACGTCCCCCGGCCGACGCGCGTTCCTGGCTGCCCACCGAGACCGTCGGCCAGGCGATCGGCGAGGTGCTGACCGGCTCCGTGTGGTTCGGGCCGGTGAACATCGTCGTCAGCGTCCTCGTCATCGCGGGTCTTGTCGTCGCCCTCCGGCGTCGCGATGCCACGGACTGGATGGCCGTCGGATTCCTCCTCGCCGCCGGGGGACTCTACATCGTCGTCTCAGGTCTCCCGTACTGGACGCCGCGGGACATCCTCACCGGAGCCTGGTACAACAACGCTCCTCGCCTCGCCGCGATCCTCGCGATCGCCTGGGTGCCGCTCGCTGCGATCGGCGGATCCAGACTGTGGGAACTCGCGCGACTCGCCGCGCAGCGGATCCCGCGGCGCGGCGTACGGCGTGCGGTGCTGGCGGCCGGAGTCGTGCTGGTGCTCGTGGTGCTCCCGCAGGCGACCAACATGCGTCAAGCCGTGAGCAGCGCGCACGGCGCCTTCGCGACCACCCCGCAGTCCCAGCTGCTGACATCCGACGAACTCGCCCTGATCGAACGTCTCGACGACGAGGTCCCGGAGGACGCGGTCATCCTCGGAAGCCCGTGGACGGGCACCGCGCTCGCCTACGCCATCGCGGATCGTCGTGTGGTGATGCCGCACACGCTGATGGACATCACCGAGGAGATGTCCGTGCTGCTCGATCGACTCGACAGCGCCCGCGCCGGCGCTTCGGACGTCTGCGAGGCTCTCGACGACCTCGGTGTGGAGTACGTGCTCGACTTCGGCACGCAGGAGGTCAACGGCGGCGAACACCCCTACGAGGGACTCGACCGCCTTTCGACCTCCGACGCGGTCGAGAAGGTGGACGAGGTGGGCGACGCCGTCCTCTACAGGGTGGTGCTCTGCGGATGAGCGCATCGCGGGACAGCGGAAGCGAAGAGCGGGGAGAATGAGGACATGACGCTGGAGATCTTCGTGCCGTTCTGGGGGGATCCCGGGCTGCTGAGAGAGACCGTCGACTCCGTCCGGGCACAGACCGACGAGGACTGGCGGCTCATCGTCATCGACGACTGCTATCCGGACGCCTCCGTCCCGGAGTACTTCGCAGGAATCGACGACCCGCGCATCCATTACACCCGCAACGAGAAGAACCTCGGGATCACGGAGAACTACCGCGAGGCGATCCGCCGCGCGACGACGTCGCACATCACGATCCTGGGATGCGATGACCTCCTGCATCCGAACTACGTCGCTCTCGTGAAGAGGGTGATCGCGCGCCTCCCGGACGTGGATGTGATCCAGCCCGGCGTGCAGGTGATCGATGAGACGGGAGCCGTCGTGCGTCCACTCGTCGACCGGGTCAAGCAGGGCCTTCTGGCTCCGCGCGGCGGCGAAGGCATCGCCGTGCTCAGAGGGGAGCGGATGGCCACGAGCCTCATGCGCGGGGACTGGCTGTACTGGCCGTCCCTCACGTTCCGCACTGAAACCCTTGCGCGGATCGACTTCCGTGACGGGCTCCCGATCATCCAGGATCTCGCGCTGCTCATGGACATCGCCTTCGCGGGTGGATCGCTCGCGTACGTGCCCGAACTCGCGTTCTCGTACCGCCGTCACGGTTCCAGCGCATCCCAGAAGACGCTCCTCGACGGACGTCGGTTCCGCGATGAACGTGCGTACCTGGCGGTCGCACGGCGACTCGCCGATGAGAGGAACTGGCGACGCACCAGCGCGACGGCTCGCGCCCGCGTGATGTCGCGGTTGCATGCGGTCACCGAGCTGCCTCACGTCTTCAGGCACGGAGATCGCGCTGGGCTACAATCGACGCTGGCGCACATCTTCGCGGTCTGAGCGGAGTGGACGTCCACTCGCGAGTAGACACACCTGCAGGAGGCCCCCGTATGCCCGAACACGTGCTCATCACCGGAGGCGCCGGATTCATCGGCACCAGGCTCGCAGCGCGGTTCGCACAGGACGGTCACCGGATCACGGTCCTCGACTCGTTGATTCCGCAGGTGCACGGGGACGACCCCGAGACGACGTCGCCGCTGCTGCGTTCACTCGACGGCGTCGCCGACGTCGTCGTCGGCTCCGTCGAGTCGGTGGACGACCTCAGGCGGGCGCTCGCCGGTGCGACGATCGTCGTGCACCTCGCCGCAGAGACCGGCACGGGACAATCGATGTACGAGATCGACCGCTATGTCGGAGCCAACGTCGGAGGCACGGCCAAGCTCCTCGATATCCTGGCCAACGAGGACCACGGTGTCGGACGGGTTGTCATCGCCTCGTCGCGGTCGATCTACGGGGAGGGCGCCTACCTCACTCAGGACGGGCGGAGGGTCTTCCCCGGCCATCGCGCGGATGCCGACATGGCAGCCGGTGACTTCGACGTGCATCTGCCGGGCGAAGGACCGCTCCGGGTCATCCCGACCGACGAGAGTGCACTGCTGCACCCCTCGTCGGTCTACGGCATCACGAAGCAGATGCAGGAATCGCTGGTGATGACCGTCGCGCCGACGATCGGTGTCGAGGCCGCCGCGGTGCGCTATCAGAACGTCTACGGGCCGGGTCAGTCTCTGAAGAACCCCTACACCGGCATCCTCTCGATCTTCTCCACGCTCATCCGACAGGGCAAGGAGATCAACATCTTCGAGGACGGCGAGGAGAGCCGGGACTTCGTGTACATCGACGACGTGGTCGAAGCCACCTATCTCGCGGCGACGGACCCGCGGGCAGCCGGAGAGATCTTCAACGTGGGATCCGGCGTGGCGACGACCGTCAACGAGGTCGTCGAGGCACTGTTCTCGGCCTTCGGTCGCGAGGTTCCGACGCGCATCTCCGGCAACTATCGACTCGGCGACATCCGGCACAACGTCGCCGACACGTCGCACCTGGCGGACCGGCTCGGCTTCACTCCGCGCGTCGGCTTCCGGGAAGGCGTGGCGGCGTTCGTCGAATGGGTGCTGTCGGAGCCGGTCGAAGAGGATCAGTATCAGCGATCGCTCGACGAGATGGCGCAGCGGAACCTTCTCAAGTGAGAATCGCTCTGAGGAGGTCGAGAGCGTTCCCGTACCGGGACAACAGTCTGAACCTCTTCCGCTTGATCCTCGCGTTCCTCGTGCTGTTCGCCCACGGGTACTACGTCGTCGGACGCTCGGACAGTCCCGGCTTCAACGGCGAGAATCTCGGCGGCTGGGCCGTCATCGGGTTCTTCGTCATCAGCGGATTCCTGATCACGCGCTCGAGGTTCCGGAGCAACCCCGGGACGTTCCTGCTGCACCGCATCGCCCGGATCATGCCTGCCTTCGTCGTATGCCTCGTGATGACGGCATTCGTCTTCGGGCCGATCGCTCAGGTGCTGACGCACGGGACGATCGCCGGGTACTTCTCGAACGGCCCGACACCGTTGGAGTACATCTGGGGGAATCTCTTCCTCCACGTCGACCATTATCAGATCGGCGCGTCGCTGTCGGATGTGCCCTATCCGGACGCGTGGAACGGCTCCCTCTGGACGCTGTATTTCGAGTTCCTCTGCTACCTGACGGTGTGGTTGCTGGGCGGTCTCGCGATCTACCGGAAGTCGATCTCCGTGGTCGCCGTGCTGTGGATGCTGTCGGTGCTCGTGAGGATCGCCTTCGCCAGCGGCATCACCGGGGGACTCGACGGCGACTTCGGCCTTTTCACACGCCTTCTGCCGTACTTCCTTGGCGGCTCGTTGATCTACCTCGTCGTGCAGAGATGGGGACTCTCGCCGATCCTGGGCATCGCCAGCATCCCTCTGGCCGGTGTGCTCATGGTGTTCGTCCCCATCGCGGGAGGGCCGCTCGCCGCGCCGCTCATCGGCTATGCGCTGCTCTATCTCTCGACGGTCGTCCCGCAGCCCGCGTGGATCGCTCGCAACGACGTCTCTTACGGGTTCTACATCTATGCCTGGCCGGTGCAGCAACTCACGGTGATCGTCGGTGGTGCCGCCTTCGGAATGGGCGTCTACCTCGCCATCACGACGATCGCGACGTTCCTCCTCGGCTGGGCGAGCTGGATGCTCGTCGAGCGGCACTTCATCCGGCTCGCGCGAGGATCGGCGCCGCCGTCCGGCACGACCCTCAACGAGAACGCAGCGACGACCGACGCCGGCGCGCCTCGCGCCACAGACGGAGCAGCAGGAGCCGGGACCTCAGCGCCGCTCTGACGCCTCTCGGCCGCGGGGTCGATGCGTTGTCCGAGTGCACACGCCGCAGAAGGGTCGGCTGCTCGAGGTGCCCGAGCACGGCCGACGCGTTCGCGACGGTGGCGATCCAGAGGTCGTGCGACTCATCGAGGTGGTCGGGGAAGGGCAGCACGAGATCGAGCGCGTCGCGCCGGAGAGCCATCGTGCACCCGAAGTAGGGAGCGTCGCCGAGCAGGATGCGCGCCTCGTTGCGCATCCTGCGCGCCGCGTCTCGCGATCGCAGGAGCCATGGGCGGCCCGTGATCGGCGATCGTAGCGGAGCGTGCGACTCGAGCAGGAGAAGGTTCGATGCGACCACGGCGTGCGAGGCTGTCGCATCGACCAGCGCGTCGAGGCGTCCGTCGATCCAGACGTCGTCCTGGTCCGACAGGACGAGCACCTCGTTACGCGCCAGGGTCAGCGCGCGCTCGAACGTGCGGACGTAGCCGAGGTTGCGCGCGTTCCGATGCACCACGATCCTGCGATCGCCGATGTCTTCCACGAGGTCGGCGGTCCCGTCCGTGCTCTCGTCGTCGATGACGAGCAGCTCGTCATGCTCATGCAGCTGCGCGAGAATCGAGTCGATCTGCTCCCGCACGAAGCGGGATCCGTTGTACGTCGCCATGCAGACGCTGACGGACGGACGCTCAGGCATCGGGTTCCTCCTGTCTCGACGCGGAGTGGTCGCGGTCCTCGTCCGGATCGGACACCGGGGCGGGCAGTCCATTCCCGGCCCGAAGCGCGGTGCGCAGGGCGAAGAGCTGGTAGATCGCGACGCAGATCTCGGACACGGCGACGGCCGACGCGACGAGCAGCAGCGAGCCCGTCCCGGCGCCGAACAAGATCAGCGGTGCGCCGACCGCGGCCCCGACGACGGTGCTGCCGGCCAGCGCCTTCGTGCGCCCGACCGCCACCAGGCACGCGTATCCCACCACCGCCGTGGTCCCGATGCCGATGAACGCGACGCCGAGCGGGATGCTCACGGCGAGGGGCACGCCGACCTCGTTCGCGCCGAGTATCGGACCGAACACGGGGGAGAGGAACGCGATGCACGCTCCGCCCAGCGTCCCGATCGCGACCGCGGCGATCGTCGCGATCCGCGTGCGGCGGGAGAACTCGGCGGGGATCTCCGGAACCCACCCCTGGAAGAACTGCTGGACGGGGAGGAAGGCGATGGATGCGAAGCGGAACATGCGGTCCGCGATGAGGTAGGAGGCGAGAGCGGGACCGTCGCCGAGGAAGGCATTGATCGCCAGCACCGGGAGCGTGACGTAGAGCGAACTCGTCGCAGAGGTCACGACGGCGTGTCGCTGGGAGGAGAGCACGGTGCGCGTCGGTCGCGGTTCGGTGCCGTCGGCGGTCTCGCGGGTATGCCGCCAGATGTACGCGCTGTCGCACGCGGCGGCGACGCCGGATCCGACAGCCTGCAGGGCGAGGAAGGACCAGGCTTGGTGTGTGATGTGCGCAGCCACGATGCCGGAGATCGTGCCGAGAGCCGTAGGAAGCGTGTTCATCAGAAGAAGCCGTGCGGGCTTCGCGGCTCCCGCGTAGTACCAGGTCCCGCCGAGTGCCGGCAGGAGGTAGGCGACGGTCCCGAGTCCTGCGATGAGCGCGTCTCCCCGGAGCATCACGGCGAGGATCGCGAAGCTGAGCGGTGCGGCCACCGCCGCGAGAATGAGACGCGAGCGCAGCGATTCGAGGAAGAGGGAGTGGCGCCGGGCGAGCGCGGTGCTCGCGACGAGGGCCGGGCCCGTGGCACCCCAACCGAAACCGACGAAGATCGCGGCGAACTGGACGAATGTCTGCGCGACACCGATCTGCGCCCATGCACCCGCGCCGAGTGCGGTGATGAGCGTCGGGATCGCGGCCACGCTGATCACCGCCGTGATCGCCACGGAGACGGTGAATCCGCTCAGCCGGCGAAGTGCGACGAGACCGCGGGGGCGTCTCACCGTTCAGCCCTCATCCGCGGCTCCTTGTGCCCGGTCGAGAACGCCGCCGCCCTCGACCAGGGGTGCATTCCATGACACAGTGGCGGCTCGGACCGCGAGCGAGTCAGGCATACGCCCCATGCGTCGGCGCAGTCCGGCGTTCACGCCCGCGCGGAGAACGGCTGCGAAGGTCGCGCGCGGGCGGGCGACGACGGCCGCGTTCGCGAAATGGAGGACGTCGATGAGCGTGTCGCGGAGGATCTGCCCCGGGGCGGAGCGAGCGTGCAGACGATTGAGGACGATGCGGTTCCGGACCCGGTAGAAGTATCGGAACGGCGTGCTGAAAGTCGTCACAGCGGGGAGACCGGGCAGGCTCAGCGGCCGCCCGAAGAGCATCCGCGCGTACTGCCGGCCGAGTTGGTGCGCGAGAGCGGCGCCGGGCGCGGCGATGGTGCGGTAACCGCTGGCGCGGACCCGGAGCTCGAACTCGGTGTCGACGAGATCGATGAAGAAGTCCGAGCGCATCATGCCGACGTCCTCGAGGACCGCGGCTTCGACGAGCATCCCGGATTGGATGATGTTCCTGGCCAGCAAGGTCCCGTCGTCGAGACGTGCGTGTGCTTGACGGACGTCGGCGAAGTACTCGGGCACGACGAGGCCGACCCTGTGCCCTCGAGCGACGGCATGGTCCAGTGCGGCGTCGACCGATCGAACGTATCCCGGATCGATGTGCGAGTCCTGGTCGAAGGAGAGGATGCGTGACGCACCCCCCGCGACCGCTATCTCGTACCCGCGATTGAGTGCCGCTGCGATTCCCGAGTTCTGCGGCAAGCGTTCCACGATCGCACCGCGATCAGCGATGGCAGACAGGACGGCCACGTAGTCCGCGCCGCTGGCGTCGTCGACCACGACGACGCGCTCGACCTGCGCGGCGATCGAATCGTACGAGTTCAGGAAGTCCTCGTCGGGTCGGAACGTCGAGATGATCGCCCAGATCGCGTGCACTGGTCGCCCTTCCCTCGTTCCGACTGAACCACCCTATCCGCTCGGCGTGCTCCCCACCGCACAGTAGACTGAGGAGCTCATCTGCGGAGGGAACGTCGCTGTGCGCGAACAATTCGGATCGATCGTGCTCGCGGCATACCAGCCGGATCCGGAGCTGTTCCGCAGTCAGCTGCTGTCGATCAGGTCGCAGTCCATCGAGGACTGGGAGTGCGTGATCACCGTGGACGGGGACCCGCGACCGATCGCCGAGCTCGTCGTGTCCTCGACGCAGGGCGACCCTCGCTTCCGCGTCATCGGCGACGGCAGTCGGCGCGGATTCATCCTCAACTTCGAGCACGGCATCCGCGCCGTCGATCCCGAGGCTCGGTGGGTCGCGCTCAGCGACCAGGACGACGAGTGGTACCCGCACAAACTCGAGGTGCTGTTGCCTCATCTCACGGAGGTCGACCTGGTGAGTGCCCAGTCGCGCCTCGTCGAGAAGCCCTCGGGGCGCGTTCTCGGTGTGACCTCGCGCCACGACCCGGATCTGGTCGGAACGCTCCTCGACAACCAGTTCAGCGGTTCGGCCTTCGTGTTCCGGCCTGAGATCCTCTCGGTCGCGCTGCCGTTTCCGACGGTGTCGACGCGGACAGCGGCGCACGACCATTGGCTCGCCGTGGTGGCGGCGTCAGGGCGCGGAACGCGCATGCTCCCGGACGTACTGCAGGACTATGTGCAGCATCAGGGGAATGTCTTCGGTGATCCGAGCGGGATGACGGGGCCGGGCGGACCGCTGGGATCCGTGCGCACGGCGTTCGACCTGGCTCAGAAGTGGGAGGGATCACGCAGCCCCTTCGCGCTGGCGCGCATGGTGTTCTGGCTCAACGTCGGGTGGCGGCAGCTCCTCGCCGACACTCTGATCCAGCGGACGGACCTCGGCACGAGCGCGCGCCTCGCCGAGATCGACTCGTACTTCTCTGCGGCGCGCCGCTTCTCCGCGCTTCACCGCCTGCTGCGGCAGGCTGTGACGGACGGCCGTGTCTCGCGCCGCTTCCGTCTCGAGTATCTCGCCAGCTGGTTCGCGGGCATCCTCGTCCGCGGGCGTGCGCTCGTGCGGCGAGTGCGAGGGTGAGCGCTTAAGCGTCCTGCTCGGGGGCGGCGTGGGACTGACGCCGAAGGTCTTCCACCGATCGTTCGAGTTCGGAGATCCGTGACTCCTGGTCCTCTCGATCGAGGCGGCCGATAGCCGCCTCCTCGGCCAGCCGCCTGATCTCCTCCTCCGCCTGAGACAGTTCCCAAGAGAGGTGAAGCGTCGCTGCGAGCAGGAGGAAGATAGCGAGCGTGAACAGGAGGTTGGCTGGGACCTGGAAACCCAGACTCGCGGTGAGGAAGGTCAGCGCCTGCGGGAAGATCCCCAAGAGCAGCACCGCCAGTCCGATCACCAACCAGATGATGGCGTACTTCTCACGCAGCTGACGCTTGAGCAGGAGCGTCAGGACGACCCCGAGGATGACGATCGCGAGTCCGATGGCTCCGGCGACGATCATCGGTTCTCTCCCTGCGTTCGGTGTACGGCGGGACGACGCATGATCGAAAGTCCGAGCGCCATCACCGAGCGCATCAGATACAGGGTCGACCCGAAGAATCCCTGGCTCGGCGTGCCGTGCATGCGCGGGCGCATCGCCACCGGGACCTGGGTGACGGTCAGCCCCGCGTGCACGGCCGCCACCAAGGAGTCGATGGTGTCTCCCAGGTACTCAGCGGGATAGTAGTCGACGTATTGGTCGATGGCCCGCCGGTTGCCGGCGCGGAAGCCGCTGGTCACATCGGTGAGCGGCGTTCGCGCGACTCGGGAGAGGACCTTCGCGAGCACCACCATCGCCCAGCGCCGTGGCCCGCGACTCTTGTAGTCGCCGACGTCGGCGAAACGTGCGCCGATGGCGATGTCGGCGTGCTCGAGCGCCCCGACGATGCTGCGGATGTCCACTGGGTTATGCTGACCGTCCGCGTCCACCTGGATCGCCGCTTCGTACCCGCCTCGCTGCGCTCGGACGTAGCCGGCGCGCATCGCGCCGCCGACGCCGAGGTTGAACGGCAGTTGCAGCACAGATGCTCCGGCATCCCGCGCGACGGCGGCGGTGGAGTCGGTGGACCCGTCGTCGACGACGAGGACGTCCGTGTGGGGGAGAGCGGCGCGGATCTCCGCGACTGTCCTGCCGACGTTGCGCTCCTCGTTCCATGCGGGAACGATGACCAGGACCCGGTCGAGGGACGAACTCATGCTGTCATTCTATGGGACGGGCTCTGAGCGCTCCGCGCATCACGGCAGGGGCGCTCCCACCTGATACGCCCCGAAGAAGGATGCGTCGAGCTTTGCGACCGGAATCGGCCAGACGGGGCCGGCGAGAGCGATCAACTGCTGCTGGGTGGTGACGTGACGCAGCTGCCCGCCCCGCATCACATAGATCTTCTCGTCGCCGAAGGACACGAAGGCGTTCTCGGCGAGGTGAGGCGCTCCCTTGGGATATGCGGCGATCGTCTGAGAGGACCAGGTCACGGTGTAAGGGAAGCGACCGCCGTTGAGCTCGAGCAGCCGAGCTCCTGATTGCACGTGCCGGAGCTTTCCGTCACGCAGCTCGTAGATGGGATCGGCGGTCTTGGACTTGATGAACAGCGGTGCCGCGATGGTGGCGTTGCTCCGCGGCAGAACCGCGCAGATCGAGTCCGGGAGGCGCGGCATCTGCACCCCGGGCGGTGCCGTCGCCAGTCGTCCCATGCGACCCCCGTCCGTGACGAGATTCTCGTTGCCGCAGACGACGAACGGGGCGAGTCCGGTCACCGTCTTGTAGCCGGAGAAGGTGCCGTCCGGCACCGGCTGATACGCGGTGATGCCCGCATCGGCGCTGAGCTCCCAGGTCGGGATGTGCATGAGCTCGGTGCCCGTGCCGACGATGTACACCTCGTCCCGCGACGACTCCTTCACGAGGGTGCCAGGCGCCAGAATGGCCCTGCCGCGCGGCGGGTAGGCCGCGTTCCCCGCAGGGAACACCGCGACGTAGTCGCCCGCCGCCGCCCTCTGCTGCTGCCAGGCGAGTCCGTTCGCGATGTGGCGTCGCTGCCCGTTCTCCCAGCGGAAGTAGTCGGGGGAGTCCTCCGAACGGAAGAAATCGCCCACCGGCGTACCCGTCGGGAACGCGTCGATGTGCTCCGGCGAAAGCGGGAGATAGTCCTCGACCCGCATGCCGTAGCGGGAGATCAGACCGGCGGACGCGAAGTGATGCTTCGTCCCGTCCGGCTGCAGCAGGTACATCGCGCCGTTGCGGCCGTCTCTGATCAGGCGGATCACGCGGTTCCCCGTGGGGACGGCGGCGAGGTACTCCGGAGAGACCACCTGCAGGGCTCCGAGCCGCACGCTCAGGGCGCTCAGATCGGAGGGATTCGTGACGTAGTGCTTGCTGCCCGCCGACACGAGGTAGACCTCGTTGCTGTTCGAGGCGCGGACGAGCGACAGGCGTTTGCCCTGGGTGCTGCCGAACCAGTCGGTGAAGATGCGGAAGAAGTTGCGGTTGCCGTAGGCGGAGCAGCCGTCTCCCAGCCCGTATTGATTGTTCAGGGCTGCGCGGTTCGGCTGGTAGGGCGTGTAGTAGTAGAGGGCGGCCGTGGCGGTGTTCTCGACGTACACCGGGGCGCTCCCGCACGCGTGGTTGGGGTTGTAGAGGATGTTCCACGTCCTACCGGGTGCGTAGTACGTGAACCATTTCCCCTCCGCGTAGATCTTGAACTGCCGTGCCGCCCCATAGACCTGATGGAAGAAGCCTGCGAACGCGGGGTCGCAGGCGGCGGTGTCCGGGCAGGCGTGCCCCATCGCCTTCGTGAACCTGCCGGCGTCGGGGTAGGCGGAGGTGACGAGGCTCTGCTCCTTCTCGAGGATCGTCAGCAGCACCTGGGGGTTGATGCCGCAGGACTGTGCGACCTTGGCGATGATCGTGGACGCCAGCTCGCTGAGTCCTGCCGAGTAGCCGTTGCAGTACGCGTCGGCCGCCTTGTTCGGCGTGTGCTGGGAGTAGGTCTTGAGACACGCGTAGGACGAGCGGCACACGCCGACCTTGGAGTTCAGGAAGGCCTGGATCTGCCCCGCATCCATCGTGCTCCGGTCGAAGAACACGGCGTCGGAGATGATGTTGCCCGGGCGGAACTGCGACATGTCTGCCGTCTTGCGGATGGACGAGTCCACCGACGGGGAGCCGGACGCGGTCTGCACGGTCACCGCGACCCCGCCTGACGCCACAGCAGACGTGGAGGCCGAAGCGGTGACGGGTGCCGCCACGAGGAGGGCCGCAGCCACGACGAACGCCGCTGCACCGGCGATGACACCGCGCAGCGAGGGGGATGAGTAGGCGGTCACTCGCTCATTGTGGCGTAAATATACTGCCGATACCAGTGTTGATGATGTGACGCGAGTGAACGGGAGTTCGGGCCACTGAGGGGAATGTGGCACGATATGGGGGTGAAAGGCATCATTCTCGCGGGCGGATCCGGTACTCGATTGCACCCCATCACCCTGGGCGTCTCGAAGCAGCTCATCCCCGTGTACGACAAGCCCATGGTCTACTACCCGCTGTCGACGCTCATGCTCGCTGGCATCCGAGACATCCTCGTCATCACGACGCCGCACGACGCCGCGCACTTCGAACGGCTGCTCGGCGACGGCTCGCAGTTCGGAGTCAACCTCTCGTTCGCCCAGCAGCCCTCCCCGGACGGTCTCGCGCAGGCGTTCACCATCGGCGCGGATTTCATCGGCGACGACAGCGTCGCCCTCGTCCTGGGCGACAACCTGCTCTACGGGCCCGGATTGGGGAGCCGTCTGCAGCGGTTCGAGAAGATCCAGGGCGGAGCGATCTTCGCCTACTGGGTCGCCGAGCCGGAGGCGTACGGGGTCGTGGAGTTCGATGCAGAGGGGATCGCGGTCTCGCTCGAGGAGAAGCCCTCGGCTCCGAAGAGCAACTACGCGGTTCCCGGCCTGTACTTCTACGACAACGACGTCGTTCAGATCGCGCGCGAACTGAAGCCGTCAGCGCGCGGGGAGTACGAGATCACGGACGTCAACCGGGCCTACCTCGAGCGTGGATCGTTGCAGGTCGAGGTGCTCCCTCGGGGCACGGCCTGGCTCGACACGGGCACATTCGACCAGATGACAGATGCGGCGGAGTACGTCCGCACCATGGAACGTCGTACCTCGCTGAAGATCGGCGTCCCCGAAGAGGTCGCCTGGCGTCAGGGATTCCTCTCCGACGAGGAGCTGCGCGAGAGGGCGACGAAGCTCGTGAAGAGCGGCTACGGCGCTTATCTGCTCGATCTGCTGAAGAGAGGAAACGCATGACCCGCCTGCTCGTGACGGGAGGAGCCGGCTTCATCGGTTCCAACTTCGTGCACTACGTCATCGAGAACACCGAGTACGACGTGACGGTGCTCGACGCGCTGACCTATGCGGGCAACCGCGAATCGCTGGCCGGTCTGCCCGAATCGCGTGTCCGGTTCGTCCAGGGCGACATCACCGACGCGGAGCTCGTCGACGGGTTGACCGCTGAGGCCGACGCCGTGGTGCACTATGCGGCGGAATCGCACAACGACAACTCGCTGCACAGCCCGCGTCCGTTCCTCGACACGAACATCGTCGGGACCTACACGCTGCTGGAAGCGGCGAGGAAGCACCGGACCCGGTTCCACCACATCTCCACCGACGAGGTCTACGGCGATCTGGAGCTCGACGACCCGGAGCGGTTCACCGAGCAGACGCCGTACAACCCTTCGTCGCCGTACTCCTCGACCAAGGCGGGAAGCGACCTCCTTGTGCGCGCGTGGGTGCGGTCGTTCGGGGTGGAGGCGACGATCTCGAACTGCTCCAACAACTACGGGCCCTACCAGCACGTCGAGAAGTTCATCCCCCGGCAGATCACGAACGTGCTCCGCGGCATCCGTCCCAAGCTCTACGGAGCGGGGGAGAACGTGCGCGACTGGATCCACGCCAACGATCATTCTTCCGCGGTGCTGACCATTCTGGAGAAGGGCCGGATCGGCGAGACGTACCTCATCGGCGCCGACGGGGAGCGCAACAACAAAGAGGTCGTGGAGTTGATCCTGCAGGAGATGGGTCAGCCCCGCGATGCCTACGACCACGTGACGGATCGCGCCGGGCACGATCTGCGGTACGCGATCGACTCGACCAAGCTCCGCACCGAGCTCGGCTGGTCGCCGCAGTTCGCGGACTTCGAGTCCGGGCTGGCCGCCACGATCGCGTGGTATCGCGACAACGAGTCGTGGTGGGCTCCCTCCAAGGACCGCACGGAGGCCTTCTACGCCTCGAAGGGGCAGTGACCGCGCGTGAGTGAGATCGAATTCGGGAAGGCGCTGTCCGTCACCGAGACACCGATCCCCGGTCTGGTCGTCTTCGATCTGCCGGTTCACGGCGACTCCCGAGGATGGTTCAAGGAGAACTGGCAGCGGGAGAAGATGACGGCTGCCGGCCTGCCGGATTTCGGTCCCGTTCAGAACAACATCTCCTTCAACGATGCGGTCGGCACGACCCGAGGGATCCACGCCGAGCCCTGGGACAAGTGGGTGTCCGTGGCGACGGGGCGGATCTTCGGTGCGTGGGTCGACCTGCGTGAGGGGCCGAGTTTCGGGAAGACCTTCACCGTCGAGGTCGATCCGTCCCGTGCCGTCTTCGTGCCGCGAGGAGTGGGCAACGCCTACCAGACGCTCGAGGCCGACACCGCATACACGTACCTCGTCAACGACCACTGGTCGCCGGACGCCTCCTACTCGTTCCTGAACCTCGCCGACGAGACGGCAGCGATCGCCTGGCCGATCCCGCTCTCGGAGGTCGAGATCTCCGAGAAGGATCGAGCGCATCCCCGACTCGCCGATGTCACGCGCATCGCCGCGAAGAAGGTCCTCGTCGTCGGTGCCGGGGGTCAGCTCGGGAGCGCCCTGCGTGCCGAGTTCGGCGAGGACGCCCGCGTGGAGTGGACCACGCGCGCAGACTTCGACCTCGCCGACCCCGGCATCGTCGGAGCACGTCGCTGGCGTGACTACGCCGTCATCGTGAACGCCGGTGCCTACACCGCCGTGGATCAGGCCGAGACCCCCGACGGCCGCCGGGACGCGTGGACGGCCAATGCCGAGGGGCCGGCTCGACTCGCGAAGATCGCGGCGGAGTACGGGGTCACGGTGGTGCACGTGTCGAGCGACTACGTCTTCGACGGCACCGAGGACCGGCCCTATCGCGAAGACGACGCCCTCTGTCCGCTCGGCGTCTACGGGCAGTCGAAGGCCGCGGGCGACATCGCCGTGGCCACGGCGCCACGGCACTACATCCTGCGAACGTCGTGGGTCATCGGCGAGGGCAAGAACTTCGTGCGCACGATGGCATCCCTGGCCGAGCGGGGCATCGATCCGTCGGTGGTGAACGACCAGCGCGGGCGTCTGACGTTCGCGTCGGAGATCGCACGGGCCATCGTGCACCTCCTCGACTCCGGAGCGCCGTACGGCACGTACAACGTCACCGGCTCCGGTGAGCCGCGAACGTGGGCCGCCATCGCCGCGGACATCTTCGCGATCACCGGCGCTGAGGCGTCGCGCGTATCGGGCGTCAGCACGGCGGACTACTTCGCCTCGGCGAACGGTCCGGTCGCGCCGCGGCCGTCGAACAGCGTGCTCGATCTGTCGAAGCTCGAGGCCACCGGCTTCGTGCCGCGTGACGCCGACGAGCAGCTTCGGGAGTATCTGGCACGGTGACATCGACGGCGGCTCCGTCCGCGGTCACCCGCGCATCGGTGCGCGCCCGGGGTTTCCGCACGGATATCCAAGCCCTCCGGGCCGTGGCGATCGTGCTCGTCGTGGTCAACCACCTCTGGCCGGATCGACTTCCCGGCGGTTACGTCGGCGTCGACGTGTTCTTCGTGATCTCCGGCTTCCTGATCACCGGCCACCTGTTGTCTGAAGTCGATCGCACCGGCCGGATCCGTCTCGTAGCGTTCTACGCGCGGCGGATCCGCCGGCTCCTTCCCGCCGCGCTGCTCGTGATCGTCGTCACGCTCGTCGGAGTCTGGCTGCTGCTGCCGTTCACCAGGTGGGGTGACAACGCCCTGCAGTCGATCGCGAGTGTGTTCTACGTCGAGAACTGGGCCCTCGCGGCCCTGTCGGTCGATTACTCCGCACACAATGCCGCAGCGAGCGCCGTGCAGCACTTCTGGTCGCTCTCGGTCGAGGAGCAGTTCTATCTGGTCTGGCCGCTGCTCATCCTGCTGACCGTCTCGCTGGCTGCATCACGGCGCTCGTCCGTCCGGAAGGTCGTGCCTGTCGTGATCGCGGGCGTGGCAGTGCTGTCCTTCCTCGCCGCCGTCGCCTACACCGCCGCGTCACCCTCTCAGGCGTACTTCGTGACGTTCACCCGTGCGTGGCAGTTCGCCGTGGGTGCGGCGGTCGCCGTGTTGCCGGCGGCCCTGCTCGGTCGGCTGCACGCCATCACCGCCGCGACGCTCTCCGCTCTGGGGTTCGTCGGCATCGCGGTGGCGGCGGTGCTGTTCGGCCCGCAGACGCCCTACCCGGGGTCGGCTGCTGCGCTTCCCGTCCTGGCGACGGCGGCCGTGCTGGTGGCCGGCACAGGTCGCCGCGCTCCCGTGCTGCTGATCTCCACTGTCACGGATTCCCGCCCCGTGCAGTGGCTGGGTGACGTCTCGTACTCGCTGTATCTGTGGCACTGGCCGCTCATCGTGCTGGCTCCGTTCGTGATCGGCGCACCTCTCTCGTGGTGGTCTCGCCTGAGCGTGCTCGCCGTCGCTCTCGTCCTCGCGGCGGTCGGTCGCCGATTCGTCGAGATCCCTGCGCAGAGAGCCCTCTGGTGGCGGCCGCCGCGCCGCGCTTACGCGGGGGCCGCGGCGATGATGGCCGCCGCCGCGCTCGTCGCGCTTCTCCTGCTGGCTGCGTCCTCGTCGCGCGCGTCGGATGCCGCGGCCGACGAGGGCCGCCCCACGACGTGCTCCGGCCTCGGCTCCGCCGGCGGACAGGATGCGTGCGATCCGACCGAACCGGTGGCGGATCCCATCGTCACGCAGAACGATGCGTACTTCGGCCTCGCTCCGCAGTGCGGCGATCTGCTTCCGCTGCTCGAACTCGACGGCCGGCGCACGACGCGCGAATGCGACTTCTCCGCCGGGGCGGATGCGCCGCGGGTCTGGCTCGTCGGCGACTCGCACGCTGAACAGTGGCAGGCGGCGATCTTCCCGATCGCGGCCGAGCAGGGCTGGCGGCTCACGATCAGCTCCTTCCCCGGCTGTCCTCCTGCCGAGGTCGCCTTCGTCGGCTTCGACGCGCTGTGGGGCCCGGTCGATTTCGATCGCTGTCGGCAGTGGGCGTCGTCGCTGAGCGACGAGCTCGTCGCAGAGGCCCCCGACCTCGTCATCACATCGATGGCCGCGCGCCAGCAGCTGGTCGACGACGGCTCCGGCCGCCCGCATGACGAACAGTTCGTCGAGGGGCTCCGAGAGACGTGGCAGCGGTGGACGGACGCGGGGATCCCCGTCGTGCCTGTCTTCGACACACCGCTGAACGCCGATGTGAGGGACCAGGACTGTCTCGTCCTGAATGCGGACACCCCGCAGGAGTGCGCCGTGCCCCGCGACGTCGCGATGCCGTCGGACCCGGTGGCGCTCGCCGCATCCGGCGCCGAGGGCGGAGTCTGGCCGGCCGACATGTCGCGGTTCCTCTGCGACGACTCGCGCTGCTTCGCGGCCGTCGACGGCGAGCCCGTGTACTTCGATGCGGATCATCTGAGCAGTGCCTACGCGGCGTCGCTCAGCGGGCAGTTGCGGGATGTCGTCGACGAGGCGATGGCGAGCGGAGCCCAGCGCTCACCGTGACCGGCGGGCGCAGAATCCTGGGATAACGTGGATACGGTTCCTCCGACCGCCCGAACGGCGAGGGCCCGCATCCGCCAGCCGACTTCCGAACGAGGTGTCCGGGGTGACCACGACGCAGTCGACCGCGCCCGCGACAGGGTTGCGCCACCGGAACGACATCGACGGTCTGAGGACGGTGGCGATCGTCCTCGTGGTGATCTACCACGTGTGGTTGGGGCGCGTCTCGGGCGGCGTGGACGTGTTCCTCATGATCTCGGCCTTCCTGCTCACGGCGTCGCTGACCCGACGTGCCGCCGAGGGCACGCCCCTCGCACTGGGGGCGTTCTGGAGCCGGCGATTCCGACGGCTGGTCCCCGCCGCGGCCGTCACCATGCTCGGCATCCTCGCCGCCGCCCTCGCGTTCATGCCCCCGACGCAATGGCCGCGCATCTGGTCGGAGACACTCGCCAGTCTCTTCTACGTCGAGAACTGGCACCTCGCTCTCGCGGAGGTCGACTACTACGCGCGGGACAGCGCCGAGACCAGTCCTCTGCAGCACTTCTGGTCGTTGTCGGTGCAGGGGCAGGTGTTCCTTCTCTGGCCCGTGCTCATCGCCCTCGTCGCGGTGGCGCTGCGAACGCGGCGCCACCTCGTGCGCCCGGTGTTGGGCGCGGTCTTCGCCGGCATCTTCATCTCGTCCCTGTGGTTCTCGATCACCGAGACCAGGGACGCGCAGGCGTTCGCCTATTTCGACACCCGGACGAGGCTGTGGGAGTTCGCCGCCGGGTCGCTGGTGGCGCTCGCGCTGCCCCATCTCAGACCGACGCGCCTCGTCGGAGCGATCCTGGGCTGGGCAGGGCTCGTCGGTATCGTGCTGTGCGGCATCGTCCTCGACGTCCGCGGTGGCTTCCCCGGTCACCTCGCCCTGTGGCCGGTGCTCTGCACCGCTGCGGTCATCGTGTCGGGGAACACGCCGAGTCGGCTGGGGCCCGCTCGTCTGCTCTCGTCGCGACCGCTGACGGTGCTCACGCCGGACGCCTACGCGCTGTACCTGGTGCACTGGCCGATCCTCGTCTTCTGGATGGCGGCGGCGGACACCGACCGGGTGGGCCCGCTCTCCGGCCTCGCGGTGGTGGCACTCTCACTCGTGGCCGCTCGTCTGCTGTCTCGGGGAGTCGAGCAGCCCTTGATGCGCGGTTCCGCACGCCCGGGCCGTGGTGCAGCACTGCGGGGGATCGCGCTGGTCGCGGCATCCGTCGTTGTGGTCGCAGGCGCCACCGGGGGATGGCGGTGGATCGAGCAGACCAGGACGCAACAGCTCGCGAACGCGGCCGCCGATGCCGACTACCCGGGCGCCGCTCAGGTCGAGGTCCCCTTCGAGATCGCGAGCGCCGACGTGCCGCTGCTGCCGGCGCCGACCGCGCTCGACGGCGAATGGGAAGCGGTCGGACCGGCGTGCGCGGGGGCGCTCGCGCCGTCCGCGTCGATCCTCGACGGCACCTGCAACCAGAGTCCGGACGCCGACATCGCCGCGATGCGGATCCTCGTGATCGGGGATTCCCATGCCCAACAGCTGGCCGCCCCTCTCATCGCCCTGTCGGAGGACCGGGATCTCGCCGTCATCACGCTCCTCCAGGGCGGATGCACCGTCGGTGTGCTCGAGGAATCGCGCAGCGGCTCGATGGACTCGTGCGAGCCGTGGGTGCGCGCGGCCCTGCAGTACGCGGCGGAGATCCGACCGGACGCCGTGTACACCGTGCTGACTCGCGCCGATGCCGAACAGCCCGAACGGCTGCTGCACGGCGTCGACCAGGCGATCGACGCGTTCGCCGAGGCGGACATCCCCGTCATCGGCATCCGCGACAATCCTCGTTTCTCGTTCGACATGTACGCGTGCGCGCTCGACGAATCTCGGAGCTGCGACGTGGCCCGCGACGATGTGCTGGCCCCGGAGAACCCGGCGGCGGCGCTCTCCGACGCCGTCACCGTGGTGGACTTCACGCCGTGGCTGTGCCCGTGGGACGTCTGTCACGCCGCCATCGGCAACATCGCCGTCTACATCGACGACAACCATCTCTCGCGCAGTTATGCGCGCACTCTTGCGCCGTTCCTGGACGAGATCCTGACCGAATCGCACAGGGTGGCCCTGCCCTCAGCGTGATCTCACGACGCGCCAGCTAAAATGAGGGGACGCGTGCCTCGCCGGCTCGTCTCGTCATCGTGTCGCTCAGCATCAGGAAAGTTGCATCATGGATCTCCTCGTCGTCGGGTCGGGCTTCTTCGGACTCACCATCGCAGAACGCGCGGCCGCCGCGGGCCGGAAGGTGACGGTGATCGACCGGCGATCCCACATCGGGGGCAACGCATACAGCGAGAACGAGCCCGAGACGGGCATCGAGGTCCACCGGTACGGTGCGCATCTCTTCCACACGTCGAACCCGACCGTGTGGGAGTACGTCAACCGCTTCACCACCTTCACGAACTACGTGCACCGGGTCTACACGAATCACGACGGCGTCGTGTACCCCCTGCCGATCAACCTGGGCACGATCAACCAGTTCTTCCGTGCCGCCCACTCGCCGGACGAGGCCCGCGACCTCATCACGGAGCTCGCAGGCGAGTTCGACCCGAAGTCCGCGCAGAACCTCGAAGAGCGTGGCATCGGGCTCATCGGACGTCCGCTGTACGAGGCGTTCATCCGCGACTACACCGCCAAGCAGTGGCAGACCGATCCGAAAGACCTCCCCGCGGAGATCATCAGCCGTCTCCCCGTGCGGTACACGTACGACAACCGCTACTTCAACGACAAGTGGGAGGGCCTGCCGACCGACGGCTACACGGCGTGGATCGAGCGCATGGCGGATCACGAGAACATCGAGGTGAAGCTCGACGTCGACTTCTTCGACGACTCCCAGCCGCTGAGCAAGAAGGCCACCGTCGGACAGGTGCCGATCGTCTACACGGGCCCGGTCGACCGCTACTTCGACTACGCCGAGGGCGCGCTGTCGTGGCGGACCCTCGACTTCGAGGAGGAGGTCCTGCCCACGGGGGACTTCCAGGGAACGCCGGTCATGAACTACGCGGACGCGGACGTGCCGTACACGCGCATCCACGAGTTCCGTCACTTCCACCCCGAGCGCGAGGACCGTTACCCCAAGGACAAGACGGTGATCATGCGCGAGTTCTCGCGTTTCGCCACCAAGGACGACGAGCCCTACTACCCGGTGAACACGCCGAGCGACCGCAGCGGACTCCTCGCGTACCGCGAGCTGACCAAGGGGGAGCGGGACGTGCACTTCGGCGGACGCCTCGGCACCTACCAGTACCTCGACATGCACATGGCCATCGGCTCGGCGCTGTCGATGTGGAACAACGACCTCGCCTGATGGGACACGCAATGAGCGACACTGAGACCGATCGATTCGTCACCGTCAATCACACGGTATTCCCGACCGAGGGAGTCGCGGAGGTGTCGGCGCTCTATGTCGACACGGGAACGGGCGACGGATCGCAGCCGGGTCAGTCCTACGAGATCGTCGGCCGACGGAGCATCAAGGTCTACGCGCATCATCGTGTGTCGCTGAGCACCTATTTCAATGCGTTCCCGGCCAGCTACTGGCAGCACGGGACGACCGTGCGATCCGTGCGGCTCGTCGCGACGGTCAAGGGCAAGGGTCTGATCTCCGTCTACAAGTCGAGCGCACGGGGACGGGCATCGGCGCTGGCGTCGAAGTCGTTCACCGATGAGACGGTGACCTTCGACCTCCCCATCGCGTCCTTCATCGACGGGGGCTCGTACTGGTTCGACATCGCCGCAGGGAAGTCCGACGTCACGCTGCTGGAGGCGGAATGGCAGGTCGCGGCGCCGGAGGATTGGACACCGGGCAAGACGACGGTCGGCATCACGACCTTCAACCGCCCCACGTACTGCCTGAACCAGATCATCGCCGTCGGACAGAACGAGCACGTCCACGATGTGCTCGACCGGGTGATCGTGGTCGATCAGGGCACCGATCTGGTGTCCGATCAGCCCGGTTTCGCGGACGCCGCGGAGAAGTTGGGCGACAAGCTCGAGGTCCTGCGGCAGCCCAACCTCGGCGGCTCCGGCGGGTTCTCGCGAGCGATGCTCGAGTCCCTTTCGTCCGAGAACAGCCGCTACGTCCTCCTGCTCGACGACGATGCCATCTCGGAGCCGGAGGCGATCGTACGCGCCGTGCGCTTCGGTGACTTCGCGGTCACGCCCACGATCGTCGGCGGAGGGATGCTGCACCTCGATGACCGATCTGTGCTCTATACGCAGGGCGAGGTGTGGGATCAGCGCAAGTCCTGGATGCGCCCTTCGGGCGCCAGCGAATACGACCACGACTTCGCGGAGGAGCCGCTTCGCGATACGCCTGAACTTCACCGCTACCTGGGCGCCGACTTCAACGGGTGGTGGATGTGCTTGATCCCGACGGCCATCCTCCGCGAGATCGGGCTGTCCCTGCCGGTCTTCCTCAAGTTCGACGACGTCGAGTACTCGTTGCGCGCCCGTGAGCACGGCTACCCGACCGTCTGCCTCCCCGGCGTCGCCGTGTGGCACATGGCCTGGCATGACAAAGACCCCACGCGCACGTGGGAGGAGTACTTCATCCATCGCAACCGCGTGGTGACGGGATTGCTGCGATCCCACGTCCGCAACGGCGGAATCCTGCCGCTGCATTCGTTCCTCGGCGACGTCAAGCTGCTGTTCATGCTGCAGTACTCAGCCGTGCGTCTGAGGCACGAGGCGCTCCGCGACGTGATGAGCGGACCGGCCGCCCTTCCGGCGATGCTGCCCACGAAGCAGAGCGAGATCAGGGAGCTTCGCACGCAGTACATCGACTCGGAGGTCGTGGCGGATCTCGCCACGCTCCCGCCGGTGCGCCGCTCGTCGGTGGTCATCCTCGGCGGTGTTCGCAAGCCGACCAACCCCATCTCGGCGCTCATCCTGGCGGCTCGGGTCGGCGTGCGTCAGCTGGTGATCAAGCAGTCCGCGGGGAGCCGACGCAATCCGGAGAGGATCATCTCCGCCCAGGACATCAATTGGTGGCGTTTCGCGGACATCGATTCAGCCCTCGTGACCTCGCCCGACGGGAACGGCGTGGCGTGGTATCAGCGAGACCGCGCGATCATGCACCGCTTCCTCTGGAGGAGCATCCGGCTGAACCTCGCCCTCGCTCGGCGGTGGAATCGGCTGGCGCGGGAGTACGCGGACGGCACCCCGGCGATCACGTCGCCCGAGCGGTGGCGACAGGCGTTCGACAGTGTCCACACCGATTGACGCACCCCCGTCCCGGGGGCAGGCAGGCCTGAGCGCGGACATCCCATGACATCTTCGACGATCGGCGCGCCGGGTACCCCACGCCGCTACCTCCATTCGCTGTGGCTGCTCTCGGCGCGCGACCTCCGGGTCCGTTACGCGACGAGTTCGCTGGGGTACCTGTGGTCGGTGCTCGATCCGCTCGTGATGAGTGCGATCTACTGGTTCGTCTTCACTCAGGTCTTCCACCGGAGCGTGGGGGAGGACCCGTACATCGTCTTCCTCATCGTTGCGCTGCTGCCCTGGGTGTGGTTCAACGCCGCGGTCGGCGACTTCACACGGGCGTTCATCAAGGACGCCCGACTGGTGCGGTCGACGGCCATACCTCGAACCATCTGGGTGAACCGCATCGTCCTGAGCAAGGGCATCGAGTTCGTCTTCTCCATACCCGTCCTGATCCTCTTCGCCGTGTTCAGCGGTGCGCAGGTCACGTGGGGACTGCTGTGGTTCCCGGTGGCGGTGGTCATGCAAGCGGCCCTTCTCGTCGGCCTCGGGCTCCTCGTCGCCCCTCTCTGCGTGCTCTACACGGACCTCGAGCGCACCACCGCCCTCGTCCTGCGCGCCATGTTCTACGCCTCTCCGGTGATCTACAGCTTCCGCGACCTCCCGGATCCGATCCACATGATCGGCGCCTTCAACCCGCTGGCGGGGATCTTCACGCTCTATCGCGTCGGGTTCTTCCCCGACCTGTGGGATCCCGTGCCCATAGCGATCAGCGTGGCGATGTGCGCGGGGATCCTCGCAGCCGGCATCTGGACCTTCACCAGGCTCGAACGCCCCGTCCTGAAGGAGTTGTGATGGAGCTCGCGATCGAAGCCTCGGGACTGGGGGTGCGCTTCCGCCGCAACCGGCGTGGACGGCGGAACATCAAGGACCTCTTCGGTGGTACGTCCCGCCGATCGCGCCCGGATGAGTTCTGGCCGCTCCGAGACGTGACGTTCACGGTCGCGGCCGGCGAGTCGATCGGTGTCGTCGGACGCAACGGTCAGGGCAAGTCGACCCTGCTGCGCCTCGTCGCCGGTGTCCTGCTGCCGGATGAGGGCGGTGTGACCGTCCACGGGGGAGTGGCACCTCTCATCGAGATCACGGGAGGGTTCGTCGGCGACCTCACCGTGGCCGAGAACGTCCGGCTCACAGCCGGTCTGCACGGGATGGGAAAGCAGGAGATCGCGAGGCGCTACGACGACATCATCGCCTTCGCCGAGCTGGCGGGATTCGAGAACACGCCGTACAAGCACCTCTCGAACGGGATGAAGGTGCGTCTCGCATTCTCCGTGGTGTCGCAGCTCGACGAGCCGATCCTCCTCGTCGACGAGGTGCTGGCCGTCGGCGACAAGGCGTTTCGTGAGAAGTGCTACGCGCGCATCGACGAGCTCCTCGCGGCGGGACGCACTCTCTTCTTCGTCAGTCACAATGAGCGCGATCTGCGCCGCTTCTGCAAGCGAGGCCTGTATCTGGACCGCGGAAGGCTCGCGCTCGACGGTCCGATCGACGACGTGCTCGAGCGGTACAACGACGACCACAACCGCTGAGCCGGACCGCCCCCACGATAAGCGGATAGGGTGGATCGGAAGCGCGCGTTCACCCGGCCGCGCTGTCGATGACCCTCCCGAGGCGGTCGTTCCCGTATGCCCTCTCTTCCCGTCCCCGGTCGGACGCGCCTTCGGCGCGCCGCATCCGCGCTCTTCTCGCCGTCGCGAGAGCCCGTCTACCTGGTCTCCGCGGCCGGCCAGCCGAACTTCGGTGACGAGTTCATCACGCGCTCCTGGCTCGACTGGCTCGCTGAGAACCAGCCCGAGCGCGAAGTCTGGCTCGACACGATCGAGCCAGGCAGAGCCGCGCACCTGTTCCACGACACCCACCCGCGGTTGCGGACGACCAACACCCTGTGGCATCTCGCCCATACCGGTCCCCGCGAGATCGAACCGGCCGAGGAGCGGGTGCGGGGTCTGATCCACGAGCTCGGCACGCCACGGTACGATCTCGGTCTGCGCGATCTCCGGCGGATGGGGTCCATCCATCTCCTGGGCGGCGGGTACATCAACGAGATCTGGCCCGAGAACTTCGGGATCATCGCGGCGATGACCACGCTGCGTGCGGACTTCGGAGTGCGGATCTTCGCGACCGGACAGGGGTTCTTGCCGCTGAACGCGGAGTTCCGCGATCGTCTCGCTGCCCACCTGGCGAAGTTCGACTTCGTGGACGCGCGCGACGTGCCGAGCGCAGAGGCGTTCGGAATCGAGGTCGGTGCGGACGACGCGTTCCTCGCCTTCGCGAATCGGCGCCCGCTGTACGCCGAGGCCGACGATCTGCCGGATGCGATGGTGCTGATCCAGGGGGACATGTTCCAGGGCGAGGGAGAATCAGCGCTCCGGAGCCTGGTGTCGGATTTCGTCCGCCGCCGTTCGGATCGGACCGTGGGATTCGCGGAAGCGATCCCGCCCGATGATCTGCGATACGCCGAGCCGTTCGTCGCGGAAGGCGCCCCGTTCTACCCGTTCATCCGGATATGGGATCACGGGTTCCCGGCCAAGCCCGGCCAGGAATGGCTCACCTCGCGCTTTCACTTCCACCTGCTCGCGGCCGCCGCCGGTGCGACAGGGAGCATCGTGAACGCGCGGGAGGGGTACTACGACGTGAAGCACGGATCGCTCACCGATCTCGGCACGGGGTGGTCGCTGAACGACGACGTCGAGCACGCCTCGGAGACGCCGACGGGAGACTCGGACTTCCGGAACACGGCCCGCCGCCTCGGGGAAGGACGCGCGGCTCTCGCTGCCCGCCTCTACTCCACCGACCCCTGAACCGCCGTCGGCCGACGGCTCACACGTCGGCGACGGCTCGCACGTCCTCCAGAGCGTTGCGAGCAGCGTCGATCGCAGACGGGATTCCCGAGTCAGCCGCCACCGCGGCGCGAAGGTCGTCCAGACGCGCGGAGTAGGCGCTGAGCGACTCGAGCCACTCCGTCGCTATCGACGCGGGCGCGGGAGTGTCGGCCAACCTCTGCACATCGCCCCGGAGAGAATCCACGAGGCCGGTCGCCTCGGACGCGGACGTCTCGCCGACGTAGCCGAGTCCGGTCTGCGCGTCGTCGAGGAGAGTCCGCACGCGATCGCGGAAGATCGCGACGTCGGGATCCGCGGGCGGCGGAGGGGTGGTGACCGGCGTCGGGGACGGCTCGGGCTCGGCGTCGGCTGATCCGCTCGGCGTCGGCGAGGGCGACGGCGATGGCGAGGTCGAGGTCGAGGTGGTCGCCGCGGGCGTCGGCCTGTCACCCCGGGGAAGCAGGAAGAAGAGCAGCACCCCGACGATGACGACGGCGGCGACGACCAGCCCGACGATCAGCCACACGCGTCCGCGGCCGCGCGGCTTCTGCTCGAGCGGGCCCCACTGCAGGTCCGGCTGGGTGTTCTCGGACATGCGCTCACGCCTCCAGGGGTGGCATCGGCTTCCACGAGCGGTCGCGGCCGAGCCGGCCGCCCTCCTTGAGCCCGCGGAAGAGGTTGCTCGTACCCCGCACGGTGCGCTCGACGAAGAACAGGCGAATGAGCTCCTTGGCGAAGGTCATCGCCGTGCCGAGGCCGAAGAGCACGGGGTTGTAGTTGCGGTGCACGCGGTAGTACTGCTTGAGGTATGCGCGGTTGCGCATGATGTAGTACCGGTACGCGTTGCTCGACGCGTTCATGTGGCGGATGCCCATGTCCCACTGCTTGATCTCACGGGTGCGACGCAGCACGAACTCGTCGACGATCACGGCCGTGGTCTTGCGGGAGGCGAGCCAGCCGTACATCTGGTCGTCCCAGTAGATGAAGAACCGGGGGTCGGGGAGGCCGATCTGCGCGACGATCGAGCGATGTATGAACATGCCCTCGAAGCATCCGCTGTTCATCTCCTTGAAGCCCGACGCGTCGAAACCCGACGGCGCGAAGGGGATCGGGATGCCCATGCGCTCCGCGATGCGGTACTGCCAGTAGAACTCGCTGCCGTCGTAGTCGTAGCGGCGGCCCTGAATGCTCTTGAACCGCGGGGCCCACTTGCCCATCTTGGCGAGTCCGTCGGTCATGACCTCGACGTCGTCGTCCATCATCCAGATCCACTCGGAGCCGAGCTCGTATGCCGTGCGCATGCCCTCGCTGAATCCGCCCGAGCCGCCCGTGTTGGTCTCGAGTCGTCGGTACACGACCTCGGTCCCCAGCCTCGGGCGGAAGGACTCCACGACCTCCGTCGTGTCGTCCGAGGACGCGTTGTCGATGATCACGACGTGCCCGGGCTTGGGGTCCATCGCCGTGATGCTCTCGAGGAGCCCGGTGAGGAGGTGCGATCGGTTGAAGGTGACGATGACGATCGTGGCGGACGCCGGGTCGAAGGGGACGTGTGTCACGAGTGGGATCTCCGGGAGGGTGTGGTCTCGCAGGGCGCCGCGAGCAGACCCCAGCCTACCCGGCGAGGTGAGGAATCCCCTTGAGGGTGCCGCGTGCGGCTAGGGCTCCGGGTGCAGCGTGGGGATCGCTCCCGTGTGGGCCGCGTCGATGTTCTCGCGCCACGACCGTGACTGACCTGCGCGCAGCGCGCAGAGCACGAGCAGGAACCATCCGGCGCCCTCGAGGGTGAAGCTCTCGAACATCGAGTCGACCGCGAGGGTGACGAGCATGAGCGGGGTCCAGGCGTAGACGACGGAGCGGCGGGCGCTCGCGACCAGCCACGATCGGACCATCGCGACGCCTCCGAGCAGGAGGAAGAGCACGAGGCCGGCCCAGCCGAGCTGCAGCATCACGTCGAAGTAGGCGTTCAGCGCGCTCCCGTGGCGGTCGTCGAGGAGGAAGTTGATGTAGGTGAAGGGGAACTCGCCGCGCGCCCAGGGGCCGAACCAGCCCCATCCCTGGATGGGCTTGAGCGAGACGAAGTCGAGGATCGTGTTCCACAGGGTCGCGCGGATCGAGAAGTCGGATCCGGCATCGAGCAGCCGGATGATCGCGTGTCGGAGGATGAATGCCGCGACGAGGGCGATGACGACGAGCACGCTGAGCACCCACTGCACGGCGCCGCGGCGCTCGCGGGGGGTGTGACGCACGATCGTGAGCGCGATCGTGCTCACCCCGACCGCGACGGCGAGGACGATCACGGTAGGGGAGGACGAGAGGAAGGCGAGCAGCGTGGCGAGAGCGATCGACGGGATCGCGAGCGGCGCTGTCACGGACTGGGACCGCCACTCGATCACGAAGGTGATGAGCGCGATGACCGCGATGAAGCCCAGCATGTTGCGGCTGCCGAAGAGACCCTGGATCGGACCGCCGAGCGCGAGGTTCCCCTGGATGCCGAGGAAGGAGAACGGCATGTCGAGCAGGATGCCGGAGAGGATCTCCATCGCGAGCGACAGCACGAGCAGGACACGCAGCGTGTCGCCGATGGCTCGGACCGTCTGGAGGGTGTCGCGCACGTGCCCGGCGGCGATCGCGAGGAACGCGAAGCCGAAGAGGGCCATCCAGCCGAACGCCGTGTCGGATCTGTCCGCGGTCCAGACCAGGCTCACGAGGGCCCACGCCAGGAAGGCGATGAGCGACGAAGGCGCCAGTCGCAGCGGGGAGAGCTCCGCACGGCGGACCCAGAGCACGCTCGCCCCGACGCCGCACAGCACGGCGATGATGGTCGCCAGCGTCACCGACGACGTGAGGCGTTCGATCGTGAACGATCCGAACACAGCGGTCAGCACCGCGATCGTGAACGCCCTGGCGAACTCCGCGGATCCGAGCAGGTCGGCGAGACGCCGTTCGGGCGTCACGGAACCCGCCGTGCTCTCTCGCCGCGCTCGATCACGCGGTCGCGCTCGCCCACGCCGACGAGCGGGACGGACTTGATCTTGAAGGAGAGCATCACGAGCAGCATCCACCCCCACAGCATGATCGGGGTCGACTCGGTGAGTCCCTGCACGAGCAGCACGACCGTGAAGAGATTCGGGAGCAGCGTCAGCGGGGAGTACTCGCGATCGGAGGTGAGGTCCCAGCGCGGGCGGTCGACCGCGAAGAACCAGGAGCGCCACAGCAGGCTCAGGTAGGCGAGGGCCATCAGCACGAGACCGACCACGCCGAGCTGCATCAGGACGTCGAGCCACATGTTGTGCGCGTGGAAGACCGTGATCCCATGGTCGACGATCCACCTGTCGAACGCCGGGTCGAACGGCACCCACGGGCTGGAGAAGCCGTTGCCGAAGAGGGGATGCTGGGCGACGCGCTCGAGCACCTTCTCCCAGATCTTGTCGGATCGACCCGTGAGGTCCGCGCTCCGACCGAGAACCGAGAGCAGGGGCCCCCGGAGCAGCCAGACGGCGCCCGCGAGCACGACGGCTCCGCCGATGAAGATCACGTAGAGGCGGGTGCGGGCGCCGGGGGTCGTGGTCCGTCGCATGAGCAGCGCGACGACGAGGACCACGATGGCCGCCGCAGCGCACGCGTACGCGGTCGCCGATCCTGCTCTGACGAGGAAGTACGCCGCCAGCAGCGACCAGAGGGCGAGCGTCGTGCGCCACCTGGCTCGTGCCGCGAACCGCACGCCGAACGTGATGAGGGCGAACAGGCTGATGATCGCCAGCAGATTCGAGTTGCCTACGATGCCCTGGATGCGCTCGCCGTCGAACAGATTGCCGCGGACCCAGTACCAGTGCGCGTTCACCTCGCCGTCCGGCCGGACGAAGAAGTTCGGCAGGATCGGCCCGTGCACGACGAGAGCGACCCACAGCTCGATCGCGAGGGACAGGCCGAGGATCCACTTGAACGCTGATGCGAGGGCCCGCACGATCTCGCTCCAGCTCAGCACGTGCACGATGAAGAGGGCGTTCACCGTGACTCCGGCGAGCAGAGCCCACGTGAGAAGCGTCGCACCGCGCCACTGCGACCACGCCACCGACCCGAGAGCGAGCACCGTGTAGGCCGTCGCGGCCCACGGCAGACGGCGCCACGCGAAGGCCTGCGGGCGGCGGCGGGACACCATCGGGATGCCGATCGCCAGGGTGACGACGACGAACGCCGCGAGCACGATTCCGGCGCCGATCTCGCCGACGAGGTTGTACACCGCCGAGTGCGCGAACGTCGCGAACAGCACGAGGATGATGTAGCCGCGCAGCAGCAGATGCCCCGTCGACTCGCGTTCCGGTGCGCGGGGCGGAGCGGAGACCGGATGCTTCGTGTACTGCGCCATCGGGATCAGGCTACCGCGCGCACCCTGGCATCGACCCGACGCGCCGTGCGCCCGGTCCGGCTCGTCATCCCTCCGGCCGTGTGTCATCGAGTCGCCCGGTGATCGCGGCGCGCCCTACCCTGGTGACATGCTGCTCAGCCTGACGAACGCTCCCCGCGACTACGCCTGGGGATCCACCACACTCCTCGCCCAGCTCGAGGGCCGCGAACCGGCGGCTCAGCCCGAGGCCGAGGTGTGGTTCGGCGATCACCCCGGGGACCCCGCCGACGTCGAAGGGGGCGGAACGCTCGACTCCGTCACCGGCGGCACACTGCCGTACCTGCTCAAGCTGCTCGCCGCCGCGTCGCCGCTGTCGATCCAGGTGCACCCGACGATCGCGCAGGCGCGGGACGGATGGAGCCGCGAGTCGGACCTGGCTCTCGACGACCCGCGGCGCAACTACCGCGACGACAACCACAAGCCCGAGCTGATCGTGGCCCTCAGCGACCGCTTCGAGTCTCTGAGCGGGCTGCGTGAGGTGCCCGACACCCTGCGGCTGCTCGGCGAGCTGGACGGTGGCACCGGTGTGGGAGCGCTCATCGCGCGCCTTTCGGGTGAGGGCGACGTTCTGCGTGACGCGATCGGCTGGCTGCTCTCCGGCGATGCCCGGGACGAGGTGGACGAGGTCATCGCCGCGGTGCGTGCGGCAGCCGGCTCGGCGACGGGGGAGTGGGCCGACACGCTGCGGGCGGTGTCGGCGATCTCGACGGCGTACCCCGGCGACCCCGGCGTCGTCGTCGCCCTCCTGATGAACCACGTCGTGCTGAAGCGTGGGGAGGGCGTCTTCCTGCGCGCGGGCCTTCTGCACGCGTACATCTCCGGTCTCGGTGTCGAGATCATGGCGGCGAGCGACAACGTGCTGCGCGGAGGCCTGACGCCCAAGCGCATCGACGTTCCCGAGCTGCTGTCGATTCTCGACACGACCGCCGGCGAGGTCCCGGTGCTGCGACCGTCCGCGAGCGGCGCTCTCACGACCTACGAGGTGCCGGTCGCCGATTTCGCTCTCCAGCGCGCCGCACTGTCTGGCGACGACGTCGAGGTGCCGGTGATCGGACCGACGATGGTGCTCGCGACGGCCGGTGACGTGGCGGTGGTGGGTGCGGGTGGCCGACGACGGGCCGTGCCGGTGGGCACGGTCGTCTACGCCGATGCTGAGGAAGGGCGTCTGACCCTGACCGGATCCGGAGAGGCGTTCATCGCGACGCCGGGAGTCGCCGACGACGCACGCTGAACCGGCGACACGCCGAAGCGACACGCCGATGGACCGCCGTGAACCTTCAAGAGATCGTTGAGGGTTTACGATCCGCGACTTGACCGATGCGAATCACACGGGTGTAATTAGTGGTGCACGGCCCGCCGAGGGGGCGGAATACAGGGTTGGAGATCGAGATGACGGGATACCGTTCGGACGTGCCGGACAACTGGTTCGTCGACCCGGTCAACCTCGGCGTTCCGGGGGTCCGCAGGGTCGAGGCCGACGACGACAATGCACTCGCGTGGCAGACCGATGCGCTGTGCTCGCAGACCGATCCCGAGGCCTTCTTCCCCGAGAAGGGCGGATCGACCCGCGACGCGAAGCGGATCTGCACCTCGTGCGACGTGCGCGGCGAATGCCTCGAGTACGCGCTGAACAATGACGAGCGGTTCGGCATCTGGGGCGGCCTCTCCGAGCGCGAGCGCCGCAAGCTCAAGCGTCGCGCGAGCTGACGGCCGGGCTTGGGGCCACGCCGCACCCACTGCATCCGGCGACCGGCGAGCCCGCATAGGCTGACGACGTCATGCCAGCCCGAGTTCATGCCATCATCGTCGCGCGCCCCGGTTCATCCGCCCGCGCGCAGCTGCTGCACACGCTGGACGCTCTGCGTTCACAGACAGTCACGCCGGCGGCGGTCACGCTCGTGATGTGCGGCGATGCGACGACAGCGCGAGAGAGCGCGACCGTCGGGGAGCTGGTCGAGGGGGTCATCGAGGCACGCACGAGCACATCGTTCGCCGATGCGGTGGAGCTGGCGAGGCCGCGGGTCCCCGAGGGCAGCGCGGTCTGGCTTCTCGCGCACGACACCGCCCCGCATCCGCGGGCGCTGGAACGACTCGTCGGCACTCTCGAGCGCTCCCCGTCCGCAGCGATCGCCGCACCGAAGCTCGTGGAGACCGACAACGACCGCGAGATCGTCTCACTCGGCGTGAGCATGACGAGTCTCGGACGCTCCGTCGAGCTCGCCGCGGGCGAGCTCGATCAGGGACAGCACGACGGCCGGGACGACGTCCTCGGCGCCGACATCCGCGGGATGCTCATCCGCTCGCAGGTGAGGGACGCCCTGCGCCCGGATCGGGCGCTCGGGGGCGCCGACGAGGGACTGGACCTCGGCGTCCGCGCCCGACTCGGCGGCGGCCGCGTCGTGCTGGCTCCGGCCGCCCGGATATCGGTGTCGCCGGACGGCCCCGCGGCGCTGCCGGCGGGCCGAGGCAGGCGCGCCTTCGCGCAGAGGCTCGCGCAGCTGCACCGCCGCCTCGCCTACGCTCCGGCGGCCGTGGTCCCTCTGCACTGGCTGACGCTTCTGCCGCTCGCGCTGTGGCGCTCCATCACGCACCTGATCGGGAAGCGCCCGGAAGCCGTGGCGCCGGAGTGGGCAGCCGCGGCCACCGCGATGGCGAGAGTGGGTGCCGTGGCGCGCTCTCGCCAGCGCATCCGCGAGTTCCGCACCTCGACATGGTCGAGCATCGCGCCGCTGCGTGTGAGCCGGGCGGACCTGCGCCGCCGCCTGGACGACGGGCACGGCAGCGAACGCGGCGTCGCGAACGAACTGCGGTTCTTCTCCGGCGGGGGAGCGTGGGCCGTGCTCGCGGCCCTGGTGGTCAGTGTCGCGACGTTCACCTCCCTGCTCGCGTGGCCCGTCCTCGGCGGAGGCGCGCTGCTGCCCCTGCGCACCACGGTCGCGGCTCTCTGGGCCGACGCGGCGTGGGGCATCCGCGGTCTCGGCGTCGACGTCGTCGGACCCGCCGATCCCTTCGCCGGGGTCGTCGCGGTGCTCGGTTCGCTGTGGCCGGCCGGCCCGTCCTTCGCCCTCGTGCTCCTCTGGGTGCTCGCACTACCTCTCGCCGTTCTCGGCGCGTGGTTCGCAGCCACCCGCGTCACGGATCGCGCGGGCCTCCGCATCCTCGCCGGCATCGTGTGGGCGCTGGCGCCGACGTTCCTCACCGCGCTCGTCGACGGCCGTCCCACCGGCGTCCTCGTGCACCTGCTGCTGCCCTGGCTCTTCCACGCGGCGGTCGTCGCGCATCGCTCGTGGGGCGCCGCGGGCGCCGCGTCCCTCCTCTTCGCGGGGGTCGCGGCATGCGCGCCGTCGCTCGTCCCGGCACTGCTGCTGCTGTGGGTGATCGCGGTCGGCATCAGCCTCGCCGGGGCCCGAGTGCGCGGAGCGATCCGGCTCCTCTGGGTGCTGGTGCCCGCCGCGGCCCTGTTCGCGCCGCTGGTCGTCTGGCATCTCCGTCACGGAAGCCTCGTCGCCCTGCTCGGCGACCCCGGCCTGATCTGGGCCGGACCTCAGGTCGCCGCCGATCAGGCGGGTCGCCTCGCTCTCGCTTCGGGATTCCCCTCTGCGGATCTCGGTGAGTGGGCGGACATCCTCGGCCCCGAGCTGGCGCCGTGGATCGGGGTGCTGTTCGCACCGCTCGCGCTCCTCGCACTGATCGCGGCGGTCTCTCCGCGCTGGCGCGTCGGGATCACCCTCCTGCTCGTGGCCGCGAGCGGACTCGCCACGGCGTTCCTCGCGGTCGGCGTCGCCGTCTCGTTCGCTCAGGGCACTCCCGTCGCGGTCTGGCCCGGCAATGGCCTGAGCCTCGCCTGGCTCGGTGTGCTCGGTGCGGCGCTCGTGACGCTCGACAGCGCGGTCTCGCTGCCCCGACTCCGCATCATCGGCGCGGCCGTCGCAGGCCTCGCCGTCGCCGCGTGCGCGGTGCCGGCCCTCGCCGCCTTCCACACCGGACGCACGGTGCTCACCGAGGGGCCTATATCGACGCTGCCCGCCTATGTCGCGGCGCAGGCGGGGGAGGACGACCCGGTCGGAACTCTGGTGCTCACTCCACGCGACGAGGGTGGTCTGGCAGCCGAGGTCGCGTGGGGCGCGAGCGAGACGCTCGGAGCCCAGACCACAATGCTCTCCACCGCGACGGAGCCCCTCGGGCGCGACATCACCACGCTGTCGGTCGACCTGCTCTCGGCGCGAGACTTCGACGCAGCCGCACGACTCGGCGACCTCGGGATCTCGTACGTACTCCTCGCCTCGGTGTCGGATGATCAGTCGGACCGCGCCAGGACGCTCGGGACCGCGGCGATCACCGCTCTCGATCAGCGCGCCGGATTCGTTCAGGCGGGGACGACGGATCGCGGCGTCTTGTATCGGCTCGAAGCGGACGCGGCGCCGCGCGCCGAGCTCTCCACGGGGGAGGAGGCGACCGCCCGCCTCGTGATCACGGTGCAGCTCGTGTTCTTGTTCGCCGCCCTGCTGCTCTCGATACCCACCCGAGCCTCCCGCCGTGCTGCGCGGGCGACGCCGCGCATCGTCGGTCTCGCGCCCGAGGAGCGACTGGTTCTGCCTCGTCACGCGGAGGATCTGGAACACTCGGAGCTCCCTGAGCAGGATGAGCGCGCCGAGGATGCCGCCGACGGCGGGGCCGATGCGCCGCCTGCGGGAGCGGAGTACGAGGCGGTAGCGACAGCAGAGGCGGAAGCGGCAGCAGAGGCGGAAGCGACAGCGGATGCAGATGCTCACGCGTCCGCCGATACTGACGTCGATCCGGCAGACCCGGCAGATCCTGCCGGTCCTGCCGTCGATGACGATCCGCGCGATGACGCCGCGACCGACCAGGCCCCGGAGCACCCGAGCGACCTCGATTCGGATCCTGAGACAGACACCGATGCCGAGGAGGGCAGGCGATGACCGGCAACCGTGCCTTCCGCGTGGCGGCGACCAGTGCGCGCGTGATCACCGGGGCGCTCGTCGCGGCGGCCGTCGTCGTCGGTACAGTCCTCGCGATCTCCTCCTCCCTGCCCACGATCGCCCACGAGCCGGCGCAGGCCGATGTCACGCCGCTGCCCGGCGATGCCGTGCTCGTGTGCAACGGCGACTTCCGCGCTCTCGGCCGTGATCCGTCGAACCCGCTCGAGATGGTGTCGGCGGCATCCCCACGCTTCACGAGCGGCGGGACGACGGGCGCACCGGCCTCCACCACGATCACCGCCGACGACCTCGTCGGTGCGGGTGATGTGCGCCGCCTCGTCGGCGAGGTGCACGATCGCACCGCGCCGCTCATCGCCGGCAGCGAATCGTTCACGCTGGCGGAGGACGACCTCTTCGGGTTCGCCGCCGCTCCTTGCCGCCCCGCGAGCAGTGAGTCGTGGCTGGTCGGCGGGACCGTCGAGACGGGTGCGAAGGACATCGTCGCGCTCACCAACCCGGGTGCGGTGCCCAGCACCGTCTCGCTCTCGGTCTTCGGGACGGTCCGCGCCTCCACCTCGGTCATCGTGCCCGCGGGAACACAGGTGTCATTGCCCCTGTCATCCATCGCCAGCGGCTCGGAGATCCCGATCGTCAAGGTGACGGCCACGGGTTCTCCCGTGCGGGCGGTGCTGCAGTCATCGCTCACCCGCACGCTCGACCCTGCGGGGGCCGACCTGCAGGATGCCGTGCCGGCACCGCAGCGAAACGCCGTGATCCCGGGCGTCCAGGTCATGCAGGCGCCGGCCGACGGCAGCGAGATGGCGGTGCTGCGTCTGATGTCGCCCGACGCCGACACGCAGGCCGTCGTCACCATGCGGAAGGTCGGCGACTCCACGTCGACCACGGAGCTCCCCGTCACGCTCACCGCCGATCAGCCGACGGAGATCTCCCTCGCCTCCGTCCCGGTAGGGGAGTACGTGGTCGACGTCGAGGCGGAGGCGCCCGTGCTCGCGGGCATCCGCGAGCAGGACGGCTCGGGTCCGCAGACGGACTTCGCGTGGCTCCTCCCCGCCCCCGAGTTCGACGACGAGGTGGTCGTGTCGATCCCCGAGGGCCCCGCACCACGCCTGGTGTTCGCCAACGACGAGGACGAGGATGCCGTGGTCGAGATCGCCCTACCGGGCGGCGATCCGTCGTCGGTCACCGTGCCCGCCGGCTCCTCAGCCTCGTTCGAGGTCGACCCCCGCACGTCGTATTCGCTGAGCACCTCCGGCCCGGTCCACGCCTCCGTGCGGATGACCGCGTCCGGTGCGCTCGCGGGCTGGCCCGTATGGCCGGAGGCCGGGGCGCAACAGACGATCACCGTCTTCCCGTGATCTCGCGGGCTCCGCAGCCCCGTCAGTGGTCGTGACCGCCGAGGTCCCAGGGTTCGCGTCCGACGTACTCGGCCGCGGCACGGAACACCGCACTCTCGATCGCCATGCGCCGGTGCGCGTTGTCGTCGTGCCCCGGGGGCAGCAGCCGCTCGATGGGGAGGCGGAACAGTACGATCCGGCGGTTCTCGCGGTCGAGGTACCAGCGGGGGACCTCCTCGGCGCTCTCGAACGTCGGCATCGCCCCGATCTCGAACCGCACGTCCTGGAGTTCGGGCCAGGTGCCGCGGAGGAACTCCACGGCGGTGCCGACAGTCAGGTCGAAACGGTCGATGCGGCCGTCGAGGGGAGCAAGCGGCGGGCGGACGACCTCGCTGCGACCGAGGCGACCGTGTCGACCGTGACGTGCGCCGCGCCGAGGGGAGGCGGACATGCGGGACCTGCGGGGCATAGCGAAAGTCTAGGGCGAACGGAGTGCGGCGCGGCGTCGAGGCCCCGCCGTTCCGCGGACGTAGTCTGGCGGTGATGGACGGAAGACTCTGCTCGAAGGTCGGCTGCGCGCGTGAGGCCGTGGCGACGCTCACCTACGATTACCGCGACCAGATGGCCGCTCTCGGTCCGCTCGGCATCGCGAACCATCCTCACGTCCACGACCTCTGCGCCCCACACGCCGACCGTCTCTCGGTCCCTGCCGGATGGCTCGTGGTGCGGCACGAGGCTCTGCGCGCCTAGACCCGGAATCGCCGAGACCTCGAAGCGACGAAACGCCGACGCGCCTAGACCCCGACGCGACGCCCCGTCAGACGCTCGGCCCTGCGGTCGGCGTTCTCCAGCGCCCGCCGCTCGCGCTCGCGGCGAAGCACGGTGACGCCGATGAGCACCTCCTCGGGTGAGACCGGGGGGAGCGGTGAGATGAACGGCGACGCCTCGACGAGCAGGTCGTGCGCCACTCGCGTCCGTGCTGCGGGCACCATGCGGGGTGCGCTCTGCAGGAACTGCGAGATGCGGCGGGCGAGGCGGTCCGGCAGTCGCGCGACGTCGGCGATCTGCGCCCACCCCACCAGCGACGGCGGCAGCACGGGGACGGACGGGACCAGTTTGGGCGTGCGCACGCGCTGGCTGTACGTCCCGGCGACCATGTCGCCCAGGCGCTGCGATCGCGCGCTGAAGGCGCCGGCGAGCACGGCGACGCTGCCGAGGGCCATGTAGATCTCGAGGACGCCCAGCAGGGCGCGGATGAACGCGTGCCGGAAGCCCGGGGCGCCGCCGTCGATCCGTACGATGCGGCCGCCGACGGCGAGCTTCCCGAGGCTCCGCCCCTTCAGCGCCATCTCCATCGTGATCGGCAGCACGACGAAGCTCACGACGAGCGCGCTCACGGTCGCGATGCGGTCCGTCGCCTCGTCGAGGACCCCGGCGTCGAGCAGCCAGATGCGCAGGAAGATCCACAGCAGGAAGACGCCGAGGCCGACCAGCATGTCGATGATGGCGCCGGCGGCACGCAGCACGAAGCCGATCGGCTGCACGTCGATCGCGACGGCCTCGCCCGAGAGCACCTCGTCGGACGTATCGAGCGGCGCGGACATGAGTACAGTAAATCAGGTGGATGCCGATGCGCTGACCGATGCACGCCGCGCCGAGTGGGAGCGGCTCGACCGGTTGAGCCGTGAGCGCTTGGACGGAGCGGGCGTCGACGAGCTGATCGTGCGCTATCGTGCGGCATCCGCCGATCTCGCCGAGCTGAAGACCTCGGTGGGGGAGTCGCCGCAGGGGTCCTACCTCTCCACGATCCTCGTGCGGGCCCGGCTGCGTCTGACCGGAGCCTCCGACAGCATCCTCACCCAGATCGCCCGCTTCTTCTCGCTGCAGCTGCCCGCCGCCCTCTACCGCCTTCGGTGGACCACGCTCGTGATCGCCGTGTCGTTCATCGCCGTCGCGGTCGGCACCGCCGTCTGGATCTCCTCCGATCCCGCGCTCATCGCCACGCTCGGCCCTCCCGACATGCTGGCGCAGTACGCCGACGAGAGCTTCACCGGCTACTACACCGAGAACCCCGCCGCGGTCTTCATGGGGATGGTGTGGACGAACAACGCGTGGATCGCGCTGCAGTGCGTGCTGTTCGGGATCACCGGCATCTGGCCCGTGAACGCCCTGGTCCAGAACGCCATGGGCCTCGGGATCTCGGGCGCCGTCATGGCCGCACACGGGCGCGCGGACGTCATGGTGCTGTACATCCTTCCGCACGGTCTGCTCGAGATGACCTGCATCTTCGTCGCCGCAGCCGGGGGTCTCCACCTGTTCTGGTCGTGGGTCGCGCCGGGGAACCGATCGCGCGGCGAGTCGCTCGCCGCCGAGGGCCGCTCCCTCGCCACCGTTGCGATCGGACTGGTCTTCGCCCTGTTCCTCGCGGGCCTCGTCGAGGGATTCGTCACGGGCTGGGCGCTCCCGTGGCCGGTCAAGATCGGCATCGGAGTCGCCGCCCTCGCGGTGTTCCTCATCTACATGCTCGTGATCGGCCGACGTGCGTACGTGCGCGGCGAGACCGGTGACCTCGTCGAGTACGAGGCGGGCACCCCGCGCCTCGTCGCGGGCTGACCGAGCCCTCGACGTCGCTGGTCCGGCCTCAGAGCCGGCCGGCGGCCTTGAGTTCGAGGTAGCGGTCGGCGATGCGCGGCGGCAGCGATTCCGGGTCGGCGGCGATCGCCTCGCCTCCCGCTCGGCGGATCGCGTCGGCGACGTTCTCGGCCTCCCTCATCGTCTGCTCGGCGGCGGCGGCGACGTAGATCTCCTCGCGGCTCCCGCGCTGTCTGGCGAGGTCGGCGATACCGTCGTCGGTCACGGAGCCGACCAGGATCGATGTGGCACGCGTCGCATCGGGGAAGGCGCCGAGGAAGCCCCGGGCGGATTCCGCGGCATCCTGCGCGGTCAGCACGACGATCAGAGACGGACGCGTCGTGAGGGTGCGCACCGCGGCGAAAGCGCTCGGCCAGTCGGTGTCGACGAGACGCGCGTGTACAGGAGCCATCGCGTCAGTGAGCGCGGGGAGAAGGGCCGCGCCCTCCACTCCGGTGACGCGGGCCCTCGCCACGCGGTCGTACATCAGCAGGTGCACGTGGTCGCCGGCTCGCGCGGCCAGAGCGGCGAGCAGCAGCGTGGCTTCCAGGGATGCGTCGACGCGGGTGCCGTCGCCGACGCGTGCTGCCGCGGTGCGCCCGGTGTCGATGATGATGACGACGTGCCGGTCGCGCTCCGGACGCCAGGTGCGCAGCATCGTGGTGCCCGCGCGAGCGGTGGCGCGCCAGTCGATCGAGCGCACGTCGTCGCCGCGGACGTACTCGCGAAGCGAGTCGAACTCGGTGCCCTGACCGCGCACCTGGATGCTGGTGTTGCCGTCGAGCTCGCGCAGACGCGCCAGACGTGACGGCAGGTGCTTGCGGGAGGAGAAGGCCGGAAGCACGCGGATCGCGCCGCGCACGCGGTGGCGCGCCTGTCGACCGGCGAGGCCCAGCGGCCCGCGTGAGCGCACCATGACGAACTCGCTCACGAGCTCGCCCCGCCTGCGGGGGAGGAGCGGGATCTCGACGCGGCGGCGCTCGCCGGACGGGATCTCGAGGCGCTGCCTGGCGCCGTCCGCGCCCGCGGTGGGCTGCCAGGCGTCGCGGATCAGCGCGTGCAGCGTGCGGGTGCCGGTGTTCTGCAGCGCCACGCTCACCGGCACGAGCTCGCCGATGCGCGTGCGATTCGGCACCCGGCGGGTCACGATGACCGAACGGGGGCTCGGGGCGAGCACGACGTCGAGAGCCGTGAGCAGCACGCACAGCCCGATCCAGATGCCGAGGGCGGCGTACGCGGGGTACCCGGCGAGGCCGGTGAGGACGACGGGCACGACGCCCAGACCCACCGCGAGAGCGAGACGACCGGTGACGAACACCTAGATCGGCACCCTGGTCTGCTGCAGGACCGAGGTGAGCACCGCGTCTGCGGACACGCCCTCCATCTGCGCGTCGGGTCGCAGCTGCAGGCGGTGGCGCCACACCGGAACGAGCATGGTCTGGATGTGGTCGGGCGTCACGGCCGACGATGCGTTGAGCCAGGCCCACGCCTTCGCCGCGGCCAGCAGACCGGTGGATGCTCGAGGGCTCGCTCCGAGCTCGACCGACGGCGACTGGCGGGTGGCCCTCGCGAGGTCGACGACATACCCGAGCACGTCGTCCGTCACGTCGACACGAGCTGCGGCGTCCTGGGCCGCGCGGATCACCGCGGCGTCCACCACGGCCTCCACGCCGGTGAGCTCGCGCGGCGAGAAGCCGGACGCGTGCTTGCGCAGCACCGAGACCTCGGCGTCGCGCTCCGGCATCCCCACGACCAGCTTCATGAGGAACCGGTCGAGCTGAGCCTCGGGCAGCGAGTACGTCCCCTCGTGCTCGATCGGGTTCTGGGTCGCGGCCACGAGGAAGGGGTCGGGCAGCGGCCTGCTCGTGCCGTCCGCCGAGACCTGACGCTCCTCCATCGCCTCGAGCAGCGCGGCCTGGGTCTTCGGCGGCGTGCGGTTGATCTCGTCCGCGAGAAGGATGTTCGTGAAGACCGGCCCCGCGCGGAAGTCGAACTCCCCGGTGCGCGCGTCGTACACGAGCGAGCCGGTGACGTCGCCGGGCATGAGGTCGGGGGTGAACTGCACCCGCTTGGTGTCGAGACCGAGTGAGCGGGCGAACGACCGCACGACCAGGGTCTTCGCGACGCCCGGCACACCCTCCAAGAGCACGTGTCCGCGCGCGAGGAGGGCGACCAGGAGACCGGTCACGGTCCCGGCCTGGCCGACGACGGCCTTGTCGACCTCCGTCCTGACGCGATGCATCGCCTGACGCAGGTCCGCGTCGGTGGGGTTCTCAGGGGTCACGCTGGGGCCTCGGCTTCCGGTCGGATTCGGTGTGGTCGGGGGCGGGGAGAAGTCGTTCACTCGGGTCTCCGCATCTCGCGGAGGGTGTCGTCGACGGCTCCCTCGAGCTCGCTCAGGCGGCGGGCCAGATCGACGAGCCCGGCGTCATCCGTCGGGAGCGGGCCACCGAGGAGACTCTGCAGCGAGCCGCGGGGGATGCGGAGCCGGTCGGATGCGGCGTCGGCCACCTCGTCGGCGCTCGCCTGCACGGCGAGTCCCAGCCGGCGGGCGAGCCGCCGTCGACTCCCGTCGCGGATCGCCTCGGCGGCGTGGGCGGCGTCGCCGGCCTTGGCGGTGAGCCGTGCGCGTCCCAGCATCGTCTCCGAGGCCCGGACCGTGACGGGCAGCGTCTCGGCGACGAGCGGGCCGAAGCGCTGCCCGCGCCACAGGCCTGCGGCGAGGGCGGCGAGCATCAGCATCAGGATCGCCGGGGTCACCCACCCCGGAGTGAGCGATCCGAGGGTGTCCGGCTCGGCCGCCTCGATGTCGGTGTCGGCGAAGCTGGGCACGTACCAGACGACCTTGTCGCTCTGCCCCAGCAGTGCGAGCCCGAGGGCCGCGTTGCCGTTCTCGGCGAGGTACGCGTTGCTGAACAGCCGCGCTCCCTCGACCACGGTCCGCATCTGACCGTCGACCTCTCCGACGAGCACCGCGGCGGCATCCTCGGTGCCGAAGCAGCCCTGCACCCCGGGGGCCGGGGCGAAGACGCGGTCGGGGCGGATGGTGCCCACGCGCGCGAACTCGGCCGCGTCGCAGTCGGCCTCGACCTCGGTCGAGTCGGCGGTCGCGTTGTCGCCCAGACCGAGGAAGGCGATGAGGTGGGTGCTGGCGGAGAGGAAGACGACGCGGTCGGCCGGCTCGATGAGGTCGGCGACTCCCTCGTCGGTGAGCGTGTACGGATTCGCCATCGCGAGGGTGGAATCGGAATCGAGCGCGGCACGCACTTCGGAGCGCGAGCGCACCACCTCGATCTCGACACCCTGATCGCGCAGCAGCTCGGCGAGCGCTCGCGTACCGGAATCGCCGACGCCCTCCGGGTCGAGTCCGCCGCGGCCGCCCGGCATCTGGGTGGCCACCTGCGTCGCGACGAAGACGCCGAGGAGCACCAGAGCCGCGACGACGACCCACCCGATCACGGCCTTCAGGCGTCGTCGCGGATCCGGTCGGTCCGCCGTCGACGTCGGCTGCTGTTCGGTCGCCGTCGTCATGCCGTCGCCAGCTCGGGTCGGAGCGCGATCAGCCGGTCGTCCGTCGCCGCGAGCTCGGCATAGCTCTCCGCAGTCGCCGGATGCCGCAGGTAGCGGACGTCGTCGAACGACGTCGCCGCTCGGCGGACGGCGTCGGCCTCGGCGGTGAAGACCCGTGAGACCTCACGGGCGATCGCCTGCGCTGTCGCGCCGGGCGAGGGGTCGATGAGATCCCGCTCCAGGAGACCGCGTGCCAGGGCTCGGAAGCGCAGGACGGTCGCCGTGTCCCAATCGCCGGATCGGGCGGCGCGCTCGGCATCCGCTCGGAGCTGGGATGCCGAGCGATCGTCCTCGGCGCCGAGGAGGCCTGTGATCGGACGCCGCACGGCGCGTCCGCGGCGCGGCCTGCCCCAGATGATGAGCGCGGCCACCAGAGCGGCGAACACGACGACGCAGACGACGATCAGCGCGGTGGGCCCGATGTTCTGCCCGTTGTCCGAGCTGAAGAGATCCGCGAGGAAGCGTCCGATGTCTCGCGACACCAGGTCGAACCACGTCGGCTTGGCGTCGGCGTACCGTGGGTCGGCGAGCTCTTCCTCCGCCCAGCGCCTGGCGTCGTCGCCGTCCGGGGCGAACACGTCGAGGAGAGCGATCATGCGGGTCCGTGCGGCCCCGAGCCGGGGGCAGCCCAGGTCGAGCTGTCGTCGGTCTGCGGCGCCGCGGGCGGAGGGGATGCTGCGGGCGGAGCCGGAGGTGCAGGGGGTGCGGGAGGAGCGCCGAAGGCTGGCGGCGCGGGGAACTCCTGTCCGGCATAGGGCGGAGCGGGGTAGGTCGGCTGAGGTGCCGCAGCAGCGGGCTGTGCGGGGTAGGGCTGTGCGGGGTAGGGCTGTGCAGGGTAGGGCTGCGCAGCATAGGGCTGTGCGGGATACGCGGCCGCCGGGTACTGCGCGTTCATCGCCCACTCCGGCACCTGCTTGGGCGGCGGAGCGCTCGTCACCGCGCGTCCGGGGTCGACGACGAACGGGTCGCTGAGCTGTTCGTCGGTCCAGCCGAGGTCACGGCGCTCGACATGACTGATCAGCGCCTGATCGAGACCCTCGTACCGCATGCGGCAGTCGAGGTACACGAGCGTGCCCGCAGTGCTCTGCACCACGAGGGTGATCGCCTGCAGCACGAGAAGGAGGATCTGCGGGGCGAGGAGGGCGAAGACGAAGCCCAGGATCGCCGATGGGTCGGTCGAGCCCGTCGGTGCGATCACCGTCCCGAGCATCGAGCTGAGCAGCGCAACGGGGATGTTCACCACCTGCATCGCGAGGCCCATGATCGCGCCGATGAGGAAGGTGACTCCCCAGGCGACCCAGAACCGCCCGCGCGTCAGACGCCAGGAGCGCATGAGTGCATCCCGGAACTTCGCGCGCTCGAGCACCAGGATCGACGGCACGAGCAGCAGCTTGGTGGTGAGCCAGACCACGAGCGGGATGGTGGCGAGCACGAGCAGGATCAGCAGCACGACCAGTCCGCCGATCGCCTCCATCGATCCGCCGAGCCCGCCGGCGATGAACCCGGCGATGATGAGGAAGGCGATCACGATGATGCCGAAGACGAACGCCACGGAGAGCGAGGCGAACGCCGCGAGCCGACAGAACGCCGGGAGCATCTTCTTCCACAGCGCACCGAGGGAGGCCTTGACGCCGATGGCGGCGTTGCCGATCTCGGCGGCCACCACACCCTGCATGAGGGCCGTGAAGGCGATCGACGCTAACCCGACCGCGATGCCGGCGACGAGGTTCATGCCGATCGTGCCGGCGAGCACCGCCTCGAAGTCCGGTGAAGAGGGAGAGAGCGACTCGAGCCGTGCGAAGGTGGTCGCGAAGACGAACCCCATGACCACCGCGCTGAGCACGACGACGATCAGCTGGATCACGACGCCGAAACCGAAGAGCACTTTCGGGTTGTGGCGCAGCGCCGAGAACGATCGGCCGAGCAGCATCCCGAACGTGAGCGGATGCAGGGGGATGATGCCCCGCTTGGGGGCTGGGGTCCACGTCTGGCCGGTCACCGGCACTCCCTCCGTCGTGCGCTCCCATCGTGTCATAACACACGTCGCGCGCGCAGACGCGGAGTCGTGGGACTGAGTGCCATAAGGTAACAGTTATGACCTCACGCATCCTTGTGGTCGACGACGACACCGCGCTCGCCGAGATGATCGGCATCGTGCTGCGCACGGAGGGCTTCGAGCCGGTGTTCTGCGCCGACGGCGCCAAGGCTGTCGAGGAATGGCGCACACAGCGCCCGGATCTGGTGCTGCTAGACCTGATGCTGCCCGGCATGGACGGCATCGAGATCTGCACCCGCATCCGCGCGGAATCCGGCGTGCCGATCATCATGCTCACCGCGCGCAGCGACACGGCCGATGTCGTGCGTGGACTCGAGGTGGGCGCAGACGACTACATCGTCAAGCCCTTCAACCCGAAGGAGCTCGTCGCCCGCATCCGTACCCGACTGCGTCCGGCCCCATCGACCGTGGGCGAGCAGCTGCGGGTGGGAGATCTCACGGTCGATGTCGACGCCCACGAGGTGCGCCGCGGAGATTCCCCGATCGCTCTGACACCGCTCGAGTTCCAGCTGCTCGTCGCCCTCGCCTCCAAGCCGCAGCAGGTCTTCTCCCGCGAGATGCTCCTGGAGCAGGTCTGGGGGTACCACTACAAGGCCGACACACGGCTCGTGAACGTGCACGTGCAGCGGCTGCGGGCCAAGGTCGAGCTCGATCCGGACAACCCGAAGATCGTGATGACGGTGCGCGGTGTCGGCTACCGTGCCGGGAGTGCGGGCTAGGACCCGTGGCTGCGACGACAGCGACCACCACCGCGGTCGCCGTCCTCCGCGACTGGCGAGGGTGGCCCGACGTGCTCGCCGCCCTGTGGCGACGCTCGCTGCGGTTCCGGACGCTGGCGATCACGCTGCTCCTCACCTCGACCGCGATCCTCATCACCTGCGTGACGATGGCCCTCGTCATCCAGAACGATCTCTTCGAGTCCCGCAAGAACCAGGCTCTCGAGGATGCCCGGCGTTCGATCGACCAGGCGCAGGCGACGCTCGACTCGGCCGCGCTCGGAGACAATCCGGCTGCCCTGCAGGAGCTGTGGGACAGCGTGCAGGAGGATCTCGGTCGCAACTCTACGGCCGAGGGACTCGCAGGCTTCCGCGTGAACGACGACGTCGCCGGACCGCTCAACGGCTTCACCGCCGGTCTCAGCGCGAACTTCATCAGCCCCGCCCTGCGCAACCGTGTCATCGAGTTCGACGACTGGCAGTCCTGGCAGTCGGCGGCGATCGATCTCGGCGGACGCACTGTGCCGGGTGTGATCGTCGGGCAGCAGCTGCAGGTGCCGGAAGCCGGCCCCTTCGCCATCTACTTCGCGTATGACTTCGCCGATGCGGACAGCACCCTCACCTTCGTGCAGCGCACGCTGTGGATCGCCGGGATCGGTCTGGTGGCCATCGTCGCGGTCATCTCCTCGATCGTGCTGCGACTGGTGTCGACGCCTATCGTCGAGGCCGCCGAGACGAGCGCGCGTCTCGCGTCCGGTGATCTCGGAGTGCGGATCGACGTGCACGGCGAGGATGAGATCGCGACGCTCGGTCGATCGTTCAACGCGATGGCCGACAGCATCGAAGCGCAGATCAAGGAGCTCGGAGAGCTGTCGCTCGTGCAGCAGCGGTTCGTGTCCGATGTGTCGCACGAGCTGCGGACGCCTCTCACCACGATCCGCCTCGCCGCCGACATGCTCAACGACCAGCGCGAGGAGTTCGACCCGACCACGGCGCGGACCACGGAGCTCCTGCACACGCAGGTGCAGCGCTTCGAGACCCTCCTGTCGGACCTCCTCGAGATCAGTCGGTACGACGCCGGCTCCGTGCAGCTCGAGCTCGAGGCCACGAGCCTCGCCCATCTCGCCGAGGACATCATCGAGCAGATGCAGCCGCTCGCGGACGGTCGTGGCAGCGAGCTGCGGCTCGTCGCGCCCGGCGGGTACTCGCCCGTCGACATGGATCCGCGCCGCGTGCGCCGCGTGCTGCGCAACCTCATCGGCAACGCGATCGAGCACGGCGAGGGACGCCCGATCATCGTCACCGTCGACAGCAACCAGCATGCGGTGGCCGCCGGCGTGCGCGACTTCGGACTCGGGATGGATCCCGCGGATGCCGAGCGCGTCTTCGACCGCTTCTGGCGCGCCGACCCGTCGCGGCAGCGGACGATCGGCGGCACCGGACTCGGACTCTCGATCGCCCTCGGCGACGCCACGCTGCACGGCGGGACCCTCGCCGTCTGGTCGGAGCTCGGCGTCGGTACGAACTTCGTCCTGACCATACCGCGGGGTGAGGTGCTCGACGGTCCGTCTCCGATCCCCGTCGAACCCCAGCCGCTTGCCGGTATGGGGGACGCGACGCAGCCCATCCATCTCGCCGACCTTCCCGCCGAGCTGTTCGACCGAGGGAGCCTCGAATGAGATCGGCTCGTCGACGGAACCTCCTGGCCCTCGCTGTCACCGCCACGGTCCTCGCTCTTGCGGCGTGCACCGGCCTGCCCACGACCGGCGATGTCCAGCCGGGACTCGCGCTCGGTACCTCTCCCGAGGACCCCGACTTCCTGCCGCTCGCGTCCGGGCCGGTCGAGGGCGCCGGGCCAGCCGAGATCGTCGAGGGTTTCGTGGAGGCGGCGATCACGCCGGCCGACAACTGGGCGACGGCTCGGAGCTTCATGACGCCGGAGATGGCGTCGGAGTGGCTGCCGACCACCGGAGTGTCGATCGACGTCAGCGCCGCGACGCGCTCGTTCATCTCGACCGTCGAGGACGACGGGGAAGTGGACGAGGGCGACACGGCCGATGTCCGCGTGACGTTCGATCAGCTGGCGAGCGTCGACGGCACCGGTGCGTACTCCGAGGCGTTCGGAGCCTCCACCTCGTCGTTCGTCGTCGTGCGGATCGACGGGCAGTGGCGCATCTCCGAGGCGCCGGACGGCGTCGTCCTCGACGAGTCCCGCTTCTCCCGCGTCTACGACGACTACGCGCTGCAGTTCTTCGACCAGACCTGGGAGCGCCTCGTTCCCGACGTGCGGTGGTTCCCGCGACGTGCCACGATCGCGACGACCATCGCGCAGGCGCTGATCGGCGGCGCACCGAGCCCGTGGCTCGATCCGGCTGTGCAGAACGCGTTCCCCGCGGGCGTGCAGCTCGCGCGCGACGCCGTGCCGATCGACTCCGAACAGGTCGCCGACGTCGCGCTGAACGGCGCGGCCTCCGGCCTGGACCAGGTCACCCTCGCCCGCATGCGCACGCAGCTGCAGGAGACGTTCCTCGCGGCGGGGGTGCAGGTGAGTCAGGTGCGATTCAGCATCGACGGACGCACTCTCGACGCCGGTGTCGTCAAACTCGCCGAGGACCCGCCCGACGGGGGGAGCCTCGTTCTCAAGGACGGCGCGTTCGGCAACCTGGTCGGCGGAGAGGTGACGCCGCTGCCCGGGGTCTCGGACGAGATCCTCGCCATCACGCAGCCCATTACTGCGGTCGACGTCGCGCTCGATGGGTCGCACGCCGCCGTCCAGCTGGGCGACGGACACATCTACATCGCGGGCAACGGGAACTTCGACGAACTCGATCAACGTCCGTCCCTCATCCGTCCGTCGATGGATCCGTTCGACTACACGTGGTCCGTCCCCGCCACTGCGCCATCCGCTCTGCAGGCCATCAGCGTCGACGTCGCGCAGAATCCGATCGCCGACGCGTGGCCCGGGGCGTCCGAGGTCTCGGCGATCCGCGTCTCGGCGGACGGGGCTCGCATCGCGGCCGTGATCGTCGTCGGCGGAGAGCGCTGGATCGTCGTCTCCGCGATCGTCCGAGACGAGAACGGCGTTCCCACGGCGCTCGGGCCGACCGAGGAGATCACGCAGCTGCAGGGCTCGGCATCCGGCCTGGTGTGGCTCGGCCCGGACCGGCTCGCCGTGCTCGCGGACACCGACGACCGGATCGTCTTGACGCAGATCGTCGGTGGAACGGGAACCGTCGAATCGGCGCCGGCGGGAGCGGCCACGATCGCGGGATCGCGTTCTGCATCGGGCCTGAGGATCCTGAGCTCCGACGGCGCGGTCTTCGCCCGCAGCGGGTCGGCCTGGAGCCAGGCGACGACGGGAGTGCAGCTGCTCGCGACTCGAGCAGGCCACTGAGCGCGGACGACTCTCCTGCCACCTCTGCACAGAGGTGGCAGGACAGGAACGGTCCACAGGCTTCGACCGTTTGCGGAGTCCGGTGCGATGACGAGACGCAGGCTGCGTCATGATCGGCGGATGACCGATCCCACCGTCTCCCCGACCGGCATCCGCGCCCTCGGACGGGAGGCGCTCGCCTTTCTCCTGGCCGCGACGTGCCCCGGCTGCGACGAGCCGGGCACGCTCCTGTGCGACCCGTGCAGGGGTCGGCTCCAGGCTTCGCCTGTGGATGTGCGCACGCCGCAGGGACGCGTGGTGCGTGCGGCGCTCACCTACGAGGGGGTCGCCGCTCGCTGCATCCGACGGATGAAGGACGACGGTGAGACCCTGCTCGCACGTCCGCTGGGCACGGCGCTCGCCGTCGTTCTGCCGTCCGTCGCAGGATCGGCTGTTTCGATGGTGCCGGTTCCCACCTCCGGAGCAGCCTTCCGGCGTCGTGGCTACCGCGTGCCAGAGCTGCTGATCCGACGCGCGGGTGTGCGCCCGCTGCGGGCACTGTCCGCCGCGCACGCTCGGCGCGATCAGCGCGGGCTCGACGTCTCCGCGCGTGCCCGGAACGCGGAGGGGAGCGTGCGCGCTCGCTTCCAGGGCGCGGGAGCCCGCGTCATCCTGGTCGACGATGTCGTCACCACCGGCGCGACCATCGACGAGGCGTCTCTCGTGCTCGACCGGGCAGGATTCGAGGTGGTGGCTGCGGTCACTCTGGCGGCCACACCTCTTCACGGGAGGCACAGCGCATTCACATCGGATCCATCGACGACACGGCGGAACTGACCCGTGACATCCGCTCCCGACCGGACTACGGTGGGGGGTCACAAGGCGACCACGGTCCGCCCTTGGCCGGGTGGACCGGGACAAGGAGGCAGCAATGGAAACGAGCATCGTCGGCGTCGGAGTGGGTATCACCGATCGCTTCCGAACCGTTGTCGAGGAGAAGATCGCCAAGATCCAGACGTTCGCAGCGCGAGCGCAACGGCTGGACGTGAAGGTCACGCATCGCGTGTATCGCAATGGACGCGTTCCCGATGAGACCGTCGAGCTGACGCTGATCGGCAAAGGACCCGTCGTCCGTGCCGAAGCCACCGACGGTGACAAGTTCGTCGCGTTCGACCTCGCTGTCGACAAGATGGCGGAGCAGCTGCGTCGAGCGAAGGAGAAGCGGGTAGACGGCCGCCAGCACCCGCGCGGCCCTCATTTCGAGAAGGAGAGCGGCGCGCTCGAAGGGATCGACGTGCAGCCCGCCTCGGCTGACGTGCTCCGAGCGGTGGCGACAGGCAGCATCCCTGTGCAGAACGACGAGGACGAGGTCTACTCGCCGGTCGTGATCCGCACCAAGAGCTTCGATCCCGAGTGGATGACCGTCGAGGAGGCGGTCGACCGGATGGAGCTCGTCGGCCACGACTTCTTCCTCTTTGTCGACGCCCGCACCGACCACCCCAGCGTCGTCTATCGCCGCAAGGGCTGGGACTACGGCGTGATCGCGCTCGAGACGTCTGCACCGCCCGCGGAGGCCCTCGCCTCGTAGACCGGGAACACGCGAAGACGGCCCGCTCCGGAAGGAGCGGGCCGTCTTCGCGTGCGCGGGTGCGCGCGATCAGTCGAACATGCCGTCGAGCAGGCCGCCGATCACGAGCCCGCCGAGGATGCCGGACGCGATGTCTCCTCCGCCGCCGCCACGGCGACCGCCGCCCCAGCCGCCACCGCCGCCCCAGCCGTTGCCGCCCCACTGATCCTGCGGGCGGGAGGAGTCGATGTCGCGCTGCGCGAGCTGAAGCGCCTCGGAGGCGAGGTGCGCCACCCGACGCGCCCCGGCGAGAGCCTGCTCTCTCGTCTCCTCCGCTGGCAGCAGGTCGGAGAGGTCGACGCGCAGACGCTCGGCCTCGGCGAGGCGGGTGCGGGCGTCGGCGCCGATCCAGCCGCGATGCCCTGCGATGAGGCCGCGGGCCACGCCGAGCTGACGGTCGGCGTCGTCGATCGCGTGCTGCACCTGCTGGATGCTGGGGAGCGGGTGCTCCGCGCGGTGGCGGGCGGTGGCGATCGCGTCGTCGAGCGCGGTGTTCGCCGCCCGCAGCTGCGACAGCTCCGCGAAGGGGTCCCCGGGGGAGCCGGCGGGGGAGAGGGCGCTGAGCGCTTTCTGGAGGTCGCTCACAGCGGCGGCGACGGCCGGGACCTGCGGAGCGGTACGCGCGGCGATCAGGTCGGAGCGGGAGTCGGCGACGACCTCGGCGAGAGTCGACTCGGCGCGGAGCGCCTCGATCTCGAAGTCCTCCACGGCGTCGAGCAGAGCCGAAGCGCGGCGGGTCGCCTCCGTCGCGGTCTCCAGGGCGAGGTTCGCCTCCTCGTTCTGCTTCGCCGCTCGGCGCCGCTCCGAGACGTCGGCGCCGTGCGTGGCGAACGCGATGAGCTGCTCCGCCTCGGCGGCACTCGCGGTGATCTGGTGCATCGCCGATTCGGAGTACCGGCTCGAGAGCCGGGCGACGGTCGCGTTCGTCTGCGGGATGCGCTCGCTCAGCGCTGCGGCATCCGCTCGCACCTGTGCGATGATCTCGGGAGCCCGCCGCACCTTCGCGACCGACTCCGCGAGATCTCCCGTCTTCTCGTCGAGCAGGTCCTGCGCCCAGTCGCACAGCTGCACGATGCGGGCATTGCGCGTGCGCAGCTCCTCCGGCGTATCCGGGATCTCGTCGTGGTTCAGCTGGTGCAGCTGGAACGCCTCGCGCAGATGCGTGCGCACCGCCGCGAGGGCCGTGCGGAGGTCGCTCGTGAGCGAATCGCCGAGCTCGGCCTCGGCGAACACCAGCTCGTCCGAGGTCGTGCGGATGCGCTCGTCGGCCGCGACGAGAGCCTGCTCGGCACGACGTGCCAGATCGGCATCCTGTGCGGCGAGTTCTTCCTGTTCGCGCTTGCGTCTGCCCCATATTCCAGCCATGACTCAGATCCTAGTTTCCCGGGCATCTCGGGTGGCTGTGCATCCGCTCCAGGCGAACGGCGATCAGACGAGGGCCTCCCTCTCGACACGCCCAGGGCGGCCGCGTTTGGGGCGATCGACGTCGAGCGCGAGTGCCAGCGCGTGCTGAGGATGCTCGGCCAGACGCGCGCCGGCGTGCTCGAGCCATCGCGACTCAGCCTCTGCGGCGAAGATCATCGAGTCCAGTACGAGCGAGTGCGCGAGGTCCTCGGGGCCGTGGTCGTCGCGGATCGAGCGGATACGGCGCAGCTCCGCCAGACGTGCCTCGACCGCCGCGTGCTCGGCCTGGATCACAGAGGCGGCGTCGGCGCCGGGAAGCGTCGCCGCGAGTGCGACCTTGATCGCGAGCTCGTCGCGCGGGGCGACGGGCCGTTCGACCGGACCGGCGAGCCAGAGAGCGACCTCGGCGGCGCCGGCCGGCGTGATCTCCCAGTAGACGTGGCCCTGCGCGTCGGCTTCGTCTCGGCTGACGAGACCGTCGCGCTCGAGACGTTCGAGTGTGTTGTAGATCTGTCCGACGTTGAGCGGCCACACGGCACCGGTGCGACGCGCGAACTCATGGCGCAGCTGATAGCCGTAGCACGGCCCCTGCGCGAGGATCGCGAGCAGGCTCTGACGCACGGACATGGGACCTCCTGGGCTCGCGACCAATATACATACCCGGAAACCCGCCGCAACCGCACCTCGCAGGCGACGTGCAGGTCACGGGCCGGTAACATGACAACGTATGCCTTGTGCGCGCCCGATGTGCGGTGCCGCGAGGACCCATCGACAGGGAGATGACATCTGTGGCCAATCCTCTTGAGAAGCTGCTGCGCGCCGGCGAGGGGCGGGTCATCCGCCGCCTGAACCAGGTGGTGAAAGCCGTGAACGCGCTGGAAGAGGACATCTCCAAGCTCACCGACGACGAGCTGCGCAACGAGACGACCGAGCTCCGCGCTCGCTACGAGAAGGGCGAGACGCTCGACCAGCTCATGCCTGAGGCGTTCGCGGCGGTGCGAGAGGCCGCCAGGCGGACCCTCGGCATGCGCGCCTACGACGTCCAGATCATGGGCGGCGCCGCCCTCCACCTCGGCAACATCGCCGAGATGAAGACCGGTGAGGGAAAGACCCTTGTCGCCACCTTCCCGGCCTACCTCAACGCCATCGCGGGCAAGGGCGTGCACGTCATCACCGTCAACGACTTCCTCGCGAGCTACCAGGCGGAGCTCATGGGCCGCGTCTACCGCGCGCTCGGGATGAGCACGGGCATCATCGTCTCCGGCCAGACCCCCGCCGTGCGGCGTGAGCAGTACGCGTGCGACATCACCTACGGCACGAACAACGAGTTCGGTTTCGACTACCTTCGCGACAACATGGCGTGGCGCAAGGAGGACCTGGTCCAGCGCGACCACTTCTTCGCGATCGTCGACGAGGTCGACTCGATCCTCATCGACGAGGCGAGGACGCCGCTCATCATCTCCGGTCCGTCGTCCGGCGAGGCCAACCGCTGGTTCGCCGAGTTCGCGAAGATCGCACGCACGCTCGAGGCGGGGGAGGACTACGAGGTCGACGAGAAGAAGCGCACGGTCGGCGTGCTCGAGCCCGGCATCGAGAAGGTCGAGGACTACCTCGGCATCGACAACCTGTACGAGTCGGCGAACACTCCGCTGATCTCGTTCCTCAACAACTCGATCAAGGCGCTGGCCCTGTTCAAGAAGGACACCGACTACGTCGTGATGAACGACGAGGTCATGATCGTCGACGAGCACACCGGTCGAATCCTCGTCGGTCGTCGCTACAACGAGGGCATCCACCAGGCCATCGAGGCCAAGGAGGGCGTGCCGGTCAAGGCTGAGAACCAGACCCTCGCGACGGTCACGCTGCAGAACTACTTCCGCCTGTACGACAAGCTCGCGGGCATGACGGGCACGGCCGAGACCGAGGCAGCCGAGTTCATGTCGACGTATAAGCTCGGCGTCATCCCGATCCCGACGAACAAGCCGATGATCCGCAAGGACCAGTCGGACCTCGTCTACAAGAACGAGACGGCCAAGTTCGCGCAGGTCGTGGAGGACATCGCCGAGCGGCACGCGCAGGGGCAGCCCGTGCTCGTGGGAACCGTGAGCGTCGAGAAGAGCGAGTACCTGTCGCGGCTGCTCGCGAAGAAGGGCGTCAAGCACGAGGTGCTGAACGCGAAGAACCACGCTCGCGAGGCCGAGATCGTCGCGCGCGCGGGTCGCCTCGGGGCCGTCACGGTCGCCACCAACATGGCCGGCCGTGGAACCGACATCATGCTCGGCGGCAACGCCGAGTTCCTCGCGGTGCAGGAGCTCAAGAGCAAGGGCCTCGATCCCGTCGAGACGCCCGAGGAGTACGAGGTCGCGTGGGACGAGACCTACGAGGCGATGAAGGCCGTCGTCGCGGAGGAGGCCGAGAAGGTCATCGAGGCGGGCGGGCTCTATGTGCTCGGCACCGAGCGGCACGAGTCGCGGCGCATCGACAACCAGCTCCGAGGCCGCTCCGGTCGTCAGGGAGACCCCGGTGAGAGCCGCTTCTACCTCAGCCTCACGGACGACCTCATGCGTCTCTTCCAGTCGGGCGCAGCCGAGGCCATCCTCTCGCGCACGAACTTCCCCGACGACGTGCCGATCGAGTCGGGACTCGTGTCGCGGGCCATCCGCAGCGCGCAGTCGCAGGTCGAGGCGCGCAACGCCGAGATGCGCAAGAACGTCCTCAAATACGACGATGTCCTCAACCGCCAGCGCGAGGCCATCTACGCCGACCGCCGTCACATCCTCCAGGGCGACGACATCGCCGACCGCGTCCAGCACTTCATCGAGGATGCGATCAGCGGCGTCGTCCGCGACCACACCGGCGAGGGTCACAACGAGAGCTGGGATTTCGACGCTCTCTGGACCGAGCTCAAGACGCTCTACCCGGTCAGCGTGACCATCGACGAGGTCGTGTCGGAGGCGGCCGGACGCAAGGGCGGCATCACCGCAGACGGGCTCACCCGCGAGCTGCTGTCGGATGCGAAGATCGCCTACGAGGCGCGCGAGGAGTCCCTCGGCGAGGCCGCGACCCGCGAGCTCGAGCGTCGCGTGGTGCTGCAGGTGCTGGACCGCCGCTGGCGCGACCACCTGTACGAGATGGACTACCTCAAGGACGGCATCGGCCTGCGCGCCATGGCGCAGCGCGACCCGCTGATCGAGTACCAGCGCGAGGGCTACGCCATGTTCCAGTCGATGATGGGGCAGATCAAGGAGGAGTCGGTCGGCTACCTCTACAACCTCGAGGTCGAGGTGCGCCGGGCGGGCGACTCCGAGACCGCCGAGGTCGAGGCCAAGGGCCTCGCGGACGGGGCTGCCGAGCAGCGCCTCGAGTACTCCGCTGCGAACGACGCCGGAGAGGTCGAGGTGCGCAACGACCGAGGACAGGTGCAGCAGGCCGCCACCGATCGTCTGCGTCAGGCCGCGGCCCGGGCGCAGGCTCCGCAGCAGGAGACCCCGGCGCAGGAGGCACCGCGCGGCGCTTTCGGTCAGCGGACGGATGCCGCGGCCGCACAGCCCGCGGGCAACCGCGAGGAGCGGCGCGCGCAGGCCAAGAAGAAGAAGTAGCGCCCGGTCGAGATCGCCGTCGAGAGGAGGGCCAGTCCGTGAGGATTGGCCCTCCTCTCGTCGCTGTAGGCTTGGCCGATGACACCAACGCGCCACTTCGACCAGTCGTCGAAGCTCAAGAACGTCCTGTACGAGATCCGTGGGAACACGCTCGTCGAGGCGGCGCGGCTCGAAGCGGAGGGCCACCGGATCCTCAAGCTCAACACGGGCAACCCTGCGATCTTCGGCTTCGAAGCACCGCATCAGATCGTCCACGACATGCTCGCGGCGCTTCCCACGGCGCACGGCTACAGCGACAGTAAAGGGATCGTGTCCGCACGCCGCGCGGTCGTGAGCCGGTACGAGGAGATCGACGGTTTCCCGCGGTTCGATCCGGAGGACGTGTTCCTCGGCAACGGAGTGTCCGAGCTCATCACGATGACGATGCAGGCCCTCCTCGACGAGGGCGACGAAGTGCTGATCCCGGCGCCCGACTACCCGCTCTGGACGGCGATGACGAGCCTCGCCGGCGGCACGCCGGTGCACTACCTGTGCGACGAGAACGACGGGTGGCAGCCCGACCTCGAGGACATCCGCTCGAAGATCACGCCGCGCACCAAGGCGATGGTGATCATCAACCCGAACAACCCCACCGGCGTCGTCTACTCGCGCGAGATCCTCGAGGGAATGGCGCAGATCGCGCGCGAGAACGAGCTGCTGCTGCTCTCCGACGAGATCTACGACCGCATCCTCTTCGACGACGCGGTGCACATCCCGACCGCGACGGTCGCGCCCGATCTGCTGTGCCTGACGTTCAACGGGCTCTCCAAGACGTACCGGGTCGCCGGGTACCGTTCCGGATGGCTGGTCATCACCGGCCCGCAGGCGCACGCCAAGGGGTTCCTCGAAGGCATCAACCTGCTCGCGTCCACGCGGCTGTGCCCCAACGTGCCCGCCCAGCACGCCCTGCAGGCCGCGCTCAGCGGAGTGCAGTCGATCGATGCGCTGATCGCGCCGACGGGTCGCCTGCACGAGCAGCGCGACATCTCCTGGCAGGGACTCGAAGCCATCCCCGGAGTGTCATGCGTCAAGCCGCAGGGGGCGCTGTACGCGTTCCCCCGCCTCGATCCGAACGTGCACGAGATCCGCGACGACGCGAAGCTCGTCTACGACCTGCTCGTGGCCGAGCACATCCTGCTCGTGCAGGGGACGGGCTTCAACTGGTCCACCCCCGACCACCTGCGCATCGTCACGCTCCCGGAGCCGCGCGTCCTCGCAGAGGCCGTCGAGCGGCTCGGGAACTTCCTCGCGAGCTATCGTCAGTAGGCGGTCCTGCGAGGGGTAGGACCTCCGCGGCCAGGCGTCTGACCGCCGCGGCGAGGGCCGAACGCGGGGCGACGTCGGCGATCGGACGTGCGTGCAGGAGAGCGGTGTCCGCCGCCCGCTGGTCGAAAGGGAGGAACGTGACCTCCGTGATGCCGGCGAAGCGGTCGAGCGTCGTGCGGATCTGCCCGCGGGCATCGATCCCGAGCGGTCCGGGGCGCACTCCGTTGACGACGACATGGATCCTCGCCCTCGTCGCCAGTCGCCTCAGCTCCGCGTGATCGCGCACGAATCGGCTCATGCCGAGCGGGTCGCCCGCGGCGACCGCGACGACCACATCGGCGACGTCGAGCGCTGCGACCGTGGCGGCGTGACGTCGGGGACCCGTGACGTCGAAGGTCGCTTCGTCATCGGCATCGAAGGCCCCTGACACGTCGACCACGCTCTCCTCCGCCCAGACCCGACTCGCCACGAGCGCCGAATGCAGACGACTCGATGTCAGTTCCGCCCACCGCCCGGGCCGACTGATGCCGGCGAGCACGTCGACGGCGCCGCCGCTCGCCGGCAGAGAGGTCGCCAGCCGCGCGAGCTCCGCATCGTCGAGCGCGCCCGCCTCGGCCCGGCGACACGCCGCTGCGATTCCCGGCGACTCGTCTCCGAGGCCGAGCAGGAGCGCGATGGACGGCGCCACCGTGTCCGCATCGATGAGGGTCGTCCTTCGTCCACGGCGGACCATCTCGACGGCCAGTTCGATGGCGATGGTCGTGCGACCCGGCGCCCCCTGCGGACCCCAGACGACCGTGAGTCGATGCGACGTCGCGGCGACTCCGGAGGGCGACGCTACCGACGGCGCGTCGGTCTCGAGAGCGGCGACGACCTCCCAGCCGCTCGCCGTGCTCGGGAGCGCCGCCGCCAGACCGTAGCGGCCCAGGACGCGACCGTCACGGCCGCCGACAGGAAGAATGCGTACTCCGGCCCGATCGCACGTCGCCACGAATCCCGGCGTGAGTACTTCGCGCGCCGCCGGGACGAGCACCGCGCGGCAGCCCGCGGGCAAGGGCAGGGGAGCGTCGGATGCGGCGACGACGGCCGCGACACCCTCGAGCTTCAGTTCGGCGACGAGTTCCGACGCGCGGGGTTCGGGGATCGCGACGACGACGGACATCATCGGGCGGCGCCGATCGGGACGATCGACAGGCCGGCCCCGCGCGCGATGGCCGCGAGGACGGCGGCCACCTCTGAACGGTCGACCACGAGCTCGACGCCCGCCTCGTCTGACGCGAGCACGCTCTGCTCCTCGACGATCGACGCGACGGTCGCCGCGCCGACCAGGATGCTCGGCGCTTCCGCCTCGACGTCCTCCTCCGCCTCGAAGGACTGCCACAGCTCGACCGTGCTGCCCACCGATACCTCGCCGGGCACCGCGGTGCCCGTCCGGATCACGATCGTGGTCGTACGCCTGCTGTCGGCATCCGCGAGGGCCGACGCGGGGACGAGCTCGTCGGCGGTGAGGGTACGGGATGCCACAGAGCCGCCGCCCAGATCCTCCGGCGCGAGGTAGCGATCGCCGAGGGTGCCCAGGTTCACCTCGACCACCTGGAAGTCACCGGATCCGACCGCTTCGCCCTCGACGATCGTGCGCGTCGCTTGAAGGACCGGCCTCGTCGCACCTGCGGAGGAGACCACCATCCAGACACCGCCGATCGATGCGGCGATCATGCCGAGGCCGACGAGGAAGCGGAGGTCGCCCCAGAACGCGCGACGGGGTCGTGAAGGTGATCTCATGCGGGCCATGCTCACAGATCCGTCGGAAGCCGATGAGGAGTTATCCACAGCGACATGGTGTTCGCGGAGCACGCGCGGGGGCGGTGGAGAATGGGGGCATGCCCGACTCGACTTCTGCTTCCGCGCGCTTCCTCGCGCCGGCGCAGGTGGCCGAGCTGCTCTCGATCGAGGTGGACGAGGTGATAGAGCTCGTCTATCAGGGGCGCCTGCGCGGGTCGCGTCTCGGATCTCCGGCGCGCTGGCGCGTCGAGGAGTCGAGTCTGGCCGAGTATCTCGCCGAGCAGTCCGAGGAAGCGCGTCGCATGGCGCTGTGGCGGCAGGCGAACGAGGCGAGCTTCCCCGAGGTATGGGGCATCTCTCGTGCTCACGGCACGTGATCGCCGACGATCTGCACCGAATCCAGCGCCGCGAAGGGAACGACGCGGAACTCGCGCACGGCGGCGATGGTCCGGGCGGTGCCCGAGTCATGCAGAGCGAGATCCATGTGGTCCGCGCTCGCACGATCGATCGTGCCCTGCAGCTCGGAGCCGTCTGAGCGGAAGACGCGGACAGCGATGCGTCGTCGCGCGAGGTCGCGCAGAACGAACCCGAGCGACATGCGCTCACGGAGTGCGGCGGCGCCGGCATCCGCACCGTCGAGACTCGCGAGGAGCAGGCCGTGATCGACGCCGAGCGAGCGGATCGAGGACAACGGGATGATCCTCGTGGTGGGGGACCGCCGTACGCCCTCGGCCTCGACCATCGCGGCGGCGATCCAGTCCGCGCCGAGAGCCTGCATCCGGACGCGCACGCGAGCTCCGGAGGCGACGTCGATCACCGTCGGCGCGCCGACCCCGCACAGGACTCGCAACCGATCCCTGAGGGTGAGGCGTGAGACGCGCAAGCGTTCCGACTCGGCATCCAGTGCGGCCCGCTCGCTCTCCCATTCCGAGGCGAGCTGACCCTCGAGGTCTTCGAACAGCCGATCCCAGTGCACTCGCACTACCGTAGGCGACCCCGCCGGCCCCGTAAGAGTTATCCACATTGTTCGAGCAGGCCCCCGAAAAGCGCTCCGTGCACGTGCTCTACTGACGGCAGTTTCCCGGATGGAGAGTGCTGTCAGATGTCGCTTCACGAGTACTTCGGCCCGCAGCCGACGCCCCGCGCCGAACTGCCCGATCCCCACCCGTTGCTGCGCAGCCTCACCCGCGGCGTGCTCGAGGTGCTCGCCGGAGTGAGGGAGGCGGATCAACTCGCGCGCTGGTTCAGCGAAGAGGCATACCGCAGCCTCGTGACCAGGGCGAACCTCTCGGCTCGCGCCCGCAGCGCACGCGGCGTGCCTCCGGCCCGTCCGACGTTCGAGATCCTCTCCATCCGCACATCCGAGCCTGTCGACGGCATCGTCGAGGCCGTCATCGTCGTCGCAGGACCGGGGCGCACCCGCGCCGTGGCCGCGCGTCTCGAAGGACTGGATCGGCGCTGGCGCACGACCTCTCTGGCCATCCTCTGAGCCGGTGCGCTCTAGGCTGGGAGAGTGTCAACCCTCAGTGATCTCGCCCATGCCCAGGGGCTTCTGACCGACAACGACGTGGAGTGGCTGCATCGCCTCGCCGGCGACGGGCAGTTGCTCGCGGACCTCGCCTCCGCCGACATCGTCGTCTGGGTGCAGACCGATGACGGCTCCTTCATCGCCGTCGCCCATGCACGCCCGAGCGGTGCCGCGACCCTGTTCTACCGAGACATCGTCGGGGAACGTGTGCGCCCGCAGTGGCGGACGCAGGTGCAGGGAGCGTTCGACTCCGCGGAGATCGTCGACTCCTCATCGCCGGACTGGTTCGAGGAGACGCCCACGCGCGTGCGCGCCGTGCCCATCGTCATCGAACGCAAGGATGCCGGACGCGCGGCATCCGTCATCGGCGTCGTCACGCGGCACACGAACCTCGGTGAGGCGCGGACGCCCTCTCGGCAGCAGATCACCTTCGACGAATGCGCCAACGACCTGTTCCGCATGATCGCCGACGGCAGCTTCCCCGACCTCGCTGCGCCCACATCGCCTCGTCGCGGTGCGCCACGGGCGTCGGACGGCCTCATCCGCATCGATGTCGACGGCATCACGACGTTCGCGAGTCCCAACGCCCTCTCGGCCTTCAATCGCATGGGCTTCGACGACGAGCTGGAGGGGGAGTCGCTGGCGGAGGTCACCACTCGCCTCGTCCCGCCCTCTCGACAGGTGGACGAGTCGCTGCCGGTCGTCGTCACCGGGCGGGCGCCGTGGCGCACCGACATCGAGGCGCGCGGGGTCACGGTGTCGCTGCGCGCCATCCCGCTCAAGGACCACGGCACCCGCATCGGTGCGATCGTGCTCTGCCGTGACGTCTCGGAACTCCGCCACCAGGAGCAGGAGCTCATCACGAAGGACGCCACGATCCGCGAGATCCACCACCGGGTCAAGAACAACCTGCAGACGGTCGCGTCCCTGCTGCGCATCCAAGCACGTCGCACACACTCGGACGAGGCGCGGGACGCGCTCACGCAGGCCATGCGCCGTGTCGATGCGATCGCCGTCGTGCACGACACGCTCGCGCAGGGCCTCACGCAGAAGGTCGACTTCGACGAGGTCTTCCATCGTGTGCTCAAGCTCGTCGCCGAGGTCGCATCAGCGCCCAACACCCGGGCGCGCACGCGGTCGACCGGCCGCTTCGGCGTGCTGCCGAGCGAGTACGCGACCCCGCTCGCCCTCGCGCTCACGGAGGTCGTCACCAACGCGGTCGAGCACGGCCTCGCGGGGCAGGAGGGCATCGTCGAGATCGATGCAGCCCGCACGGAGGAGAATCTGCGCGTCACGGTGCGCGACACCGGTCACGGCCTCCCGGAGGGACGCATCGGCCAGGGCCTGGGCACGCAGATCATCCGCACCCTGATCCAGGGTGAGCTGGGAGGCTCGATCGAGTGGCGCGGGAGCGAGGGGGAGGGGACGGAAGTCGTGATCGACATTCCCCTCCGGTGGCTCACCGCCTGACCTCGACCACGAGAACGGCCCGAGACGATGTCTCGGGCCGTTTCTCATCGCGCGGGGCGCGACGCGGGATCAGGAGGCGCGGCGGGCGCGAGCCGCGCGGCGCTTGAGGGCTCGGCGCTCGTCCTCGGAGAGGCCGCCCCAGACGCCGGAGTCCTGGCTGGTCTCGAGGGCGTACTGCAGGCAGATCTCGGTGACCGTGCAGGTGGCGCAGACGGTCTTCGCCTTCTCGATCTGGTCGACGGCCGGGCCGGTGTTGCCGACCGGGAAGAAAAGCTCGGGGTCGACAGTCAGGCAGGCGGCTTTGTCGCGCCAATCCATGGGGGCTCCTCGGTGTGGGACTTGTGAGACGTCGCAGCGCGACGACTCGGATTTCGGGTCGCAGTTCGGGTTCAGCTACCCTGTTGAGATACGGACGGATGCCCGCATTCTGTGATGCGGGCACGAAGCCCGCCCCACGCCGCTGTGGGAGCACATGACGCTGTCTATTCTGTTACATGAAACCGGCGAAATCAAGGGTTTCTTCGCTTCTCATTCGATTCTCAGGAGACATCGTGCGCTCACCAGCCCTGGCTCGGGCCGCCGCCGCCGTCCTCGCTCTAGAGGGCCTGGCGCTGGTCGTCTTCGCGCTCATCGAGCTGGTCGGCCTCGGCGCCGGGGATGCCGCATCGCTGCCGACGGCGCTCGCCCTGATCGTGCTGACCCTTCTCGGCGCGGCCGCTCTCATCGCGTTCGCGGTCGGGGCGAACGCCGGACGCTCCTGGGCGCGCTCGGGCGGGATCGTGTTCCAGGTCTTGGCCGTCGCGCTCGCGCTCGCGTCGCTCGCGATCCAGCCGGTGCAGTGGCTCTTCACGCTCGCGGTCGGGGTGCCAGGGGCGCTCGGCTTCGCGCTGCTCGTCGCGAGCGCCCGCGCCGAGCACGCGCGCCCGACGGAGTGACGCTCAGGCGTCGACGCCGAGCTGCTTGCGCAGTCGAGCCACGTGTCCGGTGGCCTTGACGTTGTACTGGGCGAGTGTGATCGTGCCCTCCTCGTCGAGCACGAAGGTCGAGCGGATGACGCCTTCGACGACCTTGCCGTAGTTCATCTTCTCTCCCCACGCGCCGTAGGCCGTGTGCACGGTGTGGTCGGGGTCGCTGAGCAGCGTGAAGGTGAGGCCGTCGCGCTCGCGGAACGCCCTGAGCTTCGACGGCTCGTCACGCGAGATGCCGACGACGCGGTATCCGGCTCCCTCGAGGGAGGAGATGCTGTCGCGGAAGTCGCACGCCTGCGTGGTGCAGCCCGGGGTCATCGCCGCCGGGTAGAAGTAGAGGACGGTCTTGTGCCCGCGGAGGTCGGCGAGGGAGACCTCGTTCCCGTCCTGGTCGACGAGGGTGAAATCGGGGGCTGCGGATCCGGTGTCGAGGCGCTCAGTCACGCCTTCAGCCTAGCGGCCGGGCGCCTGCTCCGCCTTGTCGGCGAAGGTCTGCAGCAGCCGCTGCAGCGAGTCGAGACGTGCCATGCCGGTCTCGCTCAGCTCACCGCGCTCCGCCGCCTCGATCAGCGCGCAGTCCGGGGCGTCGGGCAGGTGCGTGCAGCCTCGTGGGCACTGTTCGGCGATCGTGGCCAGCTCCGTGAACGCGGCGAGGATGTTGTCGGGGTCGACGTGTCCGAGACCGAAGGAGCGGACGCCGGGGGTGTCGATGACCCAGCCCCGACCGGCAGCGCTCTCGTAGCGCAACGACACCGTCGACGAAGAGGTGTGTCGGCCACGGCCCGTCACCTGGTTCACGTGCCCTGTCGCGCGGAGAGCGCTCGGCACGAGCGCGTTCACGAGCGTCGACTTGCCCACCCCGGAGTGGCCGACGAACACGGTGGAGTGACCTACGAGGGCCTCGCCGATCTCGTCGACCGGCATCTCGTCGCGGGCGCTCGTGAAGACCCGCAGGTCCAGGCCGTCGAAGTGGGAGAGGAAGCCTGACGGATCGGCGAGATCGGTCTTGGTGACGACCAGGAGAGGGCGGATGCCGGCGTCCAGCGCGGCGACGAGGTAGCGGTCGACGAGGCGCTCCCGCGGCTCCGGGTCGGCCGCCGCGACCACGACGAGCATCTGGTCGGCGTTCGCGACGATGACGCGCTCGACCTGGTCGGTGTCGTCGGCGCTCCGCCGCAGCAGCGACGTCCGGTCGACGATGCCCACGATCCGGCCCAGCGTGCCCTCATCCCCGGAGGTGTCGCCGACGACGCGCGCGCGATCGCCGGTCACGATGGGCGTGCGCCGGAGCTCCCGTGCCCTGGCGGCTGTGATGGTCCGCTCCTCGGGTGAGTCCTCGCCGATCATCACGGTGTACCGGCCGCGGTCGACACCCAGCACCCGCCCGATCTGCGCGTCCTCGTGAGCGGGTCGGCGCTTCGTGCGGGGGCGGTTGGCCTTCGGATTGGGGCGCGTGCGGATGTCGCTCTCGTCGTACTCCTCGTACTCGTCGTCGAGGTCGTCGGAGTCGTCGAGCCAGCTCACGCGGCCGCGCCTCGCAGCATCCTGTCCCAGAGGAGGGTGAACTCCGGCAGGGTCTTGGCCGTGGTGCCGATGTCGTCGACCTCGACCCCGGAGACGCGCAGCCCGACGAGGGCTCCGGTCGTCGCCATGCGGTGGTCGTGGTGCGCCATCCACACGCCGCCGTGCAGTTCGCGGGGGATGATCCGCAGGCCGTCGGGGAGCTCCTCCGCCTCGCCGCCGAGTTGGCGCAGGTTGCGGATCAACGCGGCGATGCGGTCTGTCTCGTGCAGGCGGATGTGTCCGATGCCGCGGATCGTCGTCGGACCCGAGGCGAACGCCGCGAGGCCGACGAGGGTCGGCGTCAGCTCGCTCGCGGCGGACAGATCGAGGTCGAGCCCGCGGATCTCGGTTCCGGCCTTGACCGTCAGTGCACCCGCGTGCCGGCTGACGTGCGCGCCCATCGCCTGCAGGATCTCCGGCAGGAGGGCGCCCGGCTGCGTCGAATGCACGGGCCATCCCGTCACGGTGACGGCGCCGCCCGAGACGAGGGCTGCCGCGAGGAAGGGGGCGGCGTTGGAGAGATCGGGCTCGATCGCTATCTCCTTCGCTCGGGGCACGCCGGCCTCGACGAGCCACTCTCCGGTAGCCGGTCGCTCGATGCGGATGCCGCGGCGACTCAGCGCCTCGATCGTCATGTCGATGTGGGGGAGGCTCGGCAGGTGCTCGCCGGTGTGCACGAGGTGCAGGCCGACGTCGAAGCGCGGTGCGGCGAGTAGAAGGCCGGAGACGAACTGACTGGACGCGGAGGCGTCGATCTCGACCCGTCCGCCGCGGATGCGGCCATGACCGCGGATCGTGAAGGGCAGCGCCCAGGTGCCCTCGTCGTCGATGTCGACACCCAGGTCGCGCAGAGCGCTGATGAGACCGCCCATCGGGCGGTGCAGGGCGGTCTCGTGCGCGGTGAGATGCACGTCCCGCTCGGCCAGGCCCGCCAGCGGCGAGATGAAGCGCATGACGGTGCCGGCCTGACCGCAGTCGATCGTGGTGCCGCCGCGCAGCTTCGCCGGCGTCACCACCAGGTCGGGGCCGAACTCGCCGTCTCCGTCGACCTCCTCGATCCCGACGCCCAGGGCCCGCAGCGCGTCGACCATCCGTCGCGAGTCGTCGGAGTGCAGCGGGGCGATGAGGCGACCAGGACCGTCGGCGATCGCGGCGATGATGAGCTCGCGGTTCGTCAACGACTTGGACCCCGGGATCGTGAGCGTGGCGCGCACGGGATCGGCGGTCGTCGGCGCGGCGTAGGAGCCCTGGGCCGGGGAGGGGGAATACCTGTTGGCGCTCATCGGTTCCCACCTTAGTAACAACGAGTCCCCGCCTCACCGATCGGCGCGGACTCGCCCAGGAGGAGAGAGAATGCTCGCCACGCTCGAACGCGGTTCGGTGCGCCTCGGCGGCCTAGACTGGCCGGTGATGGATGACACCGAGACGGTAGACACGGTCGGCGACCCTCGACGCGAGTTCGAGGAGCAGGCGCTGCCCTTCATGGACCAGCTCTACGCGGCGGCCATGCGCATGACGCGCAATCCCGCGGATGCGGCGGACCTCGTGCAGGAGACGTTCGTGAAGGCGTACGGATCCTGGTCGACGTTCGCGCAGGGCACGAATCTCAAGGCCTGGCTGTACCGGATCCTCACGAACACGTACATCAACATCTACCGCAAGAAGCAGCGGGAGCCGTTCCAGGGGACCATCGACGAGCTCGAGGACTGGCAGCTGGGCGGCGCCGAGTCGACGACCGCCTCGCACAGCCGGTCGGCGGAGGCCGAGGCGATCGACCACATGCCCGCATCCGTCGTGAAGGACGCCCTGCAGGCGGTCCCCGAGGACTTCCGCCTGGCGGTGTACCTCGCGGACGTCGAGGGCTTCGCCTACCAGGAGATCGCCGACATCATGAAGACGCCCATCGGCACCGTGATGAGCCGCCTGCATCGGGGCAGGCGCATGCTTCGCGAGTTGCTGGCCGACTATGCCGCGGAGCGGGGAATCTCCGCGGCCGACACGAGGAGCAGGAAATGAGCGACTGCGGCTGCGACAAGGCCCGCCAGGATCTGGAGGAGTACCTCCGCAACGAGGTGTGCAAGACCGAGCACTCGGAGATCCGCGAGCATCTCGAGAACTGCCCGTCCTGCCGGGACGAGGCGCTCGTGGCGAAGACCCTCACCGAGGTCGTCGCCAGGGCGTGCAGGGAGACGGCGCCCGAGGAGCTGCGCGATCAGGTGTTCGCGCGTCTCCGCGAGGTACAGGCCGCTCAGCACTGAGCTCGTCGCGGTCTGGGCACCCGCCGACGTCTGTCGCCGCCCATAGGCTGGGGGCATGACGATCATCGACGCCCGCGACATCCCCGCCGACTCCGCATCCGCCGGACGCCTGTCTGCAGAAGGACTCGAGTACCGCGTGATCGACGTGAGCGATCCGGCGGCGGCCGAGGCGTTCCAGCGCGCCGTGTCGCGCGGATTCCTCGGCCCGGAGTCGACCTCCGAATCGCTCGAGTTCGGACGGTCCACGTTCGAGTCCCGCCGGAACACGGGCGTGTACGACGCCGAGGTGCCGGACGGTCGACCGGTGGCCACGATCGACTCCTGGGTCACGCCCATGACGCTCCCGGGTGGGGGCGAGCTGCCGATGTGGGCGATCAGCGGGGTCACCGTCTCCGGGACCCACCGTCGCCGCGGCATCGCCCGCGCACTCCTCGAGGGCGAGCTCCGCGCCGCTGCCGCAGCCGGGGTGCCGCTCGCGGGACTCACCGTGTCGGAGGCGACGATCTACGGCCGGTACGGTTTCGGTTCCGCCGTCCCTGTCGTGCGCTACGTGATCGACACGCGACGAGCCGGGTGGGCGGTGCCCGCCGCGCCGGGACGTCTGGAGTATGTCGACCGCGAGACCCTCGCGTCCGAGCTGGGTGCGGTCCACGAGCGCGCTCGTACCGGGCGCCCGGGCCAGATCCCCGGGTGGTCCGCTCGGTGGGGCGGGATGGCCGGACTGTCTCCGAGCGATACCGACCGCGACAAGGCGCGGGGCGTGCGCTATCGCGACGAGTCCGGCGAGGTGCGCGGCGTGATCGCCTACACGCTCGAGGAGGGGACGGACGCCGCGTGGCGCCACACGCTGAAGATCCGTCTCCTCGTGGCCGACACGGCCGACGCGACGGCGGCGCTCTGGCGTTTCGCCCTGCAACACGACCTGGTCGACCGGGTCGTGGCGGACCTGCGTCCGGTCGACGACCCTCTGCCGTGGCTCGTGCACGATCAGCGCGGCGTCACGCAGACGCTGCACGACCACGGGTGGTTGCGGATCCTGGATCTCGCCGCCTGTCTGACCGCGCGCCGCTACGCGGCTCCTCTCGACCTCGTGCTCCGCGTGCGCGACCCGCTCGGCTTCGCAGAGGGAGACTGGCGGCTCATCATCGGCGCCGACGGGGTCGCCCAGGTCGAGCCGGCGCACACGGGCGCCCCGGATGTCGAGCTCGACGTCTCGGCGCTCTCCTCGCTCTACGCGGGTGGGGTGCGTGCCTCCGCCCTGCACGGCGCAGGCCGCATCGAGGCGGATGGGGACGCCGTGGCCATGATCGACCGGGCCTTCACCAGCACTCCGGCTCCAGGCCTCGACATCTGGTATTGACACCGTCCCGCATGACGAAGGGCGCCGCGACCTCGGTCGCGGCGCCCTTCGTGCCTGTGGTCTGGCCGGTGTCGGATCAGGCGATCGTCAGCGCGTCGCGCAGCAGCTTCGCCTGCTCGGCGGCGTGCACCTTCGAGGATCCGGTCGCGGGAGACGCCGAGGCCGGACGGGAGACCGGGCGGAAGGTCCGGTCGCCTGGCACATCGGCGAACGCGAGGGCCAGGAACGGCCAGGCGCCCTGGTTCTCCGGCTCCTCCTGCACCCACACCAGCTCGGCGTTCGGGTACGAGTCGGTGACGGCCTTGAGGGCGTCGATCGGGGTCGGGTACAGCTGCTCGAGCCGGACGAGCGCGATCTCGGGATTCGGGTTCTTCTCGAGCTCCGAACGCAGATCCCAGTGCACCTTGCCCGAGTGCACGAGCACGCGCTTGACGGCGTTCCGATCGAGGTCGCGACCGTCGTCGATCACCGGCTCGAAACGCCCCTGCGTGAACGCCTCGACCGGGCTCGTCGCGCCGCGCAGACGCAGCATGGCCTTCGGGGTGAAGACGATGAGCGGCTTGCGAGGACGTGCGTAGGCCTGGCGGCGCAGCAGGTGGAAGTACGACGCGGGCGTCGACGGACGAGCGACGATCATGTTGTCCTGTGCGCAGAGCTGCAGGAAGCGCTCCATCCGCGCGGACGAGTGATCGGGCCCCTGGCCCTCGTAGCCGTGGGGGAGGAGCAGCGTGACGCTGGACTGCTGACCCCACTTCTGCTCCGCCGCGGAGATGTACTCGTCGATGACCGACTGGGCGCCGTTGACGAAGTCGCCGAACTGGGCCTCCCACAGCACCAGCGCCTCGGGTGCCTCGACCGAGTACCCGTACTCGAACCCGAGCGCCGCGTACTCGCTGAGCAGCGAGTCGTAGACGAAGAAGCGGCCCTGCGAGTCGGAGAGGTTCGACAGCGGCAGCCACTCCTGGCCGTTCGCGCGGTCATGCAGGGTCGCGTGCCGCTGCACGAAGGTGCCGCGTCGCGAGTCCTGACCGGCGAGGCGCACGGGCGTGCCCTCGACGAGCAGCGACCCGAACGCCAGCAGCTCGCCGAAGCCCCAGTCGATGTTGCCGTTGCGGCTCATGTCCAGGCGCTTCTCGAGCTGCTGCTGCAGCTTGGGGTGCACCGTGAAGCCCTCGGGCTTGTTGACGAACGCGTCGCCGATGAGCTGGATCACCTCGTTCGAGACGCCGGTCACCTCGGGCGCTCCGACCTGCTCCTCGACCGGCGCCTGCTCCGACACGATCGGGGTCGCGCCGGTCTCGGCGGCGTGGGTCTCGGCGAACGCGATCTCGAGGCGGTTCTGGAAGTCCGCCTTCGCCTGGTCGTACTCCTCCTCGGTGATGTCGCCGCGGCCGACGAGCGATTCGGTGTAGAGCTTGCGCACCGAGCGCTTGGCCTGGATGAGGTCGGTCATGAGCGGCTGGGTCATCGAGGGGTCGTCGCCCTCGTTGTGACCGCGGCGGCGGTAGCAGACGAGGTCGATCACGACGTCGCGGTGGAAGCGCTCGCGGTACTCGAAGGCGAGCTGTGCGACGTGGATGACGGCCTCGGGGTCGTCGCCGTTCACGTGCAGCACGGGGGCCTGGATCGTCTTCGCGACGTCGGTGGCGTAGACCGAGGTGCGCGAGTCGTTCGGGAGCGTCGTGAAACCGACCTGGTTGTTCACGACGACGTGGACGGTGCCTCCGGTGCGGTACCCACGGAGCTGCGACATCTGCAGCGTCTCGACCACGACGCCCTGCCCCGCGAACGCAGCGTCGCCGTGCACGAGGATAGGCAGCCAGGTGAAGGTGCCGATCGGCTTGCGGTCCTGCTTGGCACGCACGATGCCCTCGAGCACGCCGTCGACGGTCTCGAGGTGCGAGGGGTTGGCGGCGAGGTACACGGGGAGCTCGGACCCGTCGTCCGCGACGAAGGTGCCCTCGGTGCCGAGGTGGTACTTGACGTCACCCGACCCGCGCTGGTTGCCGGGGGTCTGGGTCCCCTCGAACTCCTGGAAGACCTGACCGTAGGTCTTCCCGGCGATGTTCGTCAGCACGTTGAGGCGTCCGCGGTGGGCCATGCCGATCGCGGCGCCCTCGAGGCCGGCCGTCGCCGCCCCCTGGAGGATCTCGTCGAGCAGCGGGACCAGCGACTCGCCGCCCTCGAGTGAGAAGCGCTTCTGGCCGACGAACTTCGTCTGCAGGAACGTCTCGAAGGCCTCGGCCTCGTTGAGCTTGCGCAGCACGCGCAGCTGCTCGTCGTGGCCGGGCTTCTGGTACTTGACCTCGACCTTCTCCTGGAACCACCGGCGCTGCTCCGGGTCTTGGATGTGCATGTACTCGATGCCGAGGGTCCGGCAGTACGAGTCGCGGAGGACGCCGAGGATGTCGCGGAGCTTGGCGACGCGGCGTCCGCCGAAGCCTCCGGTGACGAACTCGCGGTCGAGGTCCCAGAACGTGAGTCCGTGGCTCTCGATCTCGAGGTCGGGGTGCGAGCGCTGCACGTACTCGAGCGGGTCGATGTCGGCCATCAGGTGACCGCGCACGCGGTAGGAGTTGATGAGCTCCTGCACGCGCGACTGCTTGTCGACGCGCTCGGCGAGGTCGACGGCGATGTCGGGGTTCCAGCGGATCGGGGAGTACGGGATGCGGAGTGCGGCGAAGATGTCGTCGTAGAAGCCGCGCTGTCCGATGAGGAGCTCGTGCACCTTCTTCAGGAACTCGCCGGAGCCGGCACCCTGGATGACGCGGTGGTCGTACGTGCTGGTGAGGGTGATCGTCTTGCCGATCGCGAGCTCGTTGAGCGTCTTCGGGCTCGCGCCCTGGAACTCCGCCGGGTACTCCAGGGCGCCGGCGCCGATGATGCAGCCCTGGCCCTTCATGAGGCGCGGCACCGAGTGCACGGTGCCGATGCCGCCGGGGTTGGTGAGCGAGACCGTGGTGCCCTGGAAGTCCGCCGCGGTCAGCTTGTTGTTGCGGGCGCGGGTGACGAGGTCCTCGTAGGCGGTGAGGTACTCGGAGAAGGTCATGGTGTCGGCGCGCTTGATGCTCGGGACCATGAGGGCGCGGGTGCCGTCGGGCTTGGGCAGATCGATCGCGATGCCGAGGTTGACGTGCGCGGGCGCGACGACCGAGGGCTTGCCGTCGATCTCCGCGTAGAAGACGTTCTGGCTGCGGAACTCGTCGAGGGTGCGGATGAGCGCCCAGCCGATGAGGTGCGTGAAGCTGATCTTGCCGCCGCGCGTGCGCGCCATGTGGTTGTTGATGACGATCCGGTTGTCGATCATCAGCTTGGCGGGGATGGTGCGGACGCTGGTCGCGGTCGGGACGGTGAGAGACTCGTCCATGTTCGCGGCGAGGGTCTTCGGCAGTCCGCGGAGCGGAGTGACCTTGTCCTCTTCAGTCGCGTCCTCGGCCTCCTTGGCCGCGGGCTTCGGGGCCTGGGCGGGGATCGGCGCGGCCGCGGCGGGCTTCGCGGTCGTCCGTGCGACGGGCTGCGCTCCGATGACGGGGATGGGTGCCGTCACCGGGTGGGTCGTCGGCGCAGCCTCCGGAGTCGCCGACGCCGTGCCGGACCCGGCATCAGAGTGGTACTTCTCCAGGATCGGCCACCACTCCTTGTCGACGGAGTCGCGGTTGACCTTGAACTGCTCGTAGAGCTCTTCCACGAGCCAGGAATTGGCTCCGAACCCCCCGTCGCCGCTGACGCCGGTCACCTGGTTCGACACGCTCGATCGCCCTCTTTCATCGCTGAATTCCACGTGTGCGCGTCAGGACGTCAGGATGCGTCCGGGCCCGCACACTCTCGACCATCAAGCCTAACGTGTTTCCACGGAGGATCGTCCAGGCGACGACCCCGCGTCGGGCCGATCCGGATACCGTGGAGACATGGAGTTCTCCGGTGCATCCCCCTCAGTCGATCTGACCTACTCCGACGTCTTCCTCGTGCCGCGTCGCTCGGCCGTCACGAGCCGCCTCCAGGTCGATCTCGCGCCGCTGGACGGCACGCCGGCGACCCTGCCGCTCGTGGCGTCGAACATGAACTCGGTCACCGGTCCCCGCCTCGCCGCGGTGCTGGCGCGGCGCGGCGGTCTCGGGGTGCTCCCGCAGGACCTGCCCCTGCAGGAGCTCGACGCGGCCATCCGTGACGTCAAGGCGCAGCCGGTGCTGTGGGACACTCCGGTCGTCCTGCCCCCGGAGGCATCCGTCTCCGACGCGCTGCGCCTGTTCCCCGCCGCTCCGGGACACGGGGTCGTGGTCGCCGGAGGCGAGGCGCCGTACGACGCGGACCGGATCCTCGGCATCCTCCCCGCGGCCAGGCTCGCGAGCGCGCTGCCCGATGCGCAGCTCGGAGACCTCGTGCACGCCGGCACGCCGTCGCTCGACGCCGACGACATCGGCTCCGGTCGGCACGCCTTCGACGTCATCACCGAGGCGGGCGTCGAGATGGTCACGGTGACCAGGCACGGACACCTCGTCGGCACGCTGAGCGCCCGCAGCGCGCTGCGCTCGACGCTGTACGGCCCCGCGGTCGATTCGGACGGCCGTCTCGCGGTAGCCGCGGCCGTGGGGATCAACGGCGACGTCGCGGCCAAGGCGCGCGCGCTCGTCGCAGCGGGTGTCGACGTGCTCGTCGTCGACACCGCACACGGCCACCAGGAGGGGATGCTGCACGCGCTGCGTGCCGTGGCGGACCTCGACCTCGGCATCCCGATCGTGGCGGGCAACATCGTCTCCGCCGACGGCGTCCGCGACCTCGTCGACGCGGGCGCCTCGATCCTCAAGGTCGGCGTGGGACCAGGGGCGATGTGCACGACGCGCATGATGACGGCCGTCGGTCGCCCGCAGTTCTCGGCGGTGCTGGAGACCGCAGAGGCCGCTCGCGAGCTCGGCGCGCACGTGTGGGCGGACGGGGGAGTGCGCTACCCCCGCGACGTCGCGCTCGCGCTCGCCGCCGGCGCGGCATCCGTCATGATCGGCTCGTGGTTCGCCGGCACGATCGAGGCGCCGGGCGAACTGCAGTCGGACGCAGAGGGCCGCGTGTTCAAGGAATCGTGGGGCATGGCGTCGACCAAGGCCGTGCAGGCGCGCTTCGGGCGCCTCGACGCCTACGAGCGGGCGCGCAAGGAGCTGTTCGCCGAGGGCATCTCGTCGTCGAAGATCTACCTCGACCCGCTGCGCCCGGGCGTCGAGGATCTGCTCGACATGATCACGTCGGGAGTTCGCTCCTCCTTCACGTACGCGGGCGCGTCATCGGTGCCCGAGTTCCACGAGAGGGCGCTCGTCGGCCTGCAGTCGGCGGCCGGATACGAGGAGGGCAAGGCGCTTCCCGTCAGCTGGTGACAGCCCGTCGCCCCGCCCGATCCCGTATTATTCTGCTCACTATGGACGACCCTCCCAGTTGCAGTACCTCGCCCCACCGCCCGCCTCTCGCCTGTGAGGGGAACCTGTGATGGATTACATCCTGCTGGGCGTGGGGCTCCTGCTCACGATCGGTACCGGACTGTTCGTCGCGAGCGAGTTCGCACTGGTCAATCTCGACCGCGCGGAGCTCGAGGCTCGTCAGGCCCGCGGGGAGACCCGCCTCGCCATGACGATCGGCGCGCTGCGGCACACATCCACGCATCTGTCGGCCGCGCAGCTCGGCATCACCCTGACGACGCTGCTGACCGGTTACACCATGGAACCGGCGCTCTCGAACATGCTGCGGCCGACGCTCCTCGCCTGGAGCTTCCCCGAGGCGACGGTGGCGCCGATCGCCACGGTCGTCGCGATGCTGGTCGCCACCGCGCTGTCGATGATCCTCGGCGAGCTCGTGCCCAAGAACTTCGCCCTCGCGCTGCCGAGGCAGACGGCCAAGCTCGTCGTGCCCTTCCAGGTCGCCTTCACCACGGTCTTCAAGCCGGCGGTCGTCGTGCTCAACGGCTCGGCGAACGGCGTGCTGCGCGGCATGGGCATCGAGCCGAAGGAGGAGCTCTCGGGTGCGCGCACCGCGGAGGAGCTGTCCTCGCTCGTGCGCCGTTCGGCCAGCGCCGGCGTGCTCGAAGCCGACACGGCGACCCTGCTCGACCGCACGCTGACCTTCTCCCGCCTCACCGCGGCCGACGTGATGACGGCGCGACCGAGCATGCACGCGATCGACGCCGCTGACCCCGCTGACGAGGTGCTGCGGATGGCGCGGCGTACCGGGCATAGCCGGTTCCCCGTCTACGGCGAGGACCTCGACGACATCACCGGCGTCGTGCATCTCAAGGCGGCGATCTCGGTGCCCCGCGATCGGCGGGCCGAGGTCCCCGCAGGCGCCCTGGCGACCGAGCCTCTGCGGGTGCCGGAGACGGCGCACGTCGACGGACTCGTCGCCGAGCTCCGGGCCCGCGGCTACCAGCTGGCGGTCGTCGTCGACGAGTACGGCGGGACAGCGGGTCTCGTCACCCTGGAGGATCTCGTCGAGGAGATCGTCGGGGAGGTCTCGGACGAGCACGACCGCACGCGCGCCGGCGTCATCACCGGCCGCGACGGCATCACGTTCCCCGGCGAGCTGCGACCGGACGAGCTCCGGCGGCGCGCCGGCGTCGACGTCCCGGAGGGCGATGTGTACGACACCGTCGGCGGCTACGTGATGAGCGTGCTCGAGCGGGTGCCGGTCGTCGGAGACGAGGTCCCGCTCGACACCGGCACGCTGCACGTCGTGCGGATGGACGGTCGCCGCGTCGACCGCATCCGCTACGTGCCTGGCACGACCGACGGCGAGGGTGAGGTGACTCGATGAGCGACTGGGCAGGACTCGCCTGGCTCGTGGTGCTCCTCGTCGCCAACGCCTTCTTCGTCGGCGCGGAGTTCGCCGTGATCTCCGCCCGGCGCTCGCAGATCGAGCCGCGTGCCGAGCAGGGCTCCCGCTCCGCGAAGACCGCTCTGTACGCCATGGAGCACGCCACGCTCATGCTGGCGACCTCGCAGCTCGGCATCACGATCTGCTCGCTGCTGATCCTGAACGTGTCGGAGCCGGCGATCCACCATCTGCTCGCCGCTCCGCTGCACGCGATCGGATGGTCGGATGCCGTCGTCGACACGGTGTCGTTCGCGATCGCGCTGCTGATCGTCTCCTTCCTGCACGTCGTGTTCGGCGAGATGGTGCCGAAGAACCTCGCGTTCTCGGTTCCCGACCGCGCGGTGCTGCTGCTGGCCCCGCCGCTCGTGTGGGTGTCGAAGGCGTTCATGCCGGTGATCTGGGTGCTCAACGCCGCGGCGAACGGCGTGCTGCGTCTGTTCCGCGTAGAGCCGAAGAACGAGGCCGCGTCGACCTTCACGCTCGACGAGGTCGCGACGATCGTCGACCAGTCCCGACGCGAAGGCGTGCTCATGGACACCGCCGGTGCGGTCGCCGCGGCGGTGGAGTTCACCGACAAGAAGGCCAGGGACGTCGCGGTGCCGCTCGGCGATCTCGTGACGCTGCCGCAGACGACCACGCCGGACGACATCGAGAAGTCCGTCGCCCGCTACGGGTTCTCCCGGTACGTGATCGTCGACGAGGAGGATGCGCCGGTCGGGTACGTGCACCTGAAGGACATCCTGCGCGCGTCGGACGGTCCGGATGCCGAGGCGAAGCTGTTCGAGCCGCTTCCCGCCAAGCGGATCCACCACATGGTCCCCGTGCAGGAGGACACCGATCTCGAGGACGCGCTCGCCGTGATGCGCCGAGCCGGCCGTCACCTCGCGAAGGTGCGCGACGCCCAGGGGCGCACGACGGCCGTGCTCTTCCTCGAGGACATCCTGGAGGAGCTCGTCGGCGAGGTGCAGGACGCCACGCGGCGCGTGCGCGGGCACTGAGATGCACAGACCACGCCCCTCCGGATCGTCCGATCCGGAGGGGCGTGGTCGTGCGGGCGGTGCCTCAGCGCCAGCGCGCCCGCTCGTACTGCGGAGGCCAGGCGACATCGGCGCCGAGCTCATGCGCCGCCCGCAGACCGAAGTGCGGGTCGCGCAGCCACTCGCGTCCGGCGAAGATCGCATCGGCTGAGCCCTCGGCGAGCACCTGCTCGGCCTGCTCCGCCGCGGTGATGAGACCGACCGCCGAGACGGGGATGCGCCCGCCCTGCCGAACGGTCTCGGCGAGCGGCACCTGGTACCCGGGGTGCACGGTGATCTGCTGGTGCGCGACGAGCCCGCCGCTGGACACGTCGATGAGGTCGGCACCGTGCTCGGTCGCCCAGGCCGCGACCGTCGCGGCCTCGTCCGGCGAGAAGCCGCCGTCGGCGTGGTCCGTGGCGGAGATGCGCACGAAGAGCGGCACGCCGTCTCCCACCTCGATGCGCACAGCGTCGAGGATCCGCAGCAGCAGGCGGGCCCGGTTCTCGAGCGATCCACCGTATCCGTCGGTGCGCTGGTTCGAGAGCGGAGAGAGGAACTGGTGCAGGAGGTACCCGTGCGCGCCGTGCAGTTCGAGCACGTCGAAGCCCGCGTCGACCGCGCGACGAGCGGCGGCGACGAAGCCGTCGACGACCGCGTCTATGCCGGTCTCGTCGAGTTCGGTCGGCGCGGCGTAGCCGTCGAAGGCGATCGGCGAGGGTGCGGTCGTGACCCAGCCGCCCTCATCGACCGGCACGGAGCCGCGTTCCGCGGCCCACGGCCACCAGGTCGAGGCCTTGCGACCCGCGTGGGCGAGCTGCACGCCCGCCGCGGCGCCGCGCGTATGGATCGCGTCGACGATCGGCGCCCACGCATCGCGCTGCTCATCGGTCCAGAGTCCGGCATCCCGCGGGGAGATGCGCCCCTCGGGGACGACGGCCGTCGCCTCGGCGATGACGAGTCCCGCACCGCCGGAGGCGAACTGGGCGAGGTGCGAATGGTGCCATTCCTGCACGACGCCGTCGACGGCGCTGTACATGCACATCGGCGAGACCCAGAGGCGATTGCGGACGGTGACGGATCGGAAGACAGCGGGGGAGAAGAGGATGCTCACGCGACAACGCTACGGCGCTCGGGGGCATGCCGGGGTCGCCGCACTAACGTGGAGTCATGTCCGAAGCGCGTGAATGGTCCCGCGGCGACACCGCCCGATTCCTGCGGGTGCCCGGCCCCGACGACGACAAGTACTCGCGCGGCGTCGTCGGTCTGCGCACCGGATCCTCCGCCTATCCCGGCGCCGCAGTGCTGGGTGTCGAGGCAGCGTGGCGTGCGGGAGCCGGTTTCGTCCGCTACATCGGCGAGGGGCGAGCGGCCGATGCCGTCCTTGCCCGCAGACCCGAGACCGTGGTCAGTCCGCACGCGGTCGGCGCGCGAGTGGGAGCCTGGGTGATCGGGTCGGGCACGGATGCCGCGTCCCGCACCGTGGAGGAGGAGCACGAGCTGCGACAGATCCTCGCGGGGGAGGGCGCGGTCGTCGTCGACGCGGGTGCGCTGGATCTCGCGGCCGACGTCGCGACGGCATCCGCGACGCGTGCGCCGATGCTGCTCACGCCGCACGGTCGAGAGTTCGCCCGCCTGCAGGAGCGTCTGGGCGTCGACGAGGATGCCGACCGCGAAAGCGTCGCGACGGCCGTGGCCGAGGCCGTCGGCGCCGTCGTGCTGCTGAAGGGCGCGCGGACGCTCATCGCCCGTCCCGACGGACCCGCCGTCGCCGTCGAGGCGGGTACCGGATGGCTGTCGACGGCAGGTACGGGCGATGTCCTGGGCGGAGTCCTCGGCGCTCTCCTCGCCGCGAATCCGGAGGCCGACATCGCCGACATCGCGGCGGCCGGGGCATGGCTCCACGGCCAGGCCGCGCGGCGGGCCGCAGGAGTCCACGACGGTGCTCCGGGGCATCCCATCGTCGCACTCGACGTCGCGCACGCCCTCCCCGGCGTCATCGCGGAACTCCTGGCATGAGCCGAGGGGGGTCAGCGCACGCCGTGCTGCTCTGGACGGCGTTCCTCGCCGTGCACGTCGTCACCGCAGTGACCGGCTGGCTGTACCCGAGCCAGCCGATGGGCGACATCGTGCTCGTGTACGAGCCGTGGGCCTCGGCGGCGATCTCGGGCGGACCGATCGTCGGGGTCACCGAGACATGGGTCTATCCGCAGCTCGCGCTGCTCCCGATGCTCGCCGCGAAGGCGCTCGCGGCTCCGCTCGTCGGGGCGATGGGGACGTCGGCCGCCTACCTGGTGGCGTGGGCGATTCTCGTCACCGTGCTCGACGCGCTCGCGTTCGCGGTGCTGGTCGGACGGTCGCCCTCGCGCCCTCGCCGTCTCGGGGCGTGGTTCTGGGTCGCGGCGCTCCTGCTGCTCGGCCCGATCGCGCTGTATCGGATCGACGCGATCACGGTGCCGATCGCCGTGATCGGCGGCCTCTGGCTGTCGCGCCGCCCCGCTGTCGCCGCCGCGCTGCTCACGATCGGCGCCTGGATCAAGATCTGGCCCGGTGCGCTCCTCGCAGCGGCGATCGTCGCCGCGACCACCCGCATGCGGATGCTGCTCACCGCGGCAGCCGTCTCCGCAGCGATCGTCGGCGTGCTCCTTCTGCTGGGCGCCGATTCGGAGATCTTCGGCTTCCTCACGGAGCAGACAGGGCGCGGGCTGCAGATCGAGGCGGTGGCCGCGACGCCGTTCCTGTGGCTCGCGGTCGCCGGTGCGGCGCGCATCGAGTACAGCTTCGAGATCCTCACGTTCCAGATCGCCGCCCCGGGTGCGGATGCCGTCGGCGCGGTGCTGACGCCGCTCATGCTCGTGCTCGCAGCGGTCATCCTGCTGGTCGGATCGATCAAGGCGACGCGTGGTGCATCCCTCTCCCGCCTCCTGCCACCCCTGGGCCTGTCGCTCGTGGTGACCCTGATCGCGCTGAACAAGGTCGGCTCGCCGCAGTTCCAGACCTGGCTGATCGCCCCCGTGGTGCTCTGGCTGATCCTCGACCGTGCCAGGGCGACGGCACCCGCCGTGATCGTGCTCGCACTGTGCGCGCTCACCTGCCTCGTGTATCCGCTGAACTACGACGCCCTGTTGCGCGCCGAACTGCTGCCCGTGCTCGTGCTCACCCTGCGCAACGCGCTGCTCATCGTCCTGCTCGCCGTCGGCATCCGCGCCCTCGTGCGGGTACCCGCCCACCGACCGTCCACCACCAGGGAGTGAACCCATGCTGATCGCCTTCTCCGTCGCCCCGAGCGGCGACCCCGCCGACGGATCGACCCGGTCCGATGCGTCGGTGCACGACGCGGTCGCCGCCGCGGTGCGAGTCGTCCGCGACTCCGGGCTGCCCCACCGCACCACGAGCATGTTCACCGAGATAGAGGGTCCGGACTGGGACACCGTCATGGGCGTGGTCAAGCGGGCGACCGAGGCCGTCATGCCGTTCGGGTCTCGGGTCTCACTCGTGCTGAAGGCCGACATCCGACCCGGATACTCGGGCGAGCTCGACGCCAAGCTCGAGCGACTCGAGGCGGCGATCGGCGACGCCGAGGACTGATCGGCGACCCGTCGTCAGTCGTGGAGTCGCGCGCCCTTCGTGATGCGGTCCACGGCGTTGCGCGGACCGCGCAGGGCGATGCCGACCAGATCGAGCTCGTCGGACCCGACCGCGGCCACCGCAGCTCGGTTCGCGGCGTCGTGGCCGGTGTCGAACAGCTGACGGGTGTAGACCGCGACGGCCATATCGTCGCGTGACGAGGCCTTGGCCCTCGCGGCGCTCAGGAGGGCGCTCGACGCCGTCATGACCACCACGGGCTGCCGCAGCATCGGGAGGTACTCGACGCCATCTGCGTCCCGATACGGCTCGCCCGTGAGGTCACGAGCGCTCACGGTGATGCCCGAGGTCAGGAAGGCGGTCACGTTCAGCTCCTGCCATGCGGTGAGCCGGTCGTCGAGCAGCACCACGATCTTGGTGTCGAAGCGGACGGCGGCATCGTGATCGACGGAGGTCGCGGGGGAATCGGTCATGCCTCCAGCATCCCGAGTCCGTCGCCGCGCCGTCTTGTACGTTTGTTGCGTGGCAGACGACGTCCGAGCCTGGCACCCGGCGGTCCCGGGCGTTCGAGAGGTGTATCACGCGACGTTCCAGCACGCCTATCCGATGCACGCGCACGACGGCTGGGCGGTGATGCTCGTCGACGAGGGAGCGGTCTCGTACGGCCTGCACCGCTCGTCGCACATCGCCGCGCCGCACGCCCTGACCCTGCTGCCGCCCGGAATCCCGCACGACGGACGCTCGGCGGTCGCCGGTCGTCCCTATCGGAAACGCGTCGTCTACCTCGACGGCGACTGGCTGCCGACCAGGGCGCAGTCGCTCTCCGTCGCGCAGCCGACTCTCGCCGATCCGGCGGTGATGGCGGCGATCCGCCGCGTCCACGGGGCCCTCGCCGCTCCGGGTGATCTTCTGGCCGCGGAGCACTGGATGCTGTCGGTGCGGGGACTCGTTCTCGCGCAACTGGGTACGCCGAGCACGGAGCGGAACGACTCCCCGCTCGCTCGAAGACTGCGTGCGGAGCTCGACGAACGCTTCGCCGAGTCGTTCACGCTCGCAGAGGTCGCGGCCGCGTTCGGAGTGCACCCGAGTCACCTCATCCGCGTGTTCTCGCAGACATACGGCCTCGCTCCGCACCAGTACGTCGTGAGCCGACGCATCGACCTCGCCCGTCGCCTCCTCGTCGACGGGGTCCCACCAGCGACAGCGGCCGCTCGTTCGGGATTCCACGATCAATCGCACCTGACCCGTCACTTCCGCCGGGTGCTCGGCACCACCCCCGGGGCCTTCGCTCCCTCCCGCAGCCGCTAAGCTGAACCGGTGAATCCCTCGACTGAATCGAGGGGTGCGGCGAAGTGGGCGCTCCTCTCCCTCGCCATCGGCAGCTTCGGCATCGGCATGACCGAGTTCGTCGTCATGGGCCTGCTCCCGAACATCGCCGCCGAACTGCTCCCGACGCTCTGGGCATCGAGCCCCGAAGACGCGCTGAGCCAGGCCGGCTGGCTGATCTCGCTCTACGCGCTGGGCGTGGTTGTGGGCGCTCCGACCATCGCCGGTTTCGTGGCGCGGTTCCCCCGGCACCGCGTCATCATCGCCCTGGCGATAGCACTGACCGTCTTCAACGCGCTCACAGTGGTTCTGCCGACCTTCGAGCTCGTGGGCGTCTCCCGGTTCCTCGCGGGGCTCCCGCACGGCGCGTACTTCGGCATCGGCGCGCTCATCGCCGCGGACGTCATGGGCCCGGGCAACCGGGCCAAGGGCGTGGCGTTCATCCTGACGGGTCTGACCGTGGCGAACGTGGTGGGAGTGCCGCTCGGCACCTTCCTCGGGCAGCAGTGGGGGTGGCGCGCGGCGTTCGGCGTCGTCGCCCTGGTCTTCGCGATCGCGACGGTCTGCATCCTGCTGTTCGTGCCGGAGCACCCCGGGACGCCCGGACGCACCATGCGCCAGGAACTCGGCGTCTTCCGCATCCCGCAGGTGTGGTTCACGCTCGGCATCGGCGCGATCGGCTTCGGCGGGTTCTTCGCCGTGTACAGCTACATCGCCCCGCTCGTGACGGACGTCGCCGGATCGCCGGAGTGGGTGGTGCCGATCGTCCTCGTGCTGATGGGCGTCGGCATGACGGTCGGCAACCTCGTCGGCGGGCACCTCGCCGACATAGATCTGCGACGGACTCTGCTGTGGGGTCTCGCGGTCATGGCGGTCGTGTTCGCGCTGCTCGCGCTGTTCTCGTTCTGGATCGTCTCGCTCGCCGCGCTCGTGCTCGTCGTCGGCCTCGTGTCGGCGGCGCTCAGTCCGACGATCCAGACGCGTCTCATGGACGTCGCGGGCGACAACCAGTCGATCGCCGCCGCGATCAACCATTCCGCGCTGAACATCGGCAACAGCCTCGGCGCCTTCCTCGGCGGCGTCGTGATCGCCGCCGGGTGGGGATTCACCGCCCCATCGTGGACGGGAGCCGTGCTCGCCCTGGCGGGGTTGGTCATCGCCTTCCTCGCCTACCGCGTCGAGGCGCGGCGCCCTGCTCTCGTCTCCTGAGCAGGTGCCCGACCCCTGAGTCGGCGTTCCTTCCCGGTCTGAGACCACGCCCGTAGAGTGACGGGATGACCGATCTCGATGACCTTCCCGTCGCGGGCACGGTCGTGCTGCTGCGACCCGGATCGCCTGCCGACGACAGCCCTGCCGGGCTCGAGGTCCTCCTCATGCGCCGCCCCGGCCGCGGATCGTTCGCCGACGCCTGGGTGTTCCCGGGTGGCAAGGTCGAGGAGCGCGACCGTCGACCCGACGATGACGAGGTCGACCGGGCGCGTCGTGCGGGCATCCGGGAGACGGAGGAGGAGGTCGGCCTCGTGGTCGACGACGCCGTCGTCCTCTCGCGGTGGCAGCCGCCGGCCGAGGCGCCCGTGCGGATCAGGACCTGGTTCTTCCTCGCCGAAGCGCCGGACGGCGAACTGCGGCTCTCCGCCGACGAGGTCGTCGACGCGCGCTGGGTGAGTCCGGCTCAGGCGCTCGCGCGTCACGCCACGGGAGAGTGGACGCTGTTCCCGCCGACGTGGATGACCCTGCATCAGCTGATCGGAGCCGAGTCCGTCGAGGCGGCATTCGCCACGACCGGCGCGGTGCGGGAGTTCTCCACGCGCGTTCTCGCGGGGGAGTGCGGTGCGGTGTTCGCCTGGGACGACCTGCGCCTCGACACGACGACGCTGCCGTGGACGCTCAGCGGAGGCTGATGGCGGCCGCGCGCGTCATGCCGCGAGCAGACGGCGCAGGTGCGCTCCCACGGCCTGCGTCTCGATGAGGAAGCCGTCGTGGCCGAAGTCGCTCACGAGGACGACGGCTTCGTCTCCGTCGAGTGTGTTCGGGATGCCGCGGGCGATCCGGTGCTGTCCGTCGACGGGGAACAGGCGGTCGCTGTCGATGCCGAGCACCAGCGTGCGCGCCGTCACGGCCGCGAGCGCCGCTTCGACGCCGCCGCGATCACGACCGACGTCGTGCGAGTTCATGGCCTCGACGAGCGTGATGTAGCTGTTCGCGTCGAACCGCCGCGTGAACTTGTTGCCGTGGAAGTCGAGATACGACTCGACGGCGAACCGGCCGCCGTGCCCCAGCGGCGAGACGTCGGACTGCCACGAGCGCTGGAACCGCTGGTTCAGCTCGATCGGGCTCCGGTAGTTCAGCAGCGCCATGCGTCGGGCGAGCGCGAGCCCCCGGTGGGGTCCGTCGCCGTCGGAGAGGTCGTAGTACTCACCGCCCAGGTAACGCGGGTCCATCCGGATCGTCTCCAGCTGGACCGTGTTCAGCGCGATCTGGTCGGCCGTGGTGACCGGGGGCGACGACAGTACGGCGAGTCGCTCCACGCGCTCGGGGTGGGTGGCGGCCCACTCCAGCGCGTGCATACCGCCCATGGAGCCGCCGATCACCGCCGCCCACGCGTCGATGCCCAGCGCGTCTGCGAGGCGCACCTGAGCGGCGACCTGGTCGCGGATCGTCAGGTACGGGAAGCGCGACGCCCACTCGATGCCGCGCGGACCGATGCTCGCGGGGCCGGTGGATCCCTGGCATCCGCCCAGCATGTTGGGGGCGATCACGAACCAGCGGTCGGTGTCGAGCGCTGCTCCGGGGCCGACGACGTCTTCCCACCACCCCGCGGTCGGGTGGCCGGCGCCGGCTTCGCCACGCACGTGGCTGTCGCCCGTCAGCGCATGCAGGACGAGGATCGCGTTGTCGCGGGCGGCGTTGAGCTCCCCCCACGACTCGAAGGCGAGACGGATGCCGGGCAGTTCGGCCCCGCTCTCGGTGCGGAACGCGCCGAAGGAGGCGAAGCGACGACCGCCGAGGGGGTCGCCGTCGCGCCAGGCGCCGGTCGCGGGCGGTCGCGCGCGGAGCAGCCGGACGTCGGCCTCCGTCACGGGTGCCGAGGGCACCGTGTCTTCAGAGGTCGTCTGCCAGTCCATGTCTCCATTCTCCCGTGACGGGTGCGGCGGCGACGGAACGTTACGTCGCCCGGGAGCGTCGTCGGTCGGACCGCGCTCGAAGGGCGCCCGTCGTCAGAGGCCGAACGTCGTGACGGTGGCGAGATGGTCGCTCTCGCCCGCCCGCATCGTGCCCGACGACACGACGTCGAGGCCGCGTGCGAACACCTGGTCGATGCGGGTGAGGGGCAGCGCGGCCGGCCAGGTGAAACCGAGGGTGCCGTCGGTCGGCCGGACCCAGTCGAGCTCTCCGCGCAGGTCGCCCAGGGCGGGATCCGCGGACGCGGCGTTGAAGTCGCCGACCGCGACGACGGAGGATGCGCTGTCTTCGGCGACCGCGTCGGCGAGATTCGCGAGCATGGTGTCGCGGCCCTGCTGCTGACCTGGGCGGACAGAGTCGGCGTGCAGCACGTACACCGCGACCTCGGCATCCGGCGTCTGCACCGTCACGCGCAGGGCGCGCTTCCAGTCGAGGCCGAGGCTGAGCGCGTCAGCGCTCGTCAGCGGGTAGCGGCTCCACACGCCGACGGTGCCGACGGCGTAGGAGTGCGGATACCGCTCGTCGAGTGCGGAGCGGGCTGATGCGAGGCTGTCGCCGTCGAGCTCCGTGAGAGCGATGACGTCGGGGGAGGAGACGGCGATCTGCTCGGCCGATGTGGCGGCGCCGCCGGAGTGAGCCCGGACGTTCTGGCTCACCACGGTGAAGGTGGGGCCGTCGACCGATGCGGCGAACCCCGGGGCCGATGGCGCGAGCGTGAGCAGCCAGACGAGCACGGGGACGAGCAGGAGCAGCAGCGTCCGGCGGGCGCGCACGAACGCGAGCACGACGAGTGACGCGAGCACGATTCCCAGCCACGGGAGGACGACGGATGCCGCGGTGCCGACGACGCCCGGAATCCACACCGCGACGGTCGCGAGCAGCGCCGCCGCCGCCGTGACGGCGATCACCCGGGCGGCTGTCCGCCGCCGAGAACGGGCGGCGGTCGGCGATGCGACGTCGGTCATGGTGCTCCTCCGGGCGGGGACCTCCATTCTCGACGTTCACGGCTGTGTGGCCGCCGAACGCAGAAGTGCCCCGGGAGAGGCCCGGGGCACTTCTGCGGAGGTCGCGAGGTCAGGCGCGAGCCGCCTCCGACACGCGGCGGGCCGCAGCCAGGGCCTGGTCGAGGTCGGCCTTGAGGTCGTCGATGTTCTCGATGCCGACCGACAGGCGCACCAGGCCCGGCGTGACGCCGGCGGTGAGCTGCTGCTCGGGCGTCAGCTGCGCGTGCGTGGTCGACGCCGGGTGGATGACGAGCGAGCGCACGTCGCCGATGTTGGCGAGGTGGCTGAACAGCGACAGGCTGTTCACGAACTCGCGACCGGCCTCGACACCGCCCTTGAGCTCGAACGACAGGACTGCTCCGACGCCCTTCGGCGCGTACCGGTTCGCCGCCGCGTACCAGGGCGACGAGGGCAGGCCGGAGTAGTTGACGCTCGCGACATCGTCGCGGCCGTCGAGCCACTCGGCGATCTCCTGAGCGTTCTGCACGTGGCGCTCGATGCGCAGCGAGAGCGTCTCGATGCCCTGGATGAGGTTCCAGGCGCTCTGCGGGGCGATCGACGAGCCGAGGTCGCGCAGCAGCTGCACGCGGGCCTTGATGATGTATGCGAGCGGGTCGCCGACCGCGGTGGTGTAGCTCGCACCGTGGTACGAGGGGTCCGGCTCGGTGAGGCCGGGGAACTTCTCGACGTTCTTCGACCACTCGAACGTGCCGCCGTCGATGATGACGCCGCCGATGGTGGTGCCGTGTCCGCCGAGGAACTTCGTGACCGAGTGCACGACGATGTCGGCGCCGTGCTCGAAGGGACGGATCAGGTACGGGGTGGCGATCGTGTTGTCGACGATCAGGGGCACGCCCGCCTCATGGGCCACGTCGGCGACCGTGCGGATGTCGAGGATGTTGATCTGCGGGTTGCCGATCGTCTCGGCGAAGAACAGCTTCGTGTTCGGCCGGACCGCGCGACGCCACTCCTCGGGGTCGTCCTGGTTCTCGACGAAGGTGACCTCGATGCCGAGCTTCGCGAGCGTGTACTTGAAGAGGTTGTACGTGCCGCCGTAGATCGAGCTGGAGGACACGATGTGGTCGCCGGCCTGGGCGATGTTCAGCACCGCGAACGTCGAGGCCGCCTGGCCGCTGGAGAGCACGAGGGCGCCGGTGCCCCCTTCGAGGGCCGCGAGGCGCTGCTCGAGGACATCCTGGGTCGGGTTCTGGATGCGGGTGTAGATGTTGCCGAACTCCGCGAGGGCGAAGAGGTTCGCCGCGTGGTCCGCGCTGTCGAACACGTACGAGGTCGTCTGGTAGATCGGCGTCGCACGGGCCTTGGTGACCGGGTCGGGCGCTGCGCCGGAGTGGATCTGCTTGGTCTCGAAACGCCAGGTCTCGGGTGCGGACATGTGTTCCCCCTGGAACGGTCGGAAGGTCGGTGCGGCTGATGCCTTGCAGCGACAGTACGGAAGATCGTTGCTTGTCAACAACGACCGGGAAATGTGACGTAACAGTGTGCGCCCGCGTTTTCCTGCGGAACATCGTACGGTGGATGGCATGGCGAACAGGCGTGCAGTGGTGACAGGGGCGAGCTCGGGAATCGGGGAGGCCACGGTGCGCGCGCTGCGGTCGCGCGGGTGGGATGTCGTCGGCGTGGCCCGCCGCGAGAATCGGCTCGCGACCCTCGTCGCCGAGACGGGTGCCTCCGCGATCGCGTGCGACCTGACGGACGGAGATGCCGTCGCCGCCCTGGTGGAGGAGCTCGACGCGACGGGACCGGTGCACGCGCTGGTTCAGGTCGCGGGCGGGGCGCGCGGCACCGACCGCGTCGAGGACGGATCCATCGCCGACTGGCAGTGGATGTTCGATGCGAACGTGCTGTCGAGCCAGCGGCTTGTCGCCGGTCTGCTGCCGCTCCTGCGCCGAGCGGCGGCTGTCGACGGACACGCCGACACGCTCTTCGTGACCTCGACCGCCGCACAGGTGGCGTATCCGGGCGGTGCGGGCTACAACGCCGCCAAGGCCGCGGAGGCGATGCTCGTGCACGCGCTGCGCCTCGAGCTCAACGGTGAGCCGATCCGCGTCTCCGAGGTCGCGCCCGGCCTCGTGCACACGGAGGAGTTCACGCTCAATCGCCTCGGCGGCGACAAGGCGGCCGCGGAGGCCGTGTATTCGGGCGTCGAGCAGCCGCTCCTCGCCGAAGACGTCGCCGACGTGATCGCCTACGCCCTCGACGCGCCCGGTCACGTCAACCTCGACCTCGTCACGATGCGGCCGGTCGCACAGTCGGCCAACCACCTGCTGGCCCGCGGGCCGCTCCGCGTGCGCGCGGTCGACGAGTCGTGACCGCCCGCAGCCTCGCCGAGCTCGCAGCCGACGGCGCGATCGATCCGGGCTGGGCGGAGGCCCTCGCGCCCGAGCAGGACACCATCGCCGCGCTGGGGCAGCGGCTGCGCGCCGAGCAGGCCGAGGGGCGCGGCTACCTCCCTGCGGGCGGTGACGTGCTGCGCGCATTCCAGCGCCCGCTCAGCGACGTGAAGGTGCTGATCACCGGGCAGGACCCGTACCCGACCCCCGGGCATCCGATCGGGCTCTCGTTCGCAGTCGAGCGGCACGTGCGCCCGCTGCCGCGGAGCCTCGGCAACATCTACCGGGAGCGCGAGAGCGACCTCGGCATTCCGCCCGCGCCGCACGGCGACCTCACGGCCTGGAGCGACCAGGGGGTGCTGCTGCTCAACAGGGTGCTCACGGTGCGTCCCGGCGAGGCGGCCTCGCACCGCGGCTGGGGCTGGGAGAAGGTCACCGAGCTCGCGATCCGCGCCCTCGTCGCGCGCGACCGGCCGCTCGTCGCGATCCTCTGGGGGAAGGATGCCGCGAACCTGCAGCCGCTCCTCGGGGACACCCCCGTCATCGCCTCCGCGCACCCGTCGCCGTTGTCGGCGAGCCGCGGCTTCTTCGGCTCCCGGCCGTTCTCCCGCGCGAATGCGCTGCTCGAAGAGCTCGGCGCCGATCCGATCGACTGGCGCGTCGAGGGGGAGCGGCCCCTAAGCTGATCGCATGCAGTTCGAGCCGGGGGACCGCCGCCGTGTCCTGCCGCGCCATCTGCGCCCGCAGCAGACGCCGGACGTCTTCTCGTACAGCATCCGTCCCGCTCGCCCGGCCGATCTGGGCCACGTGCGCGAGATCTACAACCACTTCGTGAGCAACTCCGTCGTGACGCTCGACGAGCGCCGCAGCAGCATCCCGTACTGGCGCGAGAAGTTCGCGCTCCTCGGCAAGCTCGGCCTGCCGTTCCTCGTCGCGGTGTCGCCCTCGGGCGTCGTGCTCGGATACGCGCTCGCCCAGCCGTGGGCGGGGAAGAACGCCTACCGGTACACGGTCGAGGACTCGATCTACCTCGGTCCGGGCGCGGGCGGCAAAGGGCTGGGGAAGGCGCTGCTGCAGGCTCTCATCGACGCGTGCGAGCAGCTGGGCATCCGCGAGATGGTGGCGGTCATCAGCGACAGCAAGGCTGAGGCGTCGATCCGACTGCACGAGCGGCTCGGGTTCGTCGAGGCCGGGCGCATGGGTCGCGTCGGGCACAAGTTCGGCCGAGACCTCGGCACGGTCTACATGCGGCGGGCACTGAAGCCGACGAAGCGCCGGCGGCTCTTCGGGGGAGCCGCCCGCTGACGCAGCGGCATGCCGCTTTCAGGGCTCGGCGTGCGGGATGACCGGGATCGCCGCCAGCAATGCGCGGGTGTAGTCCTGGGCGGGCCGCAGCAGCACATCGGCCGTCGAACCCCTCTCGACGACGTGTCCGTCCTTCATGACCACGACGGTGTCGCAGAGGTTCTGCACCACCCCGATGTCGTGGGAGACGAGCAGCAGCGTGAGGTCGGTCGTGCGCCGCAGCTCGATCAGCAGGTCCAGGATCTGCGCCCGCACCGTGACGTCCAGGGCCGAGAGCGGCTCGTCGCCGACGAGGATCCGCGGACGGTGCACGACCGCGCGAGCGAGCGCGATGCGCTGACGCTGACCGCCCGAGAACTCGTGCGGGTACCGCTCCGCCATCTCGGGCTCCAGGCCCACCTGCACGAGGACCTCCCGCACCCGCGCTGCGTGGTCGCCGTCGATCCCCAGGGCCCACAGCGGCTCGCGGATGATCTGCCCCGCCGTCATCCGGGGATCGAGCGAGGCGTAGGGATCCTGGAACACCAGGCCGGTCTCGCGGCGCAGCCAATGGAGCGAGCGAGCGGATGCCGTGGCGTCGACGCGCCTGCCTCCGACATCGACCGTGCCGGTCGTCGGCGTGTCCAGGCCGAGCAGCAGCCGCACGAGCGTCGATTTGCCCGAGCCCGATTCACCGATGATGCCGACCGACGACCCGGCGGCGACATCGAGGTCGGTGGGGGCCAGCGCCGTCTGCCGTCGTGCGCGCTCGAACGCGGCACGCCGGGGGACCACGAAGTCGCGGCTCAGACCGCGGGCCTCGATCAGGCTCATGGGCTTCCTCCCTCCGGGCGCCACAGGGTCGCGGTCGCATCTCGCAGCAGCCCCTGCGTGATCGGCGAGGTCGGCGCGGTGAGCAGCGTGGCGACGGGCGCCTGCTCGACGACGCGTCCGTGCTCCAGCACGACGCCGTGCGTGGCCACTTGAGCGAGCACGGCGAGATCGTGGGTGATGAACACGAGCGACATGCCCTGGTCCGCGACGAGCGACAGCAGCAGCGACAGGATCTCGGCTTGGATGGTCACGTCGAGCGCCGTCGTCGGCTCGTCCGCGATGAGCAGACGCGGCCGGCAGGCGAGCGCCATCGCGATCGCGACGCGCTGCCGCTGGCCGCCGGACAGCTGGTGCGGGTAGCGGTCGATGATCGACGCGGGGTCGGGCAGACGCACCCGTGCCGCCTCCTGCACCGCGCGCTCCCGCGCCTGCCTGCGACCGATGCCCTCGTGGATGCGGATCGACTCGGCGATCTGCCTGCCCACGGTCCGGATCGGGTTCAGCGCGGTGCGGGGCTCCTGGAACACGATGCCGATCTCATCGCCGCGCAGTCGGGCGAGCTCGCGATCCGGCATCCCGATCAGCTCCGTGCCGTTCCACCGGACGCTGCCGCTCGCGGTCGCGCCGTCGGGGAGCAGCCCGAGCACGGCGAGGGCGGTGAGGGACTTGCCCGAACCGGACTCGCCGATCAGACCGACTCGCGCGCCGTCAGGAACCGAGAACGACACGCCGTCGACCACACGGCGCCCGTCGATCTCGACGACGAGACCGTCGACCTCGAGGCTCATGCGACCACCGCCGGAGTGTGCGTCTCGGCGGCTCGATGCCGCAGGGTCGGGTCGGTGGCCTCGCGCAGCCCGTCGCCGAGGAGGTTGAGCGCGAGCACCGTGATCGTGATCGCGAGTCCGGGCCAGATCACCGAGAGGGGGTGCACTCCGATGTAGCGCTGCAGATCGGAGAGCAGCAGACCCCAGCTGGGCTCGACGACCGAGGCTCCGAAGCCCAGGTACGACAGGCCCGCCTCGGCCAGCACCGCGACGGCCATCGACCACGACAGCTGGACGATGAACACCGGGGCGACGTTCGGCAGCAGGTGGCGCACGAGGCTCTGGCCCGCGGTGAGGCCGGCGGCTCGCGCCGCGAGGATGAAGTCGCTCTGCTGCACGCGGCGCAGCTCGGGCCGCGTGACACGGGCGATGTTGACGCCGAAGCCGATGCCCACCGACCAGATGACGACCCACAGGGAGCCGCCCCAGACCGAGGAGATCATCATGGCGATGAGCAGCACGGGGAAGGCGATGAGGATGTCGACGAGCACGGCGACGGTCTCTCTCAGCCAGCGCGAGGTGAGGGCGCCGAGCGCCGCGAGGGCGATGCCGACCACGGTGGCCACCAGCCCCGCGCCGACGCTTACGAAGACCGTGGTGCGGGCTCCGGCCATGAGCAGGCTGAGGATGTCGCGACCGGTGTCGTCGGTGCCGAGCAGATGCGGCCAGCTCGGCGTCGCCCAACGCGACCGCAGATCGGAGTCCTGGGGGTCGAACGGCGTCCAGAAGAGCGAGACGAGGGCGGTCGCGGCGATGAGGGCGACCACGATCACCCCGAAGCGTCCCGTGCCGCTGCGCCAGAGCCGGGCGAACCAGTCCGACATCAGGCCTCCCTCTGCCGCGGGTCGATGGCGCGGTGGACGAGGTCGACCACGAATCCGACGACGAGCACGAATCCGGTGAGGACCAGCAGCTCGCTCTGCACCTTGATGAGGTCGCGCGTGCCGACGTCGGTGACGAGCATGCGACCGATGCCCGGGAGGGTGAACAGCTGCTCGATCACGACCGAGCCCACGATGATCCCGGCCACCTGCAGGCCGAGCACTGTCACGATCGACAGTCCGACGGCCGGGATGCCGTGCGAGACGAGCGCCCGCGTCCGGGTGAGGCCCTTCGCGGCCGCCGTGCGCACGAAGTCCTGGCCGGCGGCCTGGAGCGTGGCGCTGCGGACGAACCGCATGAGCATCGCGCCCTCCACGATGCCGATCGTCAGCGCCGGGAGCAGCAGCGACTCGAGCGCCTTGCCCGGGGTGCTCCAGCCGGTGCGCGGGAAGCCCTGCGGCGGGAGCCAGCCGAGCCACACCGAGAAGACGACGATCAGCATCATGCCCGCCCACACGACGGGTACGGCAGCCAGGGCCTGGGCCCCGACGCTGAGGGCGGTCCCGGCGCGTCGACCGCGCTGCAGAGCCGCGAGGATGCCGAAGGGCACAGCGATCAGCACGGCGATGAGCAGCGACAGGATGCCGAGCGGCACCGTCACCTGAGCCTTCTGCGCGAGCTCTTCGCCGACCGACGCGCCCGAGAGCAGGGACGTCCCGAGGTCGCCGCGGAAGAGACCGCCGATCCAGTCCGCGTACTGCGCCGGGAGCGGACGGTTGAGCCCGAGCGACTCGCGCAGCGCCTCGACCTCGGCCGGTGAGGCCTGGGTTCCGGCGATCAGCTGCGCGACGTCGCCGGGGAACACGCGGAGCGTGAGGAAGATGATGACGCTCGACACGAGGAGCCCTGCGACGAGCAGGGCTCCTCGGACGAGCGCGTAGCGGATCACGGAGTGCGCGTCGCCGTCACTTCTCGGCGGCGACGGTGACGCCGGCGAGATCGATGCGCGAGTTGATGGAGTCCTGCGGGAACCCCTTCACGAGCGGGCTGACCGCCGTGATCGTGGCGCCGTTGTAGAGCCAGTCCGCCGCGTGGTCCTCCGACACGATGCGCGCCGCCTCGGCGAGCAGCTTCGCCGACTCGTCGGGGTCGACCTCGGCGAGGGCCTTCGCGTACAGGTCCTGCACGTCGGCGTTGTCGTACCCGAAGTAGTACTCGGGGTCGGCGAAGTTGCCGAAGTCGCGCGGCTCGACGTGCAGCACGAAACTGAGGTCGTAGTCGTGGTTCGTGTACACGTCCTCCAGCCAGGTCGGGAACTCGACCGAGTCGACCTTCAGTGTGACGCCGACCTTCTGGAAGTCGGAGATCAGCACCTTGGGCACGGTCGTGCCGTAGAAGCTCGGAATCGTGAGGGTGAGCTCCAGGTCCTCCTGGCCTGCCTCCTTCAGCAGCTCCTTCGCCTTCTCGGGGTCGTAGGAGATGACGTCGGAGAGGTCTTCGTAGCCTGGGTCGAGCTCGGGGATCGGACCGTACAGGGTGGAGCCGGCGCCCACCGCCTCGACGAGACCCTCGTGGTCGATCGCCAACCGGAGCGCCTCGCGCACGCGGACGTCGTCGAGCGGCGCCTTGGCGTTGTTGAACGCCAGCGTCGCCTTGTCGGTCGTGCGACCGGTGGTGAGGGTGAAGTCGCCCGAGTCCTCGAGCTGAGGCGCGAGGTTCGGATCGACGGCGGTGAGCACCTGCACGCCGCCGTCGAGGGCGGTGTTCACACCGGCCGTGAAGTCGGGGATGTACTGGAATTCGACCTCGGCCACACCCGCAGGCTCGCCCCAGTACGCGTCGTTGCGCGCGAACGTGATGGTGCTGCCCTTGTTCCACCGCGAGAGCGTGAACGGACCGGTGCCGTTCTCTGCGGTCTTGAGGTCGGTCGTGTCTCCCGTCTGGAACACGAGGCCGGCCGGGCCGGTCAGCGAGAACAGGAAGTTCTGGTTCGGCTCGGCGAGGACGATCTGCACGGTGGTCGGATCGGGTGCCGTGATCGACGCCACGGCGGCGAACTCGGCATTCCCCTGCAGGGTCGTGTCGGTGCGCACCGCCTCGTAGGAGGAGACGACGTCGGCCGACGTGAGCGCCGTGCCGCTGTGGAAGGTGATGCCCTCGTTCAGCGTGAACGTGTAGGTCAGGCCGTCGTCGGACACCTCGTAGTCGGAGGCGAGGCGGGGAACGATCTGGTTCTCCTCGTCGCGGCTCACGAGGCCCTCGTAGATGTTGTCGATGAGGATCTGCTCGATCGCCGCTCCGCTCGTGCGGCGGATGTCGAGGTTGGTGGGCTCGAGGACGAGCCCGACCTGCAGCGTCGCGTCGGGATCGGGGTCGCCGACCGGCGCCGTGCTCTCCGGTTCGGGAGAGCCGGTGCAGGCGCTCAGGATGACGGCGCTCGCCGCGATCGCGGAGATCAGCGCGAGTCGCCTGGTACGTCGGAACATGGGTGGGATTCCTCTCGGTGCGGCAATTGCTGTGTGCCGATGGATCGAGCCTAGGGACGAGTCGGAGGGGTCGGGGTCGGTTCGGGAACGGAACGTCACAATTCGGAAGGGAGACGCTCGGCGATCAGCGCTGCGAGCTCGCGGGGCGCGGTCTCCTGGACGTTGTGCGTGGCGTCGAGCGCGATCACGGTCGCGCCGGGGAGACGGCGGGCGAAGTCGTCGGCGTCCGCCGCGGTGACGAATCCACGCTCCGCCCTCACGAGCGTGACGGGAGCGTCGGTGTGCGCGAGGTCGTCCCACCCCGCGGCGCTGAGGACGGACGGCGCCGACGCCTCGCCGGGGTCGTGGGCGGCGAGGGCCTGTGCGGCGAGGTGGGCGAAGTGGTGCTTCCACTCGACACGGCCGTCGTCGCGGACGCGCGTGTTGAGGAACACGCCGCGCTCTGTGTCGGGGCGACTGCCGCCGAAGCCGAACGCGATGGCCCTGTCGACGAGTTCGTCGCGGGTCGCGAAATCCGTGGGGCCGGCGTAGAACTCCCGCAGAGCTGCGGGCCCGGCCGAGGTGTCGATGCCCGGGGTGATGTCGACGACGACCAGTGCGGCGACGAGGTCGGGGCGGGCGGCAGCGAGAGCGGCCCCCGTGAGACCGCCGAGCGACTGTCCGACGACGAGCTGCGGTCGGTCGGTCCAGGCGTCGAGGGCGGACGCGATGTCGACGGCGAGTGTTCGCGGGGTGTAGTCGAGGTCGTCCCGCCAGGCGGAGTCGCCGTGGCCCGCGAGGTCGATCACGAGCGCGGGCTCTCCGAGGGCGAGAACCGTGGTGTCCCACGTGTGGGCGTTGAGCCCTGCGCCGTGCAGGAAGGTGATGCGCGGCGGCTCGACCCCGTAGCGGAGTCCGCTCACCCGGCGCCCGCCGGGGAGGGGGAGCACGAGTCGCTCGACCTCGGGCACCGGAACGCCCAGGGACTCGGCCTGTGCGGGAAGATAGCTGAACTCGCTGATGTCGGTCGCCACGACGTCATTCTGCTCTGTCCGGTAGGCGCCGCGGAAATGCGAGATCAAATCGCACAGCTATTCACGTGGACGGGTTCGCGAAATATTGGCTTTAGAGGCGCTCAACTTGTCGGTATGCATTCCGAGCGTCGTCTCGCTTCCAGCTACCTCCGCGCCGCTGCGGAATATCATGAAGGTATGACCGAGACGCGGGTGCACCTCTCCAAGACCGAGCCGACTGCATACCAGGCTCTGGACGCCTTCGCGAAGACCGTCGGTCAGATCTGTGCAGCGAACGGCATCGACGACCGCCTCAAGGAGATCGTCATGATCCACTGCTCGCAGCTCAACGGCTGCGCGTACTGCACCCGCGTCCATGTCGACCGCGCCACGGCCGCCGGAGTCGACGCCGACACCATGATGCAGATCGCGACCTGGCGCGAGAGCGACGTCTTCACCGATCGCGAGCAGGCGGCTCTGGAGCTCGCCGAGGCGTTCACCTTCATCTCCGAGGACGGCATCTCCGACGACGTCTACAACCGCGTCGGGGCGATCTTCACCGAGAAGGAGTATGCGGCGCTGAGCTGGGCGTGCATCTCGATCAACGCCTTCAACCGCGTCGTGATCGCCGGGCGCTATCCGGTGCCACCGCGCACGCCTCAGGCGCAGGCATGACGATCCTCGACATCGACGGCGTCACCAACGTCCGCGACGTCGGAGGGATGCCGGCCGAGGGCGGACGCATCCGCTCCGGCATCCTGTTGCGCTCCGGCCAGCTGTCAGGCGCGACGACCTCGGGAGCCGACGCGCTACGGCACCGTGTCAGCCGTATCGTGGACCTCCGCGACGGCGAGGAGGTCGCCGCCGAGCCCAGCGGGATCGAAGGACCGGAGACGACCCATCTGCCTCTGTTCCTCGGCTCGGTGCGGTCGTTCTTCGAGAGCGACACGAGCCTGGACGACCTCTACCTGCACCTGCTCGAGGAGAGCGGCGATCGTCTGGTCGCCGCCATCCGCGTCATCGCCGAGGGGGAGCCGACGCTCGTGCACTGCACCGTCGGGAAGGACCGGACGGGGGTCACGGTCGCCCTCGCCCTCTCCGCGGTCGGCGCCGATCGAGAAGCGGTGATCGACGATTACGCTCTGACCGAATCGCAGCTGCCGCCCGAGCGGTCCCGACGCATCGCGGCCTACCTGCGCACTCAGCACCCGGAGGCCGTGCACGCTGTCGCCCTCGCGACCCAGTCGCCCGCCGAGGTCATGCGCACGCTCCTCACGGTGGTCGACGAACGCTGGGGATCGGCGGCCGGCTACCTGCGGGCGAACGGGATGACGGATGCCGAGCTCGCGGCCCTTCGATCGACTCTCGTCGAACCGGTGGGGGAACCGGTGGGCGAAGTAGGTTAGGCAAGCCTTCACTTGGTGTACGATCGAAGCATCATGAGTGCTTCCCTCGACACCCGCAGCACGCGCGCCGAACGTCGCGCCGCTCGCCGTCGCGCGCACCACCTCGTGACGGCCGACGAGAACTCCCTCGCCGAGCTGGAGGCCTTCCTCGCGACTCTGCCGCTGTGCGCCTCCGGCCGCATCTTCATCGAGGTCGCTGAGGCGTCGGACATCGGCGCGATCGACGCCCCCGGGCGCATGACCGTCACTTGGCTCGCCCGTGACCGGCGCTCGGGTGCTCCCGGCACCGGTCGCTCCTGCGCACCCGGCCAGGCTCTCGCGCGCGCGACCTGCGCCTGGGCCGACGAGATGCTGTGCGACGACGAGGACGAGACGAACATCACCCTGCTCGGCGGCTACCTCGGAACCGCCGACATCGTCGAGCACCTCACGGGCACGCTCGAGGTCGACGCGCACCGAATCCACGCCCCCGAGCGATTCGGTCTGCTGCCCTCCGACCGCTGACCCATTCCCGTTTCCAGGACGCATGATCCGTCAGTGCGTGCGCCTGACGTAGTTGCCGTCTTCCAGACCGGCCTCGATCTCGAAGCGATTGCGCAGCGGGTCGCGGCCGGCGACCAGGTACAGCACGGGCATGAGGAATCCGTAGCGAAGCCACTGCGCCTTGTGCACGGCCTCGTGCCGCAGCATCGCCTCGCTCGGCCGCGAGTCGCCGGTGAGAAAGCATCCGCCCACGCACACGCCGCCGCGGTTGTACGTCCACCGCGGCATCCCGCGGAACACCCAGAGGCCTGCACGGCGCTCCACCGGACCGGTGCTCCACAGCGACCCCCAGACCCATCCGACCGCGGTGCCCCACCAGTAGCCGAGCCTGCTGAGCGGAGAACGCAGCAGGAAGGAGGGGATACGACGATCGAGGCGTCGCCCTCGCTCCAGCGCCTGCTCGGCGGCCGGCCGCCACTCGGAGGTCATGCGACCGCTCCGACGAGTCGCAGCAGCGCGCCGAGGTCGTCGACAGCGTCGGCGGGCGAGCGCGGAGCGAAACCGGCGATCGTGGCGCCCGCCAGCGGGACCCGCTCGCGCAGCGCGCGGATCGATGCGCTCAGAGTGCCCGGCGCGACACCGAAGGGCGCCGCGTCGGTGACGCCCGACATCTCGGAGGGGTCGAGCACGTCGACGTCGATGTGCACCCAGACACGCGAGGCGCCCGTCGCAGCGACGGCGTCCGCGAGCGCGTGCGGCTGATCGAGGTCGGCCACCGAGAGCCTTCGCAGACCGTCGAGCACGGGAATCTCACCGTCGTCGAGGTTGCGCATCCCGACCGCGACGACACGGTCGCGCGGTACGCCGGGGGAGAGTGCGAGCTGCGGTTCGCCCTCGCCGAGGACGGCGCGGAGCGCCATGCCCGAGAACGCCCCGGAGGGGGAGGTCTCGGGGGAGTGGAGGTCGCCGTGCGCATCGCACCACACGACGGCGATGTCGTCGGTCCCGCCGGGCAGCGCGTCGAGCGCGGCCACCGTGACGCTGCAGTCGCCGCCGATCACGACCGTGTCGGCGGTCATGCTCTCGGCGACGAGCTCGCGAGTGCGGCGCAGCGCGCTGAGACGCCGGACACCGGTGCCGAGCGCCTCGCCGGCCTCGACCGGCACATCGAGCACCGTCGTCGCTGCCCGTGGGAGGTCGCCGGCGATGGCGGACGCGCCGTCGACGAGCAGCATCGCGCGAGCCGCCGGTGACCCCTGCCACTGCGGCACCACGAGGAAACGCACCATGATTCCCTCCCGGGGAAGTGCGGATGCCCCGGACGCGGTCGTCCGGGGCATCCGCGGAGTGGGTCAGGAGCCTTCGATGGCCTGGCGCGACGCGGTGGAGCCGCCGGCCTTCAGCTCGGCGAGGCGGGCCTCGACCTCGGTGAGCTCACCGAGGTCTTCCAGGCTCTCGAACTGAGCGTCGAGGCTCGAGGCGGCGAGCTCGGCCTTGCCCTGAGCGAGCGCCTCCTGGCGGCGCACCTTGTCTTCGAAGCGGCCCAGCTCGCTGGTCGGGTCGAGGACGTTGATCGACGACACGGCGTCCTGCACCTTGGTCTGCGCCTCGGCGACCTTGGCGCGGGCGAGCAGCTCGCTGCGCTTGTTCTTCAGGTCGACGAGCTTCTCCTTCATGCCGTTGAGGCCCGACTTGAGCTTGTCGACGATCTCGGTCTGCGCGGCGATCTGCGGCTCGGCGCCGGTCGCCTCGCGCTCCGCGCTGATCTGGCGCTGCAGCGCGATCTTCGCGAGGCTGTCGAACTTGTCGGCGTCGGCGGCGTTACCGCTCGCGCGCATCTCGTCGGCCTTGCGGCTGGCGGCGAGAGCCTTGTTGCCCCACTCGGTCGCGGCCTGTACGTCTTCCTCGTGGTCGCGCTCGAGGAGGCGCAGGTTGCCGATGGTCTCGGCGATGGCCGACTCCGCGTCCGCGATGCTGTTGGTGTAGTCGCGGACGAGCTGATCGATCATCTTCTGCGGGTCCTCGGCGGAGTCGAGAAGCGAGTTGATGTTCGCCCGGACGAGGGTCGAGATACGTCCGAAGATGGACTGCTTGGTCATGCGTGTTCCTTTCAGAGGGTCGTAGTCGAGGTCTGGGTGTCTGGGTGTCTGCGGTTCAGAAGCGTCGACCTCCCGAACGGCCGCTGCGGCCACTCGATCGGCCGCCCCCGCCGAAGCCGGAGCTGCGGAAGCCGCCGCTGCCGCTGGACCGCCAGCTGCTGCGGCGCGAAGAGCCTCCGCCACCGCCGCCTCCTCCGGACAGCAGACCGCCGATGATGCCGCCGAGGATGTCGCCGCCGAGGCCGGAACCACCGCCCCTGCTGACTGCGCCTCCGCCGAAGATGCTCCCGCCCCAGTCGTCGCTCTCGTAGCGACTCGGGTTCATCGCCGCCACGTCCGCCTGCGCGGACGCCGTCGCCTGCCGTGCGAGATCGAGGGCGCGGCCCGCCTGCGAGAGCGCGGCGTCGGGGTCGGACGAGCGGAGGTCGAGCGCCTGGGTCAGCGTCGACTCGGCCTGCGAGAGACGCGTGCGCGCCGTCGACCCGACTGTGCCTCGGCGGGTCTCGATGTACTCGCGCGCGGCGCGGATCTCGGACTCGGCCTGCGCCAGGGTCTGCTCCATCATCTGCTGCGTGCGTCGGGCGCGCTCGACGGCCTGCGTGCCCTGCGCGATGGCGGCGTCGATCTGTGTGTTGGCCGCGGTGAGCGCTTCGAGCATCCGCTGCGGGTTGCGCCCAGCGCCGGTGCTGCTGGCCTGCGCCTGCTGCAGCTGCTGCGCCGTCGCGGCGGCGACGCCCGCGATCGTCCCGGTGGAGTCGGGCAGCTGCCGGGCGGCGGCGATGTCGGCCTGCAGTTCGGCCATCAGGGCCTGCGCCTGCGCCTCGATGCGTCCGAGGTCGGCGCCCAGGTCGGTGATGGCCTTGACGAGCTGCGCGGCCTGCGCGACCGACTGCTCAGCGGTGCGGATCGCGAACGCGGCCTCTCCGGTGCGGCCGTCGGCGATCGCCTGCGCGGCACCGGCGATCGAGCGGTCCGCGAGCGCCGCGCGCTCGGCGGCCTGCGCCGGGTTGTCGGTCACGGTGCCGAGCGCCTGCTGGTCGTAGGTCGCGGCGAGGTTCGCCAGCGCGGCTCCGGCCCCGGCCAGGACCGGGTCGATGGCCGCCCGCTCGCCCCGCACGCGCTCGAGCTCCCGCGGCGCGTTCTGCTCCAGCTCTCGGAGTGCGTCGAAAGCCTCGGCGTTGTCTTCGAGCACGTCGTCGATCTCGTCGCACAGCTGGATGATGCGGATGTGCCAGGCGCGACGGTCGTGGATCGTGTCCTCGATCTCGTCGTCGAGCTTCTGCTTCAGATCGAACGCCTCGGACATCTTCGCCTTCGCCGTCTCGACCGCGCCGCTGAACTCGGCCGTGGCGGCCTCGCCGAACTGCGCCACGGCGAAGCCGAGCTCCTCGCGGCTCGACGTGATCGCATCGTCGGCCCGTACGAGGGCGGCGCCGGCCTGCGTCTGCACCTGCTCGTCCGTCAGGGTCGAGAAGGGGTCGTTCGGGTCGGGTTTCTCGGGCATCGCGCCCCGGGCCCGGATCGCCGCGTTGCGGCGCGCTCGGCGCACGAGAGCGATCACGAGCCAGACGAGAAGGCCGAGTACGACGATGCCGACCACGATGAGCGTGGCACGCAGGGCACCCGCCCCGCCGTCGCCCTGGATCTCGTCGGCGGCGGTCATGATGGCGCCGCTCCAGTCCTCATCGCGCATCTGCGGGAGGATCTCGTCTTCGATCGCGTCGAGCTTGCCGCCGCTCAACGGTCCGTCCGACGCGGCGGAGATGTAGTAGTTCCGACCTTCGACCGCGACCGCGAGCAGGTACTGGTCGGATCCGAGCCCGTTGTCGTCTGCGACCGTGTCGGCCCACTGGATGCTGTCGGAGGGAGCGGTGAAGTCGTCGACGAACACGACGAAGAGCTCGACCGACGAGGCCTCGCTGAGCTGCTCGAGGCGGTCCTCGACGGCCTGCTTCTCGCTCTGGTCGAGCACGCCGGCGTCGTCGGTGACGAATCCGGGGTCGAGCGTGACGGGATCGGTCGCAAGAGCGGCGGGGGCGGAGAGCACGACGAGGGCGGACGTCACTGCGGCGGCAGCCAGCGCGAGAAACCGTGTCTTCATCGTCTTCCCTCCGACCGGCAGCCGAGCCCCATGGCACGAGTCTATGCACTGAGTCCGACACGCGACACCATCCGGGAGCGGATGGGCGTTCGCCGTCAGCGGAGACACATACGCTGGGAGGCATGGACGACAGGTACGGATCCGACGTGCTCGCGGCGGGGTGGAGAGAGCGGGGCAAGAAGCCCGTTCCGGACGTGGCCGCAGAGATCGACCTCGTCGTCGAGGTCGCCTCAGACGGCTATGTCGGCGCGGTCACGCGCGTGCAGGCGGGCAACGTCGAGCTCGAGGACCGTGTCGGGCGCAGACGCCTCTTCCCGCTCGGCGGCGGATTCCTCATCGACGGCGCGGCCGTGCGGCTGACGCCGCCTGCGGCGAAGCAGCAGGGCGCGAAGCGCACGGCATCCGGCTCCTTCGCGGTCGCCGACCAGCGCGCGCGGATCGCCCTTCCGAGCCGCATCCTCGTCGAGGGCCGCCACGATGCAGAGCTCGTCGAGAAGGTGTGGGGCGCCGACCTGCGGGTCGAGGGCGTCGTGGTCGAGTACCTGCAGGGCGTCGACCTCCTCGACGACCTGCTCGCAGAGGAGCCGCCGAGCGCCACGCGTCGCTACGGCGTGCTCGTCGATCACCTGGTCACCGGATCCAAGGAGTCGAGGATCGCCGATGCCGTCGCGCGGGGTCCGCACGGACGCCATGTGAAGATCGTCGGCCACCCGTTCGTCGACGTCTGGCAGTGCGTCACCCCGCGGGCGCTGGGAATCCGGGCGTGGCCGGAGATCCCGCGCGGAACCGACTGGAAGACGGGCATCTGCCGCGCCTTCGGGTGGCCGCACGAGACCCAGGCCGACACGGCGCGCGCATGGCAGCACATCCTGTCGAAGGTGCACAGCTACCGCGACCTCGAGCCTGCGCTGCTCGGTCGCGTCGAGGAGCTCATCGATTTCGTGACGGCACCGGCGGGCTGAGCGCGGTCGGTCGCGCCGGAAGCCGCCGACTACCCTGGAGACATGCCCGAACCCCGCACCTTCCGTGACGAACCGGTGTCGTTCGTGCGCCGCAGCGGCCGGATGTCCGACGCCCAGGAGCGCGCCTTCGAGGAGCTCGGCCCGCACTACCTGCTCGACGTCCCCCGGGACGTCGCGTGGACCTCGGTGCACCCCGAGGCACGACTCGACCCCGCGGTCGAGTACGGCCGAGACGCCGACCTGTACGTCGAGATCGGGTCCGGACAGGGGCACGCGATCGTCGCGGCCGCCGCTTCCCGTCCGGAGGACGACTTCCTCGCGGTCGAGGTGTTCCGTGCCGGCCTCGCGCGCACGATGCTCGACGCCGATCGCGAGGGCGCCAGGAACCTGCGCGTGGTCGAGGCCAACGCTCCGGAAGTCCTCGCGTCGTACCTCCCCGAGGGGGCCGCCGCCGAGGTATGGGTGTTCTTCTCCGACCCCTGGCACAAGAAGAAGCACACCAAGCGCCGCCTCATCCGACCGGGATTCGGGGCCACGGCCGCGCGCGCTCTGCGCGACGGCGGTCTGCTGCGACTCGCCACCGACTGGGAGGACTATGCCCTGCAGATGCGAGAGGTCCTCGACGCCGAGCCCGACTTCGAGCGCGCGTTCGAGGGGGAGTGGGCGGAGCGCTTCGAGGGTCGCGTCATGACCGCCTTCGAGCGGAAGGGGATCGCGAAGGGCCGCGACATCCGCGACCTCGTGTACCGCCGGAAGCCCCGCGGCGCGTGACGGAGATGAGGAGCGACGCGGCGGTGTGGCCGGGCATCGCCCCTGCGGTGTCGGTCTGCCTCGCGGCGCCCGCGTTCTTCGTGCTCGAGACGCCGTGGCTCGGCTGGGTGCTCCTCGCCCTCGGCATCCTGTCGGCGTGGCTCGTGGAGCGGAGTCGGCTCCGCGTACCCGACCGGGTCGTCAGCGTGGGTTCGCGTCGGGAATCCGCCCGCGTCATCGGCGTGCGCCGTGAGCCGTCGCTCACGCGCGACCTCTCGCTGATCGCGCTCGGGATGCTGATCGTCAGCGTCATCCCGCTCGCCGCCGAGCTCGACAACCTCGCGATGCTGCGCTTCACCCTCGCGCTGGGTGGAGCAGTGGCCGTGCCGTACCTCGTCTCGCGCTTCGTGTTCCGCGATCGCGCGATCAGCTTCCCCTGGCGCTCGAGCAGGCGCTGGGGCAGGCTGCAGTGGGGCTGGCTCGTCGCCGTGCTCGTGCTCGGCTGGCTCATCCTGCCCTTCTACTTCATCACGAGCGGCGTCTATCAGAACTGGCCCGTCGTCGACACCCCCGACCTCATCGCCCGGCTCTTCGTCGGCGTCGGAGCCGTCGGCATCTGGGACGAGCTGTTCTTCATCTGCACCGTTTTCGCGCTGCTGCGCCGACACTTCCCCGATGCGCTCGCGAACGTGCTGCAGGCGATCGTGTTCGTTTCGTTCCTGTGGGAGCTCGGGTATCGGGCCTGGGGGCCGGTGCTCACGATTCCGTTCGCCCTTCTGCAGGGCTTCATCTTCCTGCGCACGCACTCGCTCGCCTACGTGGTCACGGTGCACCTGCTGTTCGACGCGGTCGTCTTCGGGGTGCTCGTGCACGCGCACAATCCCGGCCTGCTGCCGATCTTCCTCGTCTGACAGGCGGCCGCTCGATACGATCGAGTCATGCTCATCGTCGGTCTCGTCCTGGCAGCCGCTGCCGCCGCCTTCCACGTCTTCATCTTCGCGCTCGAGTCGCTGAAGTGGACCGAGCCCGAGACCCGCAAGATCTTCGGCGTGCCGAGCGAGGCGGACGCCGTCACGATGAAGCAGCTCGCCTTCAACCAGGGCTTCTACAACCTCTTCCTCGCCCTGACGACGCTGCTCGGCATCGGTCTCGTGATCGTCGGCGCGCCGACGGTCGGACTGACGCTCGTGTTCGCAGGGACGGGCATGATGCTCGCCGCGGCGCTCGTCCTCGTGCTCTCCGACCGCACCAAGGCCCGCGCGGCGGCCATGCAGGGCACCCTGCCGCTGCTCGCGGTGATCGCGACGGCCATCGCCGTCGCGATCGGCTGACGCCCGGACCGAAGCCGTGTAAGGGGGATGACATCCCCGCCGGGTCCGGCCACACTCGTCCCATGGCCGACTGGGTGCTGCACGTGGACATGGACCAGTTCATCGCCGCCGTCGAGGTGCTGCGGCGTCCTGAGCTCGCGGGGGTGCCCGTGATCGTCGGCGGACGCGGCGATCCGACCGAGAGAGCCGTGGTGTCGACGGCGTCGTACGAGGCACGCGCCTTCGGCATCGGGTCCGGGATGCCGTTGAAGATCGCCGCGCGCAGGGCGCCGGACGATGCGGTGTTCCTGCCCGTCGACCACGAGGCCTACGAGTCGGCCTCGGCGCAGGTGATGGAGACGCTTCGCGGGCTGCCGGGTGTCGTGCTGGAGGTCCTCGGCTGGGACGAGTGCTTCCTCGGCGTCGCGACGGACGACCCGGAGCGGGTCGCGCGGGAGGCGCAGGCGGCGGTTCTCGAGGCCACGGGGCTGCACTGCTCGGTCGGCATCGGCGACAACAAGGTGCGCGCGAAGATCGCCACCGAGTTCGGCAAACCCCGCGGAATGTTCCGCCTCACGGAGGACAACTGGTTCGCCGTGATGGGGGAGCGCGGGACCCGCGAGCTGTGGGGTGTCGGGCCCAAGGTGCAGAAGCGCCTCGCCGCACTCGGCATCGAGACCGTGCGCGAGCTCGCCGACGCCGACGAGTCCGAGCTCGTCGCGGAGTTCGGACCGCGGATGGGCGTCTGGTATCACGGGCTCGGCTCGGGGATCGGACCGGCCGTGGTCGACGACACCCCGTGGGTGGCGCGCAGCCACAGCCGAGAGACCACGTTCCAGCAGAATCTCACGACGGCGGCCGAGGTCGAGACCGCGCTCGCCGAACTCGCCGGCCAGGCCTTCGACGACTGCGCCGCCGAGCGACGGCCCGTGATCAGGGTGCATCTGAAGGTCCGTTACGCGCCGTTCGAGACCAAGACCTTCGGCCGCAAATTGCCCGAGCCCACGACGCGGCGGCAGGACGTGATCGACGCCGCGCTCGCGCTGGGCGCCACCGTGGACGCCGGTCGCGAGGTGCGTCTGCTCGGCGTCCGGGCGGAGATGGCGATGCCCGAGGGCGGGGACGGCGTCGAGCGCACACCCGTCCGCGGTCGCATCTGAGGACATCGCCGCCCCGGAGGCGGACTCGGCGTCACTCCCGGATCACGGCGGCGATCGCGCTCACCTCGATGACCGCGCCGGGGACGGCGAGCCCCGCGACGAGAGCCGCGCTGACGAGCGGCGGCGCCCCGTCGCGCGCGAGCGTCGCGGCGACGGCCCCGTAGGCGGCGCGCAGGTCGGCATCCTGATGGATGTAGATCGTCCAGCTGATCACGTCGTCGAGCGAGGCGCCCTGCGAGGCGAGAGCCGTTCGGGCATTCTCGACGGCGCGGAGCGCCTGTTCTCCGGCATCGTGGGATACGACCGCGCCGGTCTCGTCGACGCCGTTCTGACCGCCGACGTAGATCGTGGTCGCGCCCGCCGGCACGACCGCGACATGACTGAAGGCGGGGCTGACGACGAGCCCCGCCGGTTGCGTGAGTGTGATCTCCATGACCCGAGTGTGCCCCGGGGGTCGGACATCGCGGTGACCGGATGCGGGGGCGGACCCACCCATGGCGGATCCGCCCCCGTCCGATCAGCCGACCTTCTTCACCGTGTAGGCGAAGACGTCGGTGCGCAGCACCTCACCCGAGGTCTTCACGATCTCGATGGTGTGCTCCTTGTCCTTCAGGTCCGACGCCGTGAACAGCTCCTGCGTCGTGAGACGTGTGGCGCTGTGCGTGTCGACCGTCTCGACCTTGGAGCCGTCGAGGTACACGTCGACCGTGCCCTGATCCGGACCCTTCGGTGCGATCCACGACACCGCCGTGCCGCGGAAGGTGAAGGACACCCTGTCGCCGTCGGTCGTCGTGGAGTGCACGTCGTCGAGGTGGTCGCCGGCGAAGGCGAAGTCGAGCACGGCCTCTCCGACCGGGAGGGTGGCGAGGTACGCCGAGGCAAGCGTCACCGTGCTCCCGTCGACCGTGTAGTCGACGTCGCGCTCGAGCGCCTCGCCGCCGACGCTGATCGAGCTCAGAGCGCTCGGGTCGCGCAGCAGATCGACCGACACGTCGGCCGGTGCCGCCTTGTTGAAGGCGCCCGACGTCGTGCTCAGCTGGCTGTCGAGCGTGACGACGAGCTTGTCGAGGAGCATGAACGAACCGGACTTCTTCACGACGCGCAGCGTGTGGCTTCCGCTCGGCAGGTCGGACACGCTGTACACGACCTGCTGCGACAGCCGACCGTCGGCCGGATCCAGATACGTGCTCACGGTGTCGACGAGCTGCCCGTCGAGGTATACCTCGACGTCGCCCTGCGACTCGTGCTTCTCGGTGACGTACTGGATGCCGGTGCCCTGGAACGTGTACTGGAACGCGGCGCCGTTCGCCTCGGCGTAGTGGACGTCGTCCCCGTGGTCGCCGAGACCGCGGTTGTTGCTGTCGCCCCACGATCCGCTGTAGGCGATACGCGAGTCGTCGTCGTTGAGCGTCACCGTGACCCCGGTCGCGGGCGGGTTCGGTGTTCCGGCTCCCGGGGTGTCGGTCACGGCGACCGTGAACGGCTGCGAGGTCGCCGGCACCTCGGCGCCGCCGTTGCGCGTCCAGTCGCCCGCGTAGGCCACCCGCAGCGCGTCGTCGTTGACCGTCAGCACGGACTGCTTGGCCGGGGTGACCTTGAGCAGTCGAGCACCGTGGATCGGCACGCTCTCGGCCGTGAAGCTGCCGTCGGCGGTGCCGAGGTTCTTCTTCGACCACAGGTCGCGGACCTTCGCCGAACCGTCGAGGCCGATGTCGGCGAAGTCGACGGTGATGTCGGCATCCGCTCGTCCGAGGTTGTAGAGCGCCACGGTGTACGTGCCGTCCGGGTTCAGCGCGTACCAGACCTGGTGCTTCGTCGCGGTGGAGACGGGACGCGCTGGCACGCCGGCCTGGTTGACGGCGATGACCTCGGGGTTCGTCACCAGTTCGAGGCCGTACTCGTCGAGGTTCGTCAGATCGTTTCCGAGGTAGAACGGTGCGGCCGCGGTGGCCCACAGCGTCGCCGCCGTACGACGCTCGTCCTTGGTCAGTCCGTCCATCTTCCCGTTGCCCACGTTGAGCGAGTCGAGGTCGTTCCAGCCGGCGGGCCCGCCGTGCCGCCACCAGTCGGACAGCCGCGGGAAGAGCCGCGCCACGTTCTCCCACGTGGTCAGCGCCTCGTCGCCGCAGTAGCACTCGACGTCCCAGTCGACGCGCCACCCGTCGGCGTACTGCTTCCAGTAGTCGGCGTAGTCGATGTCGACGGCCCACGAGAGCTCGAACCAGATGTCGTTGCGCGCGAGGGCCTGCGACCAGGCCGCGACCTCCTCGCGGGCGTCCATCGACAGGTCGCTCACTCCGGAGCCGGGGGTCACACTGTCGAACTTGATGAAGTCGACGCCCCATTCGCCGAGCAGGTCGGCGATCGAGTCGATGTACTTCGTGGTGCACGGATTGTCGAAGTCGAGGCGGTAGCCGAAGCCCCAGTAGTCGCCCTGCTGGAGGGGCTGCTTGAGCAGATTCTCGGTCGTGCAGCCGGGGGCGTTGTAGATCGGGAGCGCCTTCTGCGCGGTCTCGAGGCTCATCCCGGGGATCAGGTACAGGCCCACCTTCTGCCCGTTGTCATGGATGTGGTCGATCACGGCGTCCAGGCCGTCGGGGTAGAGCGTCGTGCTGGGGATCGGACGGCCGTACTCGTCCTGCCCGCCGTTCCATCCGGCGTCGATGTTGATGTACTCGTAGCCGAACTTCTGGAGTTTGTCGTGCATGGCGTCGGACTGCGCCATGATCTGGTCGGCCGTGATCCACTGGCCGCCCTCGTAGACCTGCATGCTGTAACTGCTCCAGCCCATGTAGGGCCCGGACGCCGAGAGCGGCGACACCCCGACGCCCTGACGCGGTGCGGCCTGCCCTGCGCTCCTGCCGGCGGATCCGTCGGCAGGCGGGGTCTCGCTCGGCGCCGTCTCGCTCGGCGCCGTCTCTCCGGGAGCCGGAGCGGCGGTGGGCGCGGGTGTGCCGTCGTCCTCTGCGGGCGGGGTCGTCGGGTCGGGCGTGGTCGGCGGCGCCGCGGTCTCCGTGGGCTCGGGCGACGGTGTCGTCGCCTCGGCCCAGGAGGCGCCGGGCGCGAGGCCGACGGCCAGCGCGGTCACGGCGATCGCCGCCGTGAGCGCGGCCGTTCGCCGGCGCGGTCGATGGGTCTTCATGGTGTTCCTCTCGTTCGACTGCTCTGTCGGGGATGGGGAAGGGAAGCGGAGGTCAGACCTCGATGCGACGGATTTCGATCAGCATCGACTGCTGCGGGTTCAGGGTCGGCAGGGGGATGCCTGCCACAGCGAGCACGCTGCCGGGAAGGCGCACGGGATGCGTCACGGCGTCGGCGACCCAGGCGGGGTCGTCGCCCTGATGGCGGCTGGCGGCGCCGAGGTCTTCGCGGATCCGGACGGTGTAGTGCGCATCGCGATCGAGACCCGGCAGACGCACCCGTCCCGACTGGCCGGCGGGAGACGTGGCGAACCTGCTCCAGGTGAAGAGCGCCGACGCGCCGTCCTGCGCCACGAACCCGGTGAGGGCCGTGGCATCGTCGGTCAGGTCGGCGTTCACGACCCGGCCCGTGTGCAGCAGCGAACGGAACTCGCGGTACATCTCGGCCCAGCGGGTGATGACGGCGAGCTCCGCCGCGTCGACGGCGGTGAGGTCCTGCTCGATGCCCGCGTGCGCGGTGAGCGCCGTGGTGAGCCGGAACGCGAGGTCGGTGGTCCGCGCGGTCGTGTGGGACCGCGCGGCACCGAGGTGCGAGCCGAGCAGCTCCGGCGGCACGATCAGGCGCGTCCAGCGCTCGATGTGCCCGCGCTCGACGGGGTCGTTGCAGTCGGAGGCCCAGACGCGGTCGGTGCGGTCGAGGATGCCGAGGTCGATGCGCCCGCCTCCTCCGGAGCAGGTCTCGATCTCCAGGGTCGGATGCCGTCGGCGCAGCTCGTCCAGCAGGCGGTAGAGGGCGACGGTCTGGCGACGGACGCTCGGACGGTCGCCGGCGTCGCCACGACTCACCGCTTCGAGCAGATCGCGGTTGTGGTCCCACTTCAGGTAGTCGATCGCGTGCTCGCGGACCAGGGCGTCGATGCGCTCGAGCAGGTACTCGAAGGCCTCGGGTCGGGCGATGTCGAGCACGTACTGCGAGCGGGATGCCGGGCCGAGGCCCTCCGCCGGACCCAGCACCCAGTCGGGATGGGAGCGGGCGAGGTCGGAGTCGAGGTTGATCATCTCGGGTTCGAACCACAGCCCGAACTGCATGCCGTGTGCGCGCACGAGGTCGACCAGCGGGCCGAGTCCCCGAGGCCAGACGCCCTCGTCGACGTACCAGTCGCCGAGTCCCGCGTCCGCCTCACGTCGCCCCCGGAACCAGCCGTCATCGAGCACGATCCGCTCGACGCCGACCTCGGACGCTCGTTCGACGAGGGCGGTGAGGCGATCGAGGTCGTGGTCGAAGTAGACGGCCTCCCACGTGTTGAGCACGAGGGGCCGGGGTGAGCGCGGGTGCGCGGCGCGCGAGCGGAGGCGGCGATGCAGGCGGTCGGCGAGCCCGTCGAGGCCGGCGTGGGACCAGAGGAAGAGAGCGGTCGGCGCGTCGTAGCGGTCGCCGTCTTCGAGGATCACCTCCCCGGAGTGCAGCTCCTCACCCGCGCCGATGACGGCGGAGAACGCGCCGGCGCCCTCGGTCAGTCGCTCGGCGAGGTAGCGCTGCTCGCCCGACCACGCGAGATGCACGGCCCATGCCTCGCCGTGCCCGAAACCGAAGCCCGGCGTGCCGGCGGCGAGGAGGAACGGGGAGTCGTGGCCCGGCTTGCCTCGATGAGCGGAACGGAGGTGGGTTCCGAACGCGAACGGCATCCGCTGCGGGGAGCGCTCACGGCACCACTTGCCCGTGAAGTCGAGGATCTCGGCCGCCCGCTCGGGGAGCGGCAGCAGCGCGACGACGCCGTCGAGCGTGTACGGCGCGTCCGCGATGCGCGGACTGAGCCCGGCATCCCGCACGATCGTGGTGTCCACCGCGAGGACGCCGTACTCGTCGAGGTGGTAGCGGAGAGTCGTGCGCAGGCCGGTCACCGAGTCCTCGAACTCGAGGGCGATCCGACCTCCGCGCATCGGGTCGCTCGTCTCGATCTCGTGGGCGACGAGGCGCGGACGCGGGGTGGTCGCGCGACCCTGCGCGTTGCCGGCGATGGCGGGTGTGCCCGACCAGCCCTCGAACTCGGTCGGGAGGGCGGAGAAGGTGCGCGGGACGTCGGGGGAGTTGTTGAGCTGAGCCGGCCCGGCGGTCAGTTCGAGCGCGGATGCCGTCGCCTGATCGATCTCGCCGAGATCGGCGCCCCAGTGGAGGATGCGCGGGATCGGCGCGGCGAGCTGGATGACGAGGGAGGCGCCTGCGGCGCGGAGTGCGACGACGGCGTCGACACGGGAAGTCATGGGATGAGACCCTCCGGTAGTTACTTGACATCGTCAATAAACCACGTCCGCGAAGCGGGCGCAAGCGCGCCGGCGAAATCGGTCGATGGGAAAATCGTCGTTGCGATTTGCCGGAGGTCGTGATTTTATTACGACGTAAAGTAATCCTGCCCCGGGAGGGCGAACATGAAGCTCAGTGCTGAGCACGCACCACCGACGGCGGTCGCCCCGACCGTCCGACGAACCTCGATACGCGCACGATTCCGCCGCAGCCTGCGCCGCTACTGGCAGCTCTACCTGCTGCTCCTCGTGCCCGTCGTCTGGTTCATCGTCTTCCGCTATGTGCCGATGGCCAACGCGGTCATCGCGTTCAAGAACTACAACCCGATCGACGGCGTGTGGGGGAGCCCCTGGGTGGGCTTCGACAACTTCGCGAACCTGTTCCGCAACCCGGTCTTCCCCCGGCTCGTCGGCAACACGTTCCTCCTCGCCGGCTACACGCTGATCGCGAGCTTCCCGCTGCCGATCATCCTCGCCCTCGCGCTGAACGAGGTGCGGCTGAAGTTCTTCAGCCGCACGGTGCAGCTGGTCACCTACGCGCCCTACTTCATCTCCACGGTGGTCGTGGTGTCGATGACCATCCTGCTGCTCTCGCCCCGGGTCGGGCTGCTGGGGCGGACCTTCAGCTTCTTCGGCGCCGGTCAGGTCGATCTCCTCGCCGACGCCGACTTCTTCCGCCACATCTACGTCGCGACCGACATCTGGACGACGACCGGATACTCCGCCGTCATCTATCTCGCCGCCCTCGCCTCGGTCGACACCTCGCTCTACGAGGCGGCGAAGATCGACGGCGCCTCCCGGCTGCAGAAGATCTGGAACGTCGACATCCCGGCGCTGCTGCCCACGGCATCCATCATCCTGATCCTCGGAGTGGGCAACATCATGGCGATCGGCTTCGAGAAGGCGTTCCTCCTGCAGAACGCGCTCAACCTCTCGACATCCGAGATCATCCCGACGTACGTGTACAAGACGGGCATCCTCAATGCGAACTTCAGCCTCGGGGCGACGATCGGACTCTTCAACGCCGTCATCAGTCTCGTGCTGCTGCTCGTGGTGAACACGGTGTCCAAGCGAGTGACGGGAAACGGGCTGTGGTGACCACGATCAACACCGAGGCGCTCCTCACCGAGGAGATCGTCGTCGCCGAGAACAGGAAGCGTCGCCCGAAGCGCGACCCGCTCTCGCGAGGCGTCAAGGTCAAGGAGACGAGAGCGGACCGCGTCTTCGTGGTCGCCGCGTACATCCTGCTGTCCGTGTTCCTGCTCGTGGTCCTGCTCCCGCTGCTGAACATCGTCGCCAGCTCGCTGTCGAGCCCGCAGGCCGTGTCCTCGGGTCGGGTGCTGTTCTGGCCCGTCGACTTCACCTTCCGCGGCTATGCGGAGGCCCTGGGCAACCCGGCCATCCTGCGCGGCTTCGGCAACTCCGTCTTCTACACGGTCGTCGGCACGCTCATCAGCGTGGTGGGCACGGTCGCCATCGCGTACCCGCTCTCCCGCGCCCAGCTGTTCGGCCGGAAGGTCATCACCGGCGGCGTCGTCTTCACGATGCTCTTCACCGGCGGCGTCATCCCGATGTACCTCGTCGTGCAGTCCCTCGGCCTGCTCGACACCCGCTGGTCGATGCTGCTTCCCAACGCCATCGGCGTCTGGCAGGTCATCATCGCGATCGTCTACTTCCGCTCCTCCGTCCCCGACGAGGTGTACGAGGCCGCACAGCTCGACGGGGCATCCGAGCTCCGCATCCTGTGGACGATCGTCGTGCCGCTCGCCAAACCCCTGCTCGCCGTGATCGCCCTCATGTACGCGATCATGCAGTGGAACTCGTACTTCGACGCCCTGCTCTACCTGCGCGACGCCGACCTGCAGCCGCTCCAACTCGTGCTGCGCGGCCTGCTGATCCTCAACGACGCCGGCGGCGGCGGTGACGTCGCCGAGCAACTGCGGCGGCGCGAGCTCGCCGACCTGCTGCGGTACTCGACCGTCGTCATCGCGACCATCCCGATGCTCGTCGCCTACCCCTTCGTCGCCAAGTACTTCAGCAAGGGCATCATGATCGGCGCCGTCAAGGGCTGACGCCGCCCCCTCGAACCCACCACACACACCCGCACCTGGAACCGGTCAAAGGAGATTCCGGAAATGACACACCGCATCACACGGGGCGCGATCGCCGCCGTCACCGTCGTCGCGACGGGACTGGCGCTCGCCGCCTGCACGTCGCCCAGCGACGACGACGGCGCCCTCGTCGCGTTCGGCCCGCAGGGAGACAACGGCTCGCTCGAGGACAACGAGTTCACCCAGCTGCTCGAGAAGAAGTTCGACATCGACTTCGACTGGCAGACCACGACCTACGACGGCAGCGTCGCGGGCGAGAAGCGCCAGGTCTCGCTCGCGAGCGGCGACTACCCCGACGCGTACTTCCTCGTGCCGTGGGTCGATGCGTTCTCCCGCAGCGAAGTGCTCAAGTACGGCCAGCAGGGCGTGCTCGTGCCGCTCGAGGACCTCATCGACGAGTACGCGCCGAACCTCAAGGAGCGCTTCGAGGAGAAGCCCGACTGGGAGCAGTCGGTCACCGCGCCCGACGGTCACATCTACGCGATCACCCAGTTCACCGAGTGCTTCCACTGCAGCTACCCCTCGAAGCTGTGGATGAACACCACCTGGCTCGACAAGCTCGGACTCGAGCAGCCGACGACCACGGAAGAGCTCCGCGAGGTGCTTCGGGCCTTCAAGAACGACGACCCGAACGGCAACGGCAAGGCCGACGAGATCGCGCTCAGCGCCTCGTCGGGTGAGCCCGTCATCAACTACTTCATGAACGCGTTCGCGTACGCGCCGTACGGCAGCCCGTCGAGCCCGCCGCCGATGGTGATGGACGGCGGCAAGGTCGAGCTCTCGGCGACCTCCGACGGCTGGCGTGCCGGACTGCAGTACATCGCCTCGCTCGCTGACGAGGGCTTGGTCGACACGGCATCCTTCACGCAGAACGGCGAGGCGCTGCGCGCTCTCGGCGACAACGCGGATGCCGAGATCCTCGGCGCCGCCGCCGTGCTGCACCCGTACGAGATCGTCACGGCGGACTCGCCCGACGGACGCGACACGCACTACGACGCCGTCGCGCCGGTGAAGGGTCCGGACGGCACGCAGTTCGCCACCTACCGGTCACAGGTCAGCCCGCTCGGCATGTTCGCCCTCACGAACAAGTCGACTGAGGAAGAGCGCATCAAGGCGATCAAGGTCATCGACTACCTGGTGACCGACGAGGGAGACCGCCTCGGCGCGATGGGACCCGAGGGCGAGGCCTGGGTCCCGGCGGAAGAGGGCGACGTCGCTCTGGACCCGGAGCTCGAGCCCACCTTCAAGCCGCTCACCTACGACGAGACGTCGAACGCGGCCTGGCGCTCGATGGGGCAGTACTGGGACTCGCTCGAGTACCGCAACTCGCAGGTCGTGCCGGAGGACATCTACTCTCCCGACGGCTACGAGCGGCGTCTTCTCGAGGCCACCCAGCTGTATGAGCCGTACGCGCCCGATGAGGACCTGCTGTTCCCCGACAACAAGCTGTGGCCCGACCCCGACACCTCAGCGGAGATCGCCGAGCTGCAGACGAACATCGCGACCTACATCACGCAGGCCCAGGCGGAGTTCGTGACCGGCCAGCGCGACATCGACGACGACGGGGCCTGGCAGTCGTACCTCGACGACCTGTCGGGGCTGGGCGTCGACCGCTATCTGGAACTTCAGCAGAAGCTGTACGACGCGCTCTGAGCGCGGAGGGGATGCGCGGGACGGGATCATCCGTCCCGCGCATCCTGCTGTGCGGGTTCGGTCCGCCGATGCGCGACGAGCCCGACCGTCGACGGGCGACGGGGTCAGCGCACGAGTGACTGGATGGCGGCGGCAGCGGCGCCGCGGGCCCAGTCCTCGAAGGTGTGCGGCCGCGTGACGATGCGGCAGCGCACGGCGGCGCCGAACGCGTGCGCCTCGAAGGCGTCGCGCAGCGTCTTCTCGAAGAGGTCGAAGTCCGACACGCCCTCGCCGCCGATGATGACCACCTCGGGGCCGGTGAGGTTCACCAGCGTGGCGATGGCGGTGCCGATCAGGCGTGCGGCCTCGCGGAAGGCGGCATCCGCCTCCGGCTCACCGGCGTGGGCGAGCGCGACGGCCTCGGCGATCGAGACGGGACGACCGAGCGCCGCGGAGACGGCCGCCTCGATCGCGGGCGTCGACGCGGCGGCCTCGACGCAGCCACGTCGGCCGCACGGGCATACGAGACCAGGGTCGGCGAGCGGCAGGTGTCCGATCTCGCCGGCGACGCCGAACGCGCCGCTGACCACTTCGCCGTTCAGATGCAGTCCGCTGCCGATGCCGCGACCGATCGTGACGATGGCGAAGGAAGCCGTGCCGAGGCCCACCCCGAACCAGTGCTCGCCGATCGTGAGAGCGTGCACGTCGTTCTCGAGGGTGACGGGCCAGGGCAGTCTCTGAGCGAGGAGGTCGGCGAAGGGCACGTCGGCCCAGCCCATGATGTTCGACTCCCGCACCATTCCGGTCGCGGTGTCGACGTCGCCGGACACCGAGACGCCGATACCGGCGATCGCGGAGACGCTGTCGCCCAGCTCGCGCTCGAGGGCGGCGACGACCTCGACGATGGCGTCGAGCACGGTATGGGGGTCGTCGTCGGGGAGCGCGCGACGCTCGCTCGCGAGGATCGTCGTGGCGAGGTCGGTGGCCACGGCGATGACCTCGTCGACGTTGACCTTCACGCCGATCATGACCATCGATTCGACCACGATCGACACGGGGCTCACCGGGCGCCCAGGGGTGCCGTCTCGATGCGAGGCCGGGGGAGAGTCGACGAGCCCGGCCGCGACCAGCGGCGCGACGGCCTTGGTCACGGCGGCCTGGGAGAGGCCCGTCTGCCGGGCGATGTCGATGCGGCTGATGGGGCTGCGCGTGAGGATCGTCTCGAAGACCCGCGAACCGGCATCGGACGCCGAGCGGATAAGAGTGGTGCGCGCGGCGGTGTCGTGATCCATCAGATCCTTCGGTTCGTGTCGGCTATCGTAGCGAATCCGCAGCGGCAGGCAGAGGAGCGCCGACGGCGAGGTGCTGAGCCGCGAAGTCGAGCGCGTTCTCCTCGTCGAGGTCGCCACCGGCCTCGTGGCCGTTGTACGGCCACAGCACCACGGTCTTCTCGCCCCCGTACGCGCTGAACGCGGGGAGGACCGTCTCGGGTGGGGCGATGCCGTCGAGCATCCCCGTGCTGAGCAGCGCCGGAGCGTTGGCGCGCTTGGCGTGATTGACGCCGTCGAAGTACCGCAGGGTGTCGAGCGCGGTCGCTGCGTCACCGCGCCGATCGGCGAGGTACTGCGTCAGCAGGGAGTACGGGTGCTCCCGACTGAGCGTGGCAGCACGGTCGAGCTCGCAGATGAAGGGCGCCTGAATGACGGCGACGGCGAGATCGGGAACCAGGCCGGCCATCGCCAGCGCGATCCCTCCGCCCTGACTCGCCCCGACGACGCCGACGCGCGCGGGGTCGACGAGGTCGAGGGAGCGCAGTGCCTCCACGGCGCGCACCGCATCCGCGTACACCCGGCGGTAGTAGTACTCCTGCGGAGACCGGAGACCCCGGGTGAGGAAGCCGCCGGCCGACGGTCCGCCGTCGGCGTGATCGTCGTCGGTGTCGCCGTGGCCCTGTCCTCGCGCGTCGACGACGAGGTGCGCGTAGCCCGCGGCCGCCCAGCGCAGGTCGCGCAGGGCATGGCCTCGGCCGTTGCCGTAGCCGAAGAACTGCACCATGCCCGGCAGTGGCCCGGCGGCGCCGTGCGGCACGCGCAGCCACGCGCGGATCGGTGTGCCGGCGAACCCCCGGAAGCGCACCTCGTACACGTCGATCTGCGTGAGCCGGGTCGGGTGCGGGGTCACGGTCACGTCGAGGGGCAGGCTTCGGGTCTCCGCGATCGTGTCGGCCCAGAAGGCGTCGAAGTCGTCGGGCTCGGTCTGCGTGGTCGGCGCGTCGAGCGTCGTGATCTCACCGTGCATGCGCGTCCTCCGTGCGCTCCATATCGGCCGCGGGGGCGAGCGGGACGGCGGTCGTCTCTCCCACCGGCACGGACAGCAGCATCGATCGATCGCCGATGCGCACCCGGGCCGTCCGGTGCTCGGTTCCGGCGTTGCGGAGGGCGGCCGCCGTGACGCGTCCGCCCGACCAGGCGAGGTCGAGCACGAGTCCGGAGCGGACGGCGATGCCCTGCACGTCACCGTCGGGCCAGGCCGCCGGCAGCGCGGGCAGCAGGTGCACCTCGCCCGCGTGGCTCTGCACGAGCATCTCGACGACGCCGGCGGGGAAGCCCAGGTTGCCGTCGATCTGGAAGGGCGGATGCGTGCTGAAGAGGTTCGGCAGCAGCCCGCCCCACTCGGAGCCGTCGACAGGGCCGTGCCGCGAGGAGTCCCCGTCGAACGGGGTCAGTGCCTCTTCGAGGAGGGATGCTGCGACGTCGCCCTGACCCGCACGTGCCCGCAGCGCGATCTTCCACGCCCATGACCATCCCATGGCGCCGGGTCCGCGGGCGTCGAGGAACCGCACGGCGGCATCGAACAGCTCCGGGGTCGCCTCGGGGGTGATGTCGTCGAGCGGATAGAGCCCGACGACGGGGGAGAGGTGGCGGTGCAGCGGCTCGTGCTCCCGCACCTCGGCACCCCATTCGAGCAGTCGCCCGTCGGTGCCGACAGAGAGAGGGGCGAGGCGGTCGAGCGCGTCGCGGATCTCGGCCTCCAGCGCGTCGTCCAGATCGAGATCGCCGATCGCGCGGAGGGCCCGTGCGAACAGGGCGCCGATGAGAGCGAGGTCGCAGGCGGCGGTGAGCCCGAGGGGCGTGGGCGCACCGTCTTCGCCGACATAGGAGTTCTCGGGGGACGTCGACGGCGCGGTACGCAGCATCCCGTCATCGCCCTCGACGAGCCAGTCGAGGCAGAACTCCGTCGCCCCGCGCAGAACCGGCCAGATCCGCGTCCGCAGCAGGTCGCGGTCGCCGCTGAATTCGTACGCGTCCCAGAGGTTGTGGGTGAGCCAGACGCCGCCCATCATCCAGATCGCCCAGCTCGCCGCTCCGCGGCCGTTGCCGACGGGGAGCGTCCATCCCCAGACATCGCTGTTGTGGTGCGCGACCCATCCGCGGGCGCCGTACAGGCGGCGGGCGACGTCTCCGCCCGTGTCCGCCAGGTGCTCGATGAGCGCGATCAGCGGTTCGAAGACGTCGCGGGCGTGCAGCACGGGCGCCGCCCAGTAGTTCATCTCGGTGTTGATGTTGATCGTGTAGTTCGACGACCACGCGGGGCGCAGCTCGGCGTTCCAGATGCCCTGGAGGTTCGCGGCCGGGTTGCCGGCGCGCGAGCTCGAGGCGAGCAGATACATGCCGTACTCGGCCGCGACGGTCGCGCGCAGCCGAGGGTCGTCGCCGCGCAGCACGTCGCGGTCCACGCTCCAGGTCCCCTCACGCCGACTGCCGATCGCGAATCGCGCCCTGGTCGCCCGCCGCCGATCGGCGACGTGCTCGGCGAGCAGGTCTGACGCGGCTCGGCGAACCGCGGCATCCGCTCGCCCCCTGGCGCGATCCCGGATCGCCTCGCGTGAGGCGGTCCGCCAGTCCCCGTCGGCGTCGGCCCACCACGACTCGGCGCGCGACGAAGTGGACAGGGCGATCAGCAGTCGACGGGCTCTGCGCACGGCGAGGCGCCCGGGGGCGCCGTCGATCTCGCCGTCGGAGTCGATGGCCGCGACCACCGCGGCGTAGGCGTCGTAGGCCTCGGAATCCGTGCTGTCGTCCGCGTAGCGGTGGCCCGGTTCGACGGAGACCTCGTGCAGCGGTGCGCCGTCCACCGGTATCTGCACATCGAGGGCGAGAGCGCCGGGCAGCTCGACAGCCTGTCCGCGCAGCGGCGTCGACAGCTCCAGGTCGACGTCGAACGCGTCGTCCGACGTCAACTCGATGAGCAGTGCCTGAGCGGGCGCCGACGCCCACGACCGCCGATGCACTTTCGCGTGCGGAGTGGACAGTGTCTCGAGCAGGCACGCCTCGTCGACGTCGAGCACTCGGGCGGGCGTGACGGGTTCCGCGCCGAGCACGTCGACGCGGAGGTCGGCGAGGGGGAGGAACTCCTGCGAGTACGGCCCCTCGAAGGCCATGAGGAGCTCCTCGGCCAGCCGGACGTCGCCGGCGTCGAGCGCGGCGCGCACCTCGGCCAGGCGCTCGGGTCCGGCCCCGCGAGCGATGACGTCGTCGAGCGCGCGAGCCGGCCCGTCCGGCGTGCCCGACCAGATCGTCGAGTCGTTGAGGCGGTAGAGGCCCGATCCTCCGTAGGCCATGGCGCCGATGCGCCCGTTGCCGAGGGGTGTCGCCTCGTCCCAGCGCGAGGCGGGGGCATCCCAGGTGAGGCGCAGGGTGTCGCTCATCGCACTCCGGTGTGGTCGATCGAATCGGGCAGCACCGTCAGCGTAGGGCGTATTAATTACCAGTGTCAAGTAATTGCGTGCGCCTCACCGGGGATCGGGTTCAGAAGCGCAGCAGCACCTTGCCCACGCGCCCGGCCGAGGTGCTCGCACGCACGGCGTCGGCGATGTCGGCGGCGTCGAAGACACCGGCGACCGGGAGGGTGAGGGTGCAGTCGGTCACGCGCTGGATGAGCTCGCCGAACAGAGCGCTGCGGGTCGCGGCATCCATGGTCTGGATGACCTTGCTGCCCCAGAAGCCCTTCACGGTCGCCTGCTTGAAGATCACGTCGGAGGAGGCGATCTCCATGACCGGCGACTGCATCGCGCCGAACGCGACGAGAGTGCCGCCCTCGCCGACGAGCGAGAGCACGTCACCGGCGGCCGAGCCGCCCACCGAGTCGATGCCGAACGCGATGCGGGCTCCGCCCGTGATGCGCTCGACCTCGTCGCGCCAGTCCTCGGCGTCGGTGGCCACGATCCGCTCGATCCCCTGCTCGCGCAGCTCCTCGACGCCGGCCGTGCGGCGGACGAGGCCGATCACATTCACGCCGCGCGCGGCGCCCAGCTGCGCCAGCATGCGTCCGATCGCGCCGTTCGCGGCGTTCTGCACGATCCAGTCGCCCTCCCGCGCGCCGAGGAACTGCAGCAGACTGATGGTGCTGAAGGGCATCGACACCAGCTGCGACGCGCTCTCGTCGCTCAGGGCCTCCGGCACGGGGATGAGTCCGGCGGCGTTCGCGACCACGTACTCCGCCCAGGCGCCGAACGTGCCGCCGGTCGCGACGCGCTGCCCGACGGTGAGGTGCTCCACGCCCTCGCCCAGTGCGTCGACGACGCCGAGTGCCTCGGTGCCGGATGCTGCGGGTAGGTCGGGCACGAACCCGTACGTGCCGCGCACGGTCCACAGGTCGTGGTTGTGGATCGGCGAGAGCACGATGCGGAGCCGCACCTGCCCCGGGCCGGGGTCGGGGATCGGTCGCTCCTCGACCGCGAGGACGTCTTCGGGCTCGCCGAAGGTCTGGTGGATGAGTGCGCGCATGGGTTTCTCCTCGTGGGGTGGGTGTGGAGCGGGCGACGGGGTCAGTCGTCCGACACGGTGATCGCGACGTCGATGTTGCCGCGGGTCGCGTTCGAATAGGGGCAGACCTGGTGGGCGGCGTCGGCGAGGGCCTGCGCCTGCTCGTGGGGGAGCCCGGGGATGACGACCTCCAGTTCGACCGCGAGGCCGAATCCGCCCTGGCCGTTCGATCCGATGTGCACGCGCGCGCCGACCGAGGAGTCCGTGATCGCGACCTTCTGGCTGCGGGCCACGGACTGCAGTGCGGAGTGGAAGCAGGCTGCGTAGCCGGCGGCGAACAGCTGCTCGGGGTTGGCGCCCGCGCCGCTGCCTCCCATCGCCTTCGGGATGGCGAGGTCGAGGGCGAGCGCGCCCTCCTGCGTCACGACGCGACCGTCGCGTCCTGCTCCGGTGGCGAGTGCCTCGGCGGTGTAGAGAGCGTCCATCGTGTGGACTCCTTCCTGTTGTGGGGTCTTGCGGGGGCTGACGGCCGTGGGCGTCAGCCGCGTGCCGCTGCGCGTGCGTCTTCGCGATCGTTCATGCCCTGGAGGAGGGCCGTGAGCTCGCGGAGCTCCCCGATGAGGCGCTGGCGGTGCTCCGCGTCCGCCATGCCGGCGAGCTCGGCGACCGTCGCGCGGGCGGGCGCGACCTCGGTGCGCAGGGCGAGTCCGGCGTCGGTGAGGCGAACGAGCACGACGCGCTCGTCGTTCGTGCTGCGGGCGCGAGTGACGTAGCCGGCCTGCTCGAGTCGACGGACGAGGGGCGACAGCGTGCCGGAGTCCAGCTGCATCGCCTCTCCCAGCGCGCCGATGCTCTGCTCGCCCTCATGCCAGAGGATCGCGAGCACGAGGTACTGCGGGTAGGTGAGACCCCACGGTGCCAGCAGTGCTCGATACGCCTGCGTCGTCGCGCGGGCGGCGGAGTAGAGCGAGAAGCACACCATCTCATCGGTCACGGCCATGGAACCACGGTACACAACCCAATTGTGCACAATCTATATTCGACGCCGACTCCCACCGGATTCACAACAGGATCAGCGGCGCACCCGCGCGCGCGTCTTCGCGACGCTGCTCAACGTGGCGCGCACCGGCGTGCCGAGATAGAGACCGAGCGAAGCACCGGATGCGAGCCCGATGCCGATCACGGCCGCGTCGATGAGCGATCCGCCCGCGCCCATCACCCCGGATGTCGTGCCGCCGGCGTGCACCATCTCCAGCAGCCCCTGGAACACCGCGACGCCGGGCACGAGCGGGACGATCGCCGCCGTGGTCACCGCGACCGACGGCACATGCAGGTTGTGGGCGATGAGCACGCCCACGAAGCTCGCCAGCAGTGCCCCGACCGCGCTCGCCGCGGCGGGGTGCACGTTGCCGGCGGTCGCGAGCGTGTAGCCCGCGATCGTGATCGCGCTGAGGAGCGCGCTCACGAGGATGATCCGCAGGCCGGCGCCGTTGAACACCGCCACAGCCACCGCGATGATGATCGCCCCCGCGAACACCGCCGGCAGAGGTCCGAAGGGGGCGGGGTCGTCCGGCAGGTCCATCGTGAAGCCGAGCAGGCCGCCCAGCTCGAGCCCGACGAGGATGCCGATCACCACGCCCAGCGTCTGCATGGTCAGGTCGAGGATGCGGCCGCCCGCAGTGAGCGCGAATCCGTCGATCGCATCCTGCGCCGCCCCCACCACGGTGAGGCCGGCGAGCATGAGCACGATGCCCGAGGCGACGATGATCGAGGGGCGGATGCCGACGAACGGCTCGATCCCCGCCGCACCCAGAGCCGACACGATCACCGCCACGACGGTCGTGACGAAGCCGCCGGCGATCTGGCTGAAGAACAGCGGGACGCGGATGCGGGCGAGTGCCGCCTGCGTGATCGCCGCGCACAGCGCGGCGATGAAGGTCAGACCGACGATGAGCGGCGATGCGCCGAGCAGGATGCTGACGCCCACGGCCAACATCGCCCGCGCGACGATCACGACCGCCTGCTGATAGCGGAACGGCAGCCGTCGGATGGCGCGGAACGTCGATCGCGCCGATTCCAGGTCGAGACCGTCGTCGATGTCGGCGACGAGCGCCTGCACTCGCTGCAGTTTCGCGTGGTCGGGAGCGGCGACCCGCACGACCCGGACCAGGGTCTCCGGCCAGACCTCGCCGCTCAGGTGGAACGACACGGTGATCGAGTTGTAGGTCACGTCGACCTGCACGCCCCGCAGCCCGTACGCCTCGCACACGCGGATGATCGCGAGCGTGACCTCATGCGCCGAAGCGCCGACCGCGAACATGGACTCGCCGATGCGGGTCGCGAGGTCGAGGACGCGCGGCACCGTGCGCTCGTCGATCACGGGCATGGCCTCCGTGTATGTCACGGACGACGGATCGGTGTGCAGGATCCGGCGCATCGAGGCCAGTAGTCGTCGGCGCGGGTTCGAGGACATGGTCTCCATTGTCGCGGCTGCCGCCGGAGAGTCCGCCTCGGCGCGGGCGCGTCGGGTCAGGCGGGCGTGTCGCCTCCCCGCGTCGTCTCCGTCGCGGTGGTCGCTTCGGCGGCCGCCGTGGTGTCGCGCGGGGCGAAGCCCGCCGAGCTCGGCCACCCCTCGGGCCCATCCGTCCCCGCCGCGTACTCCTGCAGCGGGACCTCGCCCGCTGCCCAGGCGTCACGGATCGGCTGCAGGATGCGCCAGCACTCCTCGGCCTCGTCGTCGCGGACCGACAGGGTCACGTCGCCGTCGAGCAGCTCGTCGAGGACCTCCTCGTACGACCGCTGCTGGCCCTGTCCGAGCTCGGCCACGAGATCCTCCTCGCGCAGATCGAACGGCTCGTCGCCGCTCGTCACGTGCACGCCCAGGGTCATGCGGTCGGGGCCGAGGGCGAAGGTGAGCCGGCCGCCGTCGCGCGGTGCGTTGCGGAGGCCCTCCGGCAGGTGCCGCACGGGCCGGAACGTGACCACGACCTCTGAGCGCTTCGCGGGCAGCGCCTTGCCCGAGCGCAGCACGAACGGCACGCCCGCCCAGCGTTCGTTCGCCACCTCGAAGACGACCTCGGCGAGGGTCTCGGTGCCGAGCGACGGGTCCACGCCCTCCTCGTCGGCGTACGACGGGATGTCGCGGTCGCCCACCCGCCCCGCGGTGTACCTGGCGCGGAACGAAGCGCTCGCCGGATCGTTGCGCCACACGTGCGTCGCACGCAGAGCGGCGGCCTTCGCGTCGCGCAGGTCTCGCTCGCCCAGCGTCGCCGGCGGCTCCATGGCCATGAGCCCGAGCACCTGCAGCAGATGGCTCTGGATCATGTCGATCATCGCGCCGGCGTGGTCGTAGTACCTGGCCCGGTTCTCGAGGGCGAGGCTCTCGTCGAAGCGGATGAGCACCGAGTCGATGTGCTCCGCCGACCACACCGGATCCCACATGCGGTTGGCGAGGCGCAGACCGAGCAGGTTCAGCAGCATCGAGCGGCCGAGGAAGTGATCGACGCGGAAGATGCGGTTCTCGGGGACGAGTGCGACGAGGGCCTCGTTCAGCGACCTGGCGCTCGCGGCATCGTCGCCGAACGGCTTCTCCATCGCGAGCACGGTGTCGTCGGGAAGCTCTGCGCCGTGCAGCGCGTCGATCGCTCTGCGCGTCACGGCCGGGGGCAGCGCGAAGTACAGCACCGTGCGGGGCGAGAGGGTCTTCACGAGGGCGCCGATCGCTGCCGGATCGGTGACATCGAGAGCGGTGTAGTCGCCTACGGTCACGGTGCCGTCGTCGACGGGCGAGCCCACGGCATCCTTCACCGTCGTCTGCCACCGGGCGGCGTCCCAGTCCTCGACCCCGGCACCGCGGACCGTCACGGTGCGACCGGGTTCCCGCGTGAGGAGGGATCCGAGGGAGGGGAGGAGCAGGCGCGAGGTGAGATCACCCGACGCGCCGAGGATGAGGAGGGTGCATGGCGAACCGGTCATGCCGACGAGGGTATGCATCCGCTGTGTCCCTGCGCCACCCCGTGGCCTCCCGGCCCGGAATCGTGACACACTACGGTCCGTGCCGGAACGGATCGAGGACTACGCCCTTCTCAGCAACTGTCGGACGACGGCCCTCGTCTCCAGCGGAGGGAGCATCGACTGGCTCTGCCTTCCGCGCCTCGACTCTGCCTCGGTGTTCGCCGCGCTGCTCGGCGACGAGACGCACGGGCGGTGGGAGCTGCGGCCGACGGACGCGGATGCCGTCAGCACCCGGCACTACGACGGCGACACGTTCGTCCTCGTGACGCGCTGGCAGAGCGGAGACGCTGTCGCCGAGGTACACGACTTCATGCCGGTCGGGCCCGATCCGGAGGCGGAGATCCTGCGCACCGATCTCGTGCGCCGTGTGGTCGGCATCGCGGGGGAGATGTCGTTCACACAGCACCTGACCCTGAGGTTCGACTACGCCAGGGCGATGCCGTGGCTGCGCCAGACCGGGACGCCGGAGGCTCCCTGTCTCGTCGCCATGGCGGGGCCGGACGCGGTGGCGGTGCGCGGAGCCGCGCTCGCATCGGTCGACCACGAGCACCGCGGCGAGGTCGCCGTGCGGGCGGGCGAGACGCGCGATCTGCACCTCACCTGGTTCCCCTCCTACCGCGAGGTGCCCGGCCCGCTCGACGTCGAGCGGGCGCACGCGGAGACCGTCGAGTGGTGGCGGGAGTGGGCGCAACAGATCACTCACGACGGCCCGCATCGCGACGAGGTCGTGCGGTCGCTGCTGATCCTCCGCGCGCTGTCGAACCACGAGACCGGCGGCATCGCGGCTGCGGCGACGATGGGACTCCCCGAGGAGATCGGCGGCGAGCGCAACTGGGACTACCGCTACGTGTGGTTGCGCGATGCGGCTCTCACGCTGGAGGCCCTCGTCGGGCACGGGTTCCTGCACCTGGCCGACGCCTGGCGCACCTGGCTGCTCCGCGCCGTCGCCGGCGACCCGGGCGACCTGCAGATCATGTACGGACCGGCGGGCGAGCGGGACATCACCGAGCGCGAGCTCGATCACCTTCCGGGGTTCGAGGGGTCGCGCCCCGTGCGTCTCGGCAACGGCGCATCCACTCAGTACCAGGCGGATGTCGTGGGCGAGGTGATCGTGACGCTGTCGGCGGCGCGCGCCGCGGGCGTTCCGGAATCGTCGTTCTCGTGGGCGCTCGAGCGGCAGCTGCTGCGGTTCGCCTCGGAGCAGATCGAGCGTCGGGACCAGGGGCTGTGGGAGATCAGGGGTGAGCCGCGCTTCTTCACCCACTCGCGCGTCATGATCTGGGCCGCGTTCGATCGGGCGGTCCGCGCGGTCGAGGAGGACGGGCTCGACGGCCCCGTCGAGCGCTGGCGCGAACTGCGCGACCGCATGCGCGACGAGATCGACGCCCGGGGCGTCGTGGACGGACACTTCGTGCAGCACTACGAGACCGACGAGGTCGACGCCTCGCTGCTGCTGCTCCCGCAGGTGGGCTTCTGCGCGCCGGACGACCCCCGCATGCGCGAGACCGTCGCGCGCATCGAGCAGACGCTGATGCACGACGGCCTCGTCCATCGCTACCGCACCACGACAGGGGTCGACGGGCTCTCCGGCACCGAGGGGGCGTTCCTCGCGTGCTCGTTCTGGCTCGTCGAGCAGTACGCGTGCACGGGGCGCATCGACGAGGCGGAGGCGCTCATGCAGCGCCTGTGCGGGCTCGCGAACGACGTCGGGATGCTGTCGGAGGAGTACGACGCGGCGGCAGGGCGCCAGCTGGGAAACACGCCCCAGGCGTTCTCTCACCTCGCGCTCGTGCGGGCGGCCGACGCCCTCGCCCGTCGCGCCCACCGCCCTCGCGGCTGAGCTCGACGGACGATTGCTCGGTCAGCGTCGGATCAGGCGTCGGAGGACGGAGAACGTCAGCGCTGCCGCCGCGATCCACGGGCCGACGACGAGGATCGGATCCATCCACGTGTGCCGGAGGTCGAGGCGTCCGCGGCCGAACCGGGAGCGCACCGGGTGATGCGCAGGCTCCGCGGTGACACCCGTCTGCGTCACCGGGTCGTCGGGATGCCGTGAGGCGAACGACCGGAGGTGCGCCGTGACGGCATCCACCCGGTCACCGAGAACCAGCAGCATCCATCGGGTGTTCTTCGTCTCGCTGAAGCGGTCGTACGCGACGCGACGGATGGCGCCGGCGAGTCCGTGCAGCGGTTGAGCCGTGCCGTAGACCGGTGGCAGCATGCCGTGCTCGATCGAGCGCTCGCGGCGAGGGTCGTCTCCCTGCCGTTCCGGGAAGGTCCAGTGCGCTCCCGTGTCGCCGATGTCCTCCCGCTCCTGCCAGGTGCGGCGGTGCTCGGGAGCGAGGTCGGCACCCCAGCCGGGGATGCGGGCGCGGAGCTCCTCCTCGGACGGGATGGCCAGGGGGCGGGATGCTTCGTAGGGCATGATCATTCCTCTCCGACGACGACGAGCGGTTTGATGCAGTCGTCGAGCTTGGACGAGAACACGTGATACGCCTCGGCGATGTGTTCGAGGGGGAAACGGTGCGTGAGGAGTTCGCTCGGTGAGACGAGGCCCTGCTGGATGTGGTCGAGCAGCCGTGGCCACTGACGCTTGACAGGGGCCTGGTTCGCGCGGACCGTGAGCCCCTTGTTCATGATGTCGCCGAGCCGCACGGCCGAGACCAGCGGACCGTAGGCGCCGATCACCGAGACCGTCCCGCCCTTGCGCACCGAGTCGATGGCCCAGTTCACGGCCACCGGCGAGCCGCCCTGCAGCTTGAGCTTGGCGCTCGTGACGTGCTGCAGCACATTGCCGTCGGACTCGGCGCCGACCGCGTCGATGACCACGTCCGCTCCGAGGTACCCGGTCGTCTTCTTGAGTGCGAGCACGATGTCGGCGACCTCCGAGAGGTGGATCGTCTCGGCGAACGCGAACGTGCGCGCCTTCTCCAGGCGGTAGTCGATGTGGTCGACCACGATCACGCGCCCCGCACCGAGGAACCACGCCGACCGGGCGGCCGCGAGACCGACGGGTCCGGCGCCGAACACGACGACCGTGTCCCCGGCGGCGATGTCGCCGAGCTGGGCACCGAAGTATCCTGTCGAGAACGCGTCGGTGAGCATGAGGGCGTCTTCCGAGCTGAGCCACTCGGGGATGACCGAGGGTCCGACGTCGGCGAACGGGACACGCACGAACTCGGCCTGACCGCCGTCGTATCCGCCGGTGGTGTGCGAGTAGCCGTAGATGCCGCCCACTGCCGTGGCGTTCGGGTTCACGTTGTGGCAGTTCGAGAAGAGGCCGCGGCTGCAGAAGAAGCACGAACCGCAGTAGATGTTGAACGGCACCATGACGCGATCGCCGCGCGTGAGCGTCTCGACCGACGGTCCCACCTCCTCGACGATCCCCACGATCTCGTGGCCGAAGGTGTGGCCGATGCGGGTGTCGGGCATCATGCCGTGGAACAGGTGGAGATCGGAACCGCACACCGCGGCACGCGTGACGCGGACGATCGCGTCGTTCGGATGCTGGATGCGCGGTTCCGGCTTCTCGTCGACGCGGATCTTGTACGGTCCGCGGTAGGTCATGGCTTTCATCGGTCTGCCTTTCTGCTGCGGGGGTCGGGGGCGGGGGTGCTGCGCGCCGCTCGGGACCCGAGCAGAGCGGCGACGGTGATGGTGGAGGCGGCGAGCAGGCGACGGCGAGCCCGCGGATGCAGCACGAACCAGGTGTAGATGCTCCAGCGCCGTCCGCGACGGGGGAGGGCGCCCGGGTCGTCCTGATGATCGGGCACGGAGAGGTTCCCCTGTCGCGGGGAGGACGCCTCGCGGGTGTGCATCATCCGCACTCCCCATCGTCCGAACACCGCATCGAGCAGGCCGGGGGTGACCGCCTGGGCCAGCGCGAGCATGCGCCCGCCTCCGCCCGCGTAGATCTCGTCGACGGGATGCTCGGCCGCGTAGGCGATGCACGCCGCGACCACTTCCGACCCGTAGAAGGGCGGCGGCCCTGCCGGGCGGTGGCGCAGATGCGAAGCGGCGCTGGCGTACAGCGGCGTGTCGATCACGGCGGGGCGCACGACCGTCACCGAGATCGGGTCCCGCTGGTCGATCAGTTCGCGCCGCAGCCCCTGCATCGCGCCGTCCACGGCACGCTTGCTCGCCGCATAGGCGCTGTGCAACGGCAGCGTCGTACGCCCCTCGACCGACGAGACGCTGATCAGCGTCCCTCCACCGGCCCGGCGGAGGGCCGGAAGCGCGGCCTGCGAGCCGTGGATCTGACCGAGGTAGTCGATCTTGATGATGCGGCGGAATTCGTCGGGGGTCGTCTCCTCGAAGCGGCCGTAGAGCAGCACTCCGGCGTTGTTGACCCAGGTGTCGATGCGTCCGAACCAGGCCTCGGCCTGATCGGCCGCCGCCTGGACGGCGGCGGCATCCGACACGTCGCACACGATGTGCCGGGCGGTTCCGCCGTCCGCGCTGATGAGGCCGACGGTTTCGGCGAGTCGCGCTTCGCCGCGGCCGATGACGACGACGGCGGCGCCCGCTTTCGCGACCCGGAGCGCGGTGGCGCGCCCGATCCCGCGGCCTCCACCGGTGATGACGACCACCTGCTGCGCGAGCGGACGTCGGGGGCGTCGGTCCGCATGCCTGCGGCGCTGACGCGGATGCGTTCCCATGGCGTCTCCTCTCTCTCGTCGCGAGACGCCAGTCCACGCTGTCGCGGAGCGCGCGCCGAGGGGGTTCACACATCGGCGGATGCCTGGGACAATCCCGGATCCTTGCGGGTCGTGCTGCTCGGCCCATCCGCGAAGGGGTCGAGGTCGACTCAGCGCAGCCCTCTCGGGCGATTCTCGCCCTGTCAACCCCCTGCGTGGTGCTGAGGCGCCGGGGGAGTGTGCAGTCATGAAGCACGTGACATACGCGGAGAAGTCTCACTTCCTGGGCGACGAGGCCGCTGACACGCTCATCGAATACGCCGCCGCGCTCGCGAACGCCGACATCGCCGACTCCGTGACGTTGACGGCGATCGACGAGCACGGCAACACCGTCGACGCGACGTTCCTCCTCACCCCGAGCGCTGCCCTGCTCGTGGAGACCTCATCGAGCGACATGGCTGAGCCGGACAACACCGCTGCTGTGGAGCAGATGCTGCAGCGCGTGTCAGCTCTGGTCGATCCGCCGAGCATTCGTCCCGAGGAGCACCCCGAACCGCGGAACGACGTTCACGACCTCACGATGCTGGGTTAGCCGCCCCGGCCTCGCGTGCGCGGATCAGCAGTCGTCGGACGCAGAGGAAAGCGAGAACCCCCGCCCGGGAGGGCGGGGGTTCTCGCGGTGTTCTGTGCCCCCGACAGGAGTCGAACCTGCGACCTACGGTACCGGAAACCGGCGCTCTATCCACTGAGCTACGGAGGCGTACCGAACGACGATATCACTGGTCGGCGGTGGGCTCCGACCCGGCCTCCGTCACGGGCGCGTCGCCGAGTTCCGCCAGCGCCGCGGCCACCTTCTCGGCGAGGTAGCGGTGCCCGTCGGTGGACGGATGCTTGCGCCCGACCTCGACGTCGATGACGGAGAGGTAGTTCTGGTCGGTGATCCAGTTCTGGGCGACGGGGGAGATGTACCACCAGCCACGGGCGGCGGCGAGGTTCGACAGGTCGGCGTCGATGCGCGCGGTGCCGGCGCCGACGGGCAGCTCGTGCGGAGCGGGGCCGAGGATCACGATGGTCGCCGCCGGGTACTTCGCCGCCATCGCGTCCCAGGCAGCGTTCACGGCATCCCGGTATCCGGCGGCGCCCTGCTCGCGGTCGTTGATCGACCCCTGCAGGATGACGAGGTCCGGGTCGAGTGCGGGATCGAGGGCGGCGATGCGCTCGCCGAAGGCCGGTCCGTCGATCCCGGGCTTGAGGTAGCCGCTCCCGCGCACGCCGTTGACGATCGTCTCGCCGTCGAGCAGGTCGGCGAGCACGTACGCGTACCCCTCGGTGGGGACGTTCGCGGCGGATCCGTAGGTCCAGGAGTCGCCGAAGACGAGCACGGTCGGGTGCTCGGGCAGCGCGAGCGGAGCGGGGGCGATCGCGACGACGTCGTCGCCCGCTGCGGCGGCGCCGACGGGCTCCGTCGAGGGGGTTCCCGTCCACGGCCGCCACACGCCGATCGCGACCGCCGCCACAGCCAGGATCACGGCGATGACGACCCCTGCGACAGGCAGGCGGCGACGGGCGGAGGCGGGTTGCATGGCATGACTGTAGATCACGTTCCCGCCAGCGCAAATTCGACGCCGCGACGCGCCGTAAACTGGGAGGTCTATGACTCCTGAAATGCTCGCCCAAGCCCTCCTCGCCGTCCTCGCTCCGATCGCCGAGGAACGACGCCCGGGCGAGCCGCTCCCGGTCTCCGCCGCCGACATCGTCTTCGAGCGCCCGCGCAACCGCGAGCACGGCGACTGGGCCTCCAACATCGCGATGCGCCTCGCCAAGCAGCTGGGGACGAACCCGCGCGAACTCGCGCAGCAGATCGCTGACGGACTGGGGCAGGTCGAAGGGGTCGACAGTGCCGAGGTCGCCGGTCCCGGCTTCATCAACATCCGCCTCGGTGCCGCCGCGGCCGGGGCGCTCGCAAAGGTCATCGTCGATGCCGGATCCGCGTACGGCACCAACGACTCGGCGGCGGGGCAGAGCATCAACATCGAGTTCGTCAGCGCGAACCCGACCGGCCCCCTGCACATCGGGCACACGCGGTGGGCCGCGCTCGGCGACGCGATCGCCCGCGTGCTGGAGGCCTCGGGTGCGAAGGTCGCCCGTGAGTACTACATCAACGACGCCGGCGTGCAGATGGAGCGCTTCGCGCACTCCGTGCTCGCTGCCGCGAAGGGCGAGCCGGCCCCGGAGGGCGGATACGCCGGGAGCTACATCGGCGACCTCGCCACGCGCGTGCTGGCGGCGCGCCCCGACCTGCTCGAGCTTCCCGACGACGAGCAGGTGCTCGTGACGCGGGAGCTCGCCTACGAGTTCCAGCTCGCCGAGCAGAAGGAGTCGCTCGCGAAGTTCAACGTCGAGTTCGACGTCTGGTTCTCCGAGCGCCGTCTGCACGCGAAGGACGCGAGCGGCGTCAGCCTCGTAGACCGGGCCGTCGACCGTCTGCGCGAGCAGGGGCACGTCTTCGATGAGGACGGCGCCGTCTGGGTGCGCACCACCGACTTCGGCGACGACAAGGATCGCGTGATCCGCCGCTCCAACGGCGAGTACACCTATTTCGCCGCCGACGCCGCCTATTACCTCGACAAGGGCGACCGGGGCTTCGAGTACAAGCTGTATCTTCTCGGCGCCGACCACCACGGCTACGTGCACCGTCTCAAGGCGATCGCCGGCGCGGCGGGGGAGGACCCCGAGAAGAACGTCGAGGTGCTCATCGGCCAGCTGGTCTCGATCGGGGGCGCCCGCCTCAGCAAGCGCGCCGGCAACATCATCGAGATGGACGACCTGCGCGAATGGCTCGGGACGAATGCCCTGCGCTATTCGCTCGAGCGCTCGCCCGCCGACTCGCCGCTGGCCCTCGACCCTGAGCTGCTGCAGAAGCGCAGTAACGACAACCCGGTGTTCTACGTGCAGTACGCGCATGCGCGCACCCACAACGTCGGTCGCAATGCGGCCGACTCGGGTGTCGACCGCTCGGAGTTCGCGCCGGAGACCCTCACGCACGAGACGGAGGCGGCGCTGCTCGGCGCCCTGCAGGAGTTCCCCCGCATCGTGGCGTTCGCCGCCGAGGTACGCGAACCGCACCGCGTCGCGCGCTACCTCGAGGAGCTCGCCGGCCTCTACCACCGCTGGTACGACAACTGCCGCGTGATCCCGCTCGGCGATGCGCCGATCGAGAGCGTGCACCGCACGCGTCTCTGGCTCAACGATGCGACCGGGCAGGTGCTCCGCAACGGTCTCCATCTGCTCGGGGTGTCGGCGCCAGAGCGTATGTGACGCCGCTGGGCGCCCGACCGATATACGGCAGGATGGCAGCATGAGCGACGACAACCGCACCCTGCCGTACCCGGACCCCGACGCGCAGCATCCGACGCTCGTGATCCCCGGCGGCACGGACGGGAGGGATGCGGTCGCCGCACCGCGCCGTCGGCGTCGCCGCTGGCCGTGGGTGCTGCTCATCGTCGTCGTGGTGCTCGCTCTGCTCGTCGTGGCGGCCGAGCTGCTGACCCGTGCCATCCTTCCGGGCGTGGTGCGCTCGATCGTCATCGAGCAGCTCGACCTCCCGGCCGACCAGCAGCTCGACGTCGAGGCCGAGGGCATCCTGCTCCCGCAGCTGATCGGCGGGCGTCTCGACACCCTGCACCTGTCGACCGACTCCGTCACGCTCGAGGGCATCACGGGCGCGGCAGACGTCACGGCATCCGGCGTCCCGCTGCGCGGCGGAGACCTCGCCGGAGCCGACGGGACGATCCGCATCGACGAGTCGCAGTTCACGGCGCTGATCGGCCGCACCGACCTGCCCGTCGACTCGGTGGCGTTCGATGCGCCGAACGCGACCGTGGCCGGCTCCGTCACCGTGCTCGGCGTCGCGATCCCGGTCTCGCTCACCGTGACGCCGGGAGTCGCCGAGGGGGATCTCGAGCTGACCCCCGTCGGCCTCTCGGTCGGCGGCCTGCAGGTCGATGCCGACCAGGTCGGCTCGTCCCTGGGCTCGCTGGGCGCCGACCTCACTCGCACGCAGCGCATCTGCATCGCCGATCAGCTCCCGGCGGGCATCACGCTCACCGGTCTCGAGATCGACGGCAGCGAAGCGGTCATCGATGTGGACGTCGATGGCGGCATCGCCACCGACCCGGCGCTGCTGGAGAAGGGCGTCTGCCCGCAGAACTGAGCGGCGACGGTCACCCGATCGGCCGGGCTAGCGGGCTTCGCGCTCGGCCTCCTGCGCGCTGCGCAGCTCGGCCGTGGCGATCGCCACGTCGACCTCGGCTCGCTGCACGCGGCGCTGCAGGAACGTCGTGGCGCCGAAGCGCGCGCGCACGCGGTCGTGCCGCTCCTCCTCCGAGGTCACGATGAAGGCGCTCGCGACGAGGATCACCTGCGTCGAGAGGTTCAGCCAGATGAGCAGCGCGAGCAGCGATGCGAACGACGCGAGCAGCGGGTTGCTCGTCGCGCCGCCCACGAACAGGCTGGAGAGCTCCTGCAGCACGACGAGGCCGATGCCGCCGATGATCGCACCCGTCCAGAGCGACTTCGCCGAGGCTTTCACTCCGGAGAGGATGCGGAAGACGCCGGCGATGAGCACCGTGTCGAGCGCGAAGACGATCAGCACGGAGGCGATCCTGATGCTCCAGGTCGCGGCGGCGGAGTCGTCGGCGATCCCGAGCAGTCCGCTGATCCACGAGATGCCGATGCGGCTGACGAACGTCACGGCGGCTGCCGCGGCGAAGAGGCCGCCGACGCCGATCGCGAGCAGCAGGTTGCGCAGCATCACCCAGATGAACAGCACGTCGTCGTGCGAGGTGCCCGCGATCACCCGGATCGCCGTGCGCAGGGATCCGACGGCGGCGAGTGCCGATCCCAGCAGGGCGACGGAGGAGATGATCCCCGCGACGGACAGCGAGATGGGTTCACGGAGGTCGGACGGGTCGATCACACCGCCCTCGCCGATGAGACCGGGCACGACCGACTGCACCGCATCGATGATGGCGCGCCAGGCGTCGGGGTTCCCCGCCAGCCACAGCGCTGCGATCGAGAATCCGAGCAGGACGGCCGCGAAGACGCTGAACAGGGCGCGGTAGGTCACGCTGTCGGCCAGCATCGGGCCCCGTCGCTCGGAGTACAGGAGGAACGACCGCACGGCGCGGCGCTGCAGCGCCCACCGGATCGCGGCCGTGCTCACGCGCTGGATGAACCCCGGTCGGGCGTCGTCTGAGGCGGAGGTCGCTGAACTCGTCACGCCTTCACCCTACGAGGCGCGGCGCGGGGCTCCCAAGGGGTTGACGCGGAGGGTCACCATGACGGATGCGGCATGGGCGGTGCCCTAGAATCGGGGTCAACTCGCCGTGCCCGCTCCGGCCCGAGACCCGCCCCACGATTGGTGATCCTTGCTTTCCCCTGCCGACTCGCCCGCTCCGGAATGGCTCGTCGTCCCTGACGACGTCAACGATCTCGCGACGGCGGTCTGGCCCGCATCCGCAGCGCGTGACGGCGACGGCGTCCTGAACCTCGCCGGCATCCCCGCGACCACCCTCGCCCAGACCTACGGCACCCCGCTGCTCGTGCTCGACGAGTACGAGGTGCGCGACCGCGCGCGTACGTTCCGCTCCGCGTTCGACAGGGCGGCGGCCGAGAACGGCACCACGGCACAGGTGTACTACGCAGGCAAGGCCTTCCTCTGCACCTCGGTGGCCCGCTGGGTGGTCGACGAGGGACTACGCATAGACGTCTGCACGGGGGGAGAGCTCGAGGTCGCTCTGGCGGCGGGGGTGGCCCCGGCCTCCCTCGGATTCCACGGCAACAACAAGTCGGTGGCTGAGCTGGAGCGCGCGGTCGAGGTCGGCATCGGCACGATCATCGTCGACAGCGCGATCGAGATCGAGCGGCTCGCGGCGATCGTCGCCCGCACGGGATCGACCCAGCGCGTGCTGGTCCGCGTCATCAGCGGCGTGCACGCCGAGACACACGAGTTCCTCGCGACGGCGCACGAGGATCAGAAGTTCGGGTTCCCCCTCGCCGAGGCCGAGGAGGCCGTCGCGCGCATCCGCGAGATCGAGGGTCTCGACTTCGCGGGGCTGCACTGCCACATCGGCTCGCAGATCTTCGGGGTCGCCGGATTCCGGGAATCCGCCTCGCGCGTGCTCGAACTCCACGCGTCGTTGCTCGAGGGCGGTCCGGTTCCGCTGCTCAACCTCGGCGGAGGCTTCGGCATCGCCTACACCCGTGTCGACGACCCGACGCCCATCGAGACCCTCGCCGCCGAGATCGTGGCAGCCGTGGCCGAGGGATGCGCCGCGCGCGGCATCCCCGTGCCCGCCCTGTCTTTCGAGCCGGGTCGCGCGATCGTCGGCACCGCCGGCGTCACCCTCTACGAGGTCGGCACCACGAAGGACGTCGAGCTCGGCTCCGGCGTCGTCCGGCGCTACCTCAGCGTCGACGGCGGGATGAGCGACAACGCGCGCCCCGCGCTCTACGGCGCGCAGTTCTCGGCGCGCCTGGCATCTCGTTCCGGCATCGGCGCCCCGCAGCTCAGCCGCGTGGTGGGCAAGCACTGCGAATCCGGCGACATCGTCGTCGACCACGAGTACCTGCCGGCAGACGTCGCACCGGGCGACCTCCTGGCCGTGCCGTCCACCGGTGCCTACTGCGCGTCGCTCGCGAGCAACTACAACCACGTGCCCCGGCCGCCGATCGTCGCCGTGCGCGACGGACGGTCGACGGTCATCGTGCGCGGCGAGACCGTCGCCGACCTCCTGTCCCGCGACGCCGGGATCCCCTCGGCGGACGCCGAGCGTCCGTGACCGGCCCCGCGCCGGACTTCACGCAGAGCATCACCGATCCACCCTCCGAAGGAGAAGCAATGACGACTGAGTACCGACGACTTCGGGTGGCGCTGCTGGGCGCCGGCGCGGTCGGCTCCCAGGTCGCCGCCCTTCTGCTGCGACACGGCGACGAGCTCGCCGACCGCGCGGGCGCCGCGCTCGAGCTGGCGGGCATCGCCGTGCGCGACGTCGACGCCCCGCGCGACGTCGAACTGCCGAAGGAGCTGTTCACGACCGACGCCGAGTCGCTGGTCGTCGGCGCCGACATCGTGATCGAGCTGATCGGCGGCATCGAGCCGGCGCGCACGAGCATCCTGCAGGCGATCGGATCCGGAGCAGACGTCGTCACGGCGAACAAGGCGCTGCTCGCGACGCATGGCCCCGAGCTCTTCGAGGCGGCCGACCGCGTCGGCGCCTCGGTCTACTACGAGGCCGCAGCGGCGGGCGCCATCCCGATCATCCGCCCGCTGCGCGATTCGCTCGCCGGCGACCGCGTCGTGCGCATCATGGGCATCGTCAACGGCACGACCAACTACATCCTCGACCGCATGGAGACCGAGGGCGCCGATTTCGCTGACGTCCTCGCCGACGCGCAGCGCCTCGGATACGCCGAGGCGGACCCGACGGCAGACGTGGAGGGCTACGACGCCGCGCAGAAGGCCGCGATCCTCGCGAGTCTCGCGTTCCACACCGCCGTCCCGCTCGACGCGGTGCACCGCGAGGGCATCACCTCGATCACCGCGTCGATGATCGAGGAGGCCCGCTCCGCCGGGTTCGTCATCAAGCTGCTCGCCGTGTGCGAGCGCCTCGAGGTCGAGGGCGCCGAGTCGATCTCGGTGCGCGTGTACCCGGCGCTCGTCCCGCAGTCGCACCCGCTCGCCTCGGTGCACGGCGCGAACAACGCCGTGTTCGTCGAGGCGGAGGCGGCCGGATCGCTCATGTTCTACGGCGCGGGCGCCGGCGGCGTGCAGACGGCCTCGGCCGTGCTCGGCGACGTCGTCTCCGCTGCCCGCCGCCACATCGCCGGCGGTGTCGGCGTGGGGGAGTCGACCCGCGCGAACCTCCCGATCGTCCCGATCGGCCACGTCACCACGCGCTACCAGATCACGCTCGAGGTCTCCGACGCGCCGGGCGTGCTCGCCACTGTCGCCGGGATCCTCAGCGACGGCGGCGTCTCCGTGGCCACGGTCGTGCAGACGGTCGAGGGAGAGGCCGAGCCCACGGCCCGCCTCGTCATCGGCACCCACCGCGCGACCGAGCAGGCGCTGAGCGCGACCGTCGACGCCCTCGCCGAGAGCGCCGTGGTCGAGCGCGTGGTGTCGGTGCTGCGCGTCGAGGGCGAGTGACGGTGGGCCTCGGTCGCACCGTCGAGGTGACGGTCCCCGCGACGAGCGCGAACCTCGGCCCGGGCTTCGACACCCTCGGTCTCGCTCTCAGCATCTACGACACCCTGCTGGTGACCGAGCTGCCGACGGGCGAGCTCGAGATCGAGGTATCGGGATCCGGAGCGGAGCACATCCCCCGCGACGCGTCGAATCTCATCGTGCGCACGATCGCCCACGTCTACGCCAACGTCCGTCGAGACATGCCCGGCCTCCGCATCGTCGCCGAGAACGGCGTACCGCACGGCCGAGGCCTCGGCTCGTCCGGAGCCGCCGTGACCGCGGGCATCCTCGCGGCCAAGGGCCTGCTCGAGGGCGACGTCGACCTCGAGGACGCCGACATGCTGCGCCTCGCGACCGAGATCGAGGGACACCCCGACAACGTCGCTCCCGCCCTGTTCGGCGGCCTCACGATCGCGTGGATGGGCGAGCGGGGACCCCAGCATAAGAAGCTGCTCGTGCACCGAGGCGTCTCGCCGCTCGTGCTCGTCCCGTCGTACACGATGTCGACGTCGAAGGCCCGGTCGCTGCAGCCGCCGCAGGTGTCGACGGCGGATGCCGTGTTCAACGTGTCGCGCTCGGCGCTGCTGATCGCGGCGCTCATGCAGAGTCCCGAGCTGCTGCTCGACGCCACGGCCGATCGCCTTCACCAGGACTATCGCGCCGAGGCGATGCCCGAGACGCAGCGGCTCGTGCGGGCGCTGCGCGCCGCGGGCTTCGCCGCCGTCGTGTCCGGTGCGGGGCCGAGCGTGCTCGTGCTCGCAGACGGCCCTGGCAGTCGTCAGGATGCCGCCGAACTCGCCGCGCGGACCACCGACACCCCGTGGGAGGCGCTGCTGCTCGCGGTCGACGTGCGTGGTGGTACAGTGGGGAACCGAGCGGAGGGCTCCACGTAGTTTCGTGAATCTGGCCCCATTGCAACTCTGCAAGACCCGCACGTGAACCCCTGATGCACTGATCTTCCCAGTACGCCGTCTCTCTCGAGAGGTCGTCGCTCCGGGAGCACAGTGCTGAGGTCGGCCGGCGCCGAGCGTCAGCCCGTGCGATCGCGCGCAGCACCCGTTGCGCGTGTACCGCTCATGTCTTCGAGACCAAAGAGGGAGCACTCGTGGAGAACTTCTCCGAGACCCAGAACGACCAGGCGGCCCCGGCCGCCGACGCCCCGGCGTCCGCCGCGGCATCCGACACCGCGGCCGAGGCGCCCGCGGCGCCTGCCCGCAAGCGCGCCCCGCGTCGGGCGACCACCGCCAGCGCGGCGGCGAAGGCCGAGAAGGCCGCCGAGAGCGTAGACGCGGCACCCGCCGCTGCGTCCGCCTCCGACGCTCCTGCCTCAGACGCCCCGGTCGCCGACGCGCCGGCCGCTGACGCTGACGCCCCGAAGGTGAAGGCTCCTCGCCGCAGCCGCGCGAAGAAGGCCGACGCCGAGTCTTCGGCGGAGCCGGCTGCGGAGGCCGGCGCCGAGCAGAAGTCCGGCGACGAGAAGCCCGCACGCGAGGCGAAGCCCGCCGGCGAGGAGAAGCCCGCCGGTGAGAACGCGGCCGAGTCCGCCGATTCCGCCGAGGAGCCGAAGAAGGGCCGCGGTCGCCGCATCGCCAAGAAGCCGGCCGCCGACACCGAGGCGGCCTCGGCCGACGAGAAGCCTGCGGAGTCCGCTCCGGCCGACGCTCAGCCGTCCGGCGACTCCGGCTCCGACAACGCCGAGGGCGGCGAAGAGCAGGGCGGCCGCAGCCGTAACCGCAACCGCAGCCGCAACCGCGGACGCGGCCAGAACGGCAACGGTCAGCAGGAGCAGCAGCAGAGCGCTCCGGCCGACGACGAGCAGGGCGGCAACGGCCGCAACCGCCAGCGCAACAAGCGCCGCGGCGGAGCGCCGACCGACGAGTTCGAGACCGAGATCGGCGAGGACGACGTCCTGATCCCGATCGCCGGCATCCTCGACGTGCTCGACAACTATGCCTTCGTGCGCACCACCGGCTACCTCGCCGGCCCGAGCGACGTCTACGTCTCGCTCGGCCAGGTGAAGAAGTACAACCTGCGCAAGGGCGACGCGATCGTCGGCTCCATCAAGCAGCCGCGCGAGGGCGAGCAGCAGGGCCGCCAGAAGTACAACGCCCTGGTCAAGGTCGACTCGATCAACGGCCTGTCGGTCGACGACGCCGCCACGCGCGTCGAGTTCGGCAAGCTCACCCCGCTGTACCCGCAGGAGCGTCTGCGCCTCGAGACGGCGCCCGAGAAGCTCACGCAGCGCATCATCGACCTCGTCGCGCCGATCGGAAAGGGCCAGCGCGGTCTCATCGTCGCGCCGCCGAAGGCCGGCAAGACGATCGTGCTGCAGCAGATCGCGAACGCGATCGCGCAGAACAACCCCGAGGTGCACCTCATGGTCGTGCTCGTCGACGAGCGGCCCGAAGAGGTCACCGACATGCAGCGCTCGGTCAAGGGCGAGGTCATCGCCTCGACCTTCGACCGCCCGGCCGAAGACCACACGACGGTCGCGGAGCTCGCGATCGAGCGCGCCAAGCGCCTCGTCGAGCTGGGCCGCGACGTCGTCGTGCTGCTCGACTCGATCACCCGCCTCGGCCGTGCCTACAACCTCGCCGCCCCGGCATCCGGTCGTGTGCTGACCGGCGGTGTCGACGCGTCGGCGCTGTACCCGCCCAAGCGCTTCTTCGGCGCTGCGCGCAACATCGAGAACGGCGGATCGCTCACGATCCTCGCCACGGCACTCGTCGAGACCGGATCCAAGATGGACGAGGTCATCTTCGAGGAGTTCAAGGGCACCGGCAACAGCGAGCTGCGCCTGTCGCGTCAGCTGGCCGACAAGCGGATCTTCCCTGCGGTCGACGTCAACGCGTCGAGCACCCGCCGCGAGGAGATGCTGCTCTCGGCCGACGAGGTCAAGATCACCTGGAAGCTGCGTCGCGCCCTCGCCGGCCTCGATCAGCAGCAGGCCCTCGAGGTCGTGCTCGGCAAGCTGAAGGAGACGCACTCGAACGTGGAGTTCCTCGTGCAGATGCAGAAGTCGATCCCGACGCTGCCCGCAGGCGGCCACGGGCACGACAACAACATCCGCTGAGCGGAACCGCCGTGTTCGAGTCCGTCCAGACTCTGATCGACGAGCACCGCCGGGTGCAGGAGGAGCTCTCCGACCCGGCGGTGCACGCCGACGCCGCACGCGCCAAGCGCGTGAACCGGCGCTACGCCGAGCTGTCGCGCATTGTCGCGGCGCATGAGGCGTGGGTCGCGGCATCCGACGATCTGGAGGCCGCGCGCGAGCTCGCGCGGGAGGACGAGGCGTTCGCCGACGAGGTCCCGGTGCTCGAGCAGGGGCTGCAGGCCGCGCAGGAGAGGCTGCGTCGTCTGCTGATCCCGCGCGATCCCGACGACGCCCGCGACGTGATCATGGAGATCAAGGCGGGGGAGGGCGGCGCAGAGTCGGCGCTGTTCGCCGCCGATCTGCTGCGCATGTACATGCAGTACGCCGCGTCGAAGGGGTGGAAGACCGAGCTCCTGGAGCGCAACGAGTCCGATCTCGGCGGCTACAAGGACGTGCAGGTCGCGATCAAGGGGTCGTCGTCCGACCCCGCGCAGGGCGTGTGGGCGCACCTCAAGTACGAGGGCGGCGTGCACCGCGTGCAGCGGGTGCCGGCGACCGAGTCGCAGGGCCGCATCCACACCTCGACCACCGGCGTGCTCGTCTTCCCAGAGGTCGACGAGCCCGACGAGATCGAGATCAACCAGAACGACCTCAAGATCGACGTGTTCCGGTCGTCGGGGCCGGGCGGCCAGTCGGTGAACACGACCGACTCCGCAGTGCGCATCACGCACGTGCCGACGGGGATCGTCGTCTCCATGCAGAACGAGAAGTCGCAGCTGCAGAACCGCGAGGCCGCCATGCGCGTGCTGCGCGCGCGCCTCCTCGCCAAGCAGCAGGAGGAGCTGGACGCCGCTGCCTCCGACGCGCGCAAGTCGCAGATCCGCGGCATGGACCGCTCGGAGCGCATCCGCACCTACAACTTCCCGGAGAACCGGATCGCCGACCACCGCACGGGATTCAAGGCGTACAACCTCGACCAGGTCATGGACGGCGCGCTCGAGCCGATCATCGAGAGCGCGATCCAGGCCGACGAAGAGGCCCGGCTCGCCGCGGTGGGCTCGGAGGGCTGACCTCGCGCGCATCGGACGCTAGGCTCGGGCCGTGATCGCGTTCCTGTTCCGTGCGGTGCTGTACCTGGCGTCCGCCGCCCTCGGGCTGATCGTCGCCGACCTCCTGCTCGACGGGTTCCGCATTCAGTGGGACCGCTGGTGGGGTTTCGTGCTGTGCATCGTCGTCTTCGCGATCGTGCAGAGCATCCTCGCCCCGATTGCGAGCCGGCTCGCCCACCGCCATGCGCCAGTTCTGGTCGGCGGCATGGGGATCATCTCGACGCTGGTCGCACTCGTCGTCGTCGTGCTGCTGCCTTCGGGTGGCCTCCGCATCGTCGACGCGTCCGGATGGCTCCTCGGCGCGCTGATCGTGTGGATCATCACCGCCCTGGGCAGCGTGCTTCTGCCCCGACTCTTCCTGAAGAAGCCGGACGAGGAGCGCCGCCGCCGCTGACTCGGCGCCGGTTCAGATCGAGTACTCGGGCGCAGTGAGCAGCGCCCGCGTGTCGTCTCCGACGGTGCGGCCTCGGGGCTTCGCCGGGACGCCGACGAGGATGCTGTCGGCCGGTGCATCGCGGGTGACGACGGCGTTCGCGCCCACCACCGAGTGCGCCCCGATCGTGATCGGGCCGAGGATCTTCGCCCCCGCTCCGACGGCGACGCCGTCGCCGAGAGTCGGATGCCGCTTGCCGGAGTCGCGCGTTCGGCCGCCGAGCGTGACGCCGTGGTACAGCATGACGTCGTCGCCGATCTCGGCCGTCTCGCCGATCACGACGCCCATGCCGTGGTCGATGAAGAACCGTCGGCCGATGCGTGCTCCGGGGTGGATCTCGATGCCCGTGAGCCAGCGGGAGACCTGAGAACCGGTGCGGGCCAGCAGCCGCAGGCGCCGGCGCCACAGCGCGTGCCAGACTCGGTGCGCCCAGATCGCGTGCAGTCCGGGGTAGAGCAGTGCGACCTCAACAGAGCTCCGCGCCGCGGGGTCGCGGAGACGCGCGGCGGCGACGTCCTCGCGCAGTCGACCGATGACGTTCATCGGGCGGATCAGGCCTCGCGCAGGTGTTCGTACAGAGCGGTCGACAGGTACCGCTCCCCGAACGACGGGATGATCACGACGATCGTCTTGCCGGCCGCCTCCGGCCGCTTCGCGATCTCGAGAGCGGCCCAGATCGCGGCGCCGCTCGACATGCCGACGAGGATGCCCTCGCCGGCAGCGGTCTCGCGGGCGACGCGGATGGCGTCCTCGAAGGTCACGTCGATGACCTCGTCGAGCACCTCGCGGTCGAGGATCGGCGGCACGAAGTTCGGGCCGATGCCCTGGATCTTGTGGGGTCCGGGGTGGCCCTCGGTGAGGATGGGGGAGTCCTTGGGCTCCACGGCGACGACCTTCACACCGGGGACGCGCTCCTTGAGCACCTGGCCGACGCCCGTGATCGTTCCGCCGGTGCCGATGCCTGCCACGAAGTAGTCGACGTTCCCGTCGGTGTCGCGCAGGATCTCCTCCGCCGTGGTCTTGCGGTGGATCGCCGGGTTCGCCTCGTTCGCGAACTGCTTGGCGAGCACGGCGCCGGGGGTCTTCGCCGCGATCGCCTCCGCCTCGGCGACCGCGTGGGTCATGCCCTTGGTGGGGTCCGTGAGCACCAGCTCTGCGCCGAACGCCTTCAGCAGCATGCGGCGCTCCTTCGACATGGAGGCGGGCATCGTGAGGATCACCTTGTAGCCGCGTGCGGCGCCGACCATCGCGAGAGCGATGCCGGTGTTGCCGCTCGTCGCCTCGACGATCGTGCCGCCGGGCTTCAGCTCGCCCGATGCCTCGGCGGCGTCGACGATCGCGATGCCGAGGCGGTCCTTGACGCTCGACGCCGGGTTGTAGAACTCGAGCTTCGCGAGCACCGTGGCGTCGAGGCCCTCGGTCACCCGGTTGAGGCGGACCAGCGGGGTGTTGCCGAACGCCGTGGTGATGTCGGAGTGGATGCCGGGCATGAGAGCGCCTTCCTGTGCGGGTGACTGGGCTCCAGCCTAGGCGAGCGACCGGTGCGGGGAGGCAATGTGACGGGTGCGGCGCTCTACGCTGGAGGGCATGCCCGACACCTCTCTCGCCGCTCTCGTGCGCGCCGCCGCGGCGCGCCTCGCCGCCGCGGGCGTCCCCGATCCGCTGGTCGACGCCGAGTTGCTGGCCGGGCATGTCCTCGGTCTCCGCCGCGGGGAGGTGCAGGCGACGATCATCCGGGGCGACGCCGTCGCGGACGCGGACGCCGCGTCGCTCGACGCTCTCGTGACGCGCCGCGAGGGTCGCGAGCCGCTGCAGCACATCACCGGCACCGCTCCCTTCCGCCATCTCGAACTGGCCGTCGGTCCCGGGGTCTTCGTGCCGCGTCCGGAGACCGAGACCGTGGTGCAGTTCGCGATCGACGCGTTGCTCGCGGCCCCCGAGCCCGAGCCGATCGGCATCGATCTCGGCACGGGGTCCGGCGCGATCGCCCTCGCCATGGCCACAGAGGTGCCGCACTCGCGGATCTTCGCGACGGAGCTCTCGCCGGAGGCCTTCCCCTGGGCCCAGCGCAACACGAGCGGGGCGGCGAATCTGACGCTCGTGAACGAGGACCTGGGCGAGGCGTTCCGCGACCTCGACGGCACGGCATCCGTCGTGATCTCGAATCCGCCGTACGTGCCGGACGCCGCGGTGCCGCGCGACCCCGAGGTGCGCCTGTTCGATCCGGCCATGGCGCTGTACGGCGGGGAGGACGGCCTCGACATCGTGCGCGTGCTCAGCATCCGCGCACTCGAGCTGCTGCGACCCGGCGGTCTGCTGGTGATCGAGCACGGCGAGCTGCAGGGGGAGGAGATCCGCAGCATCCTCACCCGCGACGGATGGCGCGCGGCGGCCACCCACCGCGACCTCACGCTGCGCGACCGGGCTACCACCGCCCTGCGGCCGTGACGGCGTCGTCACGGGTCGCCCAGGCGCCCGCCGTCTAGAATCGGAAGGTCATGTCCACCATCTTCGACTGCGGCGACGAGTCCGAGCTCCTCGCCGGCATGCGTCACGCGCGCCAGGCCATCGCCAGGGGCGAGCTCATCGTGATGCCCACCGACACCGTCTACGGCGTGGCCGCCGACGCCTTCTCACCCGCGGCCGTGCAGCGGCTCCTCGATGCGAAGGGGCGGGGGCGCAACCAGCCGCCGCCCGTGCTGATCGGCTCGAAGGACACCCTGGTCGCCCTCGCAGAGTCGGTGCCGGAACCGGTCCAGCGACTCGTCGACGAGTTCTGGCCGGGCGGTCTCACGATCGTCCTGCCCGCGCAGCCGTCCCTCGTCTGGGACCTCGGGGAGACGCAGGGAACGGTCGCCGTGCGGATGCCGGAGGGCCGTGTCGCCCTCGAACTGCTGGCCGAGACGGGGCCCCTCGCCGTGTCGAGCGCGAACCTCACCGGGCGCGATGCGGCGATCTCGGCGTACGACGCCGAGCGGATGCTGGGCGACAGCGTCGCGGTCTACCTCGCCGACGGCATCAGCCGCGAGGGCATCGCCTCGACGATCGTCGACGCCACCTCGCTCGTGCCGCGCGGCATGGAACAGGCGACGGGTCGCGCGCGAATCCTGCGTCAGGGCGCCGTCAGTCGGGAGCGGCTCGAAGAGGTGCTCGGCGATCTGCTCGAGCCCGCGCCGAGCGACGAAGCGGACGGGGATTCGTGAAGCAGTACCTCTTCACGGTCCTCATCACCGCCGCGATCACGTTCGCGTTCACGTGGGTGGTCCTGAGGGTGAGCCTGCGGTTCAAGCTGTACCCCGCGATCCGCGAGCGCGACGTGCACACGACGCCGAAGCCGCGACTCGGCGGAGTCGCGATCTTCCTCGGCATCGCCGCCGCCATGGGCATCTCGGCGTTCAACCCGTTCTTCGCGACGATCTGGATGCCGCCGCAGACCATGTGGTCGGTGCTCGCCGCCGCGCTCCTCATCGCGATCATCGGCGTCGTCGACGACCTCTGGGACCTGGACTGGATGATCAAGCTCGGCGCGCAGTTCCTCGCCGCCGGGATCATCACGGTGGGTGGCGGTCTGCAGATCCTGTCCCTGCCGTTCGGCGACCTGATCGTGTTCTCGAGCTGGCTCAGCATCACGATCACGATGTTCGCGATCGTGATCGTCATGAACGCCGTCAACTTCATCGACGGTCTGGATGGCCTCGTCGCGGGCGTCTGCCTCATCGCGAACGGCGTCTTCTTCGCGTATTCGTACATCCTCACGCGTGACACCGGAGCGTCGAGCTACTTCAATCTCGCATCGTTCCTCGCTGCGGTGCTGATCGGCGCGTGCATCGGGTTCCTGCCGTTCAACTGGAGTCCGGCGAAGATCTTCATGGGCGACTCAGGTGCGCTCGTGCTCGGTCTTCTCATGGCGACCTCGGCCGTCGCGGTCACGGGTCAGCTGGAACCATCGGCGCTCGACCTCGAACGACTGGGGCGTTCGCAGCTGCTCGGTGCGTTCATCCCGATCCTCCTGCCGCTGCTGGTGGTGCTGCTGCCGCTGCTCGACTTCGGCCTCGCCGTGCTCCGACGCATGAACGCAGGTAAGAGCCCGTTCTCACCCGACCGCAAGCACCTGCACCATCGGATGCTGGATCTCGGCCACCGCGACCGCGACGCGGTCCTCATCTTCTACGCGTGGACGGCGATCATCTCCTTCGCGGTCCTTCTGATGTACGTCGGCGCTCGCGAGGACTGGCCGGGACAGTACCTCCCCGGCGTCGCCTTCGGCGTGGTGGGCATCGCGGCCTGCCTCGTCATCACCCTCATGCCCTCCCGTCGCAAGAAGCCGGCGACAGCCCCCGAGCCCGACCCGACCTCCCTGGAGTCCTGATGAGCCCGAACCCCGTGTCCAGCAACCCGATCCTGCGCAGGACCCTCGTCTGGTCCGCGGTCGCGATGGTGGCGCTCGCTGTCGTCGCGGGCCTCGTCGGCCTCGTCGTCGGCGGGGGAGAGGGGCTCGTCAGCGGACTGCTCGGCGTCGTGCTCGCGATGCTGTTCCTCGGTATCACGGCCCTCAGCATCCTCATCGCCAACCGCTGGTTCGGCGACCCGCTCTACGTGCAGTTCTTCTTCGCGATCGTGCTCGGCGGATGGCTGCTCAAGCTGGGACTGTTCGTCGTGATCATGATCGTGCTGAGCGGTCAGCCGTGGATCCACCCGATGGTGTTCTTCCTGTCGATCGTCGCCGGCGTGATCGTCTCGCTGGGCATCGACGTCGTGGTCCTGACCCGCATGCGGCTTCCGAACGTCAGCGACGCGTCGCTCCCCACCGAGGCCCCCGCCGACCGGGCCCCCGGGGTCGAGCTGCCGACCGTGGTGCCCGAGGACCGTGCCCCCGGCCGTCACCACCTCGTGCGGGACGAGAGCGCCGAGGACGGGCCTGCAGAGGACTCCCCGCGGTCTTAGGGCACCCTTTATTCTGATAGTGTTGAGTCGTGCCCGCCGCTCGCCCGCGAGCGCTTGCGCAGAAGCACACCGACCATCGTCGCCCCGGTCCGATCCGGTGCCCCGAAGCTGGAGCCCGCGCTGTTTAATCTTGCTGCGACCCTGATGCCCCGACTTGCCTCCGACGGCGAGTTCCACGGACCTTCGATCGACGAGTTCTTCCCGGAGATCCTCTTCACCGTCGCCGGGATCCCCGTGCACCGGATCCACCTGGTGCAGCTGCTCTCGGTGATCGTCGTCGTCCTGCTGCTCGTCCTCGGCACGCGCCGCATGAAGGTGGTCCCCGGCCGCTTCCAGAGCGTCGTCGAGATGGGCCTCGACTTCGTCCGCGGCGGCATCGCGCACGACCTGCTCGGCCGCAAGGACGGCAACCGGTTCCTGCCGATCCTCACAACGATCTTCTTCATGACGCTGTTCATGAACATCACGGGCATCATCCCGTTCCTGAACATCGCGGGAACGAGTATCGCGGCGGTGCCGCTGACGCTCGCCCTCGTGAGCTACGTCACCTTCATCTACGCCGGTATCAAGAAGAGCCCCGGCGGCTTCTTCAAGAACGCGCTGTTCCCCTCGGGTGTGCCGTGGCCGGTCTACTTCATCGTGACCCCGATCGAGTTCCTCTCGACGTTCATCATCCGTCCGGTCACGCTGATGCTCCGACTCCTGATGAACATGGTCGTCGGTCACATGCTGCTGGTGCTGTGCTTCGCGGCCACCCAGTTCTTCTTCTTCACCGCTGGCGGCGGCTGGGCCGCTCTCGGTATCGGAACCCTCGCCTTCGGCGGCGCCTTCACCCTCTTCGAGATCCTGGTGGCCGTCCTGCAGGCATACGTCTTCACCGTCCTCACCGCGGTCTACATCCAGCTCGCGGTCGCAGAAGAGCACTGAGCGGGTCGGCAAAACTGCCTTCCCACCCAACGAAAGGAAAAACCCGTGGACGCTACTACGGTTCTCGCTGAAATCAACGGTCACATCGCGGCGGTCGGCTACGGCCTCGCAGCCATCGGCCCGGCCATCGGTGTGGGCATCGTCGTCGGCAAGACCATCGAGGGCGTCGCCCGTCAGCCCGAGCTGGCCGGTCGCCTGCAGGTCCTCATGTGGATCGGTATCGCCTTCACCGAGGCGCTTGCATTCGTCGGCATCGCCGTCGGATTCATCCCCTTCCCGTAATCCGAACCGACTTCTGAAGGAGACAGGATGCTGAACGCTCTTGTCACGAACCTCGCGGCTGAGGGTGAGGCGGCGCACAACCCGCTGATCCCCGCGTGGTACGACATCATCTGGTCGGGCCTGTGGTTCATCGTCATCCTCGTCGTGGTGTGGAAGGTCGCTCTTCCCCGCTTCACGGCGATGCTCGACAAGCGCTCCGCTGCGATCGAGGGCAACATCGCCAAGGCCGACGAGGCTCAGAAGCAGGCCGAGGCCGCGCTCGAGGAGTACACGCGTCAGCTCGCCGAGGCTCGCACCGAGGCCGGAGAGATCCGCGAGGCCGCCCGTGAGGACGGCAAGAAGATCGTCGCAGAGGCCAAAGAGACCGCGACGGCCGAGGCCGCTCGCCTCACCGCCGCAGCGCACTCGCAGATCGAGGCCGAGCGTCAGACCGCTCTCGTCTCGCTCCGCAGCGAGGTGGGCACGCTCGCGATCGACCTCGCCGGCGGCGTGGTCGGAGAGACCCTCTCCGACGATGCGCGCGCGACGGCCGTCGTCGACCGCTTCCTCGCCGACCTCGAAGCATCCGAGAAGGCGGCTCAGTAATGGGCAGCGCGACCACTCAGGCACTCGCGGCATCCACTCAGGCGCTTGCCGCAGCGACGGACGTCACCCTCGACACGGCGCAGGAGCTGTTCGCAGCCGCCCGCGCCGTGGCCGAGTCGTCCCAGCTGAGCGGCGCGCTCGCCGACCCCGCGGCCGCGGCCGTGGCGCGACAGAACGTCGTCGCAGCGGTGTTCGGCGGGTTCTCGCAGAACACGCAGAGCGTTCTCAAGGCGGCTGTCGCCGAGCGCTGGTCGTCGGCCTCCGAGCTGACGGACGGCATCGAGGAGCTCGCCATCCGCGCCGCGGCACTCGCCGACCCCGAGGCCGACATCGAGGGGGAGCTCTTCGGCTTCACCCGCGTGGTGGCGGCCAACCCGGAGCTCGAGCTCGCGCTCGGCAGCCGGCTCGGGGGAGAGGACGCCAAGGGCTCGCTGATCGATCGTCTGCTCGCAGGCGGAGCGACCAGCGCCTCCACCGCGCTGATCGTCTCGTCGCTGGTGCGTCAGCCTCGCGAGCGTCGCGTGCGCCAGCTGCTGTCCCGCGCTATGCGCATCGTGGCCAGCCAGGGCGACCGCGTCGTCGCCACGGTCTACACCGCGAAGTCGCTCACCGAGGCTCAGCGCACCCGGCTGAGCGACGCGCTTTCGCGTCGCTACGAAGGAACCGTGGCGCTCAACGAGGTCATCGACCCCGCCGTCGTCGGAGGCCTGCGCGTGCAGATCGCCGATGACGTCATCGACGGAAGCATCTCCGCCCGTCTCGCCGATCTTCGCCAGAAGCTCGCCGGCTAACACGACTTCGCGCGGGGAACCGCGCACCCAGATACAAAGGGAAGACAATGGCAGAACTATCGATCAGCCCCGACGTCATCCGTGACGCGCTGAAGGACTTCGCCGCGGCATACGAGCCCACCGGGGCTGCGGCGACCGAGGTCGGCACCGTCATCGACGCGGCCGACGGCATCGCCCACGTCGAGGGACTGCCCGGCGTCATGGCGAATGAGCTCGTGACCTTCGCGGACGGCACCAAGGGTCTCGCGCTGAACCTCGACGAGCACGAGATCGGCGTCGTCGTCCTCGGCGACTTCACCGGCATCGAGGCGGGTCAGGAAGTCACCCGCACGGGCGAGGTCCTCTCAGTCCCCGTCGGCGACGGCTACCTCGGCCGCGTGGTCGACCCGCTCGGCAACCCGATCGACGGCCTCGGCGCGATCGCGACGGAGGGCGTCCGCGAGCTCGAGCTCCAGGCCCCCGGCGTCATGCAGCGCAAGTCGGTGCACGAGCCGATGCAGACCGGCATCAAGGCCATCGACGCCATGATCCCCGTCGGCCGCGGTCAGCGTCAGCTGATCATCGGCGACCGCCAGACGGGCAAGACGGCCATCGCGATCGACACGATCATCAACCAGAAGGCCAACTGGGAGTCGGGCGACGTCAGCAAGCAGGTCCGCTGCATCTACGTCGCGATCGGCCAGAAGGGCTCGACCATCGCTTCGGTGAAGGGCGCGCTCGAAGAGGCCGGCGCTCTGGAGTACACCACGATCGTGGCCGCTCCGGCATCCGACCCCGCCGGCTTCAAGTACCTCGCCCCCTACACCGGCTCGGCCATCGGCCAGCACTGGATGTACGGCGGCAAGCACGTCCTGATCATCTTCGACGACCTGTCGAAGCAGGCCGAGGCCTACCGCGCCGTGTCGCTGCTCCTCCGTCGTCCGCCGGGCCGCGAGGCCTACCCGGGTGACGTCTTCTACCTGCACTCGCGTCTGCTCGAGCGGTGCGCGAAGCTGTCCGACGAGCTCGGTGCCGGATCGATGACGGGTCTCCCGATCATCGAGACGAAGGCCAACGACGTGTCGGCGTACATCCCGACCAACGTGATCTCGATCACCGACGGCCAGATCTTCCTGCAGTCCGACCTCTTCAACGCCAACCAGCGTCCCGCGGTCGACGTGGGTATCTCGGTCTCGCGAGTCGGCGGTGACGCGCAGGTCAAGTCGATCAAGAAGGTCTCCGGAACGCTGAAGCTGGAGCTGGCGCAGTACCGGTCGCTCGAGGCCTTCGCGATGTTCGCCTCCGACCTCGACGCCGCCTCCCGTCGTCAGCTCTCGCGCGGTGCACGTCTGACCGAGCTGCTCAAGCAGCCGCAGTACTCGCCGTACCCCGTCGAGGAGCAGGTCGTGTCGATCTGGGCCGGAACCAACGGCAAGCTCGACTCGATCGAGGTCGAGGACGTGCTGCGGTTCGAGCGCGAGCTCCTGGACTACCTGCGTCGTAACACCTCGGTGCTCGACACTCTGCGCGAGACCAACGTCCTCGACGACGCCACGGTCGCAGAGCTCGAGAAGCAGACGGATGCCTTCATCCTGGAGTTCCAGGGCGGCAAGGGCAACGCCATCGGCGCCCCGGGCCACGAGGAGCACGCTGCGGCCGAGGCCGAGGACGTCAACCAGGAGAAGATCGTCAAGGGTCGTCGCGCGTAATCGCGTGAGGAACTGATTCATGGGCGCTCAACTCAGGGTCTACAAGCAGAAGATCTCTTCTGCTCAGACGACCAAGAAGATCACGAAGGCGATGGAACTCATCGCGGCTTCGCGCATCCAGAAGGCGATGGCACGCGTCAAGGCGTCCAGCCCCTTCGCGCGGGCCGTGACGAGGGCTGTGTCGGCCGTCGCGACGCACTCGAACGTCGACCACCCGCTCACCCGTGAGCCCGAGAACATCCGCCGCTCCGCGGTCGTGATCTTCTCGTCGGACCGCGGTCTCGCCGGAGCCTTCAACTCGCAGATCCTCCGTGAGGGTCTCGAGGTGGCCTCGCTCCTGCGGGAGCAGGGCAAGGAACCGGTGTTCTACCTCATCGGCCGCAAGGCCGTCGGGTACTTCCAGTTCCGTCGCATCGAGGCGGCTGCGGAGTGGACGGGCGACACCGACACCCCGTCGTTCCACACGGCGGAGGAGATCTCGGCCACGCTGCTCGAGGCTTTCTCGCGCGGCGCGGACGAGGGCGGCGTCGACGAGATCCACCTCGTGTACAACCGCTTCGTCAGCATGATGACGCAGACGCCGGAGTCCGTGCGTCTGCTGCCGCTGGAGATCACGGAAGCCGACGACTCGGAAGCGGGCAGCACCGTTTACCCGCTGTACGAGTTCGAGCCGGATGCCGAGACCGTTCTCGACGCGATCCTGCCGGTGTACATCCAGAGCCGCGTCTTCAACGCGCTTCTGCAGTCGTCTGCCGCCAAGCAGGCCGCGACGCAGAAGGCGATGAAGTCGGCCAGCGACAACGCCGACAAGCTCATCACCGACTACACCCGTCTGCGCAACAACGCGCGCCAGGCGGAGATCACGCAGCAGATCGCGGAGATCGTCGGCGGCGCCGACGCACTCGCCTCGAGCTAAGACCATCAGGAAAGAGACGAAAATGACCACCACCGCCACGGCTGACCAGCCGGCGACCGCGGTCGTCGGGCGCGTCGCACGCGTCAACGGTCCGGTTGTCGACATCGAGTTCCCGCACGACTCGATCCCCGACATCTACAACGCCCTCAAGACAACGATCTCCATCGGCGACGAGTCGACCGAGATCACGCTCGAGGTCGCTCAGCACCTCGGCGACGACCTGGTTCGTGCCATCGCCCTGAAGCCGACCGACGGCATCGTCCGCGGCCAGGAGGTCCGCGACACGGGCGAGGCCATCTCGGTCCCCGTCGGTGACATCACCAAGGGCAAGGTCTTCAACGTGATCGGCGAGGTCCTCAACGGCGAGCCCGGTGAGACCATCGAGGTCACGGAGCGCTGGCCCATCCACCGCAAGGCGCCGAACTTCGACCAGCTCGAGTCGAAGACCACCATGTTCGAGACCGGCATCAAGTCGATCGACCTCCTCACGCCGTACGTGCAGGGTGGAAAGATCGGTCTGTTCGGTGGCGCCGGTGTCGGCAAGACCGTCCTCATCCAGGAGATGATCCAGCGCGTCGCGCAGGACCACGGTGGTGTGTCGGTGTTCGCCGGTGTCGGTGAGCGCACGCGTGAGGGCAACGACCTCATCCACGAGATGGAGGAGGCAGGCGTCTTCGACAAGACGGCCCTCGTCTTCGGCCAGATGGACGAGCCGCCGGGGACGCGTCTGCGCGTCGCCCTCTCGGCTCTGACGATGGCGGAGTACTTCCGCGACGTGCAGAAGCAGGACGTGCTGCTCTTCATCGACAACATCTTCCGCTTCACGCAGGCCGGTTCCGAGGTGTCGACCCTTCTGGGCCGCATGCCTTCTGCCGTGGGCTACCAGCCGAACCTCGCCGACGAGATGGGCCTCCTGCAGGAGCGCATCACCTCGACGCGCGGTCACTCGATCACCTCGCTGCAGGCGATCTACGTGCCGGCCGACGACTACACCGACCCGGCTCCGGCCACGACCTTCGCGCACCTCGACGCGACGACCGAGCTCTCCCGTGAGATCGCGTCGAAGGGTCTGTACCCGGCCATCGACCCGCTGACCTCGACGTCGCGCATCATGGACCCCCGCTACCTGGGCGAGGACCACTACCGCGTCGCCACCACGGTCAAGCAGATCCTCCAGAAGAACAAGGAGCTGCAGGAGATCATCGCCATCCTCGGTGTCGACGAGCTCTCCGAGGAAGACAAGATCGTCGTGTCGCGTGCACGTCGCATCCAGCAGTTCCTCTCGCAGAACACCTACATGGCGAAGAAGTTCACGGGTGTCGAGGGTTCGACCGTGCCGCTGAAGGACACGATCGAGTCGTTCGACGCGATCACGCGCGGCGACTTCGACCACGTGGCCGAGCAGGCCTTCTTCAACGTCGGTGGCATCTCCGACGTCGAGGAGCAGTGGGCGAAGATCCAGAAGGAGAACGGCTGACCATGGCGCTCCATGTCAGCCTCGTCTCCGCAGACGCGGAGGTCTGGACGGGGGAGGCGAGCCTCGTGGTCGCCAAGACCGTCGAGGGCGAGATCGGCTTCATGTCCGGCCACGAGCCGGTGCTGGCCATCCTCGCCGAGGGCCAGGTCCGGATCACCCAGACCGACGGGACGAAGGTGCTCGCGAACGCGCAGGACGGATTCCTCTCCATGGAGGGGAACGACCTGACGATCGTGGCCGGCAACGCCGCCCTCATCTCCTGATCAGCAACAACCATCGCGTCCGCCTCGGAACCGTCCTCGGTGCCGGGGCGGACGCGTCTGTGCCCGCGGAGGCGCCATGAAGATCCTGCTCCCGCCCTCGGAGACCAAGCGTCAGGGAGGCACCGGCGCGCCGCTCGACCTGGGAGGGCTCGCCCTTCCCGAGCTGCACGAGGAGCGTCGGGCGGTTGCCGATGCCCTCGTCCGCCTTGCGAGCGACCCCGACGAGGCCCAGCGCGTCCTGAAGCTCAGCGACAAGCAGGTGGGCGAGATCGCGCACAACCGCGAACTGCTCGCCGCTCCGACCATGCCGGCCGTCGACCGCTACACCGGGGTGCTCTACGACGCGCTCGACGCGACCTCCCTGCCGGCCGCATCCCGACGCTGGCTCGCGTCGCACGTGTGGATCCATTCGGCGCCGTTCGGTCCGGTCGGCGCCCTCGACGGCATCCCCGCCTATCGACTGGCGGCCGGGACGTCGCTTCCCGGCATCCCGCCGCTGCGACGGCACTGGGCGGAGGCGACCAGCGCGGCGATCGCGAGCGAGGAGCCGGTCTTCGTGCTCGACCTGCGCAGCGAGGCGTACGTCGCGCTGGGGCCGATTCCGGCCGACGTCGACTCGGCCTACGTGCGCGTCGTGACCGAGCACGGAAAGGCTCTCAATCACTTCAACAAGAAGTCGAAGGGGATGCTCGTGCGAACCCTCGCGGAGGATCGACCGCGGATTCGCTCGCTGCGCGCGCTCCGGGCGTGGGCGGAGTCGCGAGGGGTCGTGCTCCGGGAGGGATCGGATCAGGGGACCCTGGAGCTCGTCGTCGCGGAATGACGCCCGCTGACACGTGGGGATTTCTCCCCGCGTGTGTCGTTGCCCGCGATATCGGCGCACCGATATGGTGGGTGACGCGGCGCGGCCAGCGCCCCCATCAGTCCCATTTCGGAGGGGATCATGTACGACGACTACTATTACGGGCCAGGTGCCGCAGCCGTCTTCGGCATTCTTGCGCTCGTGGGCTTCCTCATCGCGATCGTGGGTTACGTCCTCGTCGCCTTCTTCCTGATGAAGATCTTCGACAAGGCAGGCGTGCAGGGCAAGTGGCGCGCGTGGGTGCCGGTGTACAACTACATGGTCTTCGCGAAGCTCGGAGACCTCTCGCCGTGGGTCGTGCTGATCGCGATCGGCCTCTCACTCATCCCTTACCTCAACTTCCTCACGGGTATCGCACTCGCCGTGGTGCTGGCACTCGCAGCCTGGCGGATCGGCCTCAAGCTGCAGAAGGACGCCGTCTGGGTGATCCTCTGGGTGCTCCTCGGCATCGTGTGGCTCGGAATCAACGCGTTCGACAAGTCGCGCTGGAACCCGAACATCGCTCCGGCGCCGTGGGCCGGCAACGGCTTCTTCGCCGACAAGACGGTCTGGGACGGTGTCCCCACCCAGCCGAGCGCGGTCGCGGGTCCCGGCTACGGCCAGCCCCAGCAGGGTTACGGTCAGCCCCAGCAGGGTTACGGTCAGCCCCAGCAGGGTTACGGTCAGCCCCAGCAGGGCTACGCTCCGCCGGCCCAGCCCGGCTACGCTCCGCCGCAGCAGCCGGGTTACACCCCGCCCGCGCAGCCCGGCTACGCCCCTCCCGCAGCGCCGTCGAACCCCGACGTGCCGCCGGCACCGCCGTCCGCTCCGCCTGCTGCACCGCAGGTGCCGCCGGCTCCGCCGACCGCTCCGCCGGCTGCGCCCCCGGCTCCGCCGACGAATCCCACGCAGCCCCCGGCCTGATCCGACGCCGTGGTGCACGAAGAGCCTCCGACCCCGTCGGAGGCTCTTCCGCGTCCCGAGGTGGCGTGATGGTCGGCGGGAGACGATAGCGTGGAGGCATGCTCGCGTTTCAGCGCCGTGTCGGTGCTTCCGGAAGACCCCGGGGTGCGCGTGTGAGCGTAGCGGCGTCCACTACGATGTGTGAGTACCCTGGGGCGGCCCGACCCAGAGGCATTTCGGAGGCGACGAGTGGCTGAGACGACGACGAAGACGCACAGCGTCACTGTTTCGCGGCATCCCTTCGTGGTGTCGTGGGCCGGCGTCACCGATGTCGGACGCCGCCGCGAGACGAATCAGGACGCTTTCTTCGCCGAGTACCCGCTCTTCATCGTCGCCGACGGCATGGGCGGACATGCGGGCGGAGAGATCGCGAGCCAGAGCACCATCAAGCGACTCGAGGCGATGGTGACCGCTGGTCCCGTCCAGCGCGACGAGATCGAGCGCGCCTTGGAGCTCGCGGTCGGTGACATCGCCGATCACCCCGAAGCCACTGACGAAGGGACAGGGACGACGCTGACCGGTGTCTTCCTCGAGCTCGACGATGAGCAGCCGCGCTGGGTCGCGCTGAACATCGGCGACTCGCGCGTCTACCTCCTTCGTGACGACCGTCTCATCCAGGTGACGACCGACCACTCGGTCGTGCAGGAGCTCATCGCCGCGGGCAAGATCAGCCCCGAGGAGGCTGAGGGGCACCCGTACAGCAACGTCATCACGCGAGCGGTGGGCGCGAGCGAGCTGACACCGCCCGACTACGTCACGGTGGACGTCCGCGCCGGCGATCGCTTCGTGATCTGCTCGGACGGCCTCACCAAGGAACTCACCGACTATGGCATCCAGCACTTCCTGCGGGAGAACGCCGACCCCGCAGCGGCCGTCGGTGCGATGCTCGACGCGGCCCTGGAGAACGGCGGACGCGACAACGTGACGCTCGTCATCGTCCAGGTCGACGACGACTCCTCCTCCACGGAATCGGACATCTCCGAATAGTCGCTCGCCCCCTGTGGACAGTGCCGGATCGGCATGTCACAGGGTGTCGACTGGGAGCATGGACTCCTTGCCCATCTCGTTGCCCGCTTCGCCGACGGCGCCTCCCAAGCAGCCGATCCCGTTCCTCGCCGCTCTGATCCCTGTGGCGGCCGGAATCGTGCTCTGGCTCGTCACCGGATCGGTGTACTCGCTGTGCTTCGCTGCGCTGGGGCCTCTCATGATCGGCGCCTCCCTGATCGAGGGTCGACGGTCGCGACGCAAGGCCACGGCGCAGGGCGCGGCCGTCTGGGAGAACGGGTGGCACCGGGCGGAGGAGGAGCTCGCTGAACGGCATGCCGATGAGCGCACGCGTCACTGGCATCGCGAGCCCGATGTCGCGGCGGCGGTGCTTTCCCCGCCGCTCCGTACATCGACGGCTCTCGACGCGTCCACGGCGGTCGTCGTCGGCGCCGGCAAGCGACCCAGCGAGCTCCGAGCCTCGGGAGACGACGGAGAACGGGCCAGGGAGTTCCGCCGTCGATGCGCCGTGGTCGATCGTGCACCTATTTCGGTGCCGCTCGGCGCCGGGCTGGCTGTGCGTGGCGACCGGATCTGCGCGGCTGCCATGGTTCGCGCGCTCGTCGTGCAGCTCTGCCTGCGCTTCGGGACCACTCAGCTGGCCGTGGTCGGCGAGGCGGTCACGAGAGTGGGACTCGGGTCCCTTCCGCAGGCGAATTCCCCGAGGCACGGCGCCTTCCGCCTCGGCATCATCAGCGCGGAAGACCGATGTCCGGATGCGGATGCCGTGGTGTGGCTGCTCGTTGCGGACGCGCCCGTGCCCGAGGGGGTGGCGGCCGTCGTGGACCTCGCCGGGTCGGGTTTGGCATCGTTGCGCACTCCGGACGGCGTCTCGGAGGTGGCACCGGAGTACCTCTCCGTCGAGCAGGCTGCCGTGATCGGAGGCACCCTCATCATCGACGATGCACCGCGAGAGGTGATTCCCGGGGCGGTGGCGTTCGCGGACCTCGTGCAAGTCCGTGCGGCTCACGGACTTCGCGCCGCCATAGGACGCGATAGCGGACGAGATGTGGTCGTCGACATCGTCGAGGACGGTCCGCACGCCGTCGTGACGGGAACGACCGGGTCGGGCAAGAGCGAGCTCCTCGTCACCTGGGTGACGGCGATCGCGGCGCTGCACGGTCCGGAGGACGTGGTGTTCGTGCTCGCCGACTTCAAGGGAGGCACGGCCTTCGATGCGCTGCGCACGCTGCCCCAGGTCGTCGCAGTCATCACCGACCTGAACGGAGCAGAAGCCGTCCGCGGCGTCACCAGTCTCACCGCAGAACTCCGTCGTCGCGAGGCTGTGCTCGCTCGCGCCGGAGCCCGAGACGTACGCGACGTGCAGATGCCGCGTCTCGTCATCGTGATCGACGAGTTCGCGGCTCTGCTGCAGGAGCACCCCGAGCTCGCCGCCGTCTTCACCGACATCGCTGCCCGGGGTCGTGCCCTCGGTATGCACCTCATCCTGGGCACGCAGCGCGCCACGGGGGTGGTCCGCGACGCGCTGGCGGCCAACTGCCCCCTGCGCGTGAGCCTGCGCGTCGGCGAGGCGTCGGACAGCCGCGCCGTGATCGGGACCGACGACGCGGCCCGCATCACCGGAGGGCTCGAGTCGCGCGGACTCGCGTTCGTGCGACGGCCGAGCGACGACGCACCGAGCGCTCTGCGCGTCGCGCTGACGTCGAGCGGCGACGTCGCGCACGTGGCGCGCGCGTGGCCGAAGGCGTCCCGTCCCGCCAGCCCCTGGCTCCCCGCGCTTCCGGCGATGATCCCTCTGGCCGAGCTCGACGCGGATGCACCGGCGGGTGCGATCGTCCTGGGCCGTGCAGATGATCCCGCTAGGCAGCGCCAGCCCCTCGAGCTGCTTCGTCCCGGGGAGGAGCGGGGGATAGCCGTGATCGGGCAGAGCGGCTCAGGGCGGACGACCGCGTTGCGCATGCTCGCCGCGCAACGAGACGACGCGTTCCGGATACCCGCCGATCCCGAGTCGGCGTGGGACGTCGTGGTCGGCCTCGTCGAACATCCGTCTCCGCGTCCGTCGTTGATCCTCTGCGACGACATCGACGCGCTGCTCGGCGCACTACCGGCCGAGTACGCGGCTGCATTCGTCCAGGCATGGGAGCGCCTGCTCCGCGGTGAGGCTGCGGCGACGGTCGTGATGAGTGCCTCACGATGGGGAGGCCCGGCGACCCGTCTCCTCGAGCTGCTGCCGCGCCGCGCGGTGCTCCAGTTGCCGAGTCGCGCCGAGCATGTGGCGGCGGGTGGCGATCCGTCGACATTCGCCCGCGATGCTCCGCCGGGGCGCGCGCATATCGACGGTCGCGAGGTGCAGCTCGCCTGGACTCCCGAACAGGCCCTCCCGGCGCCGTCACGACGGGCCGCTCGGGGCGCGCGCGCCTGGTCGCCGTCCCGGTCACTGACCGCGATCGTGACCGGCGGCGCGGCGTCGGTGGTCGACGCCCTCCGGCGGGCGCATCCCGACTGGACGGTCACGAGAGCCGACGACGGTCCTCTCACCACGACGCCGCGGGGCGAGTCCGTGCCAACGATCCTGGTCGACGAACCGGAGGTCTGGCAGCGCCACCGGATGCTCTGGCAACGGCTGCGCGAGGAGGGGGAAGTGCTCGTGCGGGCGGAGAACACGCCCGAGCTGCGTCATCTCGTCGGTGTGCGTGACCTGCCGCCCTACGCTCGGCTTCACGCCGGGCGGGTGTGGTCGGTCATCGGGGCGGAGCAACCGAGGCGGTTCGTTCTCGACGGTCTCGTCTCGTGACAGCGCTACGGGTGGACATGACCGGAGCGCTGGGGCCGGCTCTGCTGTCAGAGTCGGGCGGACACGCGGATCGCCCCGACTTCGACGCCTCCACCGAGGACGCTCAACGACAGTGCGGCGGTGAGTCTGGTCAGATCGTCGTCCGTCAGGGCCCCGGCGCGCTGCAGCAGGGTAGCCGCCACGAGCGTCGACGCGCGTGCCGAGCCGTCGAGCATCTTCAGAGCCACGGTGGTGTTGTCCGGCGCGACCATGACCATGACGCCTTCCGCGCCGCCCTTCGTGAAGACGCCGAGCGTCTCGATCGCGATCGTGTCGGGTCGTCCCGGGCCCTCGATCGTCCAGGGGTGCTCGCGCACCGCACGCACGAGCGAACCGGCGACGCGGTGCAGAGCGAAAGGCGAGCGGTCAGAAGCGCTGCCGATGCGGTGAATGGCGCGGGCCAGGCCCGTGAGCGTGAGCGCGTGCACGGGGGCACCGCATCCGTCGATGGAGGTGTGCGCGATCTTCTCGCCCGTGAGACGTTCGACCACCTCACGGATGTGCATCTGCAGCGGGTGCGACGGGTCGAGGTAGCCCTTCGTGGGCCACCCCGTGGCGACGCAGGCACGCAGCATGGCCGCGTGCTTGCCCGAACAGTTCATGCGGATGCGCGCCTGCTGGTCGTGCTCGCGCACCATCGCGTCACGCGTGGCCGTGTCCGTCGGCCAGGCGACGGGGCACTCCAGGTCGTCCTCGGTGAGCCCGCCCTCGGTGAGGATGTCGCGCACCACTGCCGCGTGCCGGTCTGTGCCGACGTGGCTCGCCGTCGACAGTGCGAGCTGCTCGCCCTCGAGGATGGCGCCCGCCGTGATGCACGCGACGGCCTGCAGCGGCTTGAGGCTCGATCGGGGGAGGATCAGCGCGTCTGCGTCGCCGTACCGGGCGATGGCCTCGCCGTCGGGGGAGAGCACGACCGCGGCGCCCGCATGGCGGGACTCGACGAATCCGCTGCGCTCGACGACGGCTAGTTCCACGGAATCCTGAACGGTGAGAGTCTCGGGCACCACTCAAGGATATCGTCGCCGCATCGCGCTCCGATCGCCGGTCGGAGCGCGATGTCGGACCCTGCTGGCAGACTGAGGCCATGGCAGATCGATCCGTGGCTCTCGGCGAGCACCGCTACGCCCTCACCTCCACGTGGACCGGGAACACCGGAACCGGCACCAGCGGATACCGCGACTACCGACGCGACGTCACCCTCGAGGTCGAGGGCAAGCCCGACATCCTCGCCTCATCGGACAAGCCGTTCCGCGGCGACACCTCGCGATGGAACCCGGAGGACCTCCTGCTCGCCTCTCTGTCCGAGTGCCATCTGCTGTCCTATCTGCACGCGTGCGTCACCGCGGGAGTCGTCGTGGTGTCGTATCGCGATACGGCATCGGGCCTCATGCGGGAGAACGGCGCGGGAGGCGGTGCATTCGTCGAGGTGATGCTGCGCCCCGAAGTCGTCGTGGCCGATGCGTCGATGATCGAGGCAGCTGAGCGGGCGCACGCTCAGGCCAACGAGTGGTGCTTCATCGCGAACTCGATGAACTTCCCCGTCCGGCACGAGGCCACGGTCACTGCGCAGGCGTGATGACGCCGGCGCGTCCTGACGAATCCGGAGAGCGTCAGCGGCGCTCGTGGGGGAGGACCTGCTTGATCTTCTCGATCGTGTTCTGCGCCGGGGCCTCGTTGTAGGCACCGGCGAGCTCCTGACCGGAGAGCGCGTGGATCGCGGCCATGATCTCGTCGGTCGCGAGGCGACGAGCGCGACCGCTCGAGGCAGGGCCGTGCGGCGAGAGGTCGAGCGGGGCGCCGAAGCGCACGGTGATCCGCTCCTTGACCGTGGGGAGCTTGGCGCCGACGGGCATGACCTTGTCCGTGCCGATCAACCCGACGGGGACGACCGGAGCACCGGTCTGCAGGGCGAGGAACGCGACGCCCGTCCGTCCCTTATAGAGGCGACCGTCCGTCGAGCGGGTGCCCTCGGGGTACAGGGCGACGGCGAGGCCGTCGTCGAGCAGTTGGCGCTGCAGATCGAGGGCATCGAGAGCAGCCTGTCCAGCGCCGCGGCGGACGGGGATCGCGCCGATCGACTCGAAGAAGGTCTTGCCGAGCCAGCCCTTCAGGCCCGTTCCCTCGAAGTAGCTGGATTTCGCGAGGAAGTGCACCGGGCGAGGCGCGGCGACGGGGATCGCGATGGAGTCGATGAACGACAGATGGTTGCTCGCGAAGATGACGGCACCCGTGCGCGGCACGTTCTCGCGGCCCTCGATGCGAGGACGGTAGACGACCCGGGCGAGCGGACTGATCAGGCTGCGGCCGAGAGCGTAAGTGAAACCTGCGTGGCGGGGTTGCTCCGACTCCGCTGGCGAGGAATCGGGCTCGACGGACTGCTCTGACGTCATCAGAGCAGGTTACCTCCGGATTCATGCCTTGCCGGGAATGAAGCTCCAGGCGCGCGCCTCCCAGCGCGGACAAAGGGCCATGGGGCATGATGAGGTGTCCCGCCCGCGATCTCGAGGTCTCACTGTGCGCAAGCGTCCGCTCATCGTCCTGTCCACCGTCGCCGCGGCGACCCTGCTTCTGGCAGGCTGCGCCGGCAACGCGGAACCCGACTCCACCGCCGACCCGACGTCCGCGCCCGACAGCTCGTGTCTCGCGGACCTCGCCTCGGGCGCCGGTTCGGACGCGGTCACGGTCGAGGGATCCGGCGCCGATGCGAAGGTCACCGTGCCCTCCGGCACCGAGTTCACCGAGGCTCAGCGCACCGTGATCTCCGAGGGAGACGGCGACGAGGTGCACCCGGGCGATCTCGTGTCGCTGCGCTACCAGCTCGTCGACGCCACGACCAACGAGGTGCTGAGCACCTCCGAGCGCGGCCCCGACGGCGTGCTCGGCGCTCTTCTCGCCGTGCAGCAGCCCCAGCAGATGGTCGACCCCACGCAGTCGACGGTCTTCACGGTCGCAGCGGAGTGCCTGCCGGTCGGGTCGAGCGTCGTGTTGACCCTCCCCGCAGCCCAGGAGGGCGCCAACGCGAGCGTGCTGTACGTCGAGACCATCGACGAGCTGCCGACGGTTGCCTCCGGCGCCGACCAGGAGCCCACCGACGGCTTCCCGACGGTCGAACTCGACGACGCCGGCGCTCCGACCATCACGATCCCCGACGGTGACGCGCCGACCGAGACCGAGGTCGCCGTGCTCAAGAAGGGCGACGGCGCGACCGTCGGCGAGGGCGACCTCGTCACCGTGCAGTACCGCGGAGTGAAGTGGTCGGACGGCAGCGAGTTCGACTCGAGCTGGAGCCGCGACGCGGAGCCTGCCCAGTTCCCGACGACCGGAGTCGTGACGGGCTTCAAGATGGCTCTCGAGGGCCAGACGGTCGGTTCCCAGGTCGTCGTGGCGATGCCCCCGAAGGACGGCTACGGCGCGTCCGAGGGCAACGCTCTGCAGAACGAGACGCTCGTCTTCGTCGTCGACATCCTCGCGACCACCCCGCTCGAGCAGGCTCCGTAACCCCGGGGCGGGCCGAGGCGGTGCCATAGGCTGGCTCCATGCGTCGCATCATCGTCCTCGGCTCCACCGGTTCCATCGGCACGCAGGCGCTCGACGTCATCCGGGCCAACCCCCGACGCTTCGAGCTCGTCGGTCTGGCCGCAGGCTCGAACGCGGAGTTGATGGCGGAGCAGGCGGCGAGCTTCCAGGTCGAAGACACTGCTCTCGGGGCGGCCGAAGCGGAGCAGCTCGTACGCGATGTCGACGCCGACGTGGTCCTCAACGCGATCACGGGCTCGATCGGGCTCGGATCGACTCTCGCGGCGCTTGAAGCCGGGCGCACGTTGGCGCTCGCGAACAAGGAGTCGCTGATCGTGGGTGGAGAGCTCGTGCTCGCCGCCGCCGAGCGCGACCAGATCGTCCCGGTCGACTCCGAGCACTCCGCGATCGCGCAGGCTCTCCGCAGCGGTACGCACGACGAGGTCCGACGGCTCGTCGTCACGGCATCCGGAGGCCCGTTCCGCGGCCGCTCTCGCGCGGAGATGACGGAGGTCACCCCGCAGGAAGCTCTCGCCCATCCCACGTGGGACATGGGCCGCATGGTGACGACGAACTCCGCCACGCTCGTGAACAAGGGTCTCGAGGTCATCGAGGCGCACCTGCTCTTCGACATCGCCTACGACGACATCGAGGTCGTCGTGCACCCGCAGTCGATCGTGCACTCCATGGTGGAGTTCGTCGACGGATCGACCATCGCCCAGGCGTCGCCGCCCGACATGCGGCTGCCGATCTCGCTCGGTCTCGACTGGCCGAACCGCGTCGGGGGCGTCGGCCGCCCGCTCGACTGGACGAAGGCAGCGTCGTGGACCTTCGAGCCGCTCGACGACGAAGCGTTCCCCTCGGTCGATCTCGCGAAGGCCGTCGGCCGCGCGGGCGCGACGTTCCCCGCCGTCTATAACGCGGCGAACGAGCAGGCCGTGACGGCGTTCCACGAGGGCCGTCTGACGTTCCTCGGCATCGTCGACACGATCTCGCGCGTCGTCGACGCCCACGAGCCCCCGTCGTCGCTCACGGTCGAGACGCTTGCCGAGGCGGAATCGTGGGCGCGCCGTACGGCCGACGCGCTGATCGCACGCGTCTGACCGTTCGGCGTCCAGACGAGGTCAGCCCTCGGCGGGGTACGGCACCGGCCACGCAGAATCCGGCACCGGCCAGCCGGCGGCCTTGAGGGCACGTCGCGCGAGTTCGCGGGCGGAGTACGGAGTGCGGACGCCGCGGATGTCACGGTAGTCCTGATGTCCCGGTCCTGCCCAGAGGATCGCGTCGCCCTCGCCGACCATCGCCACAGCCGCCTCGATGGCGCGCTCGGGCGGCGAGTACTCATGGATCTCCGCTTCGGGTCGCGCGGCCCGCGCGCCCGCGACGAGGGTGGCCCTGATCGAGTCGGGGTCCTCGAAGCGGGGGTGGTGATCGGTCACGACGAGGATGTCGCTGCCTTCGACGGCGGTACGGGCCATGTCGTAGCGCTTGCTCGCGTCCCGGTCGCCGTCGGCGCCGAAAAGCATCAGCACCTTACCCGGAGTGACACGACGCACGGCGGCGAGCGTCTTCTCGAACGCGTCGGGCGAGTGTCCGAAGTCGACGAACACGGCCGGACCCCGGTCGCCGGAGACGAGCTGGGTGCGTCCGGGAAGATGGGCCCGGATGCCGCCGTCGCGATCGAGAGCGGCGACGATGCGGTCCCAGGCGTACCCGCCCTCGAGCAGCATCGCGATCGCCAGGGCGGCGTTCGCCGCCATGTGCGGACCGATGACCGGCACCGTCGTCGTGAGGGTGCCCGCAGGGCCCGTCATCGTGAACGTCGTGCCGGAGGCGCGCTCATCGTCGACGGAGACGACCCAGTCGGCGCCCGATGACGACTCCGGGTCGGCGGCGATCGCCGGGGTTCCGACGGTGACGACGGGGATCTCCGCACGCTCGACGACCGTGGCTCCCGACGGGGAGTCGATGCAGACCACGCCGCGCACGGCGCGGTCGGGACGGAAGAGGGGCAGCTTCGCCTCGAAGTACTCCTCCATGTCTGCGTAGTCGTCGAGGTGGTCGTGGCTGAGGTTGGTGAACCCGGCGACGTCGAAGCGGATGCCGTCGACGCGGTGCCGTGAGAGGGCCTGCGCGCTGACCTCGACGGCGACGCCCTCCACATGCCGCTCGCGCATGAGCGCCAGGAGGGCGTGCATCTCGGATGCCTCCGGGGTCGTGAGGCGCGACACGATGACCTCGCCGGCGATGTGCCGCTCGGCGGTCGACGACAGACCCGTGACGACGCCGAGCTGGTCGAGGATGCCCTCCAGCAGGTGCGAGACGCTGGTCTTCCCGTTGGTTCCCGTGGTGCCGAACAGGAGGGGCAGCGGGTCGCCGGCACCGGTGCCGTAGACCCAGGCGCTGAGATCGCCGAGGATGCCGCGCGGGTCCGACACCACGAGCACCGGGAGCCCGGCGGATGCCGAGATCTCGGCGCCGACCGCGTCGGTGATGATCGCTACGGCGCCCTTCGCAGCGGCGGTCTCGGCGAACTCGGCGCCGTGACGGTTCACGCCTCGGATGGCGACGAAGGCTTCGCCGGGCCGCAGATCGGCGGTGGCCAGAGTGATCCCGGTCAGGGTCACACCGGTGGGGTCTCCGTGCACCGCCTCGGCGAAACGGGAGGCGAGTTCGGACAGCTCGCGCCGGGGCGGGGTCGCGGGGCGGAGCACGGGAGGCAGGCTCGGTTGTTGTTCAATCGACATGTCGCGTCCATGATCTCACGGCTCACCCGCCGACCCCGCGTGCGGCGCGGTGGGTGGACGCCCCGATGCGCCCCCTCGTGGATGCTCCGGAGGGGACGCACCGGACGGATCCGGCCCGGTGGCGGGTCAGGCCCTGCGGCGGTACGCCAGCACCGACACGACCAGTGCGGCGAGCCCGGCTACGAGCCCGGCCGACCCGAGGATGATGCCCGTCGGATCGGATGCCGCGGCGTCTCCGGCGTCGGCATCCGGCGCAGCATCGTCTTCGCCGGCCGCCGTGCCATGCCCGGCGTGCTCGCCGCTCGCGGCGCCCACGTGCACGACCGGCGCCGGTGCGTCGAGGCTGTGCGGATCCTCGCCGTCCTCGGCGAGCTGCGTCCACTCCGTGCTCCCGGTCTCGCAGGTCTGCACGACCGGGAAGGCGAGGGTCTCGGGGCTGTCCTCGTCGAGGCCGATCCCCATGCTCACAGCTCCGCGGAGCCCGTTGGGCACCGGCGTCACCGCGGTGTACGTGACGGCGCTCACGAGGCCGTCGTCCCCGCGTTCGACGTCGATGGTCCAGTCGCTGTCAGCGGTCGGAGCGACCGAGGCGAGGCCGTCGGGCATCGTGATGCGCAGCGACGTGGTCGGCGACTCCTCGCACCCGTGAGAGAACGCGAAGGTGAGCACGCCGTGGTCCCCCGCGGCGAGCTCGTCAGGGCTGACGGTGACGTGAGCGCTGGCCATGACAGGCACGGCGATCGCGAGGACGGCTCCGGCGGCGACACCGACCGCGAGGGTGCGGCGCGGAACGCGGGGACGGGTGATGGACGAGGAAGGCGTGAGGGAAGAACGCATGCTGATACTCCTGATTGCTCGGATGCGGGGCGCGACGGATGCGCGCCGACCCGCGGAAGAAGGCGCCTCGGCGAGAGCGAGACGAAGGGAGGTGGAGATCAGGCGTTCAGCGGTGGGCCGCGGCGGGAGAGGGGTCGCAGTACCGCATCGGTGGCGGCGAACGGCCGGACCACGATCGGACGCGCGGGTGCGCGGTGCGCTGCAGGGGCAGACACCACAGCGAGCCGCAGGCGAGCGAGCACCCAGGTCGCCACACGGCGCACGACGGATTCGCCGCGCCAGAGCAGCGCGGTGGTGAGCACCGCGGCGAGGACGTGCGCGGCGACCATCAGGGCATCGGGCGCGCTGACCGCCGCGACGGGACCCAATGACGCGAGATCGAGGTGATGCGCGTGCCCGAGCACGGCGGCGTCGGCGGTCGGCGCACCGAGCGCCTGGAAGACCGAGTGGAACACCGCCTGGCTCACGAGGACGGTCGCCGTGAGCCGTGTCAGCGACGGACGGATGCCCACCAGCAATGCGGCCGGGGGCATCAGCAGGGCGGCGACGGCGAGGATCAGCAGCGGATGCGGTGCCGCGCCGCCGGCCACGGTGTGCGAGACGGCCGCCAGGAGCGTCGCGACCGAGGTCGCGGAGGCAGCGCGCAGGAGTCGCAGCTGCCGGGTGGTCACGGAACAACCCTAGCCGGATACCGCGCCTTCGCTGTCGGCACGGTCGGAAGGTATGTGGGCGGATTCCTAGGCGGGCGGCAGTAGCGTGGGGGAGTGGAAGCACTGCTCTATCTGGCCGGCATCGTGTTCATGCTGATCGGCCTCGGGCTGTCGATCGGCCTGCACGAGATCGGACACCTCGTTCCGGCGAAGCTGTTCGGTGTGCGCGTCGGCCAGTACATGATCGGCTTCGGCCCGCGGCTGTGGTCCAAGCGGATCGGCGAGACCGAGTACGGCTTCAAGCTGCTGCCGCTCGGCGGGTTCATCTCGATGTCGGGCATGTATCCGGCATCCAGCACCGCCGGTCCGGCCAGGGGCGTCTTCCGCGCGCTCGTGCAGGACGCCCGCTCGGCCAACGACGAGACCATTGCCGAGGGCGCGGAGGACCGCGTGTTCTACCGGCTGCCGGTGTGGAAGCGCGTGATCGTCATGCTCGGCGGTCCGCTCATGAACCTCCTGCTCGCGGTCGTCATCTTCACGGTCCTCGTCGCCGGCATCGGCGTGCAGCAGGGCACGACGACCATCGCCTCGGTCAACGAGTGCGTCCTCCCCGCGGGATCCACCGCGACGGAGTGCGCGCCCGATGACCCGGCGACCCCGGCAGCCGAGGCGGGCATCAAGCCGGGTGATGTGCTCGTCTCCATCGACGGCCGGCCCGTCTCGACGTTCGCCGAGGCGACCGCGATCGTGCAGGCGGCTCCGGGTAAGACCCTCGAGCTCGTCGTGCGCCGCGGCGGCGCGGACAAGACGCTCAGCATCACGCCCGTCGAAGCGGAGCGCACGCTCACCGACGCGAGTGGGCAGCCTCTGCTCGACGACGACGGGCAGCCGGTGATCAAGGAGGTCGGCTACGTCGGCATGGCCGCGCAGATGGGGTTCGTGCAGCAGCCGCTCCTCGCCGGTCCCGAGATGGCGGGCGACACCGTCGCGCGCGTCGGGTCGATGATCCTCACCCTGCCCGTCAGGCTGTGGGACGTCGGCGTCTCGCTGGTCACCGGTGGCGAACGCGATCCCAACGGCCCTCTCAGCGTCGTCGGGGTGGGCCGTATCGCCGGCGAGGTGGCGGCGACGGACGCACCGGTCCTGAACCGCTTCTCGGTGCTGCTCGGTCTGCTGGGCTCGCTGAACGTGGCGCTGTTCGTCTTCAACCTGATCCCGCTGCTCCCGCTCGACGGCGGTCACATCGTCGTCGCGCTGTGGGACGGCATCCGTCGGGCCTGGGCCCGCCTCTTCCGCCGACCCCCGCCGGCCCCCGTGGACGCGACACGCCTCGTGCCACTCACGGTGGTCGTGGCGACGCTGCTGATCGCGATGGGTGCGCTGCTGCTCGTGGCCGATCTGTTCAACCCGGTGAAACTGCTCGGCGGCTGAGCACAGACCGACGGTCGTCAGGCGATGGCGTGCTCGACCAGACGGTGCAGCGTGCGGATGCCGTCACGCGACAGGATCGACTCGAGGTGACCCTGCACCGAGGCGAAGCCGTCGCCGCGCAGCGCGTAGACGTCGCCGCTCTGCGGATCGGCGGAGACCTCGGCATCCGCCACGGTCGTCGTGCCGGGCTGCACGCGCGCCGTGAAGGTGTTGTAGAACCCGATCGACGCATCCTCCCCGAAGACGGGGACGGACTTCTGCAGTCCCTGATGCGGCGCGGCGAGCGGGGCGAGGTCGATGCCCAGCCGATCGGCGAGGATCTGGTGGCTCAGGCACACCGCCAGCAGCGGACGGCGCGCGTCGAGTCGACGCGCGACGACCTCACGCATCCGGGCGATGCGCGGGCTGTCGCCGTCGCGGGGGTCGCCCGGTCCCGGACCGGCGACGACGAGGTCGGCGGCGTCGACGGCAGCATCCTCGACCGAACTCCACGACGCGATCGACACCTCCAGCCCGAGGTGCCGCAGCTGGTGGGCGAGCATGGTCGTGAACCGGTCCTCGGCATCGACGACCAGCGCGCTGCGTCCGCTGAACGGACCGGTGAAGTCCTCGCCCTGCGGATTCATCCAGAAGTCCGCAAGCCGCGCGTTTCGAGACGACAGCAGGGCGGCGATCGTCGGGTCGTCGGCGAGTGCACGTCTCTCGCCCGGTTCGTCGGCGTCCTCGCGGGCCTCGGCGGCTGTGTCGCGGTCGATCGCCCCGATCGCGCCGAGCACGCCCGCGGCCTTCCCGTGCGTCTCCGAGACCTCGCCGTGCGGGTCGGAGTGGCGCACCAGCGTCGCGCCGACCGGCACGCTGAGCGCGCCGTCCTGCACGTACACGGTCCGGATCAGGATGGGCGCGTCGAGGTCGTGGCCGCCGTCGGCGTTCGGGGTGAAGAGAGCTGCGACGCCCGAGTAGTAGCCGCGCGGCTTGGTCTCGTGCCGACGGATCACGGCGCAGGCGTTCTGCATCGGCGAACCGGTGACCGTGGGCGCGAACATCGTCTCGCGCAGGATGTCGCGGGGATCGAGGCGGCTGCGCCCGCGCAGCATGTACTCGGTGTGCGTGAGCCGCGACATCTCCTTGAGGTGCGGGCCGGTGATGCGGCCGCCGTCGGAGCAGACCGCGCTCATCATCTTGAGCTCTTCGTCGACCACCATGAACAGCTCCTCCGTCTCCTTCGTCGACGAGAGGAAGTCGGTGAGCGTCTCGCGGGTGGCGCCACCGGCGGGGTGGCGGAACGTGCCCGAGATCGGATTCATGGTGACGATGCCCTCGCGGGCGACCACGTGCGCCTCGGGGCTGGCCCCGACCGCGATGCGGCCGGGTGTCACGACGGCGAACGTCCAGTAGGCGCCGCGCTCGTGGGCGAGAAGGGCGCGGAACCATGTGAGCGCAGCGGTGCGGTCGTCGACGTCGATCTCGGCGGTGTAGTCACGGCGGATGACGAAGTTCGCGCCCTCGCCGCGGCCGATCTCCTCGGCGATCACCGTCTTCACGATTTCGGCGTAGCGCTCGTCGCTGATGTCGAAGCCGCCGTCGCGCAGGGGTACGGCCTCGTCCGGCAGGGCCGACAGCACCTCTGCCGTGGGCAGGTGCACGTGCTCGTCGACGACGATGCAGCGCAGCGGGGCTCCGTCGTCCTGTGCCACGAAGCCGCGCTCCCGCACCTGTCGGTAGGGAACGAGGGAGAAGATCTCGCGGGGGACGCCGTCGATCGTGAGCGGGATGTCGGCCAGCAGGTCGACGTCGACGACCTGGCCGGTGAGCAGCTCGACGGTCTCGGCGCCGTCGCGCGCGATCAGCACGAACGACGCCTCCGGGTCGGCGGTGAGCTCGGAGAGGCGGGTGAGGGTCATCGGGGTCTCCTGTGCGTGGCTCCGGCTCGGCTCAACGAAAAGACCGCCCCGGAGGCGGTCTGGATTCGTGGGAACGCGAACACACCGCCTAGGAGGCGGGCCACCAGGTGATGTTCGCGAGCATAGGGGCGAAACTACCACACCGGTGGGTTCGAGATCGGGCGCATGACGTGCGTGCGGCATCCAGCCCGCGTGCATCCAGGCGGCGTAGGCTGGGAGCGTGCCAGCAGTCAATCTCGGGATGCCGAAGGTCCCTGAAGTCCTCGCCCCTCGTCGCAAGTCGCGCCAGATCAAGGTGGGCAAGGTGCTCGTCGGCGGCGACGCCCCCGTGAGCGTCCAGTCGATGACCACGACGAAGACCACGGACATCAACGGGACGCTGCAGCAGATCGCCGAGCTCACCGCATCCGGCTGCGAGATCGTGCGCGTGGCCGTGCCGTCGCAGGACGACGCAGACGTGCTGCACATCATCGCCAAGAAGAGCCAGATCCCCGTCATCGCCGACATCCACTTCCAGCCGAAGTACGTGTTCCAGGCGATCGACGCCGGGTGTGCGGCGGTGCGCGTGAACCCCGGCAACATCCGCAAGTTCGACGACCAGGTCGGTGAGATCGCCAAGGCTGCGAAGGATGCCGGCGTCTCGCTGCGCATCGGGGTCAATGCCGGATCGCTCGACCGCCGCCTGCTCGAGAAGTACGGCAAGGCCACCCCCGAGGCGCTCGTCGAGAGCGCCGTCTGGGAGGCGTCGCTCTTCGAGGAGCACGACTTCCACGACTTCAAGATCTCGGTCAAGCACAACGACCCGATCGTCATGGTGAAGGCCTACCGCCAGCTCGCCGAACGGGGCGACTGGCCGCTCCACCTCGGCGTCACCGAGGCGGGGCCCGCGTTCCAGGGCACGATCAAGAGCGCCACGGCCTTCGGCATCCTGCTGGGCGAAGGCATCGGCGACACGATCCGCGTCTCCCTGTCGGCCCCGCCGGCCGAAGAGGTCAAGGTCGGGCACCAGATCCTGCAGTCCCTGAACCTGCGCGAGCGCAAGCTCGAGATCGTGTCGTGCCCCTCCTGCGGTCGTGCCCAGGTCGACGTGTACACGCTCGCCGAAGACGTGACGGAGGGTCTCAAGGAGATGACCGTGCCGCTGCGCGTCGCCGTGATGGGCTGCGTCGTGAACGGACCGGGCGAAGCGCGCGAGGCCGACCTCGGCGTCGCATCGGGCAACGGCAAGGGGCAGATCTTCGTCAAGGGCGAGGTCATCAAGACCGTCCCGGAGGCCGACATCGTCGCGACCCTCATCGAGGAGGCGAACCGCATCGCCGCCGAGATGGGTCCCGACGCACCGCTCGGCACGGCGCAGGTCGTGACCGCGTGACAGCTGCCGTAGCCGCCACGCGAGTCACCTTCGCGGGCGGTGCGGTCGAGGGTGCCGGAACGGTCCAGCGCATCGAAGCCTCATCCGGCGGCGCTGTGGTGGTCGTCGATGAGACGCCGTTCCACCCGGTCGACCACACGTGGCCCGATCAGCCCGGAGACAGCGGCGAGATCAGGCTCGACGGCCGCGGCGTGCGCGTCGTCGAGGCGGTCATGGCGGCCCTGTCCGCCGACGGCGAGTTCGCCGTCGGCGCCGACATCCCGGTGAAGCGCGGCGGTGAGGGCTGGACGTGGCTCGTCGGGCACCGCCTCGAGGGCGACGCCCCTGAGTGGCTCGTCGAGGGAGCGCGCGTCGAGCTCGCCGTCGATGAGGCTCGCCGCGCAAGGTTGAGCCGCGGTCACACCGCCTGCCATCTCGCGTCGCTCGCCCTCGATCTCGCGCTCGCCGATCTCTGGCGGAAGGAGCCGGGGACGGATGCTCTCGGCAACCCCGATTTCGAGGGCAGGGCCAACCAGACGAGCCGCATCGGAGAAGACGGCGCGGTCGACGAGTACCGACTCGGCAAGAGCCTGCGCCGCGCAGGCTTCGACACCGAGACGTTCTCCGCGACGCTCGGCGACCGGGAGGCCGCGATCAACGCTCGCCTCGCCCAGTGGGTCGCGTCGGGCGCTGTGAGCCGTGTCGTCCCCGAGGGTCCGACCATCGTCGATCGGCGCACCTGGCACAGCGAGCTGCCCGAGGGCACGGCCGACATCCTCTGCGGAGGCACGCACGCAGGATCGCTCGACGAGTTCGCGAGCATCTCGGTCTCACTCGACCTGTCCGACCCGCAGCTCCTCGTGATGACGACCACCGCCGTCGCCGCCTGAGCCTCAGCGCACGAAGCCGTCCTGCACGCGTCGCCTCGATGGTCGCGACGTCAGAGCGCGAACTCGACCGAGCCGGTCGCGATGTCGGCGCTGACCACGCGGAGCCGAACACCGGCGCCGGCCACCGTGCCGGGTGGGATCGGGGCGGATGCCGTGACAGCCGGGGCCGCGATCTGCACCGTGCCGCGCTCGCCGCGCGCCTCGATCACGGTCGCATCTACGGTCGTGCCGACGAGCGGTGTCAGCAGCGCCGCCTCGACGCAGTTCACAGTCTGGGAGTCGAGCGTCGACGCCCGCTGCCCCGATTCCTGCATCAGGTCCGGGATCTCGGGCAAAGACTCTCTGACCCACGCGGGCACCTCCGCGCCCTCCGAGATCGCCAGACAGGTGACGAGCGACCAGCGGTCGACGAGCCGACGCAGGGGAGCGGTGGCATGCGCGTAGGGGGCGGCGATCGCGGCCTGCTCTGTCTGGGCGGGCACCGCGCCGTCGAATGTCACGTAGTCCGCACCGCGGAACAGCGTCGCCGCCGCCTGGAGGACGGGCAGCGTGAGGGGGTCGGCACGATCCAGTTCGCGCAGGTAGTCGCCGTAGCGACCGGTCGTCCACGGTCGCCCGAGTGCCTCCGTCTGCAGGCGGAACGTCGCGAACGCCTGTTCGTCTGGCTGCGGCATCGTGCGCAGGATGCCGATCTTCGCGTCGAGCATGAGGGATGCCGCGGCCATGCCTGTCATGAGTGAGAGCTGCGCGTTCCACTCCTCGACGGCGAGCGGATGTCGGCGCTCGATCGCGTAGCCGCCGTCGGGTGTGCGGACGACCTCCTCGTCGGGGAGGTTGAGGCTCGCGCCCCCGCGCAGCCGCTCCTGCTCGCTCCGCAGCGCGCCGATCTCAGGCAGGAGCTCGGCGGGCCCGCCCTCGCCGCGGTCGATCGCGGCCTCGGTCGTGACGTAGTCGAGCTGCACGCGGGAGCGGATCAGCGCGCGCTCCAGTCGGAAGCGCTCGACGAGCCCCGCCGAATCGAGGTCGAAGGTCCACACGAGTGCGGGTCTGTCCACGCCGGGGAGGAGTGACGCGCGGTCCTCGCTCAGCACCCGCGGATGCAGCGGGATCGATCCGTCCGCCGCGTACAGCGTCTGACCGCGGCGCCGTGCCTCCGCGTCCACCGCGCCGCCCGGCTTCACGAAACCCGGGACATCGGCGATCGCGTATCGCACCGCGTAGCCGGAGCCGCGACGCTCGAGATGGAACGCCTGATCCAGGTCGCGGGAACCCTCGGGGTCGAGCGTCGCGAAGGGGACGTCACGCAGATCGAGTGCGGGCGTCGGCGCGCTCGCCGCTTCCGCCTCGGCGAGGACCTCGTCGGGGAACTCCGCGGGAGCGTCGAGCGATTCGCGCAGGGCCGCCAGCGCCGATGCGAGCTCGGTCTGCGCGGCGGACGGGGCGACATGAGAGCGGCGCTGAGGCATGCCCCCACCCTAGGCGGAGGAGGTGATGCGGGCCTCTCGACTGTGCCGAAGCAGCGCGGTCAGAACGGCGGGTCGGCGTCCCTCGGAACCGGTGCCGCGTTCGTCTCCGGGGGAGCATCGACGTACACGCGCCCGGCGGGGCTCGTCCACGCATGGAAGCCACCGCCCAGATTCTCCACGTGCCACGGGCTGTGATGCTTCAGCACGTGGTGGCGTCGGCACAGCGCCGACAGATTGTCGGACGAGGTATCCCCGCCCAGCGCATGGTCCCGGATGTGATCGAGATCGCAGTCTCGGGCGGGGAAGCCGCAGCAGGGGAAACGGCATCGCTGATCTCGAGCGCGCACGAGGCGCTTCAGGTCGGCTGAGGGACGGTAGTGATCGACGGCCACCACGGCGTCCGTCACGAGGTGCGTGAGCACGCGATCCCACCCGGGTGCGGAGCCCGCGAGCTGCCGGGCGGTGCGCGTCGATCGGAGCGTGACCGTCGATCTCGGCGGGGGTCGTGGTGACGCCCATCAGCGTCAGGACCGGCACGGTGATGGACACGGATCCCCTGATCGCGGCCACGGCGCCGTCGGGGTCGCCGTGTCCGGACGGCGCTCCAGAAAGAAGAAGGTCCAGCGCCAGATCGCATCGGGCCTGCGCGAGCGTCCTCGTATCGGGAGTGACCTCGGGGATCCGTTCCTCCGAGGCGCCAGCCGCGCTCGGAACCGCCTCATGCTCGCCCGTGACCGGGATCCCATCGCGCACGGTCTTCGTGATGCTCGTGAGCCGATCGAACGCTCCGTGCACCAGCGCCGCCGGTCCGTGGAGCCCGAGTTCCGCCATCCCATCGCCGAGATCCTTCACCCATACGGCCCGGTCGGCGCGCGCTGCGCGGTGTCGCTCGTCGATCGTGCGCCGCTGATGGCGCTCCGCGATCCGTCGTGCGTGGCGTCGCACCCGGTTGGGTGATTCCTCTGCCGCGTACTCCAGGATCTCGGCCGTGTACGCGTCTCGTTCCGCATCCCCTTCCAGGTGCATCCCGGCGTCGACGATCGCGCGGGCGTGCGCGGGGGAGATGTCGCCCGCTCCCTGCGCTCGCCACACAGCGGGGAAGAGGGTGACGAGGAGGTCTGCATCCGCCATGCGCCGCTGCACCGTGCGATCGCTCACGCGCAACGCTGCGCCGAACTCCGCCGCCACTGCGCGCACCGCGAGGTCCGCACCGTCGTGGCCGAGGTAGGGCGAACCGTCATCGGTCCGCGCTGCCGCCGCGGTCTCGAGAGCGATCCGGTTGCCCAGCGCGAGCAATCCGTCACGGGCGGCGAGCAGCGAGGAGATCGTCCGCTCGACCGAGACGAGCGTGTCGGTGACGGCGCCGAGCGCGTCGATCTGCTCGCGGGTCGCGTCGAGGAGGGCTGCCATGAGTCGATCCCATCATGCGCCACCGACATTCGAGGCCCAGATCACACCGAAAATCTCGGCGCCGGGAGTCGTCTATCGGAGTATCGGTATCCACCGATCACAGCGCCTGTTCGAGGCGCCTGCGACCGCGCATCGCGCCCCGCACCGCCGGAGCACCGTTAGCGTGGAGGCATGACCACTGCTGACAAGGCCAGAACCCTCATCGGACTCTACGAAGCCCCCGAGATCCTCCGCGTCGTGAATGTGTGGGACGTGGTGTCGGCGCGCGCCGTCGCCGCTCTGCCCGAGACGAAGGCGATCGCGACCGCCGGTCACGGGATCGCCGCGTCCTTCGGCTACGAAGACGGCACCACGCCGCGCGACGTCATGATCGACATGGTCGGGCGCATCGCGGCATCCGTCTCCGTCCCCGTCACAGCCGACCTGGACGACGGATACGAGGACGCGGGGGAGACCACCCGACTCGCGATCCAGGCGGGCGTCGTCGGCGCGAACGTCGAGGACCGTCTCAAGCCGTTCGACGAGTCCGTCGCGGTCGTCGAGTCGATCGTCAAGGCGGCGGAGGCCGAGGGCGTGCCGTTCGCTCTCAACGCCCGCACCGACGCCTTCGTGCGTGCAGGGCACCGTCCGGTCGCGGAGAGCGTGGCCGACGCCATCCAGCGCGGACGCGCGTTCATCGACGCGGGTGCGACCGCGGTGTTCGTCCCCGGGATGCTCGACGCGGCGGTCACCCGTCAGCTCGTCGAGGGCATCGGCGAGGGCAAGGTGAGCGTGATCGGCCTTCCCGGAGCGCTCGCCGCGTCGGAGTACGAGAAGCTCGGGGTCGCCCGTATCTCCTACGGACCCCTGCCGCAGCGCGTCGCACTGACCGCCGTGCAGGAGCTGGCCGCGAGCCTCTATGCGGGCGGTGTGATCCCGCAGGGCCTTCCCGCCCTCAACTGACGCTCGGGAGGACGGGTGGCCACCGGTCACTAGACTTGGCCCGTGGTCACTCGTCTCTCGAATTTCTTCCTCCGTACGCTCCGTGAAGACCCTGCCGGTGCAGAGGTCGCGAGCCACAAGCTCCTGATCCGCGCCGGGTACATCCGCCCGCAGGCGGCGGGCATCTTCGCGTGGCTGCCGCTCGGCCTCCGGGTGAAGGCCCGGATCGAGAAGGTCGTCCGCGAGGAGATGGCCGCGGCCGGTGCGCAGGAGGTCCACTTCCCGGCGCTCATGCCGCGCGAGGCCTACGAGGCGACCGGTCGCTGGGAGGAGTACGGGGATCTGCTCTTCCGTCTCCAGGACCGCAAGGGCGGCGACTACCTGCTCGCACCCACGCACGAGGAGGCCTTCACCCTTCTGGTGAAGGACCTGTACTCGTCGTACAAGGACCTGCCGCTCACGATCTACCAGATCCAGGACAAGTACCGCGACGAGGCGCGCCCCCGCGCGGGACTGCTGCGCGGACGCGAGTTCACGATGAAGGACGCCTACTCCTTCGACTCCTCGGATGCCGGGCTCGACGCGAGCTACCAGGCGCAGCGCGACGCCTACGAGCGCATCTTCCAGCGCCTCGGTCTCGAGTACGCCATCGTGCAGGCGGATGCCGGAGCCATGGGCGGGTCGCGCAGCGAGGAGTTCCTGCACCCGACGCCGGTGGGCGAGGACACATTCGTGCGCAGCGCCGGCGGGTACGCCGCCAACGTCGAGGCGTTCACGACGCCCGTCCCCGAAGCCGTCCCGTTCGACGCCGATGCGGCGCCGGTGATCTTCGACTCGCCCGACACGCCGACGATCGAGACCCTCGTCGCCCATGCGAACGCCCATCTCGACGGCGAGTACACCGCGGCCGACACGCTCAAGAACGTCGTGCTCGCGCTCGCCCACCTCGACGGCACCCGCGAGCTCGTCGTCGTCGGCATCCCCGGCGACCGGGAGGTCGACGAGAAGCGCGCCGAGGTGGCGTTCGCTCCGGCGGAGGTCGAGACGGCGACGGCGGACGACTTCGAGAACAACCCGCTGCTCGTCAAGGGGTACATCGGACCCTGGTCCGAGACCGGTGCCGTGCTCGGCGAGGAATCCGCCACCGGCATCCGCTACCTCGTCGACCCGCGCGTGAGCGAGGGCACCAGCTGGATCACCGGTGCGAACATCGACCAGAAGCACGCGCACTCCGTCGTCGCCGGCCGCGACTTCGAGGCCGACGGCATCGTCGAGATCGCGAACGTGCGCGCCGGGGACCCCGCGCCCGACGGGTCGGGTCCTGTCGAACTCGCGCGCGGCATGGAGATCGGACACGTGTTCCAGCTCGGCCGCAAGTACGCCGAGGCGCTGGGCCTCAAGGTGCTCGACGAGAACGGCAAACTCGTGACGGTCACGATGGGGTCGTACGGCATCGGCGTCACCCGCATCCTCGCGATCCTCGCCGAGCTGAACAACGACGACAAGGGCCTCATCTGGCCTGCTTCCGTCGCGCCGTTCGACGTGCAGGTCGTCGCCGCGGGCCGGGACCAGGTCGCGTTCGACGTCGCCGCCGACATCTCGGCCCAGCTCGAGTCCGCGGGCCTCGACGTGCTCTACGACGACCGCCCCAAGGTGTCGCCCGGCGTGAAGTTCGGCGATGCCGAGCTCGTCGGCGTCCCCAAGATCGTGATCGTCGGACGCGGTGCAGCCGACGGCCAGGTCGAGCTCTGGGACCGCCGTTCGGGCGAGCGTGACTCCGTCTCGGTCGCCGAGGCACTCGCCCGGTTGACCACCGTCTGACAGCCGATGCCATGACCGACGACCAGCTGCCCGACGCGCTGAGCGCCGAGATCAACGCGGTGCTCGATGATGCGGGCGTGCTCACCGACCGTCGGCTCGTGATGCGGATGCTGCGCACGGCCATCCAGCTGGGCGAGGACGACACCGAGCGACTGGACCTCAAGATCGCGTCCGCGGCACTCGCGGAGATGCGCGACGCGTTCCGTCTGTTCGCCCCGTTCCGGGGGGTGCCGAAGGTCACCGTGTTCGGGTCGGCGCGCACACGGCACGACGACCCGCTGTACGTGCAGGCCCGTGACGTCGCGGCCGCTCTGGCGGCGGACGGCTGGATGGTCGTCACCGGCGCGGGGCCCGGCATCATGCAGGCGGCAGCGGAGGGCGCGGGCCCCGCGCTCTCGCTGGGGGTGTCGATCCGGCTGCCCTTCGAAGAGAAGGCGAACAGCCTCGTGGCCGGGAGCGACCACGTCGTGGCCATGAAGTACTTCTTCACGCGCAAGCTCATGCTCATCAAGGAGTCCAGCGGGTTCATCTGCCTGCCCGGCGGTTTCGGCACGCTGGACGAGATGTTCGAGCTCCTGACCCTGCAGCAGACCGGGAAGGCGGAGCCGACCCCGATCGTGCTGCTCGACGAGAAGGGCGGCACGTTCTGGGACGGCCTGCGCCGTTTCATCGACGACACCCTGGAGCCGACCGGGGTCATCTCGGAGGGCGACTTCGACCGGGTCGTCGTCACCGACTCCGTCGATGCCGCCGTCGCCGAGATCGCCGGGTTCTGGCGCAACTACGACTCGCTGCGGTGGATCGGCGACACTCTCGTGCTGAGACTCCGCGCCGAACCGACGGATGCCGAGATCGACGACCTCAACGATCGCTTCGGAGGGATGCTGTCGCGCGGGCGCATCGAACGGACGTCACCGCGCTCGCCGGAGGTCAGCGACGACGATGTGCTGCAGCTGCCGCGACTCGCCCTGCACCTCGATCAGCGCCAGGTCGGCAACCTGTTCCGCCTGATCGGGGCGATCAACTCGCTGTCGACCGCTCCCGCGCTCTGATCCGCTCGGCGAAGTCAGCGAGGTCGACCGCTGTTCCCAGGATCCGCTCGGCTGCGCGGTGCCCGGAGTAGAACGCAGCGCCGACGGTCGCCGGCTCGTCCCCCCAGGTCGCCTCGCCGGCGAAGTGCAGCACGCCGTCCACCGGACCGGCGAGTCGGTCGTGGTCGTGGTGAGACGACCCCACTGCGAGGTGCGAGTACGACCCGACCGAGTAGGCATCCTGACCCCACCGGGTGATCCACTGCGCGGTGGGCTCCGCGGCGTCCGGGTACAGGCGTCGCAGGGCGCCGAGGGCGTCGGCCGCGATCTCGTCGTCGGAGAGGTCCTGCATGCGCCTGCCGAACGGCCCCGCCGCGAACGTGAGCAGAGTCGGGATGCCGCTCACGGCCGAGACGTCGTACCAGGAGTGCCAGTGCTCACCGGCTTCGCCGAGAGCCCGCAGCGCGTAGCTGTCCTCGCCCCAGAACCTCTCGGGGAACTGCAGGAAGATCTTGTTGAACACGCCCATGCCGAGGCGGTCGATCGGTCCGGCGATCTCGTCGGGGAGGGCAGGGACGAACTCGATCGCGCCCGCCTTGAGCACGCCGAGAGGAACGGTCACGACCACCGAGTCTGCGTCGTACTCCTCGCCGTCCGCGGTCGTCACCACGGCCCGGTCGGGTGTACGGGAGACGCGCGTCACCGCGGTGTCGAGCCGCACGTCGAGCCCGGCGGCGACGCGGCGGGGGAGCTCGTCGTACCCGCGAGGGAAGATGACCTCGTCGCCGTCGATCGCGTCTTCGTCGAGACCGTGCGCGTCGAGATCGCCGATCCAGGCGCCGCACTGCTCCTCGACGCGGTGCCGGAAGAACTCGCGCACCTCGTCGATGCGCTGCGGGGTGAAGCCCGAGCGATCCAGCGCCCGCTCCGTGACGTCGAGGTAGGTGTCGCCCGGGGAAGAGGCCGAGATCTCCTGGACGAGAAGCCGGTCTGCCTCTTCGACGTCGGCGATCCACTGCGCGGTCGCCGCAGCATCCATCGGCGCGCCGTCATCGGCGAAGTTCTCGATCGGCCGCCCGCCGACCTGGAAGCTTCCCACGGTGTACTCGATGGTGGGGATGCCGAGGGCCTCGACCAGGTCCCAGAGAGGCGAGTCGTCGATGCCGTGGATCCAGGAGGCGCCGAGGTCGACGGGGAAGCCCGCGGATCGATCGGTGTTCATCCGCCCGCCGATGCGGTCCCGTGCCTCGAGCACGAGCACCCGCCGCCCCTCGTCGGCGAGCATGCGCGCGGCCGTCACGCCGGACATCCCGGCCCCGATCACGATGGTGTCGTACGTGCTCACTGATCCTCCTGCGCATCGTGCACCGCGCCGGCGCGGTCGCCGCCGTGGCATGGGGCGGTGGGGTCAGGGTATCGTGGTACGGATGTCGCGCGTGTGAACCGGCGCGACGAGAGCTGAATAGGGAGTCGTCATGGATATCGAACTGAGCCTGCTGCGTGGGATCGAGAAGGAGAAGGCGATCCCCTTCGACGAACTCGTCGCGATCATCGAACAGGCCATCCTGACCGCCTACGCCAAGCATGTCTCCGCTGACGGGGCGACGCCCGAGGGCGTGCGGGTCGAACTCGACCGCCGCACGGGCCACGTCGCCGTGCTGCAGGTCGTCAAGGACGACGAGGGAGCGGTCATCGGCGAGGAGGACGCAACTCCGGACGACTTCGGCCGCATCGCCGCCTTCGCCGCCAAGCAGGTCATCAGCCAGCGCCTCCGCGACATCGCCGACGACGCCGTCCTCGGCGAGTTCCGCGGCAAGGAGGGCGACATCGTCGCCGGCGTCATCCAGCAGGGGCCGAACCCCCGTATGATCCACGTCGACCTCGGCTCGGTCGAGGCCATCCTTCCGCCCGAGGAGCAGGTGCCCGGCGAGGAGTACACGCACGGTTCGCGTCTGCGCGTCTACGTCACCAGCGTCGCGAAGGGCCTCAAGGGGCCGCAGATCACGGTCTCGCGCACCCACCCGGGTCTCGTCCGCAAGCTCTTCGCGCTCGAGGTTCCGGAGATCGCCGCAGGCCTCGTCGAGATCGTCTCGCTCGCCCGTGAAGCGGGCCACCGCACGAAGATCGCCGTCAAGGCGAACGACCCGTCCATCAACGCGAAGGGCGCCTGCATCGGCGAGCTCGGACGCCGCGTCCGCGCCGTCACGGAGGAGCTGGCGGGGGAGAAGATCGACATCGTCGACTACAACCCCGAGCTCGCCGCCTTCGTCGCGAACGCGCTGTCGCCGGCCAAGGTGACGAGCTCGTTCATCCTCGACGCGGGGACGAAGGCCGTCCGCGCACTCGTGCCCGACTACCAGCTGTCGCTCGCGATCGGCAAGGAGGGGCAGAACGCCCGACTCGCCGCCAAGCTGACCGGTGCGAAGATCGACATCCAGCCGGACAGCGTCCTGGATTGACCCCGGCCGCACGCCCGACTCGCGCCTCCGGCGCGATCAGGGCGGGAACTCAGGTGTAAGATGGAACCCGTACGAACGTGCGTCGGTTGCCGCACGCGTGCTCCCCGCTCCGCCCTTCTCAGGGTGGTGTCCCAGAACGACACCCTCGTCATCGATGAGCGTGCTGTGCTGCCGGGGCGAGGCGCGTGGGTGCATCCGACGCAGGAATGCATGGATGCCGCACTGCGGCGACGTGCTTTCGGACGAGCACTGCGCGTGTCCGGCCATCTGGACACGCAGACCATCGAGAAACAAAGGCTGAACAGCTATGGAAACAAAGTGAACGGCTCGAAATGAGACCCGTCCGCGACTAGTGGTCTGCCCTGTCTGGGCAGACCGACCCCAGACAGGAGAATTGTGGCTGGTAAACCACGCGTACATGAGATCGCCGCTGAGTTCGGCGTCGACAGCAAGGTCGCACTTGCGAAGCTCAAGGAACTCGGGGAGTTCGTCAAGAGCCCCTCTTCGACCATCGAACCGCCGGTGGCGCGCAAGCTGCGCGCGGCGATCGAGGCCGACCCCTCGCTGAAGCCCTCGGCCGAGGCGGCGCCCGCCGCCAAGCCTGCGGCGAAGCCGGCTGCGGCGAAGTCCGCCGCGCCGACCCCCGGCCCGAAGCCCGGTCCCAAGCCGGCTCCGGCCCCTGAGGCTCCGGCCGCTGCGGCACCCCCCGCACCGGCCGACGCTCCCGCGGCGACCCCGGCCCCGGCTGCCAAGCCGGGCCCTGCCGCGCCGAAGCCGTCCGACGGAGCGCCCAAGCCGGGCGCACCCCGCCCCGGCAACAACCCGTTCTCGTCCGCGCAGGGCATGGGCCAGCGTCCCGCCGGCCCCCGCCCCGGCAACAACCCCTTCGCCTCGGCGCAGGGCATGGGCCAGCGCCCGACGCCCGGAAACATCCCGCGTCCGCAGGCCCCGCGCCCCGGGGCACCCCGTCCCGGCGCCCCGCGTCCCGGTTCGCCGCGTCCCGGCGCTCCCCGCGGCGGTCAGGGCGGTCGTCCCGGCGCTCCGTTCCAGCAGCGTCCGGGCGGTCCCGGTCGTCCCGGCGGTGCCGGCGGCCCCGGTGGTCCCGGCGCACGTCCCGGTGGCGGCGGTTTCGCCGGTCGTCCCGGTGGTGGCGGTCGCGGCCGTGGCCCCGGCGGTGGCACGGCCGGTGCCTTCGGCAAGGGCGGCGGCAAGAGCAAGCAGCGCAAGTCGCGGCGGGCGAAGCGGCAGGAATTCGAGATGCGGAGCGCTCCGGTCGTCGGTGGCGTCAACGTCACCCGCGGCAACGGGGAGACCATCCGCATGCGTCGCGGCGCGTCCATCGCGGACTTCGCCGACAAGATCGAGACGCTGACCGGCTACACGGTGCAGCCCGGCACGCTCGTGACGATCCTCTTCAACCTCGGCGAGATGGCCACGGCCACCGAGTCGCTGGACGAGGCGACGTTCGAGGTGCTCGGCGAGGAGCTCGGCTACAAGATCCAGATGGTCTCTCCTGAGGACGAGGACAAGGAGCTCCTCGAGGGCTTCGGTCTCGACCTGGAGGCCGAGCTGGAGGCGGAGAGCGAGGACGACCTCGAGATCCGTCCCCCGGTCGTCACCGTCATGGGTCACGTCGACCACGGTAAGACCCGACTGCTCGATGCCATCCGTCAGACCAACGTCATCGAGGGCGAGGCCGGCGGCATCACGCAGCACATCGGTGCGTACCAGGTGTGGACCGAGCACGAGGGCATCGAGCGTGCGATCACCTTCATCGACACCCCGGGTCACGAGGCGTTCACCGCCATGCGTGCCCGCGGTGCGCAGGTGACCGACCTCGCGATCCTCGTGGTCGCCGCCGACGACGGCATCATGCCGCAGACGGTGGAGGCCCTGAACCACGCCCAGGCGGCGAACGTGCCGATCGTGGTCGCGGTGAACAAGGTCGACAAGCCCGAAGCCAACCCGGCCAAGGTGCGCCAGCAGCTCACCGAGTACGGCCTGGTCGCCGAGGAGTACGGCGGCGACGTCATGTTCGTCGACGTCTCGGCCCGCGCCGGCACCGGCATCCAGGAGCTCCTGGACGCCGTGCTGCTCACGGCCGATGCCGGTCTCGACCTGACCGCCAACCCGAACAAGGCCGCTCGCGGTGTCGCCATCGAGGCGAAGCTCGACAAGGGCCGTGGCTCGGTCGCGACCGTGCTCATCCAGTCCGGAACGCTCCGCGTCGGTGACGCGATCGTCGCCGGCACCGCGTACGGACGTGTGCGGGCGATGGCCGACGAGAACGGCGAGCAGGTCCTCGAGGCCTACCCGTCGCGTCCGGTGCAGGTGCAGGGTCTGAACTCCGTGCCTCGCGCCGGCGACGTCTTCATCGTCACCGAGGAGGACCGCACGGCTCGCCAGATCGCCGAGAAGCGTGAGGCCGTCGAGCGCAACGCCCAGCTGGCCAAGGCTCGCAAGCGCATCTCGCTCGAGGACTTCACCCGCGCGCTCGAAGAGGGCAAGGTCGAGTCGCTCAACCTCATCATCAAGGGCGACGTGTCCGGTGCCGTCGAGGCGCTGGAGGAGTCGCTCCTCAAGATCGAGGTCGACGACTCCGTGCAGCTGCGGATCATCCACCGCGGCGTCGGCGCCATCACCGAGTCGGATGTGAACCTCGCGACGATCGACAACGCGATCATCGTGGGCTTCAACGTCCGCCCCGACACGAAGGCGCGCGAGCGCGCTCAGCGCGAGGGTGTGGACATCCGCTTCTACTCGGTGATCTACAACGCGATCGACGAGATCGAGAGCTCCCTCAAGGGCATGCTCAAGCCGGAGTACGAAGAGGTCCAGTCGGGCGTCGCCGAGATCCGTGAGGTGTTCCGCTCCTCGAAGTTCGGCAACATCGCCGGTGTCATCGTGCGGTCGGGAACGATCACGCGCAACGCCAAGGCGCGCGTCATCCGCGACGGCGTCGTCATCGCCGATGGTCTCGCCATCGAGTCGCTGCGTCGCTTCAAGGACGACGTCACCGAGGTGCGTACCGACTACGAGGCCGGTATCGGCCTCGGCAAGTACAACGACATCCAGATCGGCGACGAGATCGAGACCACGGAGATGGTCGAGAAGCCTCGCGGCTGATCGGGTTCGATATCTTCGGGCGAGGGTGCGCACGCATCCTCGCCCGAAGACTTCCCAGGAGGAGAAGGAACACATGGCTGGTGAACGACAGGCCCGACTCGCGGATCGCATCCGCGTCATCCTCGCCGAGCGTCTGGAGAAGGGGCTGCGCGACCCGCGCCTCGGATTCGTCACGATCACCGACGTGCGTGTGAGCGGCGATCTGCAGCACGCGTCGGTGTTCTACACGGTGCTCGGCACCGAGGAGGAGCGCGTCGCGAGCGGCGCCGCCCTCACGTCGGCGACCGGGATGCTGCGCAGTGAGGTCGGACGGCAGCTCAGCACCCGGTTGGTGCCGACCCTCGAGTTCATCCCGGATGCCCTGCCGGAGAGCGCGGATCACATCTCCGCACTCCTCCGTGAGGCTCAGGAGCGTGACGCCGAGGTGGCGAAGCTCGCCTCGTCCGCGTCGCATGCGGGCGACGCGGACCCCTACGTGCGTGAGGACGACGACACGCGGTCGTGATGTATCAGCATCTCGCTTGAGACCGGAAAACCGGTTGCTACCGTCGGCTTGACGAGCGCGAGCTCGTCCGGACCGGGGGGACGAAGAGCGGTGCACAGTGCGCGTGGCAGGGCGGAGTCACAGGTCTCCGACGTGATCCCCGTCCTCGAGCGCTTGCTCGCACTCGACCTCGGATGCGCCCCTCACGTCGTGGCGGCCCTCCTCCGACGACTCGACGGCGATCGGGAGTCCGTCGAGCAGGTGGCGGGTGCTCTCGACGCCGCTCAACGCCGCGGTCTCCGGCCCCTGCCGTCGCCACTGCCGCTGGTCCCTGCGATCGAAACGGTCTTCGCCGGCTTCGCACCGTCGCGGGAGGAGAAGCACGCTCTCCTCGAGCAGGCACTCGGCGCGGAATCACCGTTGCCCTCCCATCCTTGCGACGCCCCGGCACTGCGCGAGGGAGCCCCGCAGCGCATGGTGGTGTGGGTTGTCGGCACGAGCACGGCCGATGAGATCCGCGACGCGCACCAGAAGCTCGTCCGGCGATGCGCAGAACGCCGGGATGCGACAGCCTCGGCGTGGCATGAGGCATCCGGGGCGGCGCCTCCCGAGGGGGCAGCCGCCGCCGAACTGCTTCGTGCTGCGGTCCGGTCGCGCGAGGAGGGCGACTCGGAGCGCTCCATGCGACTCGCCGCCCTCGCAGCGCAGCGCTCGAGCGGAGCGATTCGCGATCAAGCCCTCCTCACCGCCGGCGTCGCGGCGATGGCATGCGGGTACGCCGCAGAAGCCGCCGCCTGGCTGACGGAGCCGTTCCGTCACGGTTCGGATCATTCGGCGCTGTTCGGTGCGGCGGCGCTGCTGGCCGCCGAGTCCCATCTGCGCGGCGTGGTGCCTGCTCTCGACCCCGCCTCTCTTCGTTCCAGAGTGACACGGGCGGAGGACGGGTACGCCTATGCCAGGGCTGCCGCCTTCGCAGCCGCTCTGTGCGCAGAGCGGGGTGATCGTGCACGGGCTCGCGTGTGGCTCGACGCCCTGCGCACCGCGACCTCCGCGGCGGGTGCCGAGCGGGAGCTTCGTGATCCGGTGGTCTCCATGACGTGGTTGCTCCTCGGCGAGGGCCACGCCGACGACGCCGGGGGATCGGGCCCACTCACCGGATTGGTCTACGGCGCCCTGCGCGAGGCCGCCGGGGGCGATGTCGAGGCGGGGCTGCGCATGCTCGCCGCCGGCGATTATCGGGGGGTCGACGAACGCGATCCGTTCATCGCGGGGTTCGAGCGAAGCCCGCTCGTCGAGGCGTATCGAGCTGTCGCCGAGGTCCTTCTGCTCACCTGGCGCGGCGATATCCTCACCGCCAGAGAACGCCTCGCTGTGGCGGCGGCGAAGCTTCCGGTCTCCATACCGTTCGCCGGGCTCGGCGTGGTCCTCGCCCGGCGTCTCGACCTCGCTGTGACCGGCGGACTCGGTCCTGTCGCACTCTCGCTGACGGCCGCACTTCCGTCCCCCGCGCGAATCGATCATCTCGTCGATCGTGCCGTACAGGCACACCTCGTTGGCCGGACCGATGAGGCGATGGCGTTCCTGCGTCTGTGGGTAGATCGAGGCGCTCCGCAGCCCGTGCTCGCCGTGCCTGGGATCGACGAGGTCGCTCCGGTCGGTTTCGACCTGGAGGCGATCCCGAGACATCGTGTCGAGCTCCCGGAGATGACGCTCGCGCGGCTTCTGCGGCTTCGGGCGTCGACGGTCCCTCAGACGGCGTGGGCGTCCGAGGCGCCGCAGCTGGAGGAGGAGGCCCGCGGCATCCGCTCGCCCTTCGAGCGCGCACGGGTGTCGGCCGCGTTCGGGCTCCGAGCCGTGATCCACGACGACGCCCGTGGAGGCAGACGTCACCTGCGAGCCGCGCTGGCGTTGTTCGAGGAGTCGGGCGCTCTGGCGTGGGCGAAGCTCGTCGCGGAGAGGCTGCGAATGCTCGATCAGTCCGTGGAGCGCGGAGACGAGCTCGGTGACGCGGTCGCCGCGATCCGCCGGCGATGGGAGCCCATGCTCACCCGGCGCGAACTCGAGCTCGCCTTGGCGGTGGTGGGCGGAGCCTCCAACCGAGAGATCGCCTCGTCGTTCTCCGTCTCCGTGCGAACGGTCGAGGTGCACCTGGGACGGATCTTCGCGAAGCTCGGTGTGCGCACCCGCGTGGAGCTCATGCTGCTCGCTCTGCGCAGCGCCCGTCACGGCTGAGGGTCAACGGGGGAGGCAGAGCACCTCGCCGTCGGCCTCGGCCAGACCGTCGGCGATGAGAGAGTCGATCGCACGGTCCCGCTGCTGCGCGTCCGGCCAGTCGATCAGGAGAGCTGCGAGGGGCACGCCGCGCGGTGCGGCGTCGCGCAGTGCGCGCAGGACCTTCCCGCGTGCCTGCCGGTCGGACCCCTCGAAGGCCGCCTGACGCCGCCTCGTGTCGCCCGTGTCCGGGCGCCCCGCGGCGACCCAGGCGCAGGAGCCCAGCAGGGGGCAGAGCTCGCATCGAGGGCTCCGAGCGACGCACACGGTCGCGCCGAGTTCCATGGCTGCGGCGTTAAACACGGCGGCGTCCGCGTCCGATCGGGGTAGCAGCGCCTCCATGGCCTCCAGATCGCGCCGGGAAGGGGGCCCGGGTTGCGCCTGCCCCCGCACCGCGCGGGCGATCACGCGACGCGTGTTCGTGTCGACCACCGGGTGGCGGTCGCCGTAGGAGAAGACTGCGACGGCGCGAGCCGTGTAGTCGCCGATGCCCGAAAGGGCGAGCAGCGCCTCGATGTCGCGGGGCACGACCCCGTCGTGTCGCTCCGTGATCTCGATGGCGGCGCGATGCAGCCAGAGCGCTCGACGCGGATAGCCGAGGTTCGACCACTGCTGCAGCACCTCCGCAGGGGTCGCCGCAGCGAGGGCACGGGGGGTGGGCCATTTCGCCAGCCACGCGTCCAGGTGCGGGATCACTCTGGTCACGGGCGTCTGTTGGAGCATGAACTCGCTCACGAGCGTGCCCCAGGCGCCGAAACCGTCGTGGAAGGCCGCGCGTCGCCACGGCAGGTCGCGCGCCGACTCTCGATACCATTCGATCAACCGCTGCGTCTCCATGGGGGTGGAGCGCGGAGTCGAGGACACCTCGACAGCCTATGCGACCACGCGCTCCGAGCCGTCCTACGAGGTGTGCGGCTGACGACAGCGCGCATCGTAGGCTGGGGGGATGGTCTCGCCCGGCATCCTTCTCGTCGACAAGCCCTCCGGGCTGACCAGTCACGACGTGGTCGCGCGCGTCCGCCGCGCTTTCGGCACCCGCAAGGTGGGCCACGCCGGGACGCTCGACCCGATGGCGACCGGACTGCTCGTGATCGGCGTCGAAGGGGCGACCCGTCTGCTCACCTACATCGTCGGGGCCGACAAGACGTACGAGGCGACGATCCGGCTGGGCTCGACGACGACGACGGACGACGCGGAGGGCGACGTGCTCACCGAGGCGGGTGCCGCCGCCGTGAGTGCGCTGACGGATTCGCGGCTCGCAGACGGCATCGCCGCTCTGACGGGCACGATCTCGCAGGTGCCCAGTTCGGTGTCGGCTATCAAGGTCGACGGACGCCGTGCGTACGACCGCGTCCGCGCGGGAGAGGACGTGGTCCTGGCAGCCCGCGAGGTGACCGTGTCGCGGTTCGACGAGATCGGCCGCCGTGCGGGCGAGGGATTCCTCGAGCTCGACGTGGTCGTCGACTGCTCCTCCGGCACGTACATCCGCTCGCTCGCCCGCGACCTCGGCGCGGCGCTGGGCGTCGGCGGCCACCTCACGGCTCTGCGACGCACCAGGGTCGGCGACTTCGACGTGCGGGATGCCGTGAACATCGACGAGCTCGCCGACGCCGTGCCGCTGACGCCGGCCGCGGCGGCCGCACGCGTGGTGACTCCGCTCGCGGTCTCTGCCGACGAAGCTCGCGACCTCCGCCATGGCAAGCGACTCGTCGGGCAGGCGTCGCGCCTGACCGCCTCCATCGCCGCCGCCATCGATGCGGAGGGCGTGCTCGTCGGCATCGTGAGCGCGCGCGGGGCGGACCTCAAGAGCGAGATGAACATGCCCGAGGTGACCCGATGACCCTGTGGCTGACCATCGTCCAGATCGTGGCGGCCGCCGCAGCCGGCGTCTTCTGCGTCGCGCTCGGTCTCGCCGGTCGACGGCCCAGCGACTACTCCGTCGGCAGCCTCGCGCTCGTCGAGCTGCTGCTCCTCGTGCAGGTGGTCGTCGCGATCGTGGCGCCGTTCGTCGGCAACCCTCCGACCGGGGACCTGCTCGAGTACTGGGTATACCTCGTGTCCGCCGTGCTGCTCCCGATCGGCGCGGTGCTGTGGGCGCTGATGGAGCGCAGTCGGTGGAGCACCGTCATCCTCGGTGTGGCCGGGATCGCCGTCGCGATCATGGTCTGGCGCATGTACGCGATCTGGACCATTCAAGTGGCCTGAGCGCGCGTACGGGCGACATCCGGGGTCGGACGACCGCGCCTAGAATGGAGGAAGCTATGAGCACCTCCGTCCCCTCCACTCGCATGACCGGCATCGGCCGTGTCCTCGTGATCGTCTACGCCGTGATGGCGCTGGCCGCGACCGGTCGCAGCTTCGTGCAGATCGTCCGGCAGTTCGACGACGCCCCCCTGGCGTACTCGCTCTCGGCTCTGGCCGCGGTGGTCTACGTCCTCGCGACGCTCGCCCTCGTCTTCGCCCGTCGGCCCGGCTGGTACACGGTGGCGTGGGTGGCGATCGTGTTCGAGCTGACCGGGGTGCTGGTGGTCGGGGCGCTCAGCGTCTTCCTGCCCGATCTGTTCCCGCACGACACCGTGTGGTCGATGTTCGGACGCGGCTACCTGTTCATCCCGCTGGTGCTTCCGGTCTTCGGCATCTGGTGGTTGCGCACCCACCGCCCCGCGCCGGTCGTGACGGAGCCCGCGTCGACCGGGGCCGTCGCGTGATCGTCTTCCGTGATCCTCGCGACGTGCCGCGGGGATTCGGTCCGTCGGCGGTCGCGATCGGCAAGTTCGACGGCGTGCACGCCGGTCATCGCGCGGTCATCCGTCGGCTGAAGGAGGTCGCCGGGGCATCCGGCGCGGACGCCGTGGCCGTGACCTTCGATCGCAACCCCCTGGCTGTCCTGCGTCCGGATCGCTGCCCTGAGAACGTCGTCACGGTGGAGCGCAAGCTCGAACTGCTCGCGGAACTCGATCTCGACGCGACGCTCGTCCTGACGTTCGACGAGGAGCTCGCCGCGCGCACGGCCGAGGAGTTCGTCGCCGACATCCTCGTCGGAGCGCTGCACGTCTCGACCGTGCTGGTCGGCGAGGACTTCCGCTTCGGGCGCGGTGGAGCGGGCACCCCGGCTCTGCTGCGACAGCTCGCGCCGCAGTACGGATTCAGTGTCGAGGTGGTCGACGATGTCTACCTGGACGGATCGGAGCGGCGGGTGTCGTCGACCTGGATCCGCGAGCTGCTGATCGCGGGCGATGTCTCGACCGCGGCCCGCGTGCTCGATCGCAACGTCGACGTCCGTGGCGAGGTCGTGCACGGGCTGAAGCGGGGTCGCGAACTGGGCTATCCCACGGCGAACCTGTCGGCGACGGTCGATTCGTTCGTCCCGGCGGATGGCGTGTACGCAGGTTGGCTCATCGACCACGACACCGGGATCCGCCACCGTGCCGCGATCTCGGTCGGCACCAACCCCACCTTCGACGACGTCCTGCAGCGTCAGGTCGAGGCGCACGTGATCGGCGAGACCGACCTCGACCTCTACGGCCATGACGTCACGGTCGAGTTCGTGGAGCGACTGCGCGGGATGGTCGCGTTCGAGGGAATCGAGAAGCTCAAGGAGCAGATGGCCGGCGACGTCGTCGAGGCCGAGCGGGTTCTCGGCCCGGGACGCGACTGACCCGCCGGGCCGGTCCGCGTGGCGCGCACTGCGCCGAGGCAGTCGGATGGCATAGACTGATCGCAGTCGTCACCGATCCTCGCGCGGCATTCGCGCATCGGTCTCGATCGGAAACACTGTTCGTACGGTCCTGGCTCACGCCACACGCGGACATCGAGAACGGCCGTCGCATCACGAGGATGCAGCGGCCTTCACGCTCAGGAGGAGCATGCCGACCACGGCAACCGCCGCCCCGCGGCGCAAGAAGACATCCCGACGCGATGATGAGGCGCCCCTCATCCCGATCCTGGCGCGCAAGGTGCGCGAGATCGAGGCGAAGTCGCAGCGAGGGAAGCTCGGTCCGACGAATCGGGTGAAGTTCCAGGTCATCGCGTTCCTGGTGCGCGAGGAACGCGCCCGCGTCAAGGCCGACGGCGAGATCACCGACGCGACGCGCGCCGAACTGCTGAAGCGCCTCGACGGCGTCGCGACGATCCTCGCCAAGACCGCGGCGCGGGACACCTCGCTCATCCAGCTGCTCGAGGCGGATCAGGCCACGTCGCCCGTCGCCAAACGCATGCGTCGCGACTGGCTGCTGGAGTCGGGCGCCGAGCTCGCTCCCGAGGAGCTGATCATCGCCGACATCGCGCCCGTGCAGATGCCGGTCGTTCCCGCGGCGATCGCCGAGCGCCAGGTCACACCGCCGTCGGTCGAGGCCCGCCAGCTCGCCAACCCGTTCCTCGCCCCCGACCTCACGCCTCGTGCGACCACGACCCCTCGACGGCGTCTGGACGGCTGGGAGCTGATGGGCCCGCTCTACAAGGCCTTCGAGACGGGGGCCGGCGGCTCCGCCGCCAGCATGGACCTGCCGCCCGCGCCGGAGTTCGATCACATCTCGCCCAAGGGACTCGAGGTGATGGTGCACCAGTCGCGCTTCCTCGAAGCCGTGCGGGCCGGCCACCGCAGCTTCCTGCTCGCCGACGAGCCGGGCCTCGGCAAGACCGCGCAGTCGGTGCTCGCAGCATCCGTGGCGAATGCGTACCCCCTGCTCGTCGTCGTCCCGAACGTCGTGAAGATGAACTGGGCCCGGGAGGTCGAGCGGTGGACGCCGCAGCGCCGTGCCACCGTGATCCAGGGCGACGGCGACGACATCGACGCCTTCGCCGACGTGTTCATCGTCAACTACGAGATCCTCGACCGGCACATGTCGTGGCTGGCGTCGATCGGTCTGCGCGGCATGGTGGTCGACGAGGCGCACTTCATCAAGAACCTCTCCTCGCAGCGGTCGCAGAACGTGCTGTCGCTCGCGTCGAGAGTGCGGGAGCGGACTCCCGGCGGAAAGCCCCTGCTGCTCGCGCTCACCGGTACCCCGCTCATCAACGACGTCGAGGACTTCGACGCGATCTGGCGGTTCCTGGGCTGGACCACGGGCGAGAAGCCCGGACCTGAGCTGATGGAGAAACTCGACGCCACCGGGTTCACGCCCGCCGACAAGGCGTTCTATCCGGAGGCGCGGGATGCCGTGATCTCGATGGGGATCGTGCGCCGCAAGAAGAAGGACGTCGCGGCCGACCTCCCCGACAAGCTGATCGCCGATCTGCCGGTGCAGCTCGACGACGAGTTCGGACGCAGCATCCGCCAGGCCGAGCGCGAGCTGGGGGAGCGGCTCGCCGCTCGCTACCGCCGCATCATCGAGGCTCGCGGCGACCGCGGCCTCGCGCCGGGAGAGATCGACGACGACATCGTGCGCCTGGTCGCGCAGAACGAGCTCGAGGAGTCGAAGGCGGCAGGCACGGGCGGAGACAACGTCTTCACCATGGTGCGGCGCATCGGTCAGGCCAAGGCGCAGCTCGCCGCCGACTACGCCGCCCAGCTGCAGCGCTCGGTCGGCAAGGTCGTCTTCTTCGCCAAGCACATCGACGTCATGGATCAGGCGGAGGCGCACTTCGCCGCTGCCGGCATCCGCTCGGTGTCGATCCGCGGCGATCAGACCACGACGACCCGCCAGCAGGCGATCGACGACTTCAACGGCGACCCCGAGGTCGGCATCGCCGTCTGCTCGCTCACCGCGGCCGGTGTGGGTCTGAACCTGCAGGCGGCATCCAACGTCGTGCTCGCCGAACTGTCGTGGACGGCGGCAGAGCAGACGCAGGCGATCGACCGCGTCCACCGCATCGGTCAGGGCGAGCCGGTCACGGCATGGCGCATCATCGCGGCGCACACCGTCGACACGAAGATCGCCGAGCTCATCGACCAGAAGCAGGGGCTCGCGGCGCGGGCGCTCGACGGCGAGGCGACCGATGAGGCCGCAGCGGAGCCCGTGCAGCTCGGGGCCCTCATGCACCTCCTGCGTCAGGCGCTCGGCGGAGCCTGACGACATCTCGGGATCGGCGTCAAGAATCATGATTCTTGACGCCGATTTCTCGTCTGTGGAGGGTGATCGGCGAATATCTCGCGAATCGTCTCGATTCGGCGGCAAGATCGCCGGTTTTCGGCGGTCGGAATGGCGCGCGGTCGCCCCGTGCCGCTAGTGTCGATCGCAGGCAGCGTCGCCTTTCCCCCTTTCCCGAACCCGTCTGAGGCAAGCATGAAGATCGGCATCCTGACGAGCGGCGGCGACTGCCCCGGACTCAACGCGGTCATCCGCGGCATCGTGCTCAAGGGCACCACCACCTACGACCTCGAGTTCGTCGGCATCCGCGACGGGTGGCGCGGCGTGGTCGACGGGGACTTCTTCCCGCTCACCCGTCACGAGGTGAAGGGTCTGTCGAAGGTCGGCGGCACGATCCTCGGCACGAGCCGCACCAACCCCTACGAGGGCGAGCGCGGGGGCGCCGAGAACATCGCCAAGACGCTCTACGGCCACAAGATCGACGGCATCATCGCGATCGGCGGCGAAGGGACCCTCGCCGCGGCCGACCGTCTCGCGAAGGACGGCATCAACGTCATCGGCGTGCCGAAGACGATCGACAACGACCTGCGAGCCACCGACTACTCGTTCGGCTTCGACACCGCCGTCAACATCGCCACGGATGCGATGGACCGCCTCCGCACGACCGGCGACTCGCATCAGCGCTGCATGGTCGCCGAGGTCATGGGGCGGCACGTCGGGTGGATCGCCCTGCACGCCGGCATGGCGGCGGGTGCGCACGCGATCCTCATCCCGGAGGTGCCGCAGACGCTCGAGGAGATCACGGCCCTCGTCACGAGCGCCCACGACCGTGGACGCGCTCCGCTCGTCGTCGTCTCCGAGGGATTCAAGCTGCAGGGCATGGACGAGGCCTACAGCGACAAGGGCCTCGACGCCTTCAACCGCCCTCGCCTCGGCGGCATCGGCGATCAGCTCGCCCCGGAGATCGAGCGCATCACCGGCATCGAGACACGAGCTACGATCCTCGGCCACATCCAGCGCGGCGGTTCGCCGTCGGCCTTCGACCGCGTACTCGCGACTCGCCTCGGTCTGCATGCCGCCGACGCGATCGTCGACGGCGCCTGGGGGCAGATGGTCGCCATGCAGGGCACCGACATCGTGCGCGTCCCCTTCGCGGAGGCGCTCGGCGAGCTCAACACGGTCCCGCGCAGCCGCTACGACGAGGCCGCAGCGCTCTTCGGCTGAGCCGTCGTTCCGAGATCAGGAGGATCGCCCGAGATCAGGACGGTGCCGGTGAGTCGCTCCTGATCTGTGGTGAACCTCCTGATCTCAGGCAGGCTGCGCGGCGCCATGCAGGCCCTGGGCCATCGCCATGAGAACGACGTCGGCGACCTCTCCCGGGTGGAACAGTATCTGCACGTAGTCGAACCGCAGCACGGTGTAGCCGCGCAGTCGCAAGCGTGCGTCCGCCTCGATGTCGCGGCGTCGATCGACCGCTGAGCTGTGGTGGGCGAAGCCGTCGAGCTGCACGATGAGGCACTCGCCGATCAGACCGTCGACGCGACGACCGTCGATCACGACCTGCTGCCGCACGCGGACGCCGTGGCCGCGCATGAGGTCGACGAAGTGCGTCTCGAGTCCCGAATCCGACAGACTCGAAGAGACCGACGCCAGCTCCGTGGCGGGGGTGCTCCGCCAACGCACACGCGCGAGTTCTGCGGAATCGGCGAGGCCTTTCCTGATGGCGGACTCCCAGATCGCCAGAGCGTCGACCCTCTCCTGGCAGTGCGCCACGTGCCTCAGTACGGTCACGAGAGGATCGACGAGCGCGCGCGGGGACGTCGGCACCGGACCGCGCGTCCAGTGCACCCGAAGGCCGGAGGCGTCGAACCGCGCCGCGGTCGGTGACACGGCGATGTGCACCGCGCCGTCGGACGGCGGCACCCAGAGCCCCATGTGGCGTGCGGCGCTCACGCACGTCAGTCTGCCGCCTGCGCTGATTGCGGCCAGGACGGCGGGATCCGCGTCGGGCAAGGCGATCCAGGAGCGGCGCCGGCGCAGCATCCGTCCCGATCGCACCGCCTCGGCGATCGCCTTCTTGCCGAATCCGGCGGCATAGAGCTCGGAGGTGTGGGCGGCGCCGCCATGTGCACGGAGCCAGGTCGCCAGTGTCATCCGTCCACCCTGGAGCACGGGTGAGACCAGTGGATGCCGGAGACGCACGTCCTGTGAGCAGAGCGTCCGAACGGCCGTCCGTGCAGAAGGGGTGGACTGCGACCGAGATCAGGACGTCCGCTCGAGTTCAGGAGCTTGCGAGCGCGAGGTTCCTGTTCTCGGGGGAGTCTCCTGATCTCAGGCAGGACCGGGCGGAGACGCAGTCGCTACGCGAGGCCCACCGTATCGAGGATCCATGCGAGCTCGAAGGCGCGCTCCTTCCAGGAGTTGTAGCGTCCGCTGACTCCGCCGTGCCCGGCGACCATCTCGCACTTGAGCAGCACATCGCGGGCGCCTGCTGCGCGCAGCGCGGCGACCCACTTGGCGGGCTCGACGTACGCCACGCGGGAGTCGTTGAGCGAAGTGACGGCCAGGATGCGGGGGTAGGTCGATCCGTCGCCGATGTTCTCGTAGGGCGTGTACGACTTCATGTACGCGTAGACGTCGGCATCGTGCAGCGGGTCGCCCCATTCGTCCCACTCGATGACCGTGAGGGGGAGCGACGGGTCGAGGATGGTCGTCAGCGCGTCCACGAACGGCACCGCCGCGAGGACGCCAGCGAACAGTTCCGGCGCGAGATTGGTGATCGCGCCCATGAGCAGACCGCCCGCGCTGCCGCCCTCCGCGACGAGGAGCTCCGGGGTGGTGACGCCGTCGGCCACGAGCTGCTCGGCGCACGTGACGAAGTCCGTGAACGTGTTCCGCTTCTGCAGCAGCTTGCCGTCTTCGTACCACTGCCGGCCCATCTCGCCGCCCCCGCGCACGTGCGCGACCGCGAACACGATGCCGCGGTCGAGTTCCGAGAGCCGCGCGACCGAGAAACCGGGGTCGATCGAGTGCTCGTACGACCCGTATCCGTACAGGTGCACCGGGCGGGGAGCATCGCCCGGCTCGCCGAACGAGCGTTTCCAGACGAGGGAGATCGGCACTCGGGTGCCGTCGGATGCCGTCGCCCAGGCGCGGCGCTGATCGTAGTCCTGCGGGTCGTACCCGCCCAGCACCGCGACCTGCTTGCGCAGCACCAGCTCGCGTGTCACCAGGTCCAGCTCGTAGACCGTCCCCGGCGTGACGAACGAGGTGTATCCCAGTCGCAGGAAGGGCGAGTGCCACTCCGGGTTCCCGCTCACGCCCGCCGAGTACAGCGGCTCGTCGAAGGTCACGTCCTCGATCGCGTCGGTGGCGTAGTCGAGCAGCCCGACGCGCTCGAGCCCCTCGCTGCGGTACTCGACCGTGGCGAAGTCGCGGAAGGCGTCCATGCCGAGCAGCCGCCGACCGGGCTCGTGCGGCACGACCACGCGTCGCTCGCCCTGCGGGTCGGCAGCGTCGACGGAGACGAGCTCGAAGTCCAGCGCGCCGTCGTTGTGCAGGATGTACAGCCGGTCCTCGCCGTCGACGACGGCGTGCTCGAGCGAGTACTCGACGCCCTCCTGCCGCGGCCACACCAGCTGCGGGGCCGCCGTGAGATCGCCCGTGAGGTCGACGAGGCGCTCCTCGCTGGTGATGCTCGACCCCACGGCGATCACGAGGTAGCGGCGGCTGCGGGTGATGCCCGCACCGAGCCAGAACTTCTCGTCGGGCTCGTGGAAGAGCTGCACGTCGTCTGCGAGCGGGGTGCCGAGGCGGTGCAGCCACAGGGTGTCGGGCCGCCACGCGTCGTCGCGCGTCGTGTAGACGACACCGGTGCCGTCGGGGGTGAAGAACGCGCTGCCGGTGTTCGGGATCTCGTCCGGCAGCGCCTCGCCGGTCCGGAGGTCGCGGACGTGCACCGTGTACAGCTCGTCGCCCTCGAAGTCGGTCGACCAGAGCAGCAGCGTCGCATCGTCCGAGGTGTCGAACGCGCCGAGCGAGAAGAACTCGTGCCCCTCGGCCTCGACGTTGCCGTCGAGCAGCACGACTTCACCGGGCACGGGGACGCCGGGCTCGAGCACCGGGGGAGTCCAGTCGCCCGCGACGGCGGCGGTGCGGCAGTGGATGCCGTACTGGGCGCCCTCCTCACTGCGGCTGTAGTACCACCAGTCGCCGCGGCGGGTCGGTACGGAGAGGTCGGTCTCCTGCACACGCCCCTTGATCTCCTGGAACAGCGTCTCGCGGAGGTCGGCGAGGTGCGTCAGCTGCTCCTGCGTGTACTTGTTCTCGCTCTCCAGATGCGCGATCACCTCGGGGGAATCCTTGTCGCGCAGCCACTCGTACGGATCGTCGAACGTGTCGCCGTGATGCGTGCGGAGGGTGGAACGGCGGGCGGCGATCGGAGCGTCAGTCACCCTCTCCACGCTAGTCCAGGTCGAGTTGACCGGCACCCGAGTGGGTGGGAGGATCTACCGGGGCCGGTTAACGGAAGTCAAACCCACGGTGAACTCTTCGTTCATCACGTCGATCCCGTCGACACTCCCTCTTCCCGACGACCGAAAGAGAACGGTGGAAACCGCAGTCCTCATCGTCGTGCTGGTGATCGCGCTGGCACTCTTCTTCGACTTCACCAACGGCTTCCACGACACCGCGAACGCGATGGCAACGCCGATCGCCACGGGTGCTCTGAAGCCCAAGACCGCCGTGCTGCTCGCCGCGGTACTGAACCTCGTCGGCGCGTTCCTGTCGACCGAGGTGTCCAAGACCGTGTCGCACGGGATCATCCGCGAAGACAGCATGCAGGGCGAGCTGTTCCTGCCGATGATCTTCGCCGGGTTGATCGGCGCCATCACCTGGAACATGCTGACCTGGCTGCTCGGCCTTCCCTCCAGCTCGTCGCACGCCCTGTTCGGCGGACTGATCGGTGCGACGCTCGTCGGTGTCGGCGTCGCCGGCATCGACTTCGGCATGGTCCTGTCGAAGATCATCCTGCCCGCCCTGATCGCGCCGCTCACCGCGGGCATCATCGCGTTCGCCGCGACGAAGATCGCCTATTCGATCACCCGCCGGTACGACGGCAAGCCCGACGGACGCGACGGATTCCGCTGGGGTCAGATCTTCACGTCGTCGCTCGTCGCACTCGCACACGGGACGAACGACGCGCAGAAGACGATGGGTGTCATCACGCTGGCCCTCATCGCCGTCGGGTGGCAGAACAGCGAGCAGGCCGACCCGTATCTCTGGGTCATCATCGCCTGCGCCGTGACGATCGCCCTCGGAACCTACCTCGGCGGATGGCGCATCATCCGCACGCTCGGAAAGGGCCTCACCGAGGTCAAGCCGGCGCAGGGATTCTCCGCCGAGAGCTCGACCGCCGCGACCATCCTCGCCTCGAGCGCCTTCGGCTTCGCGCTGTCGACCACGCAGGTCGCCTCCGGGTCGGTGATCGGCTCGGGGCTTGGTCGCCGCGGCTCCACCGTGCGCTGGAGGACAGCCGGACGCATCGCCATCGGCTGGCTGCTCACGCTCCCGGCGGCGGGCGCCGTCGGCGCCGTCGCCGCGTTGCTCGTGAACTGGCTCGGCACCTGGGGCATCGCGATCGACGCCGTACTCGCACTCGCCGTCATCGTCGGTCTCTTCCTGCGCTCGCGTCGCGACGCGGTGACCTCTGCGAACGCGATGAGCGACGTCGCCGAGTCGGGCCTCGCGGTCGAGCTCCCCGACACGCCGCCGCCCACCCGCAGGCAGCAGCGCATCGCCCAGGCGAAGGCCGAGGCCAAGGCCCGCGCGGATGCCCGCGAGAAGGCGAAGGCGAAGTCCAAGGCGGATGCCAAGGCGAAGGCGGATGCGAAGGCAGGCGCCAAGAGCAAGCGCAGTGCGGGGGAGACCTCTGAGAAGGCGCCGGTGATCGCCGAGCGAGCGGATGACACGACCGGGGAGGAGTCGCGATGAGCGTCGACATCGACTGGAGCGCGTTCCTGCAGGTCTTCGCCGCCGCGCTCCTGGGTGCGTGCGCCGTCGTCACGTTCTACGCGCTCGGCCTCCGCCTGCTGGTGCGCAGCGGTCATGCCCCCGTGGTGAGTCCCGCCGAGTTCACCGACGCGATCACCGTCGTCACCGAGAAGGAGCTCAAGCGCGCGGCGAAGCAGGCGGCGAAGGCTGCGCGGAAGAGCCCCCTCACGGACGGGCAGAAGCGGGTCTCCCTGGTCGGCGCCTACGCCTGCTTCGCGCTGTGCGCGGCGGCGGTCGTCGTCGGCATCCTCATCATCGTCGTCGGTCACTGACGCCGTCCCGGCAGCCGTCCGCCGCGATCAGCGCAGCAGCCCGGTGACGAGGTCGTCGATGATGTCGTCGGTCGAGGTGTCGGGATCGATGGGGGTCGTGAGGCGATCGAGCAGCAGTCCGTCGATCGCGTAGTGGAACAGGGCGATCTCGCGGCGGCCACCCGGCAACCCCGCAGCGCTGTTGAACGCGACATCGCCGTCGAACCCGGCCCGCTGCCATGCCGCGAGCACGGCTGCGAGCTCGGGGCGACGGCTGCTCTCGAGCCGCAGCTCGAACAGGGCCAGAGTGACCTCGCGGTCGTCGCTCAGGCGGCGGACGATGTCTCGCAGATAGTCAGCGAAGAGCGCGGGGCTCGGGCTGCCGGCGGCGCGGCGCGCGAGATCGTCATCGGCCGGAGCCAGCCGTTCGCCGATGCGCTCGACCAGACCCTCGATCAGCGACTCGCGGTTGCGGAAGTAGTTCGACGTCGTCCCGACCGGGATGCCCGCCTCCTGGTCGACCGCGCGGTGCGTGAGGCCGCGCGAGCCCTGCGCCGCGAGTATGCGCAGTCCGGCATCCGCGATCGCCCGACGTCTGGTCTCGTTCTTCGCCATGACAGCACTCTACCGAGATCACTACAGCTGACGTGGTGTGGGCACTGTCCTCGCGTCGTGGGCTCCGCCTAGGCTGGACGCATGTCAGCGCCCTCCGCGAGCGAATACGTCTTCGGCAGGCACCGCCCCGCCTCCCACGTGATCGTCCACGTCAGTGACCCGCACTTCCTTGCGGGCGGACGGCGATTGGGCGGACGGTACGACGTCGAGGCCTCGTTCGCGCGCACGCTCGAGGCGATCAAGGCCGTGCACCCGCATCCCTCCGCGATCGTGGTCACGGGTGACCTCGCAGACCTGGGGGAGCCGGACGCCTACCGCCGGCTGCGCGCCGCGGTCGAGCCGGTCGCGGCGGAACTCGAAACGGTCGTCGTCTGGGTCGCGGGCAACCACGACGAGCGTCCCGCCCTCCGCGAGGGACTGCTCGACCTGCCGCCGACTCAGGAGCCGGTGACCGGAGTCTGGGACCTCGACGGTCTTCGGCTCGTGGCCCTCGACTCGACCGTTCCAGGCTGGCACCATGGCGATCTCGACGACGCGCAGCTGGAGTGGCTGGCGGACGTCCTCCGTGAACCGGCACCGCACGGCACCCTGCTCGCTATGCACCATCCGCCGCTTCCCAGCCACCTGCCCCTCTTCGACATCCTGGAGCTGCGCCGCCAGGACGAACTCGCCGAGGTGGTCCGCGGCACGGACGTGCGCGGCATCCTCGCCGGCCACCTGCACTATTCGTCGCACGGGATGTTCGCGGGGGTGCCGGTGAGCGTGTCGTCGGCCACCTGCTACACCATGAACGTCGCGAAGCCCGCCCCCGACGTGAACGGAATGGATGCCGCGCAGGCGTTCCAGCTGGTCCACGTCCGTCCCGAGACGATCACCCATACGGTGGTGCCGGTGACGGATGCCGCGACCGGCGACTACTTCTCGGAGGCGTGGCTGGAGGAGATGGCGGCGCTGACCCCGGAGCAGCGTCTCGAGGCGTTCTCGCGCAAGCGCTGACGCGCCGTCGTATCCCTGGCGGCGCATGCGCGCGGGCGTAGACTTGGGGCATCCCCCGCTTCCACACTCGCCACTACCCACAAGGATGTGACATGGCTTCTGCCGCGCCCGCTCTGACCCGCACCGAGACCGATTCTCTGGGAAGCATGGAGATCCCCGTCGACGCGTACTGGGGGATCCACACGGCCCGCGCCGACGCGAACTTCCCGATCACCAAGCGCCCGATCTCGGTGTACCCCGACCTCGTCGTCGCTCTCGCGATGGTGAAGCAGGCGAGCGCCAGGGCGAACCGTGAGATCGGGGTCCTCGACGCCGAGCGCGCCGATCTGATCGACCGGGCGGCGCAGCGGGTGATCGACGGCGAGTTCCACGACCAGTTCACGGTCGGCGTCATCCAGGGCGGCGCCGGCACCTCGACGAACATGAACGCGAACGAGGTCATCACCAACATCGCGCTCGAGATGGCCGGTCGCGAGAAGGGCGACTACTCGTACCTCTCGCCGATCGACCACACCAACCGCAGCCAGTCGACCAACGACGTGTACCCGACCGCGGTGAAGATCGGCCTGTCGCTCACCCTCCGCTCCCTCCTCGAGGAACTCGACCTGCTGCGGGTGTCGTTCCTGCACAAGTCGCAGGAGTTCCACGACGTGCTCAAGGTGGGCCGCACCCAGCTGCAGGATGCCGTGCCGATGACGCTCGGCCAGGAGTTCCACGGCTTCGCCAGCACCCTCGGGTACGACCACACACGCCTGACCGAGAACGCCTCGCTCATGTTCGAGATCAACATGGGTGCCACGGCGATCGGCACCGGCATCACGACCCACGTCGACTACGCGCCAGCCGTGCTCAAGCACCTGCGCGAGATCACCGAGCTCGACCTCGTGACCGCCGGCGACCTCGTCGAGGCCACGAGCGACACGGGCTCGTTCATGTCGTTCTCGTCGACGCTCAAGCGCAACGCGATGAAGCTGTCGAAGATCTGCAACGACCTCCGTCTGCTCTCGTCTGGCCCGCAGGCGGGGCTGGGCGAGATCAACCTCCCCGCGATGCAGGCGGGTTCCAGCATCATGCCCGGCAAGGTCAACCCCGTCATCCCCGAAGTCGTGAACCAGGTCGCGTTCGCGGTCGCCGGCGCCGACATGACGGTCACGATGGCGGCGGAGGCCGGACAGCTGCAGCTGAACGCCTTCGAGCCCGTGATCGCGCACTCGATCTTCCAGTCCATCACCTGGATGCGCCAGGCCATGTGGACCCTGCGGGTGAACTGCGTCGACGGCATCACCGCCAACCGCGACCGCCTGGGCGCGATGGTCGGCGCGTCGGTGGGGGTCATCACGGCTCTCACGCCGTTCATCGGCTACGCGGCGGCCGCGGCGCTCGCGAAGACGGCTCTGCTGACCAACCGCAACGTCGCGGACCTCGTGGTCGAGGCCGGGCTGATGTCGCGCGACGAGGTGACGAAGCAGCTGTCACCCGCGCGCCTCTCGGGGCTGGAAGCCGTGACCGCCGCGATCCCCGTGATCACGCCCGACGACCTCGTCGAGATCTGACCCGACACAGACGACGGCCCCGGCGTTCGCGCCGGGGCCGTCGTCGGTGTCGTCGGGCGCGGGTCAGTCGATCACGCGGCAGTGCGTCGTGAGCTCGCCGAGTCCGTCGATGCCGACCGTCACCGTGGAGCGGTCGCGCAGGAAGATCTGCGGGTCGCGCGAGTATCCCGCTCCGCCAGGGCTGCCGGTCGAGATGAGCGTGCCGGGCAGCAGGGTGAGCGACTGCGAGAGGTGGGCGATCAGCTTCGCGACCGAACGGACCATCTGTCCCGTGCTCGCGTCCTGCACCGTCTCGCCGTCGACGACCGCCCAGATGTGGAGGTCCTGCGGGTCGGTGACCTCGTCCGCCGTCACGGCGAAGGGGCCGGTGGGCGTGAATCCGTCGAAGGACTTGCAGCGCGACCACTGCGCCTCGGAGAACTGGATGTTCCGCGCGGTGATGTCGTTGACGACGGTGTACCCCCACACGTGCGAGAGCGCCTCCGCTTCGGAGACGTCCTTGGCGGGCGTGGCGATCAGCACGCCGAGCTCGGCCTCGTAGTCGACGGCCTCGCTGAGCGAGCGCGGCCAGGACGTGGTCTGCCCGTGACCCGTCAGCGAGTTCGGCCAGAGGGTGAACACCGTCGGCGCCGTGTCGGTCTTGAGACCGAGCTCGCTCGAGTGGGCGGCGTAGTTGAGACCCACGGCGAGAACCGCGGGGGGCGCGATGACTGCGGACGCGAACTCCCAGTCGCCGAGCGGATGCCGCGGGGCGGCGCCGTCCGCGAGGGCCGATCCGAGCGCGTCGAGCAGGGCGGTTCCGCCCTCGATCAGCTGCTGCAGGGTCGCCGGTGCATCGGCGAGGAGGTCGGAGACGAGGATGGCGTCGGTGCCGTCGACCACCGCGAGATTCGCGGTGGGGGAGTCGGCACGGCGCAGATGAGCGAACCGCATGCCTCTACGGTATCCGGTGACGCCCGTCGGTCGCTGGAGGAAGTCGCCAGACCGGACCGCGGTTGCTTGTTGCCAATATGCTGTGGGCATGAGTTCCGGAGGACCCTCTCAGCCGTCGCCGTACACGCCGCCGCCCGCGCAGGGGTATCCGCAGCAGCAGCCGCCGGCTCCCCAGGGGTATCCCCAGCAGTACGGCGCTCAGCAGTACGCCCAGTCGAACTACGCGCCGCCCGCGTTCGGTCAGCGTCCCGTTTACGCCTCCGTGCTCGCTCAGCCGACGCCCTACTCGCCGCCCGCTCCCGTCGCGCCGTCGCCCGCTCAGGGGCTGCCCGCACTGCCGGGCCGACGTCGCGCCAGCGGGGTGGCCCTCGGCATCCTCTTCGGGTTCCTCGGTCTGCTGCTGCTCGGACTCATCGCGTACTTCGGTCTGTTCCTCGGTCCGCTCGCCTCCGTGGTCGGGCTGGTGCTCGCCCTGGTGCCGCTGGCGGTGGTGTTCTTCGTCGTGCGGATGATCGACCGGTGGGAGCCGGAGCCCAAGACGCTCGTCTTCCTCGCGGTCGCGTGGGGGGCTGTCGCGGCGGTCGGTCTGACGCTCCTCGTCGACCTCGGGCTCTCGGTCGTGCTCGGACCGCGCGGCGAGGTGGCGAGCGCGGTGATCCAGGCGCCGATCGTCGAGGAGCTGTGGAAGGGCGTCGGGGTCTTCCTCATCTTCCTCATCGCGCGCCGGTCGTTCGACGGCCCTGTGGACGGGGTCGTCTACGGCGCGCTCGTCGGCGCCGGGTTCGCGTTCACCGAGAACATCCAGTACTTCGCCATCAGCCTCATCGAAGGCGGCAGCGGTCAGCTGACGGTCACCTTCATCATGCGCGCGATCATGTCGCCGTTCGCCCACGCCATGTTCACCTCGCTCACCGGCCTCGCGATCGGCCTCGCGGCGCGACGGCACGCGTCGGCCGGTGCCGCGGTGGGCTTCGGTCTGCTCGGGATGCTCGGGGCGATCTTCCTCCACGGCCTCTGGAACGGCTCGTCGTTCGCCAACTTCTTCCTGCTGTACTTCGTGCTGCAGGTGCCGCTGTTCGTCGGCTTCATCCTTGGCATCGTCGCTCTGCGCCGAGAGGAGGCGCGTCTGACCAAGGCGCGTCTGAGCGACTACGCGGCGGCGGGATGGTTCACGCCGGAGGAGGTCACGATGCTGGCGACCCCCGCGGGTCGCAAGACCGGACTCCGCTGGGCGGCGCAACTGCGCGGCGACCGTCGACCGCTCATGCGCGAGTTCATCAAGGATGCGACGATGCTGGCCGCCGTGCGCCAGCGGGCGATCACCGGTCGCGATCCGATGGCTCCCGCCGATGAGCAGGCGCTGCTGGTGCGCACCCGCGCGGCGAGGGCAGCGCTGCTGGCCTACTGACCGGAGAGGGAGCCATGACCCGATTCGTCCTGCTGCACGGCGGGGGAGACGTGGGTTGGTCGTGGCATCTCGTCGCTGCGCAACTGCGGAGGGCCGGGCACGAGGTCTTCGCTCCGGACCTTCCCGCCGACGACGAGTCGGCCACTCTCGACGACTATGCCGACGCGGTGGTGACCGAGCTCGACGGACCCGGCGGCGTGGTCGTCGGTCACTCGTTCGGCGCCTTCACCGCGCCGCTCGTCGCCGACCGCATACGCGCCGACGTGCTCGTGCTGCTGGCCGGCATGATCCCGGCACCGGGCGAACCGCCGGAGCAGTGGTGGGAGGCGACCGGCTACGTCGACGCGGTCGCCGCGCAGGCGGCGATCGACGGAGGTCTGACCGGAAACGACGACCCGTACGTGAGCTTCTATCACGATGTGCCGCGCGAGCTCGCGGCCGACGCGATCGCCCGGGAGCGCGCGCACCCGTCCGCCGCCGCGATGGAGGAGCCCTGGCCGCTCGCCGCCTGGCCCGACGTGCGCACGGAGTTCATCGTGTGCACCGAGGACCGCTTCTTCCCGCCGGCGTTCCTCCGAGCCCTCGCGGCGGAGAGGTTGGGCGTCGTCGCCGACGAGATCGCCGGCAGCCACTGCGTGGCATTGAGCCGTCCGGCGGAACTGGCCGGGATGCTGGTGGACTATTCGACCGGCGACCGCCGCGCGAGCGGTTGACCCGGTCCCCGGACAGACTCAACGCCCGGTGCTGCGGCGATGCCTGCATGTCTCCCGGGCGTTGAGTTGGTCTACAAACAGGGTGCACCCGGCGTCCGCGGCTGTCAAGAGCTTCCGCCGAGTCGATTCGTGACGTGTTCGCTGTGAGCAGGTGTGTGCTCGTTGACCCCCGCGCGAGAGCTCGGGTTGGATGGAGGCATGACTGATCGCACAAAGCCTGAGTTCGACGCCCCGACCGGACCCGCCCCGTCCGAGCTCGTCGTCCGCGACCTCATCGAGGGCGACGGAGCCGAGGCCAAGCCCGGCGACACCGTGACCGTCCACTACGCCGGCGTGGAGTTCGAGTCCGGCGAGGAGTTCGACTCCTCCTGGGGTCGCGGCGAGACCATCCAGTTCCCGCTGCGTGGGCTCATCCAGGGCTGGCAGGACGGCATCCCCGGCATGAAGGTCGGTGGCCGACGCGAGCTCGTCATCCCGCCGCACCTCGCCTACGGCCCTGCGGGCGGCGGGCACTTCCTGTCCGGCAAGACCCTGATCTTCATCATCGATCTCGTCGCCGTCGGCTGATCCGACCCGCGAGTGCGGAAGGCGTCGTCCCCACCCGGGGGCGGCGCCTTCCGTCGTTCCGGAGAATCTTCGTCATTCGGGGAATACATGCAACTGCATGTAAGTTGTGACACGTGATGCCGCGCGAGCGGTCCACGATCACGGTCGCAGATGCGGCTGACGTCTTCAGAGGAGCACCACATGACCATCGACATCCCCGGATACCGTCCCGGCACCTACGTCCTCGACCCCGCTCACAGCGAGGTCACGTTCAGCGTCCGCCACATGATGATCTCGAAGGTGCGCGGCACCTTCGGTGTGAAGAGCGCCACGCTCGTCGCACCCGAGAACCCCCTCGAGACCACCGTGCAGGCGAGCGTCGACGTCACGTCCGTCGACACCAAGGACGAGGGTCGTGACCAGCACCTCCGCTCGGCCGACTTCTTCGACACCGAGAACTTCCCGACCATGGACTTCGTCTCGACCGGCGCCCGCGCCGAGAACGGCGACCTTTTCGTCGACGGCGACCTCACGATCCGCGGCATCACCAAGCCCGTCACCTTCGAGGTCGACTTCGGCGGCTTCGGCTCCGACCCGTGGGGCAACTACAAGGCCGGCGCGTCGGCCAAGGCCGTCATCAACCGCGAGGACTTCGGCCTGACGTGGAACGCCGCTCTCGAGACCGGCGGCGTGCTCGTCGGCAAGGACGTCACCATCAACCTCGACCTGCAGGCCGCTCTGCAGCAGGACTGATCGCAGCTCCCGAGAGCCCCGCATCCTTCAGGGTGCGGGGCTCTCCGCGTCGTAGGCGTGGAATCGCCGATTGCGTCCGGCGAGGATCGCGACGAGTGCGATGACGAGGAAGCCGCCCAGCAGCGGCGGGAACCAGAGCGTGGTCAGCGAGGCAAGCACGCCCGCGTAGAGGGCCCCGAGCCGGGGGCCGCCGGCGACCACGACGATGAAGACGCCCTGCAGGCGTCCGCGCATGGTGTCGGGGACGGCGGCCTGCATCATCGTGTTGCGGTAGATCGAGCTCACGTTGTCAGAGGCTCCCGAGAGGGCCAGGGCCGCGCAGGCCGCCACGATCAGGGCGATCGCGGGCGTGCTCTCGGTCGCGCTGCCCGAGAGGGCGCCGATCAGCAGCACGACTCCGAAGAGGAGTATCGCCGCGCCGTACACCTCGACGGCCCTCGTGATGCCGCGACCGTGCCACCGGTACTGCACGACCCGGCCCGAGAACAGACTCGACGCGAAGGTGCCGACCGCCACGGACGCGGTCAGGATGCCGGTGGTCACCGCTCCGCCGCCGAGGATGACCGTGCCGAGAGCCGGGAACAGCGCCAGCGGCTGACCGAACGTCATGGCGATGATGTCGACGATGTACTGCATGCGGATGTTGCCGGCGCGGCGCAGGAAGCGCCATCCGTCGACGAGCGAGGCGAGCCCGGGGCGCAGGACCTCGCCCTCGGGGCGCAGTGCGGGGAGAGTCCACAGGCCGAGGAACATCGAGAGCATCAGCACGACGTCGATCGTGTACGTCCACCCGTAGCCGGTGAGGGCGACGAGCAGTCCGGCGAGGGCGGGACCGGCCATGACCGTCAGGCCGAAGGCCACGCCGTTGAGGGCGGATGCCGCGGCCAGCGACTCCCGGGGGATGAGGCGCGGCACGATGGCCGTGCGCGTCGCCATGCCGACCGAGTTCGCGGCCGAGTTGACGATGCTGAGCACGTACAGCCACCAGATGGTCTCCGCGCCCGTCCAGGTGAGGGCCGCCAGGAGTGCCGTGGAGAGGAAGGTCACGGTCGCCGCGATCAGCGCGACCCTGCGCCGATCGAAGGCATCGGCGAGCATTCCGCCGTACAGGCCGGCGAGCACCATCGGCACGAGGCCGGCGACGGCGATCATCGACACTGCGAACGTGCTCTCGGTCAGCGCGAACACGTGCAGCATGACCGTGACGATCGTGAGCTGCCCGCCGATGCCCGCGAGCGAGGAGCCGATCCACATGCGGGCGAACGCCGGGCTCGCCTTCAGCGGGCTGAGGTCGATCAGATGGCTGCGAGCCCCGCTCACGCCGCGTGCCTGTCATGCATCCTTCGAGCGTATCCGCTCGGCGTGACGACGGACGGGCGCATGGTCACCTCGCGGCTGCGCGCCTGGTAGACTCGTCAGGTTGCCGTTCGATCGGCCGCGGATAAAGAGAGCTCGCGCATCAGGCGTCGGGCGCCGCGCAACAAGCAGAGAGGGGATCGAATCTATGGCACTGGAAGCAGACGTCAAGAAGGCGATCATCGAAGAGTACGCGACGCACCCCGGTGACACCGGATCCCCCGAGGTGCAGGCCGCGATGCTGACACAGCGCATCAAGGACCTCACCGAGCACCTGAAGGAGCACAAGCACGACCACCACTCGCGTCGTGGTCTGTTCCTGCTCGTGGGTCAGCGCCGTCGTCTGCTCGGCTACCTCCAGAGCGTCGACATCGAGCGTTACCGCTCGCTGATCGCACGCCTTGGTCTTCGCCGATAAGGCACCACGGACCCAGCGTTCAATCGCGCAGAACATTCTTGAGAAGGCCGCCCCACGGTGTGGGGCGGCCTTCGTCATGTCGGGAGCGTTTCGCACCCCTCGACTTTCCTTCAGGAAAGTCTTACGCTTTCCATAAGGAAAGCGAGGACGCTATGTCGAGCATCCCCCAGAGGCCAGTCGACGGTCACACGCCGTTGAGCCCTCCCGACGCCGCCACGGCGCAGCGTTATCTCGACCACATGGGCGAGGTCACGGCGCGCCGCGACGGTGCGATCGACCGTCGCGCCCAGGCCTGGCTGCAGATCGCCAACGCCGTCGCGACGGCGGCATACCTCCTCGTGTTCTCGGTCGTCCTGCGCACAGATGCGAACGTCGAGATCCAGGCCCTGGTGTTCCTCTTCCTCGTCTGGACGCAGATCGCGACGGGGATCACTCAACGGCACGGAATGCAGCGCAGGCTCGGACGCGCGCAGTGGCCGCTCATCGCGGGGGTGATCGTGCTGATGGTCGCGACGATCGCGTTCCTGCTCCTGGCCGGGTTCACGCCGGGGTTCCCGGTCATCGGCATGTTCGTGCCATCCGCGATCGCTCTTCTCGCCTTCGGCGGATACGGAGTGTGGCTGCTGCGGCGCGCCTCGGGCGACCCGCGGCCGACGCGGGCGCTTCGCGCTCCTCTCGACCGCGTCGCCCGCGCCGCGACCATCCTGATCGGCACCGGCATCGGCGCGATCACCGCTCTCATGGGGGCGCCTTCGGGGGCGCTGCGCTCGATCCTGCTGCTGATGGTCGTGCTGGGAGCCGTCGTGTGGATGTGCGCGATGAACTCCGCGTTCGGTCTGCCTGCGATCGGAGAGGCCTGGAGATGGCCGCACCTCGTGGCATTCGCCTTCGGAGGGATCGCGCTCGCCAGCGTGATCCTCCCCGGCTCTCCGCTCACGGAGTCATCGTTCGGACCCGCGCTGCTCGGACTCGGTGTCCTCGTGGCCTTCATCGGCGCCTCTTTCGTGCCGGGATACGCTCGCCGTGGCTGAGTCGCCGCGCTCACCGCATCCGCGAATCCGTCTCGACGACAACTTCGCGTCGCCGATCCGGTTCTCGCTGCTCGCCTCGCTGGGTGAGGGAATCGAGCTCGATTTCGCCACGCTGCGTGACGTCCTGCAGTGCGGGGACTCGGCACTGAGCAAGGCCATCGCCCACCTGCAGGCCGCTGGCTACGTCGCGGCCCGGCGCGGCGTCGTCGGAGGGCGGCAGCGGACCTGGGTGAGATCCACCGCCGCCGGGAGGGACGCCTTCGCCGCCCATCTCAACGCTCTCCGCGAGATCGTCGCCCTCGGCAGGGGAGGCGAACCGCTCTGACGCGAATTCGTCAGGCCTGCGCCTGCACGAGGTCGGGGTGGTGGATCGCCGCCACGGCGGGGTGTGCTCGCAGCCGCGACTTCATCGCGTTCTCGCCGTAGGTCGCATGGATCGGGTTGCTCGGGTCCTCGGTGATGCCGGTCGCCTCGGCGGCGAGGTCGGCGGGCAGCTCGAGGAGCGGCAGCTGCTGGTCCAGGGCCGGGTTGAAGAAGAACGGGATCGAGATGCGCTCCTCGGGCGCCCTGGGCGAGATCACGCGGTGGTTGGTGGCCTTGAGGTATCCGCCGGTCGCGTACTCCAGCAGCTCGCCGATGTTGACGACGAAGGCGCCGGGCACGGGCGGCGCCGACACCCACTCGCCGTCGCGCTCGACCTGGAGCCCGCCCTTGCCCGGTTCGACCCAGAGCAGCGTGAGCACGCCGGAGTCCTTGTGCGCGCCGACGCCCTGCTGGGGCTCCGGCTCGTTCGTGCCCGGGTACCGGACGATCTTGATCAGGGTCGACGGGTCGCGGAACGACTCGTCGAAGTACGTCTCCTCGGCGCCGAGGGTGAGCGCCCACGCGCGCAGGAGCTTGCGGGCGATCTCCGTCAGGGTGTCGTGCCACTCCGTGACGACCTCCTTCAGCTCCGGCTGCGCTGCCGGCCAGAGGTTCGGACCCGTGAGGCGGTTGAACGCCGGGCCGCCCTCGACGGGCTCGCGCTCGGGGCCGATGTCGATCTGCTCGCGCCAGTCGACCTTGCCCTGTGTGCGCTCACCGCCGATGCGCGTGTAGCCGCGGAAGTGCGGGCTCTTGACGTTCTCGATCGCGAGCTTGTCTTCCTCGGGCAGGGCGAAGAAGTCGAGCGCGGCCTTGTGCAGGCGCGCCTCGAGCTCGGGGGAGATGCCCGTTCCCGTCAGGTAGAAGAACCCGACGTCGTGGGTGGCGGCGCGCAGCTCGTCGCGGAACCGCGCCGCGGCCTCGGGGCCGGCGTCGAGCTGGGAGAGATCGAGGATGGGGAGCGAGAGATCAGCCATTCCCCGAGCGTAAGTCGCTGTGGCGGGGTGCGGACGAGTGTTGCGTCGCGTTACCCGGCGCCCGCCGATCAGCGGCTCGTCGAAACAATCGCCGACGTGGTGCTACGGTCTCCTTCGGGGTAAGGGATGCCTTACCTTTGTTTCGTCAGAGAGTTCCCGTACCGTGCTCGCCACCTTCCTCATCGGCCTCCGCGAAGGCCTCGAGGCCGCGCTCGTCGTCGGCATCCTCGTCGCCTACCTCCGCAGGCTCGGTCGCACGGACGCCCTGCCGCGGATGTGGGCGGGCATCGGCCTCGCGATCGCCCTCGCTCTCGGGATCGGCGCCATCCTCACCTTCGGCGCGTACTCGTTGACGTTCGAGGCCCAGGAGCTCATCGGCGGTCTCATGTCGCTGCTCGCCGTGGGCATGGTCACCTGGATGATCTTCTGGATGCAGAAGGCCGGGCGCACGATGAAGGCCACCCTCGAAGGCGGGCTCGACCGGGCGCTCACCCAGGGCGGTGTCTGGGCTCTCGTCGCGATCGGCTTCGTCTCCGTCGCCCGTGAGGGTATCGAGACGACGCTGCTGCTCTGGTCGATGGTGCAGTCCTTCGGCGATGCTCCCACCGCTCTGCTCGGTGCCGTGCTCGGGCTCGCGGCCGCCGTGGTGATCGGCTGGCTGCTGGCTCGCGGCGCCGTGCGTCTCGACCTGCGCCGGTTCTTCACCTGGACGAGCGGCTTCCTCGTGATCGTCGCCGCCGGCGTGCTGGCCTACGCGATCATGGACCTGCAGGAGGCCGGAGCGCTGCCGGGCCCCTTCACGGCGCTGGCGCCCGTCGACACGGTCACCGGTGCTGTCGCGACCGGCTGGGCGGCGTTCCCCTTCGGATGGGCCTTCGACGTGAGCGCAGCCATCGCGCCCGGCGGCACGCTCGCCACGATCCTCCAGGCCACGGTCGGGTTCATGCCGCGTATGACCTGGCTCCAGGTCGCGGCGTGGGTCGTCTACCTCGCCGTCGTCGGCTTCCTCTTCGTCCGCGGGCTGCGCTCCCGCCGGTCCTCCACCCCTCGTTCGACGCCGTCGTCCGCCGCCGCGGACGCACCGGTCGAGTCCCTCACCGATCAAGGAGCAGTATGACCACCTCCCGCCGAGTCCTGGCATCCGTCGCGGCCGCCGGTGCGGCCGTCCTCGTGCTGAGCGGATGCGTCGCGAAGAGCGACGCCGCCGCCGGAGCCGCGTTCGACGTCGCGTCGACCGACTCCGGATGCGCCGTGTCCGGCTCGACTGCGAAGAGCGGAACACTCACGTTCGACGTCAAGAACGACAGCGGGCAGACGTCCGAGTTCTACCTGCTCGCCGAGGACGGCCTGCGCATCGTCGGCGAGGTCGAGAACATCGCCCCCGCCGCGTCCCGTACCCTGACCGTGGTCGCCCAGCCGGGAAAGTACTACACGCTCTGCAAGCCCGGCATGATCGGCGACGGCGTCGGGAAGGCCGAGTTCACGGTCACGGGAGACCGGGTGGCAGTCGCCGGCGAGGACTCCGAGCAGAAGCAGCAGGCCGTCGACCTGTACGCCGCGTTCGTGAAGGATCAGGTCGGCCAGCTCGTGCCCGCCGTCGAGGAGCTCGTCGCCGCCTACGAGTCGGGCGACGACGAGACGGCCCGCACCGAGTTCCCGCAGACGCGCGCCTTCTACGAGCGCATCGAGCCGGTTGCCGAGGCGCTCGGCACGCTCGACCCCCGCATCGACTACCGAGAGGTGGATGCCGTCGCCGAGGGCCTCGACTGGACGGGCTTCCACCGCATCGAAAAGGACCTCTGGGTCCCGGCGCAGGACGCGCTGAACGCCGACGGCGAGACGCCGGCCTGGCAGGACTGGGCGCCGTCGACCCCGGAGGAGCGCGCCGGCTACGGCGACCAGCTTCTCGCCGACGTGCAGGAGCTGTACGACTACGTCCACTCCGACGACTTCACGACCGCTCTCGAGGACCAGGGCATCGGCGGCATCTCGAACGGGGCGATCGCGCTGCTCGACGAGGTGGCGACCGGCAAGATCTCCGGCGAGGAGGACTGGTGGTCGGGGACCGATCTCTACGACTTCGCCGCCAACGTCGAGGGGTCGAAGATGGCGTTCTCGCTCGTGCAGGACTTCGCCGCGGCGCAGGGTGACGAGGGCGAAGCTCTCGTCGGCGAGATCGAAGACGGCTACGCCGCTCTCGAGGCATCGCTCGCCGCGCACGGGTCGCTCGCCGACGGCTTCGTCGGATACTCCGAGCTCACCGACGACGACAAGCGCGAGTTCACCGACCTGATCAACGCCCTGGCCGAGCCGCTCTCGCAGCTCACCGGCACGGTCCTCGACTGACCGACCGGTACGATCACGCAGGTGGACGACAGCACTGACGAGGTCGCCGCGGACGCCGGGAACGCGTCTGCGGCGGCATCCGTCCCCGCGGGGCTGAGCCGCCGGGGACTCCTCGGACTCGCACTCGGCGGAGGGGCCGCGTCGCTCGCGGTCGGACTCGGCGCCGGCCTCGCAGGCGGCGTGGGTCTCGGGCGCGCCCGGGCCGCGGAGGACGCCGAGCACGCCTACTCGTTCTTCGGCGCGCATCAGGCCGGCATCACGACGCCGGTGCAGGAGCACCTGCACTTCGCGGCGTTCGACATGATGCCGCGCACCGACCGCGACGACCTCGTGACGCTGCTGCAGGACTGGAGCTATGCGGCGTCGCGCCTGACGCAGGGCCTCGAGGTGAGCGCGACGGGGGCGGTCGGCGGCGACGCCGAGGTGCCGCCGGACGACACGGGGGAGGCGCTCGGGCTCCCTGCTGCCGGTCTGACGATCACGATCGGCTTCGGGCCCAGCCTGTTCGAGAACGAGGACGGCGACCGCTACGGCATCGCCGCACAGCGTCCCGCCTCGCTGGAACGGCTTCCCGCGTTCCTGGGTGACGACCTCGTGCCGCAGCTGTCGAACGGTGATCTCTGCATCCAGGCGTGCGCCGACGACCCGCAGGTCGCGGTGCACGCGATCCGCAACCTGAGCCGCATCGCGTTCGGCCGGGCGAAGCTGCGGTGGTCGCAACTGGGCTTCGGCAAGACGTCGCGCACGACGGCCGACCAGGCGACGCCGCGCAACCTCTTCGGCTTCAAAGACGGCACCGCGAACATCCTCGCCGACGATGAGAAGGCGCTTGCGAAGAGCGTCTGGGTCGCGGCATCCGACGAGCCGGCATGGATGGCCGGCGGGTCCTACCTCGTGGCCAGGAAGATCGCGATGCTCATCGAGACCTGGGATCGGGTGCGCCTGTCGGAGCAGGACACGATCATCGGGCGTGACAAGGGACGCGGCGCGCCGCTGTCCGGCGGCGACGAGTTCTCCGCCCCCGACTTCTCCTCGGCGCGCATCGACGCGAACGCGCACGTCCGGCTCGCGCATCCGCAGCAGAACGACGGGATCCGCATCCTCCGACGCGGCTTCAACTACGTCGACGGCAACAACGATCTCGGACGCCTCGACGCCGGCCTCTTCTTCCTGTCGTATCAGCGCGACCCTGCGCAGTTCATCGCTCTGCAGCGCTCACTGTCGACAGACCGCATGAACGAGTACATCCGACACGTCGGTTCCGGGATCTGGGCGATCCCGGCGGGCGCGGAGCAGGGATCCTACGTCGGAGCGCCGCTGTTCGCCTGACGGCGGGAATCAGCCCTCGACGAGGCGCACGGCGGCCGCGGCGAAGGCGTCGGCGCCGAAGTGGTCATCGGCCGAGACCGTGACGACCGTGTCTTCGAGGACGATCACGAGCTGGCCGTAGGCGCCGTGCAGCCGCCACGCAGCGCCGGGGCCGTCCCACGCTCCGAGGCCGTAGCGCTCGTACCCCTCGTTCGTGCCGGCAGGTACCCAGTCCGAGTGCATGGCGTCGACGACGGTTGCCGGCACGATGCGCTCCCCGTTCCAGACGCCCCGATCGAGGAGCAGGCGGCCGATGCGCGACATCTCCTCGGTGCGGAGCGCGAGGCCCTCGCCGGCGAGCACGTGCCCGAGCGGGCATCGCCGCCAGGCGACGTCGTCGAGCCCGAGCGGTGCGAGGAGTCGAGGCCGCACGTACTCCTCGACGTCGCCGACGACGCGCTCGAGCAGGCGCATCGCGGTATACGTGCTGGCATTGGAGTACTGGAACAGGCGGCCGCGCGAGTCGCGGCTCAGGAACTCGGTGGCGAGATCGGGCCAATCCGTCATCAGGGTCGGCGACCAGGGGAGGTCGATGCCGCTCGACATCGAGAGCAGGCGGCGGAGCGTGAGACGGGCGACGTCGCGTCCGAGCGTCCTTTCGCCTGCCAATCGGGAGATCGGCTCGTCGAGGGAGAGCAGACCCTCGGCATCCGCCATTCCCGCCGCGAGCACGCTCACGCCCTTCGCGACCGAGTGGATCTCCTCGCGCACGTCGGCAGTCCAGCGGTGCTCCGCTGCGCTCTCGCCGACGCGCACGTGAAGACCGTGGGCTCCGAATCCGCTCGCCTCGACCTCGTCGACGAGGCGGTCCCTCAGCGACGCCGCGCGGCTCACCGGGGAGCGCCGGAGATCGGACGCGGTCGTCGCGAACCCGTGGGATCGCTCCGGTGTCCCTGCCTGCCGGCGAGTTCCGGATCGGCGAACAGCCACTTCGGTCGGGGCTCGACGAGCGGGCGGAACAGCCACCGCACCGGCTTCGTCGCGAGCGCGAGAGCGAGTGCGACCGACAGAAGGGTGACCAGGGGCAGCCAGAGCCAGGTCGGGTCGAGGTCGCGCAGCACGCCGGTCTCACGGAAGGGGTACAGCGCGAACGAGTGCAGCAGATAGACGTACATCGTGTACTGCCCGAAGGGGGTCCACCAGTAGGTGCCCCGCGGGACCAGCACGAAGAACGCGGCGCTGAGCACGAGCGCAAGGATCATGAGGGCGAGGCGGACACCGCCGGCCCACCACTGTTCGCCACCGAGGTCGGCGTAGGCGTCCTCGTAGAACAGCCAGTGCCGCAGGTCGATCTTCTCCCAGAGATCGACCCAGTGCCAAGCGGTGAATCCTGCGGCGACGAGCACTCCGACGGCGCCGACGCGGAGCCACCACGGGCGCGCATCCAGCAACCGAAGCCGGGCGACGACGTCGCGTTCGCGCAACCACCACCCGAGCGTGAAGAACGGCAGCAGCCCGAGCGTCCGCGACAGCGAGAACGTGCTGTCGACGTTGGGAAGATAGCCGACGCCCAGGGATATCACGACGGTCCACGCGAGCGGCCACCGGAGGAGCGCGAGGTAGGGCAGCACGAGGCGGAAGATGCCGAGCGCGAGGAGGAACCAGAGCGTCCACGACGGCTTGGTGAAGTTCGGCTCCGCCTGGCCCTCTACGAGCCATTTCGTCAGCGTCCAGAGCAGCTCGAAGATCACGTACGGCACGAGGATGTCGGTGATCACCCGAGCCATCTGCACCCTCGTGGGCGAGCCCGATTTCGAGAAGTAGCCGGAGATGATCGCGAACGCGGGCATGTGGAAGGCGTACAGCGCGAGGTAGGCGGCCAGCGCGATGTCGGAGTCGTAGGTGAGGCGCTGCACGGCATGCCCGAGCACGACCAGCACGATGCACGCGTAGCGCGCATTGTCCCAGAACGGGACGCGACGGCGGGGCTTCGGTGCGGTCGAGGTGACGGGGTTCGGGTGGGCTCCGGCACTGTTCATGCTCCGAGGCTACCGCCGGGAATAAAGTTGGTCCGATCGCGTTGTCTCAGATACATTCAAATGAATAGAACCGGATGCAGGGCACCCGATTCGGAGAAGACGGAGCAATCATGAGCGAGCAGACAGGCACGCAGATGCAGTTCGGCATCATGTCGGTCAGCGACATCACCCGCGACCCGACGACCGGCGTCACGCCCAGCGAGCAGGAGCGCATCAAGGCGACCCTCGCGATCGCCAAGCACAGCGAAGAGGTCGGCCTCGACGTCTTCGCCATCGGCGAGCACCACAACCCGCCGTTCTGGTCCTCGAGCCCGACCACGTTCCTCGCGGCGCTCGCCGCGCAGACCGAGCGACTGATCGTGTCGACCTCGACGACGCTGATCACCACGAACGACCCCGTGCGCATCGCCGAGGAGTACGCGATGCTGCAGCACGTCTCCGACGGACGCATGGATCTCATGCTCGGCCGCGGCAACACCGGTCCGGTGTACCCCTGGTTCGGCAAGGACATCCGCCAGGGGCTGCCCCTGGCGATCGAGAACTACGCGCTGCTGCACAAGCTGTGGCGAGAGGACGTGGTGGACTGGGAGGGCAAGTTCCGCACCCCGCTGCAGGGCTTCACCTCGACGCCGCGCCCGCTCGACGGCATCGCCCCGTTCGTGTGGCACGGCTCGATCCGCACGCCCGAGATCGCCGAGCAGGCCGCCTACTACGGCGACGGCTTCTTCGCGAACAACATCTTCTGGCCGAAGGAGCACTACCAGCGCCTCATCGAGCTCTACCGTCAGCGCTACGCCCACTACGGGCACGGCACTCCCGAGCAGGCGATCGTCGGACTCGGCGGGCAGGTGTTCATGGCCGCGAAGTCGCAGGATGCGGTGTCTCAGTTCCGCCCGTACTTCGACAACGCCCCGGTCTACGGTCACGGCCCGAGCATGGAGGACTTCACCGAGATGACCCCGCTGACCGTGGGGTCGCCGCAGCAGGTGATCGACCGCTACGCCGGCATGCGCGAGCACTTCGGCGACTACCAGCGCCAGCTGTTCCTCATCGATCACGCTGGTCTGCCGCTGAAGACGGTTCTCGAGCAGCTCGACATTCTCGGCTCGGAGGTCGTGCCGGTGCTCCGCAAGGAGCTCGCGAAGGATCGCCCGGAGACGGTTCCCGACGCCCCGACCCACGCCGCACGCGTGAAGGCCGTATACGGCGACGGTCCGACCCGTCAGGCGCGCCCCGGCGCGAACCGCGGCGACAACCTGACCGGCGACTCGCCCTACGAGGACACTCCGGCGCCCGCCGGCTCCGCGTTCGGCCTGACCCGCAAGGGGGCCTGACATGACCACTCGCCGCATCGCCGTGGTCTCGGCGGGGCTGTCGAACCCGTCGTCGACGCGCATGCTCGCCGACCGTCTGGCCGCCGAGACGGTCAAGGCGCTCGCCGCGCGCGACATCGCCGCCACGGTCGACGTGATCGAACTGCGCGACTACGCCCACGACATCACGAACAACCTGCTGACGGGCTTCGCCCCGCCCGCGCTCGAGACGGCGATCAACACGGTCGTCTCTGCCGACGCGCTCATCGCGGTCACGCCGATCTTCTCGACGAGCTACTCGGGGCTGTTCAAGTCGTTCATCGACGTGCTCGATCCTGATTCGCTCACCGGGAAGCCCGTGCTGATCGGTGCGAACGCCGGGACGGCCCGTCACTCGCTCGCGATCGACTACGCGATCCGCCCGCTCTTCGCCTACCTGCACGCGGATGCCGTATCGACCGGCGTCTTCGCGGCATCGAGCGACTGGGGAGGGGCCGGAGACGACGTCGCCCCGCTCGCGCGCCGCGTGGAGAAGGGCGCGAAGGAGCTCGCCGATGCGATCGCACAGCGCGACGCGGCCACGGTCGCCGACCCCTTCGACCCGGCGACCTACCTCGGCGAGGGGCGTTCGTTCGGGCACATGCTCGGCGGCCTCGCGGGGGAGTGAATCGGAGACGTCGACAGGACGTCAGGCAGAGGGCCATGAGGCCATCGACAATGTCCGAGGGGCATCGTACGGTGACCCCATGGCCCTTTCCTCTGCATGGGAATCCGCGCGCGTATCACTGCGCGGACAGCTGATCCTGCCCGACGACGACGCGTACGCATCGGCGCGACTGCCGTGGAACCTCGCGGTCGAGCAGCGTCCCGCCGCGGTCGCGATCCCCGACGACGTCGACGACCTCCGGCGGCTCGTCGCTCTCGCGCGCGACACCGGGTCGCCCCTCGCCGTGCAGCCCAGCGGTCACGGAGCATCGGGCGATCTCGCCGGCGCCGTCATCGTGCGGATGTCCGCATTCGACTCGCTCGCCGTCGACCTCGACGCGGGCATCGTGCGGGTCGGCAGCGGTGTGCGCTGGGGAGCGGTCGTCGCTGCCCTCGAGGGCACGGGGTGGGCGGCTCCCGCCGGTACGAGCCCGGTGGTCAGCGTCGCGGGCTACACGCTGGGCGGAGGTCACTCATGGTTCAGCCGTACCGCCGGGCTCGGGTCCGACAACCTCCGCGCCGCGTGGATCCTGCGGACCGACGGCACCCACGAACGCGTCGACGATGAATCGGATGCCGAGACGATGTGGGCTCTGCGTGGCGCGGGCGGCATCGCCGGGATCGTCACCGATCTCGAGATCGACCTCGTGCGCACGCCGGCGATCTGGGGAGCGGGGCTCACGTTCGACGCCTCCGACGCCGCAGCGGTTCTGCGTGCCGTGCGCGACCTGTCAGCCGCCGCGCCGCCGTCGCTGAACGTCTTCGTCGATTCGATGCGAATGCCCGACGCGCCGCAGCTCCCGGAGGCGATCCGCGGGCGCAGCTTCGTGACAGTGCAGGCGCTCTCCGCCGACGGGGCAGCGGATGACCTGCTCGACGGTGTGCGCCGTGCCGGGAAGGTTCGTCAGGACATCACCGGCCCGACATCCCCGGCCACCCTCGCGGCCTCCTCGGGCGAACCGACCGATCCGACGCCGGGGCGCGGCGCCTCGGCAGCTCTGCGCTCGCTCGACGACGCCCTGATCGACGAGCTCATCCGCTTCCGGGATCTGCCGGAGAGCTGGCCGGTCGTCGGGATCGGCGCGCGCATGCTCGGCGGAGCCCTGGATGCGCCGCGTCGGGATGGATTCGCCTCGCTGCAGGGCGCCGCGTGGCTGCTGCACGCGCTGATCCCGGTGTTCCCGGGCGCACCGCGCGGACCGGGCGATGCGAGCATCGCGGGGATCGAGCAGGTGCTCGCGCCGGCGCTCGCTCCGCAGACGGTCCCGACGTTCCTCGGACCCGGCCAGACGCTCGACCTCTGCGGACCTCACGCGGCGGTCGATCGGCTCCGAGCCGTTCGGACGCGCCTCGATCCCGGTGGCGTGCTGCATGAGGGGCGTCTGCCGCGCTGACAGGAGCGCTGTGCCGAAGAGACAGGGCTCATCGGCCCGGGCTCGGGCGCTGCCAGGAGTACTCGGTCTCGGGTCTGCCGCGCGTACCGTAACGGGCTGCTCTCATGACGACGCCCTCCGTGGCCAGATGCTCGAGGTAGCGGCGTACAGACACGCGTGACATGCCCAACCGGTCGGCTGCCTCGCTGGCCGAGAGCGGTCCTGCCGCGCGCACCTCGTGCGTGACGGCCTCCAGGGTCGCGGCCGACAGCCCCTTCGGCAGGGAGATAGTTCCGGTCGCTCGTCCGAGCAGCGCGTCGATCTCGGCCTGCGTGGTCTCCCCGTCGGTCTCGGCCGCTCGCGCCCGATGCTCCCGGTAGGCCGTGAGGCGTTCGCGGAAGACCGCGAACGGGAACGGCTTGACGAGGTACTGGTACACGCCGAGGGCGGCCATCTGCCGCACGGTCTCGGCGTCGCGCACACCGGTGATCGCGATGACGTCGATCGCGGCGGCCCGGGCGCGCAGGGTGCGGAGCACGTCGATGCCGGATCCATCGGGCATGGTCACATCGAGCAGCACGAGGTCGAAGCGCTCGGATCCCTCGCCCCCGAGGACGGCGGTCAGGGCCGCTCGCGCCCCCGTGCATTCGGCGCCCACCACGAAGCCGTCGAGGCGCTCGAGGTACGTGCGGTGCAGCTCGAGCGTCAGGGCGTCGTCGTCGACGATCAGGGTGCGGATCACCGGGTCCTCCGTCTCTTCGGCGGCAGGGTGACGCGGAACGTGGTCGGGTCGGGTCGCAGCTCGACGGTGCCGCCGGCGTCGACGACCACGGCTCGCACCAGCGCGAGTCCGACGCCGCGTCCCTCGGCGCCGGCCGGCTTGGTGGAGAACCCCTGGTCGAAGACACGGTCGCGGAGATCGTCGGGGACCCCGGGGCCGCTGTCCGACACCTCCAGCACGATCCCGCCGTCCTCGGAGGGCTGCAGCACCACCTCGACCCAGCGCTCCTCGGCGTCGGCCACGGCATCCATCGCGTTGTCGACGAGGTTGCCGAGTACGGCGACGCTGTCGACGGCCGAGAGCGGAGACGCCGGGGTGTCCGGTTCGATGCGGATCCGCCAGTCGATTCCCCGCTCTTTCGCCTGCGACGCCTTACCCAGCAGCAGGGCGCCGACGGCCGGGTCGCCGGCGCGGCGTGCGGTGACCTGGTCGACGAGCGACTGGCTCTGGCGGGAGGTCTCCGTGAGGATCTCGATCGCCTCGTCGCTGCGCCCGAGTTCGAGGAGTGCGACCGCGGTGTGCATGCGGTTGCCGTGCTCGTGGGTCTGCGCGCGGAGCGCGTCTCCGAGCGTCCGCAGCGACTCGTACGACGAGACCGCGTCACGCAGCTGCCCCGGAGGGAGGTCGCCGGCGATGCGCCGTGTCGTCCTCCGAGCGATCCAGGCGCCCAGGGCCCCCAGCGCGACAAGCCCGATCGTGATGACGAGGGAGAGCGGGAGCCGCCGGAGGAGGGTGTCGGAGATCGACTCGATCGTCACACCGGCCGACACCCAGCCGATGAGCTCGTCGTCGGCGGAGAGAACGGGCACGATCGTGCGAACCGACGGACCGAGCGTGCCCGTGAACACCTCGGTCAACTGCGAGGGGGCGGCGGGGATGGTGCCGAGGTAGCGCTCGCCGAGCTGGTCGACGTCGGGGTGGGTCACCCGCACGCCGTCCGGCGTCATGATCGTCACGAAGTCGAGGTCCGCCGCGGCGATCACGTCGAGTGCGTACGGCTCGAGGGCGCGTGTCGCGGCATCCGTGTCGCCCGTCGCGAGTGCTTCGGCGACGACGGGCGACGTCGCGAGGGTCACCGCGGTCGCCGCCGTCACCCGGTCTGCCTCGGCATGCGTGGCGCGCTGCGCCTCGACCACGAGGAACACGGCGACGAGGGCGCCGATCACCACGGCCGCCGCGAGGACGACGAGGAACACCGCCGAGGCGGTGCTGCGGCTGCCGCGGGCGTGTCGCATCTGGTCCTTCCGATCGTCGGCGATCGCGGTGACGGGATCAGTCGTGACCAATACGACCACAAATATCCGTGGCGCGCGAAGTCGGGGGAGTGTGAACACACCGCGGGCGATGACGCCGGCGCAGACGGACGACGACGTTCATGATCAAGGAGGATGCCATGGCCATCACGACGGGATTCACCCTTCCCGGATTCCATTGGCGGCGAGGCAAGCAGTCGTGGGACAGGCACACCTGGCTGTACGTGTCGGTGATCATCGCCGTCGTGCTCGGAGCCGCGGTCGGCCTCATCTGGCCCGAGGTCGGTCAGAGCCTCGAGCCGATCGGCAAGGGCTTCGTGTCGCTGATCAAGATGATGATCGCGCCGATCATCTTCTGCACGATCGTGGTCGGCGTCGGATCCATCGCGAAGGCGGCGACCGTCGGCAAGATCGGCGGCCTCGCGCTGCTGTACTTCATGGTGATGTCCACCTTCGCCCTCGCGATCGGGCTGGTCGTCGGCAACATCATCCACCCGGGTGCGGGCCTCGACATGGCGTCGGCGACCTACGACGCGACCGAGACCGAGGCGAAGACGACCACGGAGTTCGTGCTCGGCATCATCCCGGCCACCTTCTTCTCCGCGTTCACCGGGGAGAGCGTGCTGCAGGTCCTGTTCATCGCGCTCCTCGTCGGGTTCGCCCTGCAGGGACTGGGGGAGAAGGGCGCCCCGATCATGGACGCCGTCAAGAACCTGCAGAAGCTCGTCTTCCGCATCCTCGGCATGATCCTGTGGCTCGCGCCGCTCGGCGCGTTCGGAGCCATCGCCGCCGTCGTGGGCAAGACCGGCATCGCGGCCATCTGGAGCCTCGGGGTGCTCATGATCGCCTTCTACATCACCTGCGTCGTGTTTATCGTCGTGGTGCTGGGCGTGCTGCTGTTCGCGGTGACGCGGGTCAACATCTTCAGTCTCATCAAGTACCTGGCCCGCGAGTACCTGCTGATCGTCGGGACGTCATCGTCGGAGTCGGCGCTGCCTCGACTGATCGCCAAGATGGAGCACGTCGGCGTCTCGAAGCCGGTCGTCGGCATCACGGTCCCGACCGGGTACTCGTTCAACCTGGACGGCACCGCGATCTACCTGACCATGGCGTCGCTCTTCATCGCGACCGGGATGGGGCAGCCGATGTCGATCGGCGAGCAGATCGGTCTGCTGGTCTTCATGATCATCGCCAGCAAGGGAGCCGCCGGGGTCACGGGTGCCGGACTCGCGACGCTCGCGGGCGGTCTGCAGGCCTACCGCCCCGATCTCGTCGACGGAGTCGGCGTGATCGTCGGCATCGACCGGTTCATGTCCGAGGGACGTGCGCTGACGAACTTCACCGGCAACGCCGTCGCGACGCTGCTCATCGGCACGTGGACCCGCGAGATCGACCGAGAGCGTGTGCGCCGGGTCCTCAGTGGCGAGCTGCCGTTCGACGAGTCGGTTCTCGACGGCGTGGACGACCACGGCATGGCCGACGAGCGCACCGCCGTCGACGCACAGGGACTCAAGGACTCCGCACTCGACGAGATGTCGGCGAAGCAGGAGCGCGCACGCGCCAGGGCCACGCAGAACTGACGCCAGGACCCGAAGGGGATGCGGGAGTCGACGTCAGTCGGCTCCCGCGTCCGTGCGATCAGCCGCTCTTGCGTCGGAACTCGCGCCGAGTCTGCGGGGCGTGCGTGCCGTGGACGGCGGAGTCGCCGTCCAGATGCGCCTGGCCCTCGCGGTGGTGCGCGTTCTTCTTCTCGAGCGCTTCCTTGAACTTGCGCTTCATGTCCTCGGTCGAGGACGCGCCTTCTTCGGTGCTCATGCCCGCCAGCCTAGGGCACGGCTCATCCACCCGGTCCGTCACCTGCGGACCCGCGTCGTGACGACGTCGATCACGGCACCCAACGCCAGGGCCACCGCGACCGAGACGATCACGCCCACGACCGGACCCCCGGGTACGAGGAGTGCGACGATCGCCCCGACCGACGCCTGGTAGGCGCCCCAGCCGAGCGCCGCGAGCGCCGCCAGGCACAGATACCGCAGGGGATGGATCCGCGACGCCCCGGCGACGAGGTTGACGGCGAGTCGCGCGAACGGCACGAATCGTGCGGTGAACAGCACGCTCGCCGTCCCGGAGTCGAGCCGGCGACGCGCCCAGGCGAGCGCCCGCTGCACCCGGGGTCCCCGCATCCACCGCCATCGTTGCGTCCCCGCCGTGCGACCGACCAGGTAGCAGGCCGCATCGCCGAGGAACGCCGCCGCGCCCGCGCAGACGATCACGGACCACAGCGCCGGCGACCCTGCCGTCGATGCGATGGCACCGAGGGCGGTGACCGCGATCTCGCCGGGGATCACCACGAAGAAGGAGTCGCCGAGCACGAGCAGACTCATGATCGCGAGAGCCCAGGGGCCGGTGAGCAGGTCGGTCGGCACGGCTCCACCCTGCGCGGCGGAGGTGAACGGGAACCAAAGCGCGGATAGCCGGTGACCAGCGATCCAGCATCCGGTGAACTTCTGGTGCCCGGCGTCGGATCGGGGTTCAGGCAGGCCCCCGCGGCGGCATCCTGAGGATGTGAGAGTCGCGATCGTGACAGAGTCCTTCCTTCCGCACATGAACGGTGTCACCGGGTCCGTGCTGCAGATCCTGAAGCACCTCGAGCGCACGGGGCACGAGGCACGCGTCCTCGCACCGGATGCCATCGGCATCCCCACCGAGATCTCCGGCGCCCCGGTGCAGGCCATCCCCAGCCTCCCGCTCCCCGGCTACCGCAACGTGCGGGTGGGAACCTCGTCGGCGCACCGTGTCGCGGCATCCCTGCGACGCTTCCAGCCCGACGTCGTGCACCTCGCCTCGCCGTTCGCGCTCGGATGGCGGGGAGCGCTCGCCGCAGAGCGCCTCGACATCGCAGCGGTCGCTGCATATCAGACCGACGTCGCGGCCTACACCGAGCGCTACGGCATCCCCGCGACGACGGGGATCGTGCAGACGCACATCGCCCGACTGCACCGCAGGGCGACGCTCACGCTCGCGCCGTCGGCGGATTCCGCCAGGCAGTTGGCCGACCTCGGCATCGACAGGGTGCGGCGGTGGGGTCGCGGTGTCGATGCGGAGCGCTTCCACCCGTTGCGGCGGTCCGAGCACCTGCGCGCCACCTGGGGAGCGGACGTCGTGATCGGCTACGTCGGCCGACTCGCGCCCGAGAAGCAGGTCGAAGACCTGGCCGTGCTCGACGGCATCCCCGGCACCAGGGTCGTCATCGTCGGCGACGGCCCGAGCCGCGCGAGGCTCGAAGCTCTGATGCCGCGAGCGCTCTTCCTCGGCCACCTGAGCGGCGACGCGCTCGCCGCAGCGATGGCCTCGTTCGACGTCTTCGTCCACCCGGGTGAGAGCGAGACCTTCGGCCAGACCCTCCAGGAGGCGCACGCGAGCGGAGTGCCCGTCGTCGCCACCGGACGCGGAGGCCCGCTCGACCTCGTGCGCATGGGCATCGACGGGTGGCTCTACCGCCCGGGAGACCTCGACGACCTCACCATGCGCGTGCAGGATCTCGTCGGTGATCAGCGCAAGCGTCGCGCGCTCGGCGAGGCCGGATGGCAGGCGGTGCAGGCGCGCAGCTGGGGGAGTGTCTGCGACCAGCTGCTGGGGCACTTCGACGATGCGATCGGTCTGCGGACGGTCGACACCGCCCTGCGCGCTCGCCGCGTCTCCCGTCCCGAACCGTCGGTCGCCGTCCCGAGCAAGCGCTGGAACCGCTACGTGGCACTGGGGGATTCGCTGACCGAGGGGCTGTGCGATCCCGCCCCTGACGGCTCCCTCCGCGGCTGGGCCGACCGACTCGCCCTCCTGCTGGCGGCTCGGGGAGGCCTCCACTACGCCAACCTCGCCATCCGGTCGAAGCGCGTGCACGACGTCTGCGGCGCGCAGCTCGATCGGGCACTGGCGCTGCGTCCCGACCTGGTGTCGATCCTCGTCGGGGCGAACGATCTCGTCGGTCGCACCGTCGACGTGCCGCGGATCGCCGCCCAGCTCGAACAGGCCGTGGTGCGAGTGCGCGACAGCGGGGCGGATGTGCTCCTCGTCACTCCGTTCCTCCCGCGTCGGCGGGCCGCACAGATCTACGCCAGACGGTTCTCGGCCTTCGCCACGGCGCTCGCGGGGATCGCCGCGCGCACCGGAGCGATCCTCATCGACACCGACATGCACCCGACGCTGCCCGATCGACCGAACTGGGGCGAGGACCTCGTGCATCTCAGCAGCCGAGGGCATCGCTTCCTCGCGTACCGGGCCGGCGAGGTGCTCGGCGTCCCGCACGCGGACGCGCTCGGCGCTCTCGACGCGTCGCTCCACGAGAACGAGTCGATCGGCGCCGGTCTGTGGTGGCGCAGGCACGCGCTGCCCTGGGTCTGGCGCCGCCTGCACGGGCGCGCGGCAGGGGACGGCCGCGTCGCGAAGCACGACGACTACGTGTACCTCGGCCGCTCCGCCGCGCAGCGCGGTGTCCCGATCGTCTGACCGCCCGGCGGAGTGGCCGGGTCAGCGGCGGCCCATGCCGTGGTGCACCCAGCCCGCTGCCCGCCAGGCCGCGGCATCCAGGCAGTTGCGACCGTCGACGATCACGCGACCCGCGACGAGCGAGCCCGCGTGCTCCGGCGTGAGCTCGCGGCGGCGGAGGTCCCATTCCGTGACGACGACGACCGCGTCAGCGTCGCGGAGCGCGTCGTCGCGCTCCGCCGCATATCCGAGCTGCGGGTGCGCGGCCGCGGCGTTGTCGAGCGCGGCGGGGCTTGGAGGCTGCGCCGAGCACGGCGATGCGGCGTCCGAACACGAGACCGCCGAGGGCGTCGACCACCATCCGCACGGCGCGGTCCCTCCGCCGCATGTTGATGCCGTCCACCTCGCGGAGGAATCCCGCGGCTTCGCCTCGGCCTGATGCGCTTCCCTGCTGCAGCAGCTCGTCGAGCTGCGGCTCGAAGAACGGCGCCGATCCGCGGCGCAGTGCATCGATCTTTCCCTCATCGACGTCGATGCCGATCACGTCGTGTCCGATCGAGGCCATGGCTGCGGCGTGCACGGCACCGAGGTACCCGCAACCGATGACTGACATGCGCATCCACACACCACAGCCCACGCGCCCCACGGCCCGGCGTCCGGTGCGTGAACAGGGGATGACCGGCGGGTGGCCGGTCGACGGCGGGCGCACGGTGGGTCGTTGTTCGCAGGCGATCACGGGGTGCGCTGATAGGCTGTGAGAGGTCGACGTCTATCGTCGGCACAATTTCATATCGACTCATGGAGCGATCGGCGGAGAAGCTGGTCCCCTGTGGTGGGTTCCTCGGCGGGCGTCGTCGGGTGGCTTTCTACTGGTGGCCAGCGCAGGCGATGTTCGCGGGAGTGCCCGCGCGCCCGAACCCCGACGATTCCGCTCCTTCATGAACACGCTCGCGCATCACACGGGTCCGCGAGTCTAAACAAAGAAGGAGAGACCTCTTGGAAGGTCCTGAAATCACCGCCACCGAGGCCGTTCTCGACAACGGCCGCTTCGGCACCCGCACCGTCCGCTTCGAGACCGGCCGCCTCGCGCAGCAGGCGCAGGGCGCTGTCGCCGCCTACCTCGACGGCGAGACCATGCTCCTCTCGGCCACCAGCGCCGGCAAGCACCCGCGTGAAGGCTTCGACTTCTTCCCGCTGACCGTCGACGTCGAGGAGCGCTCCTACGCCGCAGGCAAGATCCCCGGCTCGTTCTTCCGCCGTGAGGGCCGTCCCTCCACCGAGGCGATCCTCGTCTGCCGTCTGATCGACCGTCCGCTGCGTCCGTCGTTCGTCGACGGCCTGCGCAACGAGGTCCAGATCGTCATCACCGTGCTCTCGATCGCACCGGGCGAGTTCTACGACGCCCTCGCGATCAACGCGGCCTCCGCGTCGACCCAGATCTCCGGCCTGCCGTTCTCCGGCCCGGTCGCCGGTGTCCGCCTCGCGTTCATCCCCGGTCACGGCGAGCACGCCGACCAGTGGGTCGCGTTCCCGACCGCCGCGCAGGTCGACGAGGCCGTGTTCGACCTCGTCGTCGCGGGTCGCGTCGTCACGAAGGCCGACGGCACCGAAGACGTCGCGATCATGATGGTCGAGGCCGAGGCCACCGAGAACAGCTGGAACCTCATCAAGGCCGGCGCCACCAAGCCGAGCGAGGACGTCGTCGCCGAGGGCCTCGAGGCCGCGAAGCCGTTCATCGCGCAGCTGGTCAAGGCTCAGGCCGAGCTCGCCGCCACGGCGTCGAAGGAGCCGGGCGTCTACCCGGTCTTCCCGGCCTACAGCCAGGAGGTCTACGACTTCGTCGCCGGCCGTTCGTACGACGAGCTGGTCGGTGTGTACCAGATCGCCGACAAGACCGAGCGCCAGACCGCCGACGACGCTATCAAGGATCGGGTCAAGGCCGAGCTCATCGAGGCGACCGAGGCCGGCGACCTGCCTGCCGCTGCTCCGCTCGAGTTCTCCGCTGCGTACAAGTCCGTCACCAAGAAGATCGTGCGCGGCCGCATCCTCACCGAGGGTTCGCGCATCGACGGTCGCGGCCTCGCCGACATCCGTCCGCTCGACGCCGAGGTGCAGGTCATCCCGCGCGTCCACGGTTCGGCGATCTTCCAGCGCGGAGAGACCCAGATCCTGGGCATCACCACGCTGAACATGCTCAAGATGGAGCAGCAGATCGACTCGCTGTCGCCCACGACGAGCAAGCGGTACATGCACCACTACAACTTCCCGCCCTACTCGACCGGTGAGACCGGCCGCGTCGGTTCGCCGAAGCGTCGCGAGATCGGCCACGGCTTCCTGGCCGAGCGCGCGCTCGTGCCGGTGCTGCCGAGCCGCGAGGAGTTCCCGTACGCGATCCGTCAGGTGTCCGAGGCGCTGAGCTCGAACGGCTCCACGTCGATGGGCTCGGTCTGCGCGTCGACCCTGTCGCTGCTGAACGCGGGTGTGCCGCTGCGCGCTCCCGTCGCCGGTATCGCGATGGGTCTCGTGTCCGACGAGGTCGACGGTGAGACCCGCTACGCGGCGCTCACCGACATCCTGGGTGCGGAGGACGCGCTCGGCGACATGGACTTCAAGGTCGCCGGTACCAGCGAGTTCGTCACGGCCATCCAGCTCGACACGAAGCTCGACGGCATCCCGTCGTCGGTGCTCGCCGGCGCGCTGACCCAGGCCCGCGACGCACGTCTGACGATCCTCAACGTCCTGAACGCCGCGATCGACGCCCCCGACGAGATGGCGCCCACCGCGCCTCGCGTCATCAGCGTGCAGATTCCGGTCGACAAGATCGGTGAGCTGATCGGCCCGAAGGGCAAGACGATCAACGCCATCCAGGACGAGACCGGCGCGCAGATCTCCATCGAGGAGGACGGCACCGTCTACATCGGCGCGACCGACGGCCCTTCGGCCGAGGCCGCCCGTGCCCAGGTCAACGCGATCGCCAACCCGACCAACCCCGAGGTCGGCGAGCAGTTCCTCGGAACCGTCGTGAAGATCGCCACGTTCGGCGCCTTCGTCTCGCTGCTTCCCGGCAAGGACGGCCTGCTGCACGTCACCGAGGTGCGCAAGCTCGCCGGTGGCAAGCGTGTCGAGAACGTCGAGGACGTCCTCTCCGTCGGCCAGAAGATCCTCGTGAAGATCACGAAGATCGACGACCGCGGCAAGCTCTCGCTCGAGCCCGTGCTCGACGACGCCCCTGCCGAGGGTGCAGCTCCCGCCGAGGAGGCCGCGGCCGAGTAAGCATCGCCGCTGCGACATCGAACCCGGGTCCGTCTTGATGACGGGCCCGGGTTCCGTCGTGCAGAGGCGTGACCAAACCGTTATGGGAAGTTCCCTCGCCGTTCCCCGTATTGGCCGGCGGGGTCGCGGTCATCGCATACCCTCGAAGTACGCACCGGGGGGTGCAGACCAGGCAGTGACGGAGATCGGAAGCTTCGATCGACGCGGGGGTGAGGAAGATGCGGTTGTTCAGCGTAGGCGCAGGCGCCTCCGCAGAGCGCGCCCCGCACGACGCGGAACATCCCTCCGCTCCCATCCCGATCGTGGGCCCCGGAATCGGCGAGTCGATCCGGGTGCCGCTCGGTGAGACCGGTTTCGACACCTTCCCGCTGATGCTCGGCGCGGCGGAGTTCGGCTGGAACGTCGACCTCGAGACCAGCCATGGCATCCTCGACCGCTACGTGGAGTTCGGCGGCAACGCCATACACACCGCCGACGGGTTCTCCGGCGGGCGCAGCGAGCACATCATCGGACAGTGGCTGCGTTCGCGCGGCCGCCGCGACCGCACTCTGCTCAGCGTGCGGATCGGTGCGCACGCCGACAACCCGGGGCTCGGGTCGGTCAATCTGGTCCGCGCCGTCGAGGGGTCGCTCACACGACTGGGCGTCGAGCGCATCGACGTGCTCTACCTCGATGCGACGCTCGACCGCACGACCAACCTCGAAGACACGCTCGCCACGGTGGAGTGGCTGACCGAGGCGGGCAAGATCGGTGCGCTCGGTGCCTTCGGACTCGCACCGGAGCGTCTCGTCGAGGCGCGCATCCTCGCCTCAGCGGGCTACCCCCGAATTCAGGTCATCGACTCGCCGTACAACCTCGTGCGTCGCCAGCCGTTCGAGGGCGACCTGCGACTCGTGGCCGGCGCCCAGAACCTCGCCGTCACGCCCTCGCACGCGCTCGAGCACGGTTTCCTCTCCGGTCGTCACCGCAGCAAGGCGCTGACCTCGAGGGGCGTGCGCGGCGAGCAGCTGCGCGGGCACCTTAACCGCCGCGGCACCAAGATCCTCAAGGCCCTCGACCAGGTCGCCGCTGAGCTCGACGTGCCGGTCGCCGCCGTGTCCGTCGCCTGGCTGCTCGCGCAGCGCACTGTCGCCGCTCCCATCGTCAACACGTTCGCGACCGAGCACGTCGATGAGCTCATGCAGGGTGCCGGTGTGAGTCTGTCTCGCGTGCAGGTCGCCGACCTGACTCGCGCGGGCAACTGAGCGTCCTCCCGCCTCTCTCACAGACCTGACATAGGCTGGGGGAGATCCCGACGGATGCTGTCGATGAAGCGAGCGAGTTTGTGACGCACTACATTTACCTGGTCAGGCACGGCGAACATCAGGATGCCGAGCACGGTCTCGCCGACGGTCCGCTCTCTCCGCGCGGAGCCCGTCAGGCCGAGCTCATCGCCGACCGCCTGTCGGGTCTTCCGCTCGACGCCGTGTGGCATTCACCGCTGCTGCGGGCCAACGAGACGGCGCGGGCCATCGCCGCCCGTCTCCCGTCGGTCGACCCGGAGCCGACCGCCCTGCTCTTCGACTGCGTGCCGACCGGGATGACGGAAGAGACCCCTGCGGTCTTCGAGCCGTTCTTCGGCTCGATCACGGATGCCGAGATCGAGGCCGGCCGCGCGCAGATGGCGGATGCCGTCAACGAATTCCTCGTGCGCAAACCCGGTGACGTGCACGAGGTCTTGATCACTCACAACTTCGTGATCTCCTGGTTCGTCAGGGAGGTGCTCGGGGCTCCCGAGTGGCGGTGGATGACGCTGAACCAATCGCACTGCGGCCTGACCGTGATCGCGCAGAAGCAGGGACGCCCCTGGACGCTGCTCACCCACAACGACACGGGGCATCTTCCGGTCGAGCTGCGCACCGGCATCCCCGACACGATGCCGGTCTGATACGACGTTGCACGGCCAGCCGCCGGGCAGGCGTCCGCCCGCGAAATAGACTCGACCCATGACCACGCAGGTAGCTCTCGTCGGCGGAACCGGGAAGCTGGGTTCGATCATCCACGCGGTGATCGACGGGCTGGAGGGATTCGAGGTGAGCCGCGTGCTCACGTCGTCGAGCGACCTCGCCGAGATCGACGGTGCGGACCTCGTCGTCGACGCGACGACCCCGCAGGTGAGCATCGATGTCGTGCGGGCGGCGGTCGAGCGCGGCATCAACGTGCTGGTCGCGACGTCGGGGTGGTCGGCCGAGCGGATCGCGCTGGTGCGTCCGCTCGTGGACGACGCCGGGAACGGCGTCGTGTTCATCCCGAACTTCTCGCTCGGCTCGGTCCTCGGTTCGGCTCTCGCGGCGGCAGCGGCTCCGTTCTTCCCTTCGGCCGAGATCGTCGAGGCGCATCACGAGCGCAAGGTCGATTCGCCCAGCGGCACCGCCGTGCGCACGGCCGAACTCATCGCTGCGGCGCGCGCCGACAGAGGACCTGTCAGCGCCCCGCACGCCGACCAGCGAGCGCGTGGCCAGCAGGTCGCGACGGTCCCCGTGCATTCGCTGCGACGACCCGGGGTGATCGCCAAGCAGGAGGTCGTCCTGTCGGGCCCGGGGGAGTCGCTCTCGTTCGTGCACGACACCGTCGAGCCCGCTCTGGCCTACGCGCCGGGCATCCGCCTCGCTGTGCCGTACGCGGCGCAGGCCACCGGCGTGGTGATCGGACTCGAGAGCATGATCGACATCGGCATCCGCTCGTGATGTCGCGCATCGGAGTCGGCCTCATGGCCGCATCGCTGCTGGTCTATCTCGCCGTGTCCGTGTGGCTCGCAGTCATGTTCTTCGCCGTCGGCACCGGCGTGTCGATCGGCATGGGGATCGCGCTGCTCGTGCTCGCACCGCTCGGCGCCTGGGCGCTCGTGCGCGAGATGCAGTTCGGCTTTGCGGCGGACCGTCTCGGGCGGACGCTGGACGCTGAGGGAGGGATGCCGGAGGCCGAGACCGAGCTGACTCCGAGCGGCCGGCTCCGCGCCGAGGATGCCGCTCCGCTGATCGCCCGCTACGAGGCGGAGGCGGATGCCGCGCCCGACGACTGGCGGGCACGGTACCGGCTCGGCGTCGTGCAGGACGCGTCGGGGCACCGGAAGGATGCGCGCGCGAGCATCCGGTCGGCGATCAGGCTCGCCCGCCGCTGAGACCCGGGGTCAGGCCAGCGTCGCCTCGAGGGTGATGTCGATGCCGGCGAGAGCCTGTGAGACCGGGCAGCCGGTCTTCGCCCCCTCCGCGATCTCCTGGAAGGCCTCTGGAGACAGTCCGGGCACGACGGCATTGACGTTGAGGTGACTGCCGGTGATGCCGACGCCGGGCTTGAAGGTCACGGATGCGCTCGTGTTCACGCGCTCGGGCGGGGTGCCGTTCTCCGAGAGGGCGTGCGAGAGAGCCATGCTGAAGCACGAGGCGTGAGCGGCGGCGATGAGCTCCTCGGGCGTGGTGGTCGTGTCGCTGCCCTCGCTGCGGGCCTTCCAGTCGATGGGGAAGGTGCCGAGGTTCGACGACGAGAAGGCGACGGTGCCCGAGCCCTCCGCGAGGGATCCGGTCCAGGTGGTGGTGGCTTCGCTGGTGACGGGCATGATTCCTCCGGTTCTCGCGATGCGCGGTGTGCGGGTCGCGTGTCCGGTCAGCCTACCGAGCGGGCAGGCGGGAGGGAACCGGCTCAGGCTGTGGTCGCCGAGCGTCCGAGGAGACCGGCTCGCTGGAGCAGCAGGTAGAGCTGGCAGCCGAGGCACAGTGAGAAGACGGCGTTGAGGAACGCGGCGATGAAGGCCGCCGCCGTGGCGATGGGCAGGGCCCATGCGACCCCGAGCAGGTGGAGGACGAGGCCGACCGTGACCACGAACAGGCCGACGCCCTGGGCGAAGCGCGGAGGCCGAGGGTCCTCGAGCTCCGACGGCGGGCTCAGTCGCGGCCTCACGAATCGGCGGAAGATCGCGCCCCAGGGGGCGGTCGAGGGCGAGACGACGCTCCACAGGAACAGCGCGGCGATGACGACCGTCAGCAGGAAGGCGGGGTCGAGGGCGCGCTGCCCCAGCGTCGACGCAGCGGCGTCGGGCGAGGTGCCGACGAGGCCGAGGAAGGTCGCCACGAGCAGCAGCGCGGTCGTGATGGTGGCGGCGAAGCGCGGTCCGCGGGGGTCGATGCCGGCGGGAGTGCTCATCTCTGCTCCTGTCTGCCGCGTCAGAGGGCGGCGAGTGCCTCGGTCAGGGCCGCGGGGCGCGGCACGCCGTGGAACCGGGCGCGGACGGCGCCCGATCGGTCGACGACGAAGGTCGTGGGGGTCTGCAGGACCCGGTATCGCGTTGACAGGTCCGGGCGATGCGTCAGGTCGACCTCGACGTGGACGACGGAGTCGTCCTGATCGGCGTAGGAGGTCAGCAGACGCCGCACCTGCGGGCAGCGGGTGCAGAACTCGGTGCTGAACTGCACGAGCGTGGCACGCTCCGCGAGCGGGGTGCCTCCGTCGGAGGGGTTGAACCGGAGGCCGCCGGCTGCGCTGCGGCGGCCGTCTCGCGCACGGACCACCAACCCCGCGACGATCGCGAGGATGACGAGTGCTCCCGCGATGGCGAGCGCGAGTCCGGGTGACATGGGTCGAGCGTAAACCCGCTGCGGGCGGGGCGGACGCGATGTTTCCGACCGTGACGGACGGGTCCGATGTCGCCCGCGGCGGGTAGTCTGACTGTCATGAGCGCAGCCGTCCCGACGCCGTATGAAGACCTGCTCCGCGACGTGCTGGAGCACGGCACGCACAAGTCCGATCGCACGGGGACGGGCACCACGAGCGTCTTCGGTCGACAGATCCGCTTCGACCTCTCTCAGGGGTTCCCGCTCATCACCACGAAGCGCGTGCACTTCAAGTCCATCGCGTACGAGCTGCTGTGGTTCCTCCGCGGTGACTCGAACGTGCGGTGGCTGCAGGAGCACGGCGTGACCATCTGGGACGAATGGGCAGATGCCGAGGGTGACCTCGGGCCTGTCTACGGCGTGCAGTGGCGCTCGTGGCCCACGCCCGACGGCGAGAGCATCGATCAGCTGTCCCAGGTGATCGAGCAGATCCGTCAGACGCCAGACTCCCGCCGTCTGATCGTGTCGGCCTGGAATCCGGCCGACATCCCCGACATGGCGCTGGCGCCGTGCCATGCGCTGTTCCAGTTCTACGTGGCCGACGGACGCCTGTCCTGCCAGTTGTACCAGCGCAGCGCCGACCTGTTCCTCGGCGTTCCGTTCAACATCGCCTCCTACGCGCTGCTGACGATGATGATCGCGCAGCAGGTCGGTCTCGAGCCGGGGGACTTCGTCTGGACCGGCGGCGACTGCCACATCTACGACAACCACCTCGAGCAGGTGCGCGAGCAGTTGACCCGCGAGCCCTTCCCGTATCCGACGCTGCGGTTCGCGCGCACTCCGGACTCGGTGCTCGAGTACGAGTACGACGACTTCGTCGTCGAGGACTACCAGCACCACGCTCCGATCCGCGCGGCGGTGGCGGTATGACCTGGGTCGGGCTGGTCTGGGCGCAGGCGGCGGGCGGTGTCATCGGCGCCGAGGGCGGCATGCCGTGGAACGTCCCCGAGGATCTCGCTCACTTCAAGGATGTGACGATGGGCGCCCCGGTGATCATGGGGCGCAAGACGTGGGACTCGCTTCCTGAGCGCTTCCGCCCTCTGCCGGGCCGCGAGAACGTCGTCATCACCCGCCAGCAGGACTGGTCGGCAGAGGGTGCGCATCGCGCGGCGACGGTGACGGATGCCGTGCGCGGCCACGACCGCGTCTGGATCATCGGAGGTGCCGAGATCTTCCGCCAGGTGATCGGCGACGCCGACCGCCTCGAGGTGACGGAGCTCGATCTCGAGGTCGACGGCGACGCGTTCGCGCCGTCGACCGCGGGCTGGCGCGTCGTCGACGAAGGGGAGTGGCAGACCTCCCGCACCGGTATCCGCTACCGCTTCCTGGGGTACGAGCGCTGATGCCCACCGCGCTGATCACCGGTGCCAGTGCCGGCCTGGGCCAGGAGTTCGCCCGTCAGCTCGCGCGTCGCCGTGCCGATCTCGTGCTCGTGGCGCGCTCGGCCGACGCTCTCGAGGAACTCGCGGCCGATCTGCGCAGCGAGCACGGCGTCGCGGTCGAGGTGCTCGTCGCCGATCTGGCGGATGAGGCGGGGGTCGAGAGCGTCGCGGCGCGACTGCGCGATGCCGACGACCCGGTCGACCTGCTCGTGAACAACGCCGGATTCGGCTTGCCTCTGCAGTTCGCCGAGAACGACATCGACGACGAGGTGCGGCATCTGCGAGTCCACGTCGAGGCGTCGATGCGACTCATGCATGCCGCCCTCCAGACGATGCGGGGCCGCGGCGGACGCATCGTCAACGTCGCCTCCGTGGCCGGATTCATCTCCCGCTCCACGTACTCCGCATGCAAGAGCTGGCTCATCGGCTTCAGCCGCTGGGCGAACACCGAGTACGCCGCCGACGGCGTGAGTGTGACCGCAGTGTGCCCGGGGTTCACGCACACCTCTTTCCACGAGCGCATGGGGCTTCCCCCGGGGCAGGAGGGCGTGCCGGCGTTCATGTGGCTCGACGCGCGGAACGTCGTGCGCGAGGGTCTTCGCGACGCGGCACGAGGGAGGGCGGTGTCGATCCCGTCGTTGCGCTACAAGGCGCTGGTCGCGTTGACGCGCGTGCTGCCGAGTTCCCTCACGTCCCGCATCGCCCGGCGAGGACGCGTCTGACGTCCGGCCCGGCTCAGCGGAATCGACCGAGCCGGATTCCGGCCATGGCGATCGCGGCGACGGTCTCGCCGTCCGTGATGCGCCCGTCGGCGATCATGGCCAGCACGTCCGCGAACGGGACCCAGGCGACCGCGTCGATTCCCTCCTCGTCCTGCGCGCGGGCGTCGGCGCCCGTGATCGGGCGAAGATCGCGGGCGAGGAAGACGTGCTCCGGGGCGTCCGCGATGCCGTTGAGGGCGTTCATCGCGCCGATCCGCGTCCAGTCGGCCGCCTCGAAACCGGTCTCCTCCGCCAACTCCCGCTGCGCGGCGACGAGCGGCTCCTCGCCGTCGCTGCCGCCGGCCGGTACCTCGATCGACCGCCCCGTCGTGTAGCGCTCGAGCGTGACGAGGCACACGCGGTCCTGGTCATCGACCGCGACGACGAACACCGCCGGATTGCGCATCGTCACGACGCCGTAGATCCCCTCTCCGGCCGGCCCCGTCACGCGATCCTCGCGTACCGAGATCCAGGCGTTCTCGTACACCGTCGACGAATCGTGCGTGATCCAGCTCATGAGTCAGAGCCTATGCGTCTCCGTAGGATCGGAGTCATGGGATGGCTGTTCGGCAGGAAACGCGAGGCGCAGGACGCGAACGAGATGCTGCGGCACTACAACGAGGCGGAGGCTGCGCGTCTCGCAGCGATGACGGCCGACGGAGCCGCCGTGCGCCCCGCCGGCGACCTCTCGACGGCCGTGAGCGCCACGGAGTTCGAGGTGGAGGATGTGTTCACCATCACGGGGCGTGGTCGGATCGCGACGGGAAAGGTGCGCAGCGGCATCCTCCGGGTCGACGACGTCATCGACGTCGTGCGTGAGGGAGCGGTCGCGGGAACGACGAGCATCAAGGGCATCGAGATGTTCCGGAAGCGCGCGAGCGAGGCCACGGTAGGCGAACTCGCCGGCATCCTGCTGAGCGATCCGCTCGACGTGCGTCGAGGCGACGTCATCCGACCCGCAGCGTCGGCGTGAACCCCGGCCGACCGATACGCTGGGATCATGACGCACTCGGGCAACCCCTTCGGACAGGTTCTCGTCGCGCTGGTCACCCCCATGACCGCCGACGGCGAAGTCGACTGGCCCGCCGTCGAGAAGCACATCGATGACGTGATCACCGCTGGGGCGGACGGCATCGTGGTGACCGGAACGACCGGCGAGACCTCGACCCTGACGGACCCCGAGAAGCTCAAGCTCGTCGAGGTCGGCAAGTCCGTCTCGGCCGGTCGCGCGAAGATCATCACCGGTGGCGGCTCGAACGAGACCGCCCATGCGATCGAGCTCTACAAGGCGAGCGAGAAGGCCGGCGCCGACGGCATCATGATCGTCACGCCCTACTACAACAAGCCGACCCAGGCCGGCATCCTCACGCACTTCCGGCTCGTCGCAGACGCCACCGATCTCCCGGTGATCCTGTACGACATCCCCGGCCGCACGGGCGTGCCCATCAAGTACGAGACGATCCTGCGTCTCGCGAAGCACCCGAACATCCTCGCGGTGAAGGACGCCAAGGGCGACTTCTCCGAGGTGAGCCGCGTGCTCAACCAGACCGACCTCATGTACTTCTCCGGCGACGACGCGAACGTGCTGCCGCACCTCGCGATCGGCGCGACGGGCATGATCGGCGTCACCGCGAACATCGCCGCGACGCCCTACCGGACCATCGTGGATGCCGTGAACCGCGGCGACCTCGCGGCCGCGACCGCCGAGCACAAGCGCCTCGAGCCGCTCGTCCGCGCGGTCATGACCCACGTACCGGGCACGGTCGCGGCGAAGTACATCCTGCACGGGCTCGGTCGCATCTCGAGCCCGCGCGTGCGTCTGCCGCTCGTCGGGCCGGAGGAGTGGGAGGCCGCCCTGATCGAGGACGAGCTCGACCTCGTCAAGGACGTCCCCGGTGCAGACTTCTCGAACTTCCGCCCCGACCGCAACGCGGCTGCGGGCGGCGCCCTGCCGAAGGTGCACGGCACGACACGCTGACATCGGTCGCGGTGCGCCGCGACACCATGAACGACCGGACGTGGGAAGCGTCCGACTGAGGAGAGCGCATGTCCATCCCGATCGCAGATCCCACCGACCTCGAACGGGGTACGCTGCGCGTCACCCCGCTCGGCGGACTCGGCGAGGTCGGCCGCAACATGACCATCTTCGAGTTCGACGGCAAGATCCTGATCGTCGACTGCGGAGTGCTGTTCCCCGAGGAGCACCAGCCGGGCGTCGACCTGATCCTGCCCGACTTCGAGCCGATCAAGGACAGGCTCGACGACATCGTCGGCGTCGTGCTCACGCACGGTCATGAAGACCACATCGGCGCCGTGCCGTACCTCCTGCGTCTCAAGAGCGACATCCCGCTGATCGGGTCCGGCCTCACCCTGGCGCTGGTCGAGGCGAAGCTCAAGGAGCACCGCATCAAGGCCTTCACGCTCACGGTCACCGAGGGCCAGCGCGAGCAGGTCGGTCCGTTCGACCTCGAGTTCGTCGCCGTGAACCACTCGATCCCGGATGCTCTCGCGGTCGCGATCCGCACGCCGGCCGGCATGGTGCTCGCCACCGGCGACTTCAAGATGGACCAGCTGCCTCTCGACGGTCGCATCACGGACCTCCGTGCGTTCTCGCGCCTCGGGGAGGAGGGCGTCGACCTGTTCCTCGTCGACTCCACGAACGCCGACGTGCCCGGCTTCACCCCGACCGAGCGGTCGATCGGCCCGGTGCTCGACCAGGTGATCGCGAAGGCGCCTCGTCGCGTGATCGTCGCGAGCTTCTCCAGCCACGTGCACCGTGTGCAGCAGGTCATCGACGCGGCTCACGCCCACGGCCGCCGCGTCGCGTTCCTCGGACGCAGCATGGTGCGGAACATGACGATCGCCGAACAGCTCGGATACCTCAAGGTGCCGGACGGCGTGCTCATCGACTTCAAGAAGGCGCGCGATCTTCCGGACGACCGCATCGTCTACATGTCTACCGGGTCGCAGGGCGAGCCGATGGCCGTGCTCAGCCGCATGGCGAACCTCGACCACGCGATCGAGATCAGCGAGGGCGACACCGTCATCCTCGCCTCCAGCCTCATCCCGGGCAACGAGAACGCCGTGTACCGCGTGATCGACGGACTCACGAAGCTCGGCGCGAACGTCGTGCACAAGGCCAACGCCCGCGTGCACGTGTCCGGCCACGCGGCCGCCGGCGAACTCCTCTACTGCTACAACATCCTGAAGCCCAGGAACGTCCTCCCCGTGCACGGCGAGTACCGGCACCTCATGGCGAACGCGAAGCTCGCGCAGGACACCGGGATCCCCGGCGAGCGGACGATCATCGCGTCGAACGGCACGGTGATCGACCTGAAGGACGGCGACGCGCGCGTCGCGGGACAGCTCGACCTCGGCTTCGTCTACGTCGACGGCTCGACCGTGGGCGAGATCACAGACGCCGACCTCAAGGACCGCCGCATCCTCGGCGAGGAGGGCTTCGTCTCGGTCATCGTCGTCGTGGATGCCGCGACCGGGCGCATCATCTCCGGGCCGGAGATCCACGCGCGAGGCATCGCCGAGGACGACTCGGTCTTCGAGGACGTCTCGCCGAAGATCGTCGCCGCTCTCAAGGAGGCATCGGGCAACGGCGTCCGCGACACGCACGCGTTGTCGCAGGTGGTGCGTCGCACGATCGGCCGGTGGGTCAACCAGAAGCTGCGCCGTCGTCCGATGATCGTACCGCTCGTCATCGAGGCGTGACGGCGGTCCGCTCGCACTCACGGGTCGCCGACATCCCGGCGTAACACGCGCGCCCTATGCTCCGGACATGTACAGGGCCTTCACGTCCCGCAGAGCCGTCCAGACGGATGCGAAGTTCCTCGGCGACATGCTCGTCGAGGCCGCGAACTGGCGCGCGGGCGGGCTGCGGCCTCGACACGAGGTGCTCGCCTCCGCTGAGCATCGTCGCTACCTGGCCGGCTGGAAGCGGACGGCCGACGACGGGCTCGTGGCGATCGATCCCGACGACGTGCCGATCGGAGCCGCCTGGTACCGCATGCTCCCGCAGAACGAGCCGGGGCTCGGTTTCGTCGGCGTCGCAGTGCCGGAGCTCATCATCGGCGTGCACCCGCTCTGGCGGGCGCGCGGGGTGGGCCGGTCCCTGCTGCGCGGAGTCGTGGAGCTCGCGGGATCACAGGGGCATGCGCGGATCTGAGCGTGGAACGCGACAACTTCGCCCGCAACCTCTACCGCGCCGAGGGGTTCTCCGTCGTCGGGTCGACCGGATCCCGCGAGACGATGGTCAGGGCGACGGTCTGACGGGTGCGTCGCGGATGCCGCGAGTGCCGCGTCATTACGCGGCATCGTCGGAGGTTGGTCGTACCGTGGAAGCATGGCCAGGAGTACCACCAAGACTGAGCGCGCTTCGAGCGGCGCGTCGTCGCGCCCGAAGCGCCAGGCCGCTCCGAAGGCTCAGGCCGCACCGAAGAAGTACATCGACGACATGGACAAGCCTCCGGTGATCGTGCGTGCGTGGGGCGGTCTCGCCCACGGCGTCGGCGGTCTCTTCCGCGCTTTCGGACCCGAGACCCTCGAGAAGGACGACCGCCGCGACGGCTTCCCGTTCCTGCTCGTGCTGCTCGCGATCGCCGGCGCGGTGAACGAGTGGTTCTTCATCGGCAACGAGGTCGCCGCGAACATCAGCGCGTACTCCGTCGGCCTGTTCGTCGGGCGGGTGGCATTCATCATGCCGGTTCTGCTCCTGCTGCTGGCCGGATGGCTCTTCCGGCATCCTTCCTCGGTGCACGACAACGGACGCATCGGCATCGGCTTCGGGATGTTCGTGCTCGCGCTGTCCGGCATCTTCCACGTGGCGGGTCCTCGACCGCATCCGAACCAGGGCATGCCGGCTCTCAGCGAGTCCGGCGGCCTGCTCGGGTGGCTGGTCGGGCAGCCCCTGACGTACCTGACCGACATCCCGGCGTACCTCGTGCTGTCGCTCCTCGTGGTGCTCAGCATCCTGATCCTCACGAAGACGCCGCCGAACCGCATCGGACAGCGCCTCGGCGATCTCTACGCCTGGATGTTCGACGCCGAGCGCACCGAGAAGCCGGTGAAGGATGCCGCAGCGATCGACGACGCCGACAAGGTCGACGACCCCGACGTGTTGCCGTGGTGGCGGCGCAACAAGACCGGTCGCGAGGAGGATCCCGATGAAGGGACCCTGGGCTCCGACGACATCACGGCGCTCCTCGGAACCCAGGAGGCCACTCCCGCCTACGACCAGGCCGTGACGGTCGCGAACCCCTACGATGCGGCGACGGAGGTCCTGTCCGACGTGCGCTCGGTGACCGACGCCCTCGCGGAGCAGCAGACCACGGCGCTCCTCGACGACGAGTCGGACACCGGCGAGATGCCCGAGCTCCCCGGTCTCGACGGGTTCGGCACCGACGGCCCGGGCGATGGCGGACCGCAGGCTCCGGTCGCGCCGTACATCCTCCCGTCGCCCGGCGTGCTCGCGGAGGGTCCGCCCTCGGTCGCCCGTTCTGAGGCGAACGACCGTATCGTCGAGCAGATCACGAGCGTGCTCTCGCAGTTCAACGTGGATGCCAAGGTCACGGGCTTCTCGAGGGGTCCGACGGTCACCCAGTACGAGGTCGAGGTCGGGCACGGCGTCAAAGTCGAGAAGATCCTGCAGCTCAGCAACAACTTCGCGTACGCCGTGGCATCCAACGACGTGCGCATCCTCTCGCCGATCCCGGGCAAGAGCGCCATCGGGATCGAGATCCCCAACACCGACCGTGAGACGGTCGCGCTGGGAGACGTGCTCCGCTCGCAGGCAGCACACAAGAGCACGCACCCGTTGACGATCGGCGTCGGCAAAGACGTCGGCGGCAACTTCGTGGTCGCGAACCTCGCGAAGATGCCGCACCTCCTCGTCGCCGGTTCGACCGGTTCCGGTAAGTCCAGCTTCGTGAACTCGATGATCACGAGCCTGCTCATGCGCGCGCGTCCCTCGGACGTGCGAATGGTCCTGATCGACCCGAAGCGCGTCGAGCTCACCAGCTACGCAGGCGTTCCGCACCTCATCACGCCGATCATCACGAACCCGAAGAAGGCCGCCGAGGCGCTGCAGTGGGTCGTGAAGGAGATGGACATGCGGTACGACGATCTCGCGTCGTTCGGGTTCCGCCACATCGACGACTTCAATAGGGCCGTCCGCGCCGGGGAGGTCGAGGTGCCGGTCGGCAGCGAACGCGTGCTCAAGCCGTACCCGTACCTGCTGGTGGTCGTCGACGAGCTGGCCGACCTCATGATGGTCGCTCCGCGTGACGTCGAGGACTCGATCGTCCGCATCACCCAACTCGCCCGTGCGTCAGGTATCCACCTGGTCCTCGCCACGCAGCGCCCGAGCGTCGACGTCGTGACGGGTCTGATCAAGGCCAACGTCCCATCCCGTCTCGCCTTCGCCGTCACCAGCGTCACCGACAGCCGCGTGATCCTCGACAGCCCCGGCGCCGACAAGCTCATCGGTCAGGGTGACGCCCTGTTCTCGCCCATGGGGTCGTCCAAGCCCTTCCGCCTGCAGGGTGCGTGGGTCGACGAGAAGGAGATCGACGCGGTCGTCAAGCACGTCACGCGGCAGGCTCGTCCCGAGTACCGGCCGGACGTGCAGGAGGCCATGGAGCCGAGCAAGAAGAAGGAGGTCGACGAGGACATCGGAGACGACCTCGAACTCCTCCTCGCCGCGGCCGAGCTCATCGTGTCGTCGCAGTTCGGTTCCACGTCGATGCTGCAGCGCAAGCTGCGCGTCGGCTTCGCCAAGGCAGGACGCCTGATGGATCTGCTCGAATCGAGGGAGATCGTCGGCCCGTCGGAGGGATCGAAGGCTCGGGATGTGCTCGCGACCCCTGAGCAGCTTCCGCAGGTCATGGCGAAGCTCCGCGGCGAAGACGTGCCGGCGCCCTCTGGCGCGGCCCCTGCAGCGCCGGCCGCTGCGGGAACCGCTGCGGGAACCTCTGTCCAGCGCGACCCCGTGGAGGCGCAGTTCGAAGGACTGCCCGTCGTCGAGGCCGAGGGGGACGAAGACGCCTGGGGCTTGACGGGACGCGACTGATGGCGATTCCTCGGCAGCTGCCCAACGCGATCACGGTCGCCCGCATCCCGCTCGCGATCCTGTTCTTCGTTCTGCTCCTGCTCGGCGGCACGTACGGCCTGGCCGATCTGACCGTGCGCTGGATCGCGGCGATCCTCTTCATCGTGGCCATCTCCACCGACTGGGTCGACGGCTACCTGGCCCGGCGCTACGACATCGTCAGCGACTTCGGCAAGCTCTGGGATCCGATCGCCGACAAGCTCCTCACGGGGGCCGGCTTCATCGGCCTGGCGATCCTCGCCGAACTCAACTGGTGGGTCGTGGTCGTCATCCTCGTGCGTGAGTGGGGGATCACCATCCACCGCCTGATGGTCGCGAGGGAGCACGTGGTCGCAGCGGCGTGGATGGGCAAGCTCAAAACTGCCGTGCAGGGTGTCGCTCTCGGGTGGGCGCTGCTGCCCTTGCACGTGGTGGTCGGCCTCTGGCCATGGGTGCTCGTCACGGCCGTGCTCATGATCATCGTTCTGATCCTCACGGTTGCGAGCGGGATCGACTACATCGTCGCCCAGGTCAGAGGGTCCAGGCGGTCGGCGTGACGATCGCCTCCGACGTCGTCGAGGCCCTCTCCGCCCGCGGATGGACGCTGGGCGTGGCCGAGTCGTTGACGGGCGGCGCCGTCGCGGCGGAGCTCGTGAGTGTCCCCGGCGCCTCGGCAGCGCTCTGGGGGGCCGTCGTGGCCTACGCGACTCCGGTCAAGCACTCTCTGCTCGGAGTCGACGAGGCGCTGCTGGCGGCGCACGGGCCCGTTCACCCGCGCGTGGCGCTGCAGATGGCCGATGGTGTGCGGCACGCCGTCGGCGTCGGGCGACCAGCCGATGTCGGGATCGCGACGACCGGCATCGCCGGACCGGGCTCGCCCGACGGTCAGCCCGTCGGCACCGTGCACGTCGCGGTCGTGACCCCGGAGAGCTCGGCGAGCGAGTCGTTCCGATTCGACGGCGACCGCGCGAGGATCCGCGCCGAATCGGTGGATGCCGTGCTCTCGCTGCTCCGACGGATGACGCGGGAATAGCGAGACGGACGTGCCCGTTGTCATAAATGTGCTCACACCGAAAGCACAGCGTGCAAGGGTAGATTCTGTGACAGTCGATACGACTAGACTGACGATTCCATCGGGGGAGACCTCGAGTTGGCGATCTGGGAGGAGGTTCCGATGATTCTCGTACGGCAGGAAATCGGCGATGTTCTGAGGGACTTCCGTCTTCAGAAGGGGCGGACGCTCCGACAGGTCGCGAGCAAGGCGTCCGTCGCCCTCGGATACCTCAGCGAGGTCGAGCGCGGTCAGAAGGAGGCGTCCAGCGAGATCCTCGCATCGGTCGCGGACGCCCTCGATGTGCCCATCTCGACGATCATGCGCGAGGTCGGCGACCGCATCTCGGTTCTCGAGGGCATCCAGGTGTTCCCCGACGTCGTCCCCGACGACCTTGTGGCCGCCGTCGAACCCGAGCTCTCGCTCCACTGACGCCGGGTTCTTCGACCCTCCATGCGTCGCAGTGAGTTCCTCCGCGCTGTGGAGGCAGAATTCGGTGGGCGTGCGTCGTCACTGGTGAGTGATCTCGTGCTGACGCAGCTGTCCGGTCGCACGGCCGAGGATGCTTTGGACGCGGGGATTCCTCCGCGCGACATCTGGCTCGCGCTGTGCGCCGAGACGGATGTGCCTCTCGAGCGCCGCCACGGCGCCGGCCGGCTCGAGCCGCGCAAGCGCTGAGCCGCGACGGCGGAACGGAGCGGCTTCGAGATTCGCGACGTCTTCATCGGCGTGTCGTCGAAGATGTGTTCGATATGGGCGTAACGTTCTGCACAAGTGGTTCGGAGATCTCGTTCTCCCCGTTCACTGGCCCACGCGATGCAATGTCGGTGGCCCCTCGTACGGTGAGAACAGGCCGAAGAGCCATACGCCTTGTCGGAGAGTTCGTCCCGATCCCGGGACGACCGCGACAGCCTACAGGCGGCACCACGCGAGCATAAGGAGCACGTCATGCCATCACCCGCAGACCGCGAGAAGTCCCTCGAGACCGCACTCGCTCAGATCGACCGGCAGTTCGGAAAGGGCTCGGTCATGCGGCTCGGCAGTGACGAGCGCGCACCCGTCGCCGTGATTCCGACCGGATCGATCGCTCTCGACGTCGCTCTCGGCGTCGGCGGACTCCCGCGCGGCCGCATCGTGGAGATCTACGGACCCGAGTCCTCGGGTAAGACCACGCTCACGCTGCACGCGATCGCCAACGCCCAGCGCTCCGGCGGCATCGCGGCATTCATCGACGCGGAGCACGCGCTCGACCCCGACTACGCCGCCAAGCTCGGCGTCGACATCGACGCGCTGCTCGTCTCGCAGCCCGACACAGGTGAGCAGGCGCTCGAGATCGCCGACATGCTCGTGCGCTCCGGCGCGATCGACCTGATCGTGATCGACTCCGTCGCGGCCCTCGTGCCCCGCGCCGAGATCGAGGGCGAGATGGGAGACTCGCACGTCGGTCTCCAGGCCCGCCTGATGTCGCAGGCGCTCCGCAAGCTGACCGGTGGTCTCAACCAGACCAACACGACGATGATCTTCATCAACCAGCTGCGCGAGAAGATCGGTGTGTTCTTCGGATCGCCGGAGACCACCGCCGGTGGAAAGGCGCTGAAGTTCTACGCGTCTGTGCGCATGGACATCCGGCGCATCGAGACCCTCAAGGACGGCACCGACGCTGTCGGAAACCGCACCAGGGTCAAGGTCGTCAAGAACAAGATGGCCCCTCCCTTCAAGCAGGCGGAGTTCGACATCCTCTACGGCGTCGGCATCTCCCGCGAGGGCAGTCTCATCGACTTCGGCGTCGACCACGGGATCGTGAAGAAGTCGGGATCGTGGTACACCTACGACGGCGATCAGCTCGGACAGGGCAAGGAGAACGCCCGCACGTTCCTGATCAAGAACCCCGACATCGCTCTCACGATCGAGACGCAGATCAAGCAGAAGCTCGGGATCGGCGGACCGGCTGCTGCCGCTCCCGGCGACGAGCTCGCTGAGCGCCGCCCCGCGTAATAGCCATGCGGAGGCAGTTCGACGGCCGAGGAACCGAGGGCTCTGATGAGAACCGAGTGCTCTGATGACCGGAGTGGGCGATGACTGACCATGGGGGCGAGTCCGAGCGGCTCGCTCCCGTGACCCCGCTTTTCGGCGGCCGGCGCGGGACTTCGGGCTCGGATTCAGCGGGCGACCAGAACCACCGCACGGACGATCACAGGCCGTCTCGAAGCACTACGGCCACCGACCGTTCCGATGAGAAGCGGCGCGCAGCGGAATCCGTCGTGCCCCGGCGCACGGGGGACGCGGGACTCTGGCGGTCGACGTGGGATGGCAACGATCGCACGCACTCCGCGGGTGAAGAGGAATCAGGTGGCTCTCCGAGCGACCGTCATCCTGCGCGGGGTGCGGCAGGACGGACTCCCCGTCTGCGTCCGCTCAACGCCGTGCTCGATTTTTCGAGCGACGCATCCGAAGCGGGTGCAGCGGGTGCCCGGTCTCATCAGAGCGATGAGGAGACGCGCGCGGCAGCGGAGGAGCTGCTCGTGCGCAAGCTGCGATCACGATCACTGTCGGTATCCGAAGCTCGTCTCGTGCTGCGCGGTTTCGAGAGCGACGGACGACGTCTCGACGCGCATCAGATCGACGATGTCGTCTCGGAGTTCGAGCGACGCGGCTACCTCGACGATGCGCTTCTCGCCGAGCAACTCGTCACCGGGGGAGTGCAACGCAAGGGGCAGGGGCGCGTGGCTCTCACTCGCGCGCTCGCGCAGCGCGGGATCCCCCGCGAGGTCATCGACGCCGCTCTGGAAGAGCTGCCGGATGACGACGCGGAGCGCGCCCTCGAGTTCGCGCGGACCAAGGCGAGATCCCTGGCCAGGCTCGATGCCGACACGGCGCTCCGCCGACTCGTCGGGCAGCTTGCGCGACGCGGCTACAGCGGCGGGGTCGCCATGGTTGCGGCGAAGACCGCGCTGACGGAGGTCTCTGGTCGCGGCTCCGGCGGTGTGCGTTTCGTCGACTCGGACTGACTCACCGCGATCACGTGCTCGATGTCCGCGCGCGCTCACTCGAGCGCCGCGTGGTTCCTCTCGACACGCTCGTAGAATGGGTTCATCATGACTATCCCGCGCAGCGAGCCGACGATCATCTCCTCGTCGTCGGCGGCGATCGACCACGACGGCAGGCAGCGCTCCTACGAGGTGCGCACCTTCGGCTGTCAGATGAACGTGCACGACTCGGAGCGTCTCTCCGGTTCGCTCGAGAGCGCCGGTTATGTCCGGGCAGAGGCCGGCGGCGAAGCCGACGTCGTCATCATCAACACCTGCGCGGTGCGCGACAACGCAGCGGGCAAGCTGTACGGCACACTCGGACAGCTCGCTGCCGTGAAGCGGCGCAAGGAAGGCATGCAGATCGCCGTCGGCGGATGCCTCGCCCAGATGGACAAGCAGGCCGTGCTCGACAAGGCCCCCTGGGTCGACGTCGTCTTCGGCACGCACAACATGGGCTCGCTCCCCGGACTGCTGGAACGCGCGCGTCACAACGGAGAGGCGGAGCTGGAGATCCTCGAGTCACTCGAGATCTTCCCGTCCACGCTCCCGACCAAGCGCGACTCCGCGCACAGCGGGTGGGTGTCGATCTCCGTCGGCTGCAACAACACCTGCACGTTCTGCATCGTGCCCAGCCTGCGCGGCAAGGAGAAGGACCGCCGCCCCGGCGACATCCTGAACGAGATCCGACTGCTCGTCGAAGACGGCGCGATCGAGGTCACGCTGCTCGGACAGAACGTGAACTCCTACGGTGTCGAGTTCGGAGATCGACAGGCCTTCGGCAAACTGCTCCGTGCGACGGGCGAGATCGAGGGGCTCGAGCGCGTGCGCTTCACGAGCCCCCACCCCGCGGCCTTCACCGACGACGTGATCGACGCCATGGCGGAGACCCCGAACGTGATGCCCCAACTGCACATGCCCCTGCAGTCAGGCAGCGACCGCATCCTCAAGGCCATGCGGCGGTCCTACCGGAGCGAGAAGTTCCTCGGGATCCTCGAGCGCGTTCGCAACAGGATTCCGCACGCGGCGATCACCACCGACATCATCGTCGGATTCCCGGGCGAGACCGACGAGGACTTCGAAGACACCATGCGGGTGGTGGAGCAGTCGCGCTTCGCGAGTGCCTTCACCTTCCAGTACTCGATCCGCGAGGGCACCCCGGCCGCCACGATGGAAGACCAGGTTCCCAAGGCCGTCGTCCAGGAGCGCTACAACCGCCTGATCGCGCTGCAGGAGCGCATCTCCCTCGAGGAGAATCAGAAGCAGGTCGGCCGAGAGGTCGAGGTGCTGGTCTCGACGGGCGAGGGCAAGAAGGATGCCGAGACCCACCGCCTCACCGGTCGCGGGCAGGACAACCGCCTCGTGCACTTCGAGGTGACCCCCGGCTCCGATCTGCCGCGTCCGGGTGACGTCGTGACCGTGACCATCAGCCACGCCGCGCCGTTCCACCTGCTCGCCGACGATCCGACCGGCGCGCCCCTGCGCATCCGCCGAACGCGCGGAGGTGACGCGTGGGATCGCGCCCAGGCGGAGTCCTGCGCCGTACCGGCTCCGGCGGCGTCCGGCGGAGCACGAGCGGTATCGCTCGGCTTCCCCACGCTTCGCGTCGGCGTGTGACCCAAGACAACGACACCACGAGCCCGGGTGCTCCGAAGCTGTGGGCAATCGTCGGCGCGACAGGCACGGGGAAGAGCGATCTCGCCCTCGACCTCGCCGAGACTCTGCGTGCGCGAGGTAACCACGCGGAGATCATCAACGCCGATGCGATGCAGCTCTACCGAGGAATGGACATCGGCACGGCGAAGCTGACGGTCGACGAGCGTCGCGGCATCCCGCACCATCTCCTCGACGTGTGCGACGTTGACGAGGAAGCAGCCGTGGCCCGGTACCAGCCGCTGGCACGCGCTGCGGCGGTTGACATCCACTCCCGTGGCGGCGACGCGATCCTCGTCGGTGGATCCGGTCTGTACGTCTCGAGCGTCGTCTTCGACTTCGCGTTCCCGCCCCGTGACACCGCGGTCCGCGAGCGACTCCAACGAGAACTCGACGACAGCGGACTCGACGCGCTGCTCGCTCGGCTGCGGCGACTCGACCCCGCCACGGCGGATCGCATCGACGCCAAGAACGCGCGACGAGTGATGCGAGCCCTCGAGGTGCTCGAGCAGGGGAGTGAGACCCATGGGGCCGCACTCCCGTCGGAGCCTGCGCTCTGGCATCCCGACACCCGTATCGTCGGCTTGCACGTCGACAGGTCGCGCCTGGTCGAGCGCCTCGACGAGCGCGTGGAGCGGATGTGGCGAGCGGGTCTCGTCGAGGAAGTCGCCGGCCTCCGCTCGCGCGGGCTGGAGCGCGGCGTGACCGCTCGCCGAGCGATCGGGTATGCCCAAGCCCTCGCGCAACTCGACGGGCAGCTCTCCGAACGCGAGGCGATCGAGCAGACACAGGCGCTCACGCGTCGATACGCACGTCGACAGGTCTCCTGGTTCAAGCGGTACGCCGATCTCGAATGGCACCATGCGCCCATCGAGGCGCGATCGCTCCTCTCGGACTGACGGTGCCTGGCCTCGGAAGACGAATGTCCGACGCCCATGCGATCCTGTCGCTATGACCACCCACTTCTACACCGCGTCGAGCCTCGACGGCTTCATCGCGACCGACGATCACTCCCTCGACTGGCTGCTCTCGCAGGACATCGACCAGGACGGCCCGATGGCGTACCAGGAGTTCGAGCGGGGGATGGGCGCTCTCGCGATGGGCGCGTCGACCTATGAATGGGTGATGCGGCATGAGCAGGGCACGTGGGGGTATGCACAGCCGACGTGGGTGTTCACGCACCGCGACCTCGACCGGCCGGAGCAGGGCGACATCCGCTTCACTCAGGGCGACGTCGCGGCCGCGCACGCGGAGATGGTCGAGGCCGCCGGCGGGAAGGACGTCTGGGTGGTCGGCGGGGGAGACCTCGCGGGGCAGTTCGCCGACGCCGGGCTCCTCGACGAGGTGTGGGTGCAGTACGCCCCGGTGACACTCGGATCGGGCGCTCCGCTGCTTCCCCGTGCGCTCACCCTCGAGCTGATGGAGGTCGCCCGCAACCGCGCCTTCCTGTGCGGTCGCTACCGCGTGGTCAAGAACTGAGATCGCGCGATCCTAGACTCGGAGCATGGGCTGGAGCATCCGCGCGTTCGACCACCGAGACACCGAAGCGGTCGTCGCGCTCTGGGAGGAGGCCGGCCTCACCAGGCCCTGGAACGACCCGCGCCGAGACATCCAACGGAAGCTCCAGGTGCAGCCCGAGCTCTTCCTCGTCGCCGTCGACGACAGCGACAGCACTGATGGCACCGAGCCGCGCATCGTCGGCACGGTGATGGCGGGATACGACGGACACCGCGGATGGCTGTACTACCTCGCGACGGCGCTGAGCCACCGCAAGCGCGGCGTCGCCCGCGCCGTCGTCGATGAAGCCGAGCGGCTGCTCCTCGCCATGGGGTGCCCGAAGATCCAGCTCATGGTCCGCGAGGGCAACGAGTCTGTGCTGGCCTTCTACGACAGCCTCGGATACGAACGGTTCTCGGTGAGCACCACCGGCAAACGACTGATCGTCGACGCATAGGCGCGCTCCTTAGACTGGTGGCATGGTCGCATTCACCAAGGGGCACGGCACGGGCAACGACTTCGTCATCATCGCCGACCCCGACGGCACGCTCGATCTGAGCGCCGAGCAGGTCGCCGCGCTCTGCGACCGTCACTTCGGCATCGGTGCGGACGGCATCCTTCGCGTCGTGCGCACAGCGGCGATCCCGGAGGGGCGTGCCTCCCTCGACGAGGAACCGGCCGCCGAGTGGTTCATGGACTACCGCAACGCCGATGGCTCCCTCGCGGAGATGTGCGGGAACGGCATCCGCGTCTTCGCCCACTACCTGCTGCGGTCCGGCCTCGCGTCGCTCGAGCCCGGATCGACCCTTCCGATCGGCACCCGTGCGGGAGTCCGTGACATCACCCGCAGTGACACCGGATACCAGGTCGACCTGGGCGCGTGGCGACTCTCGGGCGACGACCCGCTCGTGAAAGCCGACGGCCTCGCCGTGACGCGTCCGGGACTCGGCATCGACGTCGGCAACCCTCATGTCGTCGTCGCTCTGGCGGAAGACGCCGAGCTCGCCTCCCTCGAACTTCACCGCGCGCCCGAACTCGACCCCGCGCCGCCGCACGGTGCGAACGTCGAGTTCGTCGTCCCCGCCGAGCCACTCGTGCGCGACGGGGTGGGTCACGTACGAATGCGCGTATCGGAGCGCGGTGTCGGCGAGACGCTGAGCTGCGGCACGGGGGTCGCGGCGACCGCGCTGGCGGTCCGGCATTGGGCAGGCGCACAGGCGCCGGATCACTGGCGGGTCGAGGTGCCCGGTGGCGTCCTGGGGGTGCGGATGTTCCCCGCCGAAGACGGCGAGCACGTCGGTCTGTCCGGACCGGCGCAGCTCGTGTTCAGCGGCGAGGTCGAGCTGATCTGACCCGCCGCGTGCGTCGTGGGCGGATCAGTCCTCGGCGAGGGGTAGGGCGATGGGCTCCGTGGGCGGAGTCCCGTGCTTGCGCACCTTGAGCACTCGATACCCCTTCGCCGTGGCGGTGCGGTACACACTGAACCCGGGGTAGAAGGTGGCCCCGATCCAGCGCTGGAGCGAGTCCGCGCCCAGGTTGCGCTGCACGACGAGCCACGCGTCGCTGCGCTCGTCGAGGCGTGGGATCCACTTCTCCAGCAGCCCGTGCAGCTCGTTCTTCCCCACGCGGATCGGCGGGTTCGACCGGATGGAGCGGAACATCACGTCGCCGGGAACATCTTCAGGGCGGCGGGCGTTGACATTGGTGAGGCCGAGAGCCGCTGCGTTGCGGCGGACCAGGTCGAGGGCACGTTCGTTGACGTCGACCGCCCAGACGGTCGCGTGAGGCGAGGCGAGCGCCATCGACAGGGAGATCGGACCCCAGCCGCTGCCGAGGTCGAGAAGGTGACCTCCCGGCGGCACCGGGGGCATGTTGGCGAGCAGGACCGCAGTTCCGGCGTCCAGCCGATCCGGGCTGAAGACGCCACCCGCTGTGGTGACGTCCAGCTCGCGGCCTGCGAGCGATACACGGATCGTGCGCAGGTTCTCGGGACTCGCCGGGGCCGCAGTGAAGTAATGGTCGGACCCCATACCGTGAGCGTAGCGGACAGCGCGGGCTAAGGTTAAGGCTCGCAATCAAACCCAGAGAACAGGGACGGATGACGGATACCACGACACACTCGACCGGCGACGACGCGCTCGACCGCGTGCTCACGAACGCCGAACGGCGTACTGAGCCGCGGGTCTTCGGAGCAGCGCAGGCGCTGCAGGACCGTGAGACGGCCGCGCACGCGACGTCGGACGGCGATCAGTGGGATCTCGAGGACCGCCACGCGCTTCGTCGCGTCGCCGGACTCTCCACGGAGCTCGAGGACGTCACCGAGGTCGAGTACCGTCAGCTCCGGCTCGAGAACGTCGTCCTCGCAGGCGTGTACCCGCAGGGCGCACAGGAGGATGCCGAGAACTCGCTGCGCGAACTCGCGGCACTCGCAGAGACCGCCGGCGCCGTCGTGCTCGACGGTGTGCTGCAGCGTCGCCCGCATCCCGACGCCGCCACCTATCTCGGGCGTGGCAAGGCACAGGAGCTCAAGGACATCGTCGCCGCGGTCGGCGCCGACACCGTCATCGCCGACACGGAACTCGCGCCCAGCCAGCGTCGCGCGCTCGAGGACGTCGTGAAGGTCAAGGTCATCGACCGCACGACCGTCATTCTCGACATCTTCAGCCAGCACGCGAAGAGCCGCGAGGGCAAGGCTCAGGTCGAGCTCGCCCAGCTCGAGTACCTGCTCCCGCGGCTCCGCGGATGGGGTGAGTCCATGAGCCGTCAGGCCGGTGGACAGGTCGGCGCCGGCGGCGCGGGCATGGGCTCCCGCGGACCGGGTGAGACGAAGATCGAGCTCGACCGCCGCCGCATCCGCACCAAGATGGCTCTGCTGCGCCGCCAGATCCGCGACTTCGGTCCCGCTCGTGAGGCCAAGCGCGCCGAGCGCAAGCGCAACACGATCCCGTCCGTCGCGATCGCCGGGTACACGAACGCCGGCAAGTCGAGCCTCCTGAACGCGCTCACGAGCGCGGGCGTGCTCGTCGAGAATGCACTGTTCGCGACCCTCGACGCGACGGTGCGCCGGTCCGAGACGTCCGACGGTCGCGTGTACACGCTGACCGACACCGTCGGCTTCGTGCGCAACCTGCCGCACCAGCTGGTCGAGGCCTTCCGGTCGACGCTGGAGGAGGTGGGCGACGCCGACGTCGTGCTGCACGTGGTCGACGGTTCGCACCCCGATCCCGCGGGTCAGCTGCAGACGGTGCGAGACGTGATGGGCGATGTCGGGGTCAGGGACCTGCCCGAGCTGGTCGTCTTCAACAAGGCGGACCTCATCGCGCCGGACGAGCGCCTCGTGCTGCGGGGACTCGAGCCGAAGGCGCACTTCGTGTCGTCGCGGTCGGGCGAGGGCATCGACGAACTGCGCGCGGCCATCGAAGAGGCTCTGCCGAAGCCCGCGGTCGAGGTGCACGCGGTCGTCCCGTACGACCGCGGTGACCTCGTCGCTGCGATCCACGAGACGGGAATGCTGCTCTCGGTCGAGCACCGAGAGGACGGAACCCTCGTGCACGCGCGGGTGTCGGAGCGGCTCGCGGCCGACCTGGAGCCCTTCGCGGTCGACGTCTGACCATCAGGCAGGCCAGGGCAGAGGGTCAGCGTGCCAGGAATCGCGCCTCGACCGTCGCCGAGATGACGATGTCCTCGGGCTCGTACTCCATCGTCGGCGTGGCGTCGGCGGCGAAGGCGGCGCCTCGGGCAGCTTTCATCATCATCGGGGGCGTCGGCGAGGCCTGCCCGCTCGAGATGAGGCCGACGTCGGCGATCTCACGGGGCGTGACCTCGACCAGCCCCAGTGCGCCGGCGTAGGCCTCCGCGCGCGTCACAGCGACGCTGACGGCCTCGGCGGCAACGGTGCGCTCAGTCTCCGCGCGGGTCCCGGGCGTGAGGTGCCAGTCCACCCAACCGAGCTCGACACCGTCCCAGGGTGAGACCTCGGAGACCCATTCCGACAGGTCAGACGCCTCTGTGAACGTGGCGGTGAGGTCGACGCTCGCGTAGTACACCGGAGCGAGGCGCTTGCCCTCCGTGTTCCAGGGGCGCTCGGCCCGCACGGAGAGCCGCTTGCTCGTCCAGTCGACCACCGCTCCGGCATCCGCCCGGCTCGTGATCGAGTCGCGCACGGGGTCGGTGAGCCGCATCACACGGTCGACGACGGCTGCGCGATCCGGGCCATCTGCGCGCACGCTGACCTGGATGGTCGCTCGTTCGGGTGCGATGCGCGTCTCGTGTTCTCCGCGGACCGTGATGGTGACTTCGCTCATGACCGCGACTCTACGCCAGCGGTCGGAGAGGGGTGGAATGGCAGAGACCGCTTCGACGTTGTAGTCTGTGATGCTAGGGGACTTCGCTTCCCGAGATGAAAAATCCACAGAGTGACAGCGGCTCCTTCGAGAGAAGGACCACGGGGCTGATCGGTTTCGACAGCGCCTGTGAATCCACGAGAAGCGGGCCGAGGATGCAGAGTTATCTCGTAAACGCTCTCTGCAAAACAATAGTTGCCGAAACCAAGCGCAACGACTTCGCCCTCGCTGCCTAAGCGAGCCCGATAGTCCGTCAGACCATGTGTGATTCCGGCATGGATTCTGGCGTCATCTAGGAATCTTGCTGCGTGACGGCGTCTGGACGTCACGTGGGACTCTTCCCAGGCTGGGCTCGTCGACTTGGGTGTCTGTGACAAAGGTCGGAGCCGAGCAGAACGCTTCCACAGACTGCGCCCGGAGAAGGCGTGGAGACTCAGCGTTGGACGGGGGTTCGATTCCCCCCAGCTCCACCAGGTCGCTGTCACAGACGAAGCCCCGTCACCGCATCCGCGGCGGCGGGGCTTCGTCGTATCCGGAGGCTGCGCAGCGTGCCCCGGGGTCAGCGGGAGCCGTCGAGGGCGTCGAGAGCGCTGCGCGCCGCTACGACGGCATCCTCGGCCCGGTCCGCGGCCTGCGACGCCTCTGCGCGCCGCTCGCTCGCGTCTGCGGCATCAGTCTCGGCGTGTTTCGCCTCCCTGCGGGCGCGGTCGAGTTCTTTCTCGACCTCGGCCACTCGCGAGATGAGGTCGTCGAGTCGGCCAGCGGCTTCCTCCGCGACGCGTTCGGCCTTGGCGGCATCGCGCGCAGCCCGCTCGTGGGCCTGCTCCGCCTCGCGCAGCGCGCGCTCAGCGTCACGCCGTGCGCGGCGGGCTTTCAACTCGTCGGGCGGCGCCGGCGGTTCGACCGGCGCGGATGGGGCGCTGCCGCCGACGATCGTGTCCATGGCGTCGGCGAACGTCCCGGTGGGCTCGAGCTCCCGCACCAGCCGCCCCGACGCCACAGCGGCCGCGGCATCCGGGTCGAAGAACGCCGCGGAGATCGTCTGCTGCACGGCATCCCTCGTCGACGGCGTGACCCGCTCGCCTCTCGACTCCGCGAGATCCGCCGCGGCCGCGGCCAGCCGAGCGGTGAGCGCGCGGCGATCGCGTCCGAGCTGTGCGAGCGCTTTCGCGTCGAGGTCCTCCTGCGCCTCGCGCAGCTCCGCCGCGAGCTGCAGGGCTTCGCCGAGCTGGGACGCGCGCTCGCGCGCGAAGACGTTGACGACCCAGGCCGCGACCGACGGCTTTCGCAGCGCGCGGATGCCGGCCGCCAGCGCCTTGTCCGACGTATCGGCGGCTCGGGCGTTGCGTGCGGCGATGAAGTCGCCGAGCGGCCGGGTGTAGAGCTCGGCGGCGATCTCGGAGAGGGAGGATGCCGCGCTCATGCGAGCGAGGTTACACCGCAGCGCCCGCCGCGGACTCGCCCACCTTCTCGATGGCCGCGGTCTCGGCCGGCTCGGGAACGAGGTACATCCCGGTCGGAGTGTTCGCCGTGTAGGCGAGAGCCTCTACCCAGGCACGGTTCACGGCGGGGGACCGGCTGCCGAAGTACTTGAAGACGATCGAGCTGCCGGAGTGGATCCAGACCGTCGTTCGGCCGCCGCCGACGCTGGAGTCCTCCCGCCACGAGAAGGGGAACGGCTCGCCACGGCGGAGCTTCGCGGTCATCACCAGCTGGATGTGGGTGAGGGCGCGATCCTCGATCTCGACCTTCGGGCCGCCTTCGTAGATGAACTTGCCCATCGCCGCTCCTTCTGCTCGGTCACCACGGGAGCCCGCGTCACAAGGCGCGATCGGGTGATCGCTGAGTGGAGATGCTCTCACTCTCACACGCCGAGGAGCCGCTGGTATACCCGCGGCGGGGAAGGCGCGCTTCCTCTTCGCCCGGTGTAATCACCGGTGCGCGGAATGTGCTCTTCAGCCGGCCCAGTCGATGAGGATGAGTCCCTGGCGGGTATCGGCGAACTTCACCCATCCGTCACCGAACAGGTACGTCATGCCGTAGCCGTCTTCGTCCGTGCCCATCGAGAACTGCGGGTTCTCGGTCAGATAGATGCCGTCCGCGCCGTCTTCTCGGGTCCACCCCTCACCGAGCAGCGCGGTCTGCGCGCGCGACGCATCGTCGGGAGTGATCTCGGACCATCCGTACAGCTGGCCGTGGTCGGATGCGACGCTGTAGTCCGCCCAGAAGCACAGCAGACCGTCGGGGAGCGGCACGTCGCCGATCACGAACTCCTTCTCCTCGAACGTCCACCCCTGCGAGGTGAGGGCGTCGACGGTGCCCGGCGAGATGATCGTGTCGCAGGCCGGTTCCGCAGCGTCAGCGGTCGGGGTCGGCGACGACGCGGGCTCGGGCGTCGCACTCGGCGTCGGCTTCGGCGCGTCGGGCGTCGGTGAGGCCTGCGAGTCGGGCGTCGCTCCGCAAGCAGTGAGGGCGAGGGCGAGGACGAGAGTGCCGAACGCGGCGGCGGGGGTGCGGGGCTTCATCGCTGGCTTCCGGATCAGTCGTGAAAGAGCTCGAGGAACGCGTCGTGGAGGACGCCGTTGGTGGCGAGTGTCGACAGGTCCGAGATCGTCTCCGCGCCGTCGAAGCCGGTCATGCGTCCGCCGGCTTCGCGCACGATCGGCACGGCCGCCGCGATGTCGTACTCCTTCACGTCGAACTCGGCGACCATGTCGATGCGGCCCTCGGCGAGGAGCATGTAGGCGTAGATGTCGCCGTAAGCGCGGTCGCGCCACACACGGTCGGCGAGGCGGAGGAGCTGGTCACGGTGGCCCGAGCGCGTCCACTGGGCGATGCTCTGGAAGCTCACGCTCGCGTCATCGAGCGAGTCGACCGTCGACACCTCGATGCGCCGGGGGTCGTGATCGGTCGCGGTCCACGCGCCGAGGCCCGCAGCGCCCCACCAGCGTCGTCCGAGTGCCGGCATGCTCACCACTCCGACCTGCGGCACGCCGTCGATCGCGAGGGCGATCATGGTGCCCCAGAGCGGGACGCCCCGGAGGAAGTTCGCGGTGCCGTCGATCGGGTCGATGATCCACTGGCGGTGGGTGTCGCCCTCGGCGCCGAACTCCTCGCCGAAGACCCCGTCGTCCGGACGCTCGGCGGAGAGGACGTCGCGGATGGCCCGCTCGGTGGCGAGATCGGCATCCGTCACGTGCGAGCTGTCCGCCTTCCTCGACACCTGCAGGTCGGCGGAGTCGAAGCGGGGCAAGGACTGCGCGTCGGCGGCGTCGGCCAACCGGAGTGCGAGCTCGAGGTCGCGGGACAGGTCGGCGGCAGCGGGGGAGGCGGTCACGCCTCAAGGATAACCGGCGACGTTTCCGGGCGAGCGGCAGCGCCGACATGCGGCGACACGCGCGGGGTCGATGCGCCCCGGCTTCGATTTCGCCCAGCGCTCGTCGGCTGGTAATGTAATTCCTCGGCCGGGGAATCACCCGGGCCACGCACCTCTAGCTCAATCGGCAGAGCAACTGACTCTTAATCAGTGGGTTCAGGGTTCAAGTCCCTGGGGGTGCACCATTCCAGCCCCTCGATCATCCGGTCGAGGGGCTGTTTCGTTGCTGCAGCCCAGAGCGCGAACTGCGTCACGCTCGGCTCGCCCTCGCCGTTCTCCCAGCGCGAGATGGTCGCGGAGCCGACTCCGATCATCGGCGCGATCGCGCGGACGCTGAGCCCCGCCATGCGTCGCGTCTCGATGAGGCGTCCCCGGACTGTGGTCGTGTTCGACTGCAGCATTGTCATGTTTGCACTATACCGGCGCGTGCGACCCGAATTCGAGACACGCCGGTAGGAATGCGGATCATCTGCCTCGCTGCCCCCTTGCATGGGTGTCGTGTCCCGAATACGGGACGAATGACCCGAATCAAGGAGCAGGGCAATGGCTGGCAGCTGGCACCAGATGGTACTCGATGAGGCGAAGCGGGAGGCACAGGCGCTCGCTGACCAGGCGCGTCGCGCTGTGGCAGAGCATCGGGAGAACGGCGACACGCAGGTGTATCAGGACGCGCTGATCGCCCTCACGGCCCGCATCCGGGCGCTGCCGACCGAGCTCGCCCCGTACGTCATCGCCGATCTGTGCGGCATCATCGCCTGGCGGCAGTCGTGACCGAGGCGGGCACGCTCGTCCGCGAGCGCATGGCCTGGGAGCGTGACTTCACCCAGATCCCGAACCTCTACGCGCGCGACAAGGATCTCAGCTGGGTCGCTCGCGGCATCCTGATCTGGCTCATGACGCACGACGCTGGCTATCAGGTGACCATGGGTGCGATCGAGGCCGCCAGCTGGAAGGAAGGCCGCGAGGCGGTGCGCTCAGCGGTCGCCGAGCTCGAAAAGGCCGGCTACCTCCACCGCCAGCAGAAGCGCGGCAAGGGCGGCCGTCTGGCGGGCTACGTGTTCCACCTGCGCGACCCGTTCCAGCTGCCCGTCGTGGGTGCCCCTCAGCTGCCGATCCCCGGCCTGCAGGCTGTGGATAACGCCCGCTCCACCGGCGACGGGTTCCCGTCATCTGGTGCTGTGGATAACTCCACCGGCAGACGGGTTGCCGTCGACGGTAAGCCGTCCACCAAGAAGAACACCAAGTTAAGAACATCAAAAGACCCAGCAGCACCACAGCAGGCGCAGGGAGCGCCTGTGGACAACTTCGGCACCGTCCGATGGGCGGATGACGAGTGCCCTGCAGCGTGGCGCTCACCGGCCCTGCACGAGCTCGGACCCAAGTCGCATGCGTGCATCCACTGCGGCGCACGCCCGATCGTCAGGAGCGTCGGCTGATGTTCGACCACATCGACCCTGCAGTCGCGATCCCGCTCGCGATCGTGCTCTGGATCTCCGCTGGCATCCTCTGGGATCGCGATCGGAGGCGAGCACGATGAGCGCCGGCATCCCCGTCCTGATCCACCTGGACGCGCACACCTTCCGCGTCATCGAGGCCACCGCGAAGGCGAAGGGCGTGAGCATGCGCACGCTCATCGAGGTCGGCTTGCAGCGCAGCATCCAGCACCGCCCGCAGCACCCCGCCCGTGGTCACGTCCACGCAGCGGCGCGCCAAGACGGTACTCGCGGCTACCACCGGCTGAATGACGCCGACTGGACGGAGCTCAAGCGACTGCGGGCGCTCGGCTGGACTGTGGCTGAGCTCGCCACCCGCTACGGCTGCTCGTCGAGCTCGATCTACAGCAGGGCACGGAACGAGCGATGAACCTCCCGCAGGGTCCCGGCACGTACGCCGACCCCGACGCCAAGCCCGAGCGCTGGGGCGGACGCAAGGCGCAGCAGTTCACCGAGCTCACGCTGCTCACGTACGGCGACCTGTGCATCAACTGCGGCCTGCCCGGCTCCACGTCAGCCGACCACATCATCCCCCGAGCGAACGGGGGAGCGGTCTACGACATCGACAACCTCGGCCCATCCCACGGCCGCTGCAACTACTCGCGAGGCAAGAAGCCCCTGCGACCCGTCGACGTGCCGGTCGAGTCCGGCCTGTCGCACTTCACCCACTGAGAGGAACCACCATGACCGCACGCAACGTCAGCATGAGCACCGCCCGCATCGCATCGGAGATCTGGCAGCGGCGGTGCGAGGCGCACGAGAAACACGGCGAGAACAGCATCGAGGCCATTGACTCGACCGACCCGCGCTGGCGGCGCAGCAGTGACCTGGACCGGCTTCACCTACGCGACGCAGCGCGACCCGTCGCGGCCGACGCGCGGCGCGAAGATCGCCGAGCTCGCGCGCATGCTCGGCTGGGAACCGATGCCGTGGCAGCAGCACGTCTGGGACGTCGCCACCGAGCTCGACGACCGCGGCAACTACGTCTACGAGAAGGTGTTCGTCACCGTGCCGCGCCAGTCCGGCAAGACCACGCTGTTCGGCCCCGTCGAACTCCAGCGCGCCGTCGAGTTCCCCGGCAGCAAGGTCTACTTCACCGCGCAGACCGGCGACGACGCCCGCACGCTGCTCAAGACGCTGATCTCGCGCGTCGAGCAGAGCCCGCTCAAGCGATTCTTCGACGGCAAGCGCAGCGCCGCGCAGACCGGCATGGTCACGCCGCGGGGCTCGGAGATCTGGGCGTTCCCGCCGAAGCCCGAGAAGATCCACGGCAAGACTCCCGTGCTCGTCGGAATCGACGAGATCTGGACCCTCGACGACGTCCAGAGCAAGGGGCTCATCACGGACGGCATCGAGCCGGCGCAGCGCACGCTGTTCGGCAAGCGGCAGCTGTGGTACCTCTCGACCGCCGGCACCGCCGAATCGACGTTCATGAAACGACAGGTCGAGCGCGGCCGGCGCAGCGTCCTCAACCCCGGCACCGATCCCCGGTTCGCGTACTTCGAGGCCAGCCTGCCCGACGACGCCGACCCGTACGACCGCGAGGCCTTCGCCGCGTTCCACCCCGCGATCGGCTACACCCAAGACGTCGATGATCTGTTCGCGCTCGTCGACGGCTCCGCCCCGCCAGAGGAACAGGTCGACCACTCGACCTGGCTTCGCGCCTACTGCAACCGCTGGACTGAGAGCAAGACGGTCCTGATCCCCGACTTCGCCGAGCTCGCCGACGACACGATCGGCGCTGCCTGGTCCGACGTCGCTATCGCCTGGGAGGTCTGGGTCGACGACGACACGAAGGCTGCAGCCGGCGCGATCGTCGCATCGTGGCGCGACGCGCTCGACAACCCCGTCACCCGCGTCGTGCATGCCGCGCCCGGCACACAGTGGATGGTCGACTTGCTCGTGAAGATCCACGGCTACAAGCCGGCCGCGTTCGGTGCCGACAACGGCGGATCGACGCGACGGATCACAGACGAGGTGCTCCGCCGGCTCACCGGCGACGACCTCGACCCCGACGAGCTCGAGCCGAAGCTGCGCACGCTCAACGGCATCGAGCGCAGCGTCGCCGACGAGACCTGGCTGACCGCCGCGCGCGACGAGCAGACGCTGATCCACGACGGCTCGAAGACTCTCAGCAACGGCGTCGCGCACCTGGTCTACAAGCGCACCGGCGAGATCCACAAGTTCTCGCGCTCGCACTCCACCGGCCCCGTCGCCGGCCCCATCGCCTCAGCCGTCGCGCTGTGGCTCTACGACCACCGCGACGCCGCCACACGGGCACCCGTCACGAGCTACTGAGGAACCGCCATGACGATCTCACTCGACTCCACGCCACACAGCACCGTCGTGATCTGCTCGCTCTGTGGGTGCCAGGATCTCGCCGACAGTCCGCGCGAGGGTTGGCTGAAAGGCGCATCGCACGAGCGCGTCGCTCACCCCGAGCTCCACCAGGCGCGAGAAGCGGAGCGCATGTCTCGAAAGTGAGACACGCCGATAGGCATTCACGGATCTCTTCGAAGTCGGCCACAGATTTCATGACGTGGATAAGCCGAGCATCTGGAAGCGCGCGTGGGACTGGCTCAATGAGCCCCTGGACCTGACGATCAAGTCCCCCGAGGACTGGGCCGACAGCAGCCACCTGATCCCCGTCGACCTGCAGATGCTGTTCGGCCTCGCCGACGCATCCGGCATCCAGATCACCCGCCGGACTGCGATGGGCCTCGACGTCGTCGCCAAGGGGCGGCGCGTCCTCGCCACCAACATCGGTCGCATGACGCTGGTCAACAAGAAGGCCGGCCAGCCGGCACCGCTGCAGATGCCCTACCTGCAGCAGCCCGAGGAAGATCGCGGTCTCGCACAGTCGCTCATCTGGACCGCTGACGCGCTGTACTTCTATCCGCGCACCTGGTGGATCGTCAAGAAGCGCGACGCCTACGGCTGGCCGGCGCGCGGCGGCTGCAAGCTGCTCGACCGCGCCGATGCCGAGTTCGACGACGACGGCACGCTCGTGAAGGCGTGGGGGACCAACATCAAGGATGCTGGCTGGGGCGTGATCCAGTTCGACGCGCCGGACGGCGGCCTGCTGCACGACGGACTCAAGACCCTTCGTCGCGCCGTCGTCCTGGACCGCTCGGCCTCGCTCGCCGAAGAGAACCCGGTCCCGTCCGTCGACATCCACAACACCGGCGAGAAGCTGGAAGCCGACCAGATCCAGGCGCTGCTCAAGTCGTGGCAGGCAGCTCGCGCCAAGTATGGCGCCGGCTACTCCGACAAGTCGCTCGAAGTGAACACCCTCGGGCTCGACAAGGAGCAGCTGCTGCTCGACGCGCAGAACCGCATGGACGTCAAGCTCGCCCGTCAGGTCGGCATCCCCGCCTGGGCTGCAGACGTCGCACTCGAAGGGTCGACGCTCAACTACCAGAACCGCCAGTCGCGCGCATGGGAGCTCATCGACCTCTACCTCGCGACCTACACAACGGTCATCGCCGACCGCCTCACGATGAACGACTGCACGCCGATCGGCTGGAAGACCGAGTTCGACACCGAGATCCTGACACGCCCCGACCTCAAGACCCGCTTCGAGACCTACAAGGTCGGTCTGGACGGCGGGTTCATCGATCAGGCATGGATCGACGCCCAGGAAGGGCAGTCCCTCAAGGCACAGGAGGCCACCGCATGAAGCTGAACATCGACGAGCTCCGCGCCCGTCTCCGATTCGCGGAAGCAGCCAACGCGCTCCCGCCGCGCTGGAACGTCGAGGACGCCGGCGGCGTCGCCTCGCTGCACCTGTACGGCGCTATCGGTGGCTTCTGGGGCGACATCATCGCCGGCGACGTCGTCCGCGAGATCCGCGACCTCGACGTCGCGACGCTTAACGTCTACATCAACAGCCCCGGCGGCGACGTGTACGACGGCATCGCGATCCGCAACGCCCTCCGCCAGTCGCCCGCGCACATCATCGTGCACGTCGACGGCATCGCCGCATCCGCCGCGAGCTACATCGCGTGCGCCGGCGACGAGGTTGTGATGGGCGAGAACGCCGAGATCATGATCCACGACGCCTGGACCATCGTTCTCGGCAACGCCGAAGAACTCCGCGTCGCCGCCGGCGACCTCGACCGCATCAGCGACAACATCGCCGCCATGTACGCAGAGAAGGCCGGCGGCATCGCCGCTGACTGGCGCGAGCTCATGAAAGCCGAGACCTGGTACACGGCTGAGGAAGCCGTCGCCGCCGGCCTCGCCGACCGCCTCGATAGCGACACCGCGACAGACACCGCTGCCGCCGCGCAGTTCGACCTCTCCATGTTCGCCCACGCCGGCCGCGCCGCGGCACCGGCACCCGTCCCCGTTGCCGCCCTGGCATCACCCCGAAAGGAACCCCGCATGAACCGCGCCCAGCTGGCGGCAGCACTCGCTGCCGGACAGATCACCCAGGAGCAGCACGACGCCGCCCTGGCCGCCCTCAACGTCGTCGCCCCGGCCACGGACGCTGCGCCCGCAGCGCCGGCCGCTCTCGCGCCGGCGATTGCCGCCCCCGGCGAGCCCGTCGCCGCCGAGTACGCGAACGGCCCGCAGGGCGCACCTGCGCCCGTCGCCCGTGTGCTTGAGCGTCCGCAGTCGCTCATGCAGGTCGCGCGCAGCGTCGCCGACCAGATCCACAACGACGCCCCTACGCACGTCTGGGTCGCCGAGATCAACAACGCGCTCGCGCCCGTCCTGGAGAGCGACGACGTCGGCGGAGGCTTCACCGCCCCGGACCGCATCGGCGAAGTCTGGCAGGCACGCCCCGAAGGCCGCCCGCACATCGACTCGCTCGGAGGCTCCAAGGCGCTGACCGCGACGAAGATCGAAGGCTGGAAGTGGGTCGAGCCCACGCCCGAGCCCGAGCCCTACGCTGGCAACCTGACGGAGATCCCCTCCGAAGAGTGGGAGACGGCTCCGGTCTCCGAGACCCCCGGCCGCTGGGCCAAGGGCAACAAGATCGACCGCATCCACAAGGATCTCGGCAGCGCCGACCTGATCGCGTCGCTGTTCGCGATCCTCGGCCGCAACTACGACGGCGTCTCTGACCGCGCCGTTGCCGCCGACCTCATCGCCGGAGCGACCTCGATCACCGGCGGAGCTACCACGCTCGTCGGCGCGATCAGCAAGGCGTACCTGCAGCTGAAGCGCATCGGCGCAGCGCCCTCGAAGTTCTGGATGGCGGAGGACGTCTTCACCGCCTTCGCCGAGCTCAAGGTCGCCGACCTGCCGGCGTGGATCGCCAACGCCACCGGGTTCGTCAAGCTCGACGGCAACACGTCGCTCGCCGGCGTGTTCGACGTCGACGTCGACTTCCAGCTGGCCGCTGGAGGGTTCCTCGCCTACGACCGCCGCGCGGCCACCGTCTACGAATCCCCGCAGATCAAGCTCGAGGCGCAGGACATCGCGCACGGCGGCATCGACATCGGATTCTTCGCCTACGGCGGCACCCTCATCAACGACGCACGCGCCGTCGTGAAGACCACCATCACCCCGGCCCCGTAAGGAGACAGATCATGGCCGACAACAACGACGCCTATCTCAAGGTGAAGATCGACCAGCTCGACGCCGAGATCAAGCGCCTCGGCAAGCAGGCGTCCGCCCTCCGCGAGCGCAAGAAGGGCTACCAGGCTCAGCTGTCGAAGCAGCCGAGCCAGCCCACCGAATAAACCCCCCCCCCAGGTGCCGGGCGGACCCCCACCGCCCGGCACCACCCTCCCCGAAGGACGCAGCATGGCTCTTGCCTGGTACACCCCCAGCACCGCCACGACCGAGATGAACGTCAAGGTCACACAGAAGGGTCTCGACGCCGCTCGCGAGCAGTGCCTGCGCTTCAAGGGGCTCGCGCTCGACACCGGCGCACCGCCCTCCGAGTCGTTCGCGCAGGGCGTCGTCATGCAAGCTCTGGCGAATAAGCAGGCCGCGCAGGCATCCGGCGGCGACGCCGACGAGATGGGCGGCGAGACGAACCGCGTCCGCGTGTTCCCCATGGACAAGAAGATCCAGGCGCTGCTCATCATCCCGTCGCCCGACCCCGACAACCCCGGCCACGACACCGGCCGCGTCGACTCCCTGGTCGGCTGACCATGAGCGCCCGCGCCAGTCTCCGCGACTTCATCACCGCCAGCGCTCCCGAAGCCTGGGAGATCTACGGCTACCCGACGCAGCTGGGTCCATTCGAGGACGCGAGCAAGCCCGTCGCGATCGTCATCGAGCAGCGGACCATGACCGCCGGTCGCACCTCGCCCGACGAGAACGGCATCCCCATCGACATCGAGCTCACAGTCTGGGTGATCGTCGACGCCACCCGCGGCGACAACCGCGAGCAGGTCGAGAACCAGCTGGAAGACGCCGCCGAGCAGATGATCCTCATCCTCGAAGCGATCCCGGATCAGTGGTGGGACGGCGTCGCCACCCGCAACCAGTACGACCCTCAGAAACCCGCCTACGACTTCACCATCCGCGCCGCCGGCGCGCTCACCCAGGAGGAACAGGAATGACCGTCCAGCCCAACACCGCGAAGGCCACCAAGCGCTGGAAGGCGCAGATCGGCGAAGACGAGTACCAGGGGCACACGTCCGCAATCGACTACAACCCCAACCAGAGCGGCACCGTCTGGAAGGGCGGCAACGACAACACGATCGCCGACGTCGTCCCCGGCGACCCCTCGATCGCCATCACCATGGCGCAGGACACCGAGAACGCTGACTCGCTCTGGCGGCTGTTCCACGACGCCCCGACGGGCACCCCGCTCACGCTGATCTGGTACCCGCACTACGAAGGCACGTTCGCGCTGTCCGTCCAGCTCCGGACCATGAAGCCACAGCTCGTCACCAACCGCGCCGGCGGCGTGCCCGAGGTCACGCTGCAGCTGCCGTGCAGCGAGGCAGTCACCTACACCCCCGGCGGCTGATCGAGAATGCTCGACGCCCGCGGCTCCCGTGAGATCCAGGCATCGATCTTCGCTCTGCGCCAGGCGCGGCGAGACATCCGCCTGGGGATCAACAAGAATGCGCGATCGCGCATCCGGCCGCTGTGGCAGTCCGAGCTCAACGCCCGCGCCCGCGACGAAATGACACGCCGTGTCATCGTCGCGGGCGCGAGGGCCAACGCCTCAGACCGAGGCGTCACCGTCCACGCAGCGACCTCCCGCCGGCCACTCAGCGGCGGCCTCGTGCCGTCGGTCGAATGGGCCGGCAACGAGTTCGGAGCTCGCTCCCGGCGCATCGAGGTCACGCAGCGCTCGCGAAGCGGCCGCAGTTACCGCCGGCCCCTCACCATCAACCGCCAATTCCCCGGAAGGCAGCAACACGGCATGGTCGCATTCGACGCCGCCAGCGAGGTAGGCACAAAGCTAGTCGCGATCTGGGTCCACACCGTCGTCGACGACCTGGCACAAATCCCCGCAGTCGAGGTGGTCGGCTGATGCCTATCAAGATCGACTTCATCTCCAACACCCGCGACCTGATCCGCGGCACGGACGACGCCGAGAAAGCTCTGGACGACGTCGCCGACAGTCTCGACGACATGACCCGCGATGCCAAGGACGGCAGCCGCGACGCAGAGCGCGCGGTCGAGCGCCTCGAAGACAGCTTCCGTGACGCCGCTCGTCGGGCGAAGGATCTCGGCGACGCCGGTGACGACGCCGGCGACAAGGTTCGCCGCGGCATGCGCGACGCCGACGACGACGTGCGACGGTTCGGTCGCACGTCTGAGGAGGTCGGGGACGAGCTCAAGCAGAACCTGGGCGAGACTTTCTCGTCGTTCCGCGGCGACCTCGAAGACCTCCCGCAGATCGCTCAGGACACCCTCGGCGGTCTGGCCGGCAGCGGCGCATTGGGCGGCATCCCCGGACTGGTCGCAACCGCCGCCGGCGCGGCGGGCATCGGTATGCTCATCGGCGCGTTCGAGAGCATGGACGAAGCAGCCAAGGAGTCGGCCCAGCGTGCGAACGATTGGGCGGATGCCTACATCGAGGCAGGCGGTCGGCTGCTCAGCTTCGAGCAGCAAATGGCGAAGGTGCGCGACATCACCACGAACCAGTATGACGTCGCGTCGAAGAACGCCGAGCTCTGGGGAGTAAGCGTCGAGACTGCGATCGCGGCCATGGCCGGCTCCCAGTCGGCTCTCGACGACGTCTCGGACTCGGTCAACAAGCAATCCGACGCGGCAGCGCGGGCAGCCGTCGAGGCGCAGAAAATGGCCGAGGCGAGCGGCGGCACGCTTGGAGTGCTCACCCAGGAGGAACAGAAAGCCGCTGCGGCTGCGGACGCCCTCAATCTGCTCACCGGTGAGATGGACCGCGGCGCGCAGCAAGCCGACGTATACAGCCGGCTGCTCGCCGACACTGCGCGCTCCACCGAGGGAGCGACGGAAGCCGTCGACGATTTCGGCGACTCGATCGTGACGCTGCCGGGAGGCAAGCAGGTCTACATCGATGCGGAGACCGGTCAGGCGACGGCTGATGTCGACGCGATCTCCAACAAGATCTACAGCGTTCCGGACGGCCACGCCACAGTGCGAGTGACCGGTGACACGACCGACATCGACCGGAAATTGCGCGTGCTCTCCGGCACCACACTCAAGATCGGCGCGCGAATCGTGACGTCGGGACCGGGGTGGGACCAATGACCACCATCAGCCGCAGCACGGATGCGCAGACCATCGTCCCGGACCTCGTGCTCAACGAATGGGAGACGGAGAACGAGGCGCAGAGCATCGTGCATCCCATCCTCGGCAGCGCCGACGTCGCAGTCACTCTCCGCCCCGCTCGCGATGCGACCGGCGTGATGCGTCTGTTCTTCCTCACCCACGCCGCGGCCGAGCAAGCGCGGCTGTTCCACACCGCAGCGGCGACGTTCGCGACGTCGTCCGACGACGTCAGGCTCCCGGCGCTGTACGTGCCCCAGGGAGGCATCCGCAAGGCGCAGCAGGCGAACGACGCGCGCTGGATCATTCAGATTCAGTACCAGGAGATCCGCCCGTGACCGCGATCTCGAAACATGTCTACTCCGCCCGTGTCCCGAGCGCGAGCGGGGATCTCGTGCTCTCGCCGGTAGGGGATGACCCCGGCACGATCTCGCTCGACGCGAGCCGGCTGCCGCACGGTGAAGCGTCGCTGACATTCGCCGTCGAGGACGCGATGATGCTGGAGAACCTCGACCCCCGGCGCTCAAAGCGGGTCGTGGTCGACGTCGCGGCGACGTTCCTCAGTGAGGAGGGAGTCACGCGCACCCGCTCCTTCGATCTCGGCATCCGGCGGGCAACTCCCAACCGGGGCGAGGGGACGGTCACCCTCGACCTCGCGACCGACGAGATGCTGCTGAGCGACTACGCGGTCCTGGAGGACGACCCGCTTCCTCGTAACTACGAGAGCAGCTTGCGGGCAGTGTGCGAGTACGTGCTCAGCCGCGTCCCCGGAGTCGTCCGCAACCTCGAACCGAACTCCCGCGCACTCTCGGCGGGCACCATGGCACCGTACGCACCGCGGAACTCGTGGGTGCGATCGTTCGTCACGACCGCGACGCCCGCACCGGGCGCTCCTGCGACCGTGGTCCGGTTCACGTCACCCGAGGCAGGTTCGTTCACGTTCCGCGGCGTCGACTCCTACGGAGCCACCGGCGCGACGAATCCCGGAACCACGGGAGTGTGGATGGAGGGACCGGCGGTGACGCCTGGCGACACGATCACCGTCTCCAGGTTCATGCGCATGTTCCAGTCCACGGTGTGGCGCGTCGGCGTGCGCTTCCACGACGGCGCGGGCAACTGGATCGGCGGACGCATGGACGGCCCCGGCGTGTCGACGTTCCCGGGCAGTGGATGGGCGCGGCCCTACTGGACTGGAGTCGTCCCGGCGGGTGCCAAGCGCGTGGCGATCCTCGTGATGTGGCACGTCGCGCAGACAGTCCAGGTCGGAACGGTCATGGACATGACGGGGCCGATGACCGAGGTCACGAACCGCGTGACCCCGTGGCGGGAGCAGGCTCTGGAACCGGGGCCGGACGCCGACGTGACCGCCCATTGGCCGGTCGCGAACCTCGTTTCCAATCCCTCCTTCGAAACGAACCTCGACGGATGGGCGGTCGGCACGAATGCGACCGCGCTCGGTCGATTCAACGACACCACTCAGGGCGCCGTTTCCGGCAACTGGGCCGCCCGCTGGGTATCGGGCGCTTCGGGCTCCTCGTATATCGACTACCAGGACATCTCGATTCGCGCCGGCGAGTCCTACGTGCTCTCCGCGTACATGTACTCCGAGGGTGCACCTCGCACGGGCCGCGTGATGATGCGCTTCAAGGGCGGAAACGGTGCGATCCTCCGCGACGCGTACGGACTCTCGACCCCGCTCCAGAGCAATGCGTGGAACCGGCTCGACATCGCCGCGGTCGCCCCACCCGGTGCGGAGAAGGCAACCCTGCACCTGGAGCTCATCGCGACGGGCGCAGGCCAGGCGGTGCGCGCGGACGCGGTGATGTTCCACCAGGGCACCGAGGTCATCCCGTACTACGACGGCTCCACCCCGGAGAGCGCCGCCTACTACTACGGCTGGACGGACAGCGCGCACGCATCGAACTCGCTCCGCACCCCCAAAGTCGAGCGCGTCCCCGAGGCGTTCCGCTGGTATGCCGGCACCACAGCCCTGGACTTCCTGCACCCGCTGCTCATGGCCACCGGACTGCGCATCGTGTGCGACGAGAACCGCCGATGGTCACTCCGAGACGCGCTCTACCGAAACCCCGGCGACCAGTCCTATCGGCACGCGGTCAACATCGAAACCGCCGACGAAACCCTCTCGCGCGAGGCCGACGAATGGTTCGACGCGGCCGTGTACGACTACCGCTGGCGAGACGCCACCGGCATCGAGCAACGGCGCGTCGATGCCTTCGCGCTGACCACCCGGCCGACGAAGACCGCGCATTTCCAGCTGGACACACCGTATCCCGGCCCCGGCCGCGCGGAGGTCGCCGTGCGGCGCGCTCAGAGCCGTGGACGCACCGTCAGCGTCTCCGCCGTGCCGACATGGACGGAAGCGACCGACCAGACGCTCTCCGTGCTCCTGGAAGGCACCGCCATTCAGACGGGCATCATCGGCGCGGTTCGTTTCAATCTCGCCGACGACACGGTCACGGTCACGAGCCGCACCGCCGACACTCCCGCATCGGCCTGGGTGCTCATCCCGGCCGGCCAACGATGGATCGACTCGCCCGCGGGCGGGACATGGAAGAACGAGGTGATCTGAGATGCCCGAAAGCTACACCGGCTCTGAGGGGACGCTGGCCGCCCAGAACGGCATTGCCGTGATGGACGGGAACGAGGACCGCCGCAACGGCTGGCTCGCGATCAACAAGACCCGTGACTGGATCGTTACGAAGGCCAACGCGGCCCTCGCGGCCGCGAAGACCTACACCGATCAGAAGGTCGGAGCGATCAGCCTCGCGTGGACGAACATCACCGGCAAGCCGACGCACTTCTCGTCACGATCAGACATCGTCACCCGTCCACCCGGGACCGGAGGCACGGTCGAGGACGCTCTGAACTCGACCTTCAACCTCGCCGCATCCAAGATCGGCAGCGACGGCGGCACGATCACAGGGCAACTGAACATGCCGAACCTCGGACCCGTGTCGAACAGCTACGTCGCGATGTACCGCAACGGCGACGGCCGCGTCGGCATCAGCCCCTCCGCGCGAAAGTTCAAGAAGGACATCGCCGATCGCACCTACACGCTCGACGATCTCCGCCGCATCCGCGTCGTCGAGTACCGACTGCGCTCCTGGGTCTTCGGAGACGCCGACGCGCCGCTTGACGTCGGTGTCATCGCCGAGGAACTCATCGACGCCGGCCTGTCCGAGTTCGTCGTGTTCGACGCGGACGACAAGCCCCTCTCCGTCCACTACGAACGCCTCGCGCTCGTCACCATCGGCGCGCTCCAGGACCTCGCTGACGGCGTCGATCTCCTGACCCAGCGCATCGAAGCCCTGGAGGCACGATGAGCCCGCTCGACATCATCCCCATCCCGAACCACCCCGGCATGTACGCCCGCCGCGTGCTCGTCGAGGCATGGCAGGCCGCCGGCGCGCCACCGATCAACAGCGCGGGCCGGCTCTACGACAAGCAGAAGTATTTCTACGACGGCTGGGTGAACCGGCTCCCCGGGTTCAACCCCGCTGACAACCCCGACGACGAGAGCCAGGCGCTCGCTCACGTCCGGTTCGTGGCGCTTGACATCGATCCCACGCCCGAGCGGGTGCAGCGGCTCGCAGCGGCCGGGCTTCGCCGCCCGTACCGGTATGAGCCGTGGCACTGGGAGCTTCCCAACGTCCGGTCCTACGCGATCGTCCGATCCATCCCCACTACCGCCGGGGGAGCGACCCCGGCACCCATCCAGTCCGAGGAGGACGACATGCGAATCATCACCTGGAACGGGCGCGTGTGGCTCGTCAAGCACGAGACGTGCGCCTACGTCCGCAACGAGCCCGCACTGTGGGCGGCCAAGAAGCTCACCGGGCAGGGTACAGCGATCGAACTCAGCAACGACATGCTGACCGAAACGCTCTTCATGCTCGGCATTCCGTGGGCCGCGCTCGACGCGACCTTCCGAGGGCAGGCGTTCGACAACGAGTCCACCTGGGGTAAGGGCACGTTCTGGTCCCGTCAGATGGCCGAGGGCCGCGAAGACAAGCTCCGTTCCCAGAGCCTCGCGTCGTCGATCGCCGCACTCGCTGTATCCGTCACTACCCACCCCGGCGCATAGCCACCACCGAGAGAGACACCATGAACAAGCAAGTGATCTTTATCATCATCGCGTGCATCGCCGCGCTCGGCACGATCGGCGTATTCGTGCTGCAGCTGCTCCGCCCGGACGCGACGGCCACGCTCGTCAACTTTCTGTTTCAGCTGCTCGCGCTGCTCGGCGGGTTCGGCGGCCTCGCCTACATGCAGGGTCAGCAGAACAAGGAGATTCAGACGATCAAGACGAACACCAACGGCACCCTATCTCGCAAGGACGAGGAGATCGCGGAGCTCCGTGCGCAGCTTGCCAAGCACGCACCGCAGGCGCTGGTCGAATCTGCCGAGACAGGACCGATCGACGTGAGCGGGAAACTCCGCCGCGACTTCAGCTAGCGCTCGGCGTCGCGGCGGTGCCGCTGTAGGTCGACCTCGTAGCTGCCGTCAGCACGCCAGAGGGCGTGGTGACGGAGCGCGGAGACGATCGCAGCGCGCACCGTCGCGTAGAGCACCACAGCGCCGACCACGAAGCCGGCGAGAACGATCATGAGCGTGACGAGTGTGTCATCCATGGGTGCATCCTCTCAGAAGCCCGCTGCCGCCGTTGCAGCGCGGCGGAGCGCGTCGTCCTCGACCCCGACGTAGATCTGCGTCGTCGTAGCGTATGCGTGCCCCAGGAGCTCTTGCACGGCGCGAAGATCCTTGCCGCCCAGGTTGTACGCCCGCGTGCCGTAGCGGTGCCGCAGCATGTGCGCGGTGATCCCTGGCGGCAGCGCCTCGCTGATGAGCTCGGAGACGCGCGCCGGCGACAGGTGCCCGTCGATCCTGCCCGGAAACAGGTAGCCGGCCTCACTATCGCGGATGTCGAGCGCGACGTCGTCCGGCAGGGGCACGAGGCGCTGCCGGTCGCCCTTGCCCTGCACGACGAGCGACCATCCGACGAGATCGCGGCGCAGGTGATCGGTGTGCACTTGGCAGATCTCGCGGCAGCGCATGCCGGCGGCGACGGCGAGCCGGATCATCATGCGCGTGCGCAGATCCTTCGTCGACAGCCCGACCTTCACGCTGTGCTCAGGAGCCGGTCGAGCGACGCCGCGCGGTGCCTTGATCGTCGGTAGATGCCGTGCGGGGTTGTCCCAGCCGCGCACGAGCTCGGCCCACGCGTAGAAGCCACGGATCGCCTGTCGAGCGGATCGCCTCGCTGACGCCCCCAGAGCGTCGAGCGAGGCCATGTAGTCCGTCAGCTGCTCCAACGTGACCGGCGCCGGCTCATTGCCGGTCGCGCGCGCGTAGCGTCGCAGCTGATAGCTGTGCTGGTAGATCGTCCCCTCCGATTTGCGCGCGCTTCGCATCCATGCGAGGTACGCGCTGAGAGGATCGAGCCAGCCCTGGGGTACTGGTATCTCGGTCTTCACACCTGACGGTAGCGCCCGGAGAGTCGGCCGGCTCAACGGGGTTGATCTTCGCCGAGCGCCGCGCGGGCAGGTGTGCCCGAGAGCTTCGCGACGAGTGCTTCGATCTGTAAGCGCGTCACCCGGACGGAGACGGGCGGATCGATCCGCCAGGCGGAGGTCGCGTCGTAGTGATCGACGGGAACGCCGTCGAAAGTGTCGGCGCGCACGGGGTTGTGATTTGTCTCTATCCACGAGATCTCGACGTCTCTGCCGGCGTCGTGTAGAGCGGGCACTAGGAAGGCGATCACCAGGGCGTGGAGTACGTTCCGTTCGTTGAACGGAGCGTCCTCGCCGAAGCTGTCCCACCACCAGTCGCTAAGGGCGTCACCGTCCCCGAAACCCCACTTGCTTAGCAGGCTCTCCGCATCGAGCTCGAAAGTAGGTTCAGACATCGATGCGATCCTTCCATGTCCGGAAGCCTGCACGCTCGACGATCGCCCAAAACTCTGAATCAGTGGGTTCAGGGTTCAAGTCCCTGGGGGTGCACGGATCAGCCTCGGAATCTCTCGCCAGATTCCGAGGCTTTTTCGCGTTCACGGCGGCGCAGCGCCGGCGAGCGCTCACACCACGCCGACGACGGTGCCGCCTGTCAGGTGCACCAGGGTGTCGAACGTCAACGGCATCACGGTGTGCGGGTGACCGGCCGCCGCCCAGATGATCTCGTGGTCGCGCAGCGCCTCGTCGACGAATGTGCGCAGGGGAGACGGATGACCGACGGGCGCGACGCCGCCGATCGCCTGTCCGGTGGCCTCGCGCACGACGGCGGGCGGAGCCATGGACACGTCGACCGCCTCGATCGAGCGGGCGAGCACGTCGAGGTCGACGCGATGGCCGCCACTCGTCATCACGAGGATCGTGGCGCCGTCGGCCTCCAGCACCAGGCTGTTCGCGATCGCCGCGACCTCGCAGCCGATGGTGTCGGCTGCCTCCCGAGCCGTCCGAGCGGAGTCCGGCAGCACCCGGATCTCCGCCTCGACGCCCGCGCGGGCGAGGTGCTGCTGGACGAGGATGCTGCGCTCGGGCAGAACGGTCATGGCCCCACCGTACCGAGACGGTGGGGCCCTTCGATCACGCGGCGTCGCCGATGAGGATCGCCGCGGCATCCTCGGTCTCAGTGTCGACCGGTTCGTCGTCGATGTGCGCGAGGGCCTTGCGTCCGAGGAACACGGTGAGGGCGGCGATCAGGACCGCGGCGGCCGCGACGAGATACGGCACGGTCGCGTTGAGCGCGTGCCACAGGGCTGCGGCGAGCGGCGGCGCCATGGCTCCGCCGAGGAACCGCACGGCCGAGTACGCGGAGGAGGCGACGGAGCGGGGCAGATCGGTGGCCTCCATGACCGCCTCGGTGAGCACGGTGTTCATGATGCCGAGCAGCAGACCGCCGATGACGATGCACGTCACGAGCGCGGCTGCGGACGACACCAGGAGCCCTGCGACGACGAGGTCGACGGCGAGGAGCGGGAGCACCAGGAGGATGACGCGGGTACGCGGCATCCTGCGCATGAGGAACGGGGCGACCCAGACGCTCGTCACCGCCAGGGCGACGCCCCAGCCGAAGAAGGTGAATCCGATCCCCATCGCACCGAAGCCGAGGGGGAACGGCGAGAACGCGAGCAGGATGAAGAAGCCGATGTTGTAGAACAGTGCGGCCACCGCGAGGATCGCCAGGGCCGGACGCCGCAGTGCCGTGAACGGGGCAGAGAACGGCACGGGTGTGCGCTTCTCCTGCGGGCCGCGCAGCAGCACGAGGACCGCCACGAAGGCGATGGCCATGAGCACCACCACACCGAAGAACGGGGCGCGCCAGCTCTGCTCGCCGAGGATGCCGCCCAGCAGCGGACCGATGGCGATGCCCAGACCGAGCGCGGCCTCGTAGAGCACGATCGCCGCGGCACTGCCTCCGGATGCGGCGCCCACGATCGTCGCGAGTGCGGTGGAGATGAACAGCGCGTTGCCGAGTCCCCATCCCGCGCGGAAGCCGATCACGGCGTCGACGCTGCCGCTCAGTGCGCAGAGCAGCGCGAACACCACGATCAGGGCGAGGCCGATGAGCAGAGTGCGCTTGGCGCCGATGCGGCTCGAGATCCAGCTGGTGACGAGCATCGCGACGCCCGTCACAGCGAGGTAGCTCGTGAAGAGCAGCTCGGTCTCGAACGGGCTCGCCTGCAGGGACTCCGCGATAGCCGGAAGGATCGGATCGACGAGTCCGATCCCCATGAAGGCGACGACGCAGGCGAAGGCGACTGCCCAGACCTGTGCCGGCTGCTTCCACACGGAGGTGGTGGTACTGCTGCTCACTGCGGTGCTCCTGTCGAGTCGGTGGTGGTGTGCGCGGCGAGGATCTCGGCGGCCCTGGTCAGGGCGTGCCAGTCGTCATCGTCGAGATCGGTGAATCGCGGTGCCAGCGTGTCGCGGAACTCCTCCCGCCACGCGTGCAGGGCGCGGGATCCCTCCGGCGTGATCGCGACAGCGGTCGCCCGGGAGTCCTCGGGAACGGGGGAGCGAAGCACGAGGCCTTCCCGTTCCAGAGTGCCGAGCAGCCGCGTCATGCCGGGCTGCGTGGTCCGCGCGGCCACGGCCAGCTCTCCGACCCGCTTCGGTCCGTTCTGCTCGAGCAGGCTCAGGACCCGCCATTGCGCGGCCGGTGCTTCGTTCCCGGCGTCCTGAGCGGCGATCCGTGCGAGTGCGTAGGAGGAGAGGACGAGTGAGGGGATGACGTCCTGGCGATTCATACCATTAAGTATATACCCACTGGTATATAAAGAGGGTCAGCGACGAGCGCCGGCGATCCGGGCTGACAGCTGATGGGCGTGCGCGAGCAGGATCCGTCCGAGCTCGGGCGTGCGATCGGGGCCGAACCGGAACTCCACGCCGGTGAGGCTGAGGGCCCATTCCGGGCGGCCCTGGCGATCGAAGACTGCGGCGCCCAGCCCCCAACTGCCCTCGACGATGAGTCCGGGGTTCACGGAGTAGCCGCGTTCCTTCGTCTCGGCGAGTCGGGTGCGCAGTGCAGCCTCGCCGTGCGTCCGCCCCCAGCCGTCGGCGAGCTCCGGGTGTCGGTCGAGGTAGGCATCCACATCGTGGTCGGGGAGGAAGGCGAGGATGGCCAGTCCGGCGCTCGCGACCCCGAGCGGGAAGCGCACGCCCTCGCTGAGCACGAACGACCGGATCGGGAACGAGCCCTCCTCGCGGAGCAGGCAGACGGTCTCATCCGCCCGTCGCACCGACAGGAACGCGCTCTCCTCGGTCTTGACGGCGAGCGAGCGCACGATGTCGCGAGCAAGTGCCGTGACGTCGTACCGGGCCGCAGCGACAGTGCCCATGAGGAAGAGCTCGGGCCCCGGCATCCAGCGGCCGGTGTCGTCGGAGCGGTCCACCAGGCCCTCGGCGCGCAGCGCGGACAGCAAGCGGTGCGCCGTGGACCGCGAGAGGTCGGCCGCCTGCGCGAGCGACTGCAGGCTCGCTCCGTCCGTGCCTTCGGCGGTCACCAGCCGCAGCAGCGATGCGGCGCGGGCGATCGCCTGCGCCCCGGGGACGGTGCGGATCTGTTGTTCCATAATGTGGACGCTAGGTGGAAGAGCGGCCACATCGCAAGAGGGGGCTTCCCTCGGTACTCGGGGAGGGCGCACGCTGGACGAAAGCACGTCTTCGAAGGAGCACACGTGATCGACAAGCAGTGGACGTCCGCCTCGGACGCGATCGCCGACATCCCTGACGGAGCTTCGCTCGCTGTCGGCGGCTTCGGACTCTCCGGCAATCCGATCGCCCTCATCGAGGCGCTGCTCGCGCAGGGCACGACAGGCCTCAGCATCGTCAGCAACAACTGCGGCGTCGACGACTGGGGGCTCGGCATCCTCCTGCGCGCCCAGCGCATCCGAAAGATGACCTCGTCGTACGTGGGGGAGAACAAGGAGTTCGAGCGGCAGTTCCTCTCCGGCGAACTCGAACTCGAGCTGACCCCGCAGGGCACCCTCGCCGAGAAACTGCGCGCCGGCGGCTCCGGCATCGCGGCCTTCTACACGCAGACCGGAGTCGGCACGCAGGTCGCCGAGGGAGGACTCCCGCGCCGGTACCACCCCGACGGAACCGTCGACGTGGCGTCGCCGGCGAAGGACGTGCGGACGTTCGACGTCGCCGGCACGCCCCGCGAGTACGTCCTCGAGGAGGCGATCACGACCGACTTCTCTCTCGTGCACGCGCTGGTCGGCGACCGACACGGAAACCTGGTGTTCAACAAGGCCGCTCGCAACTTCAACCCGCTGGCCGCCATGGCAGGGCGCGTCTGCATCGCGCAGGTCGAGCGCCTCGTCGAACCCGGCGAACTCGACCCGGACAGCATCCACCTCCCCGGTGTCTTCGTGCATCGGGTCGTCGAGGTCGGCGCCGACATCCCCAAGCGCATCGAACGGCGCACCGTCGCCACGGAAGGAGCCTGACATGGCGCTCACGCGTGACGAGATGGCCGCGCGCGCTGCGGCCGAACTCCAGGACGGCTCCTATGTGAACCTCGGCATCGGGCTGCCGACCCTAGTGCCGAATCATGTGCCGCGCGACGTCACCGTCGTACTGCAGTCCGAGAACGGCATCCTCGGGGTCGGACCCTATCCGCACGAGGACGCCGTCGACCCCGACCTCATCAACGCGGGCAAGGAGACCGTGACCGTGCTCGCAGGCGCCGCGTTCTTCGATTCGGCGACGAGCTTCGGGATGATCCGCGGCGGGAAGATCGACGCCGCGATCCTCGGAGCGATGCAGGTGTCGGCGAGCGGCGACCTCGCGAACTGGATGATCCCGGGCAAGATGGTCAAGGGGCCAGGCGGCGCCATGGACCTCGTGCACGGGGCCGCCCGGGTGATCGTGCTCATGGAGCACGTCGCGAAGGACGGCTCCGCGAAGATCGTGAACACCTGCAGCCTGCCTCTCACGGGCCGCGGGGTGGTCGACCGGATCATCACCGACATCGCCGTGATCGACGTGACCGATGAGGGTCTCGTGCTCGTCGAGACAGCGCCGGGAGTCACCGTCCAGCAGGTGATCGACGCCACTGAGCCGCCGCTCATCCTCGCCCCCGCACTCGCACACTGACCACGAGCCGACCGCAGACATCGGAAGGAAGCCGACATGACACACCACACCGCACCGGACGACCGCGACGTCGTGATCGTCGCCGCAGCACGCACCCCCCAGGGCCGCCTCAAAGGGCAGCTCGCCCGTTTCACGGCCCCGGAGCTCGGCGCTCTCGCGATCCGTGGCGCTCTCGAGCGGGGAGGCGTGGAGGCCGCGGACGTGGATGCCGTGATCGTCGGCCAGGTCCTCGCCGCCGGGTCGGGGCAGAACGCCGCTCGCCAGGCCGCGATCCGCGCGGGCATCGGCTGGAACGTCCCCGCGCACTCCGTCAACAAGGTCTGCTTGTCGGGCCTCACCGCGATCATCGATGCGGCCCGGATGATCCGCACCGGCGATGCCGAGGTCGTGGTCGCCGCGGGCATGGAGTCCATGACGCGCGCACCGCACCTGCTGATGGGGTCGCGCGACGGGTGGGCGTACGGGTCGGTGGAGGTGCTCGACCACATGGCGTACGACGGACTGACCGACGCCTTCGACCGGGAGAGCATGGGGGCGTCGACCGAGCGGCACAACGAGCGCTACGAGGTCACGCGAGAGGCGCAGGACGCGATCGCCGCGCTCTCGCATCAGCGTGCGGCGGCCGCCCAGCAGGCCGGAGTGTTCGACGCGGAGATCGTGCCGGTCGAGGTGCCGCAGCGCAAGGGGGACCCCGTCGTGGTGTCGACGGACGAGGGCGTGCGCCCCGACACCACGGTCGAGTCGCTCGCAGGACTCCGTGCGGCGTTCGCCGAAGGCGGTTCGCTGACCGCCGGGAACTCGTCGCAGATCTCCGACGGCGCCTCCGCCGTCGTGGTGACCACGCGCGGCACGGCGGCTGCGAAAGGCTGGGACGTGCTCGCCACTGTCGGAGCGAGCGGACAGACGGCCGGACCGGACAACTCCTTGCACGCGCAGCCGGCTCGCGCCATCGAACAGGCCTGCGAGAAGCAGGGCATCGCTCCCGCCGACCTGGACCTCGTGGAGATCAACGAGGCGTTCGGAGCCGTCGTCGCGCGGTCGCAGTCCGAGCTCGGCCTCGACAGCGCGGTCGTGAACATCCACGGAGGGGGCATCGCGATCGGACATCCGATCGGAGCGTCGGGGAACCGTCTCGTCGTGCACGTCGTGCACGAACTGACCAGGCGCGGCAGTGGCATCGCAGCCGTCGGGCTCTGCGGCGGCGGCGGTCAGGGCGAGGCGCTCATCCTCAGTCGGTGACGCGAGGTCGGCGCGGGAGGGGACTCAGCGCGAGCGCTTGAGCTCCTTGGAGAGGTTCTTCTCCTTCTTGTCCCGCTCCTTCTGCTGCTTGGCGTACACGGGGGAGTCCTTGGAGACCGGCTTGCCCTGCTTGGCGCGCCGGGTGTCGATGACGGCGCCGATCGCGAGGGCGAACGTGATGCCCCAGCTCACCCACGCGAGCGCGGCGCGCCAAGTGATCGGCGTCTCGCGGGAACCGCGGAGCAGGGAGGCGCCCGACATGATCGCGCCGAGGAGTCCGGTGCTGGTGAGGTAGTTCATGACCTTCACGCTACCCGGGCGCGTGGTCGGTCCGCCCAGCCTTGACAACCCGCCGGGATGCTGTCAGTCGTCTTTCCCAGCGAGCGCGAGCCGCCACGCGGTAGAATGACCTGGTCGCGGCTGGTCCGCGGCCGCAACCCGTGTATCTACCGGCCGCCGGCTCCCCGGCGGACAGCGGCGGCACCCGACCCCGCGTCCGCGGACGCGCGAGAGCCATGACGCACGCATCCCCCTCGACATCCTCCGTCGCCACGGCGACGCCTCCTGCCCCCAGCCTCATCCGCACGGCGGGCATCCCGTACTTCCTGATCGCGTTCATCGCGCGCTTGCCGTTCGCCATGATGGTGGTGGGGGTGCTCACGGTCGTGGTCTCCGCGCGGGGGTCCCTCTCATTGGGCGGTCTCACCTCCGCGGCGGTCGGACTCGGCACCGCGTGCTTCGGTCCGCTGCTGGGTGCGGCCGCCGATCGCTTCGGCCAGCGCTTCGTGCTGCTCGCTCTCGCGATCGCCAACGGCGCGATGCTCGTCGTGTTCACCCTCGTCGTCTACGGCGAGGCCGCCGACCTCCTCGTGCTCGTCGCCGCGTTCGGCATCGGTGCGACCGCGCCGCAGGTGGCGCCGATGTCGCGCTCCCGCCTGGTGACGATGATCACCGAGCGGATGCCGGAGTCGGTGCGTCCGCGCACGCTGTCGGGAACCATGGCGTACGAATCCGCCGCGGATGAGACCGTTTTCGTCTTCGGTCCGTTCCTCGTGGGCATCCTCGCATCCGTGATCGCGCCCTGGGCGCCGCTGATCGGCGCCGCTCTGCTCACCGTGGTGTTCGTCGGAGGATTCGCGCTGCACCCGAGCGCCAGGTCCGTGTCGATCCACCGCGGCGACGACGGGAGGGCGCCGTCCTCGGCATCCGAGCTCTTCCACCCACGCCTGCTCGTGGTCGTCCTCGGCATCCTCGGCGTCGGGATGTTCTTCGGCACCATGCTCACGTCGCTCACCTCGTTCATGGCCGATCGAGGCGCAGCAGAGGAGGCCGGACTGCTCTACGGCGTGATGGGCGTCGGCTCGGCGCTCCTCGCGCTCGGAGTCGCCTGGCTCCCCGCGCGGTTCACACTGCGCGCCCGCTGGCTCGTCTTCTCGGCGATCCTGCTCGGCGGAACCCTGCTGCTGCTCCTCGTGGACGCCCCGGCGACGATGATGGTGGCACTCGCGATCATGGGCGTCGGCATCGGGCCGACGCTCGTGACGCAGTACAGCCTCGGAGCCGCCCGCAGTCCGCTCGGACGCTCGGCGACCGTCATGACGATGCTCGGATCCGCGGTCGTCGTCGGGCAGTCGATCGGCGCAGCCGTCGCGGGGGAGCTCGCCGAGAACGTCGGGACGGGAGCTGCACTCGCGCTCCCGATCGCCGCGGCCGGGGTAGCGTTCGCCGCGGCGCTTGTCAACTGGCGCCTGAGTGCTACGGCACCTCGCGTAGCCTCGGTCTGAGCCTCTGTAGCCTGAGGAGCACCGCACCGGATCGTCAGGAGCCTTCCCCCATGCCCGCAGATTTCGTCGTCGTCGCCAACCGCCTCCCCGTCGACCGCATCGTCGGTCCGGACGGCGCGGAGGAATGGCGGACGTCGCCCGGCGGTCTGGTCGCAGCCCTCGAGCCGATGATGCGCAGCGCCCGCGGAGCCTGGGTCGGCTGGCCCGGGCAGCCCGACACCGAGCTCGAGCCGTTCGAGATCAACGGCATCGATCTCGTGCCCGTGTCTCTGAGCGCGGACGAGGTCGCCGATTACTACGAGGGCTTCGCGAACGACACCATCTGGCCGCTCTACCACGACGTGATCGCGCCGCCGCAGTACCACCGGGAGTGGTGGGATGCGTACGTGCGCGTGAACCGCCGCTTCGCGGAGGCCGCCGCATCCGTCGCGGCCCAGGACGGGACCGTGTGGGTGCACGACTACCAGCTGCAGCTCGTGCCGCAGATGGTTCGCGACCTGCGTCCTGACGTGACGATCGGGTACTTCCACCACATCCCGTTCCCCGCGCACGGCCTCTATGCCCAGCTGCCGTGGCGCGACCAGGTGCTCACCGGTCTGCTCGGGGCCGACGTGATCGGGTTCCAGCGTGCTCAGGACGCGACGTACTTCCTCACCGCGGTGCGCCGTCGCCTCAAGTACGAGGTGAAGGGCTCGAACGTCGCCGTGCCGACGGCCGCCGGCGCCACACGGTCGGCGGTCGCCAAGGCGTTCCCGATCTCCATCGACACCGCGCCCTATCTCGAACTGGCGGCCCGCCCCGAGATCAGGGCGCGTGCGCAGGAGATCAGGGAGAGCCTCGGCAACCCCTCCAAGATCCTGCTCGGCGTCGACCGGCTCGACTACACGAAGGGCATCCGTCACCGCATCAAGGCGTATGGCGAGCTGCTGGAGGACGGCCGTCTCGACGTCGAGGACGTCACCCTCGTGCAGGTCGCGAGCCCCAGCAGGGAGCGGGTCGACGCCTACGTGCACCTGCGTGACGAGATCGAGCTCGCGGTCGGCCGCATCAACGGCGACCACGACACGATGGGTCACACGGCGATCCGCTACCTGCACCAGGGATATCCGCGCGAGGAGATGGTCGCGCTCTACCTCGCGGCGGACGTCATGCTCGTGACGGCTCTCCGGGACGGCATGAACCTCGTCGCCAAGGAGTACGTCGCCACGCGCGCCGACAACAGGGGCGTACTGGTGCTCAGCGAGTTCACCGGCGCCGCCGACGAGCTCCGGCAGGCCGTGCGCGTGAACCCCCACGACATCGCAGGGCTGAAGGACGCCATCATGTCTGCGGTCGAGATGACGCCCGCCGAGCAGTCGAGGCGTATGCGGTCGCTGCGCCGACGTGTGCTCGAGAACGACGTCACCGCGTGGTCCACCTCCTTCCTCAGGGCTCTCGCCGAGGTCAGGTCGCGCTGACCCGGGCGGCCATACTGGAGGGGACCCGTCGATTGGAGACTCTCCCGTGACCCGCAGCTGGACCCCCGGATCGTCAGACCCCGCCCTGAGCGCGATCGCCGCGACACCGCGGCTCGTGGTCGCCCTGGACTTCGACGGGACGGCGTCTCCGCTGGTTCCCGACCCGATGGCCGCGCGGGCGCTCCCCGAGGTCGCGGCGCAGGTCGCGCGTCTCGCCGAGCTCCCCGACACGGTGGTGGCCTACGTCTCCGGGCGCAGCATGCACGACCTGCGGGTCATCACCGAGCACACCGACGACTCGCTCATCGCGCTCGCCGGTTCGCACGGTGCGCAGTACTGGTACCCGGGAGTGGGCGACGCGGACGCCGACGGCCCGGCGACGGCCGACGGTGACCGCGAGGAGCTCTGGGCAGCCGCCCGCCCCATCATCGACCGGTACGAGGGCGCGGAGCTCGAGCCGAAGACGTTCGGGATGGGTGTGCACACGCGCACGGCCACCCGCGAGGTCGAGAAGGCGGTGTTCGCCGAGATCGACGAGTTGGTCGCCGCGCGCTTCCCGCACTGGCGTCGTCGCTCCGGCCATAGGGTGCTGGAGTTCTCGTCGCGGACGGAGGGGAAGGATGCCGCGATGGCGGCGCTCCGCGCCCACTTCGCCGCCACCGCGATCCTTTTCGCCGGCGACGACGTGACCGACGAGGACGCGATGCGCGTGCTCGAGGGCGACGATCTCGGCGTGCGGGTCGGACCGGGGGAGACCGCGGCGACCCTGCGTGTGGAGAACCCACAGGAGATCGCCCTTCTTCTGGGCGCCTTGGCGGACGAGCGCGCCGCCCGTCGGGAATAGACTTCCGTCATGTCCTCGCCTGACACCGCCCCTCACGAGTCCATCGACATCAAGCCCCGCAGCCGCGTCGTCACCGACGGCATCGAGGCGACGACCTCCCGCGGCATGCTCCGCGCGGTCGGCATGGGCGACGCGGACTGGGACAAGCCCCAGATCGGCATCGCGTCGAGCTGGAACGAGATCACCCCCTGCAACCTGAGCCTCGACCGCCTCGCGCAGGGCGCGAAGGAGGGCGTGCACTCCGGCGGCGGCTACCCGCTGCAGTTCGGCACCATCTCGGTCTCGGACGGCATCTCCATGGGCCATGAGGGCATGCACTTCTCGCTCGTGTCGCGCGAGGTCATCGCCGACTCCGTCGAGACCGTGATGATGGCGGAGCGCCTCGACGGCTCGGTGCTGCTCGCCGGCTGCGACAAGTCCATCCCCGGGATGCTCATGGCCAGCGCCCGCCTCGATCTGTCCAGCGTGTTCCTGTACGCGGGCTCGATCGCACCCGGCTGGGTCAAGCTCTCGGACGGCACGGAGAAGGACGTCACGATCATCGACTCGTTCGAGGCCGTCGGCGCCTGCCGCGCCGGGCTCATGAGCGAGGAGGATCTCAAGCGCATCGAGTGCGCGATCGCTCCGGGCGAGGGCGCCTGCGGCGGTATGTACACGGCCAACACCATGGCCTCCGTCGCGGAGGCTCTCGGTCTCAGCCTTCCGGGCTCCGCCGCGCCGCCCGCGGCCGACCGCCGTCGCGACTACTTCGCGCACCGGTCGGGTGAGGCCGTCGTGAACCTGCTCCGCCAGGGCATCACGACCCGCGACATCCTCACCAAGGAGGCGTTCGAGAACGCGATCGCGCTCGCGATGGCCCTCGGCGGGTCGACCAACGTGGTCCTCCACCTGCTCGCGATCGCCCGCGAGGCGGACGTCGAACTGAGCCTGCACGACTTCAACCGCATCGGCGACAGAGTCCCGCACGTGGCCGACATGAAGCCGTTCGGCAAGTACGTCATGAACGATGTGGACCGTCACGGCGGCATCCCCGTCATCATGAAGGCGATGCTCGACGAGGGGCTGCTGCACGGCGACGCGCTCACCGTGACCGGCAAGACGCTCGCCGAGAACCTGGCCGAGCTCGACCCGCAGCCGATCGACGGCGAGGTCATCCACACGTTCGACAACCCGATCCACGCGACCGGCGGACTCACGATCCTGCACGGGTCGCTCGCGCCCGAGGGTGCGGTCGTCAAGACCGCCGGCTTCGACGCCGCCGTCTTCGAGGGGCCGGCGCGCGTGTTCGAGCGCGAGCGCGCCGCTATGGATGCCGTCGCCGAGGGGTCCATCGAGCCGGGCACGGTCATCGTCATCCGCTACGAGGGCCCCAAGGGCGGACCGGGCATGCGCGAGATGCTCGCGATCACCGCGGCCATCAAGGGCGCGGGGCTCGGAAAAGATGTACTACTCTTGACGGACGGACGATTCTCAGGCGGCACAACCGGCCTGTGCATCGGCCACATAGCACCCGAAGCGGTGGACGCAGGTCCCATCGCCTTCGTGCGCGATGGTGATCTGATACGGGTCGATATCGCAGCTCGCTCTCTCGACCTACTCGTCGACGAGGCGGAGCTCGCCTCCCGCCGCTCCGGCTGGGAGCCGCTTCCCCCGCGCTATACCCGTGGCGTCCTTGCCAAGTACTCGCGTCTCGTGCGGTCCGCCGCCGAAGGCGCGACGACCGGCTGATCCACGTCGACCGCCCCTCCGGCCTCCGACGTCGCCCACAGACCACCAGAAGGAAAGTCATGACTGCTGACTCCGTCTCGGCCGTGCCGAGGCCACCCGCACCCAAGTCGTCCGCTCCCGAGATCACAGGTGCGGAAGCCGTTGTCCGCTCGCTCGAACTCCTCGGCATCACCGACGTGTTCGGCCTCCCCGGCGGTGCGATCCTGCCCGTCTACGACCCGCTGATGGATGCCGCGCAGCTGCGCCACATCCTGGTCCGCCACGAGCAGGGAGCCGGCCACGCCGCCGAGGGGTACGCCTCGTCGTCGGGAAAGGTGGGCGTGTGCATCGCGACCTCCGGACCGGGAGCGACGAACCTCGTCACCGCGATCGCCGACGCCTACATGGACTCGGTGCCGCTGCTCGCGATCACCGGCCAGGTGTTCTCGACCCTCATGGGCACGGACGCGTTCCAGGAGGCCGACATCGTGGGCATCACGATGCCGATCACGAAGCACTCGTTCCTGGTGAAGGACGCTGCGGACATCCCCGGCGCGATCGCCGCCGCGTACGAGATCGCCTCGACCGGTCGTCCGGGCCCCGTGCTGGTGGACATCACGAAGGACGCGCAGCAGGCCGTCGCGCCGTTCGTGTGGCCGCCGAAGATCGACCTTCCCGGCTACCGTCCCGTGACCAAGGCGCACGGCAAGCAGATCCAGGCCGCCGCGGCCCTGCTCGCCGAGGCCAAGAAGCCCGTGCTGTACGTCGGCGGCGGAGTGATCCGCGGTCGCGCCTCGGCCGAGCTGCTGGCCCTCGCCGAGACCACCGGCGCACCGGTCGTGACGACCCTCATGGCACGAGGCGCTTTCCCCGACTCGCACCCGCAGCACCTGGGCATGCCCGGCATGCACGGCACGGTACCGGCCGTGCTCGCGCTGCAGGAGGCTGACCTGCTCGTGTCGCTCGGCGCGCGCTTCGACGACCGTGTGACCGGCAAGGCGTCGCTGTTCGCACCGAACGCCAAGGTCGTGCACGTCGACATCGATCCCGCCGAGATCTCGAAGATCCGCACGGCCGACGTGCCGATCGTCGGCGACGTGCGCGACGTGCTCGTCGACCTCGAGAGCGCGTTCCGCAGCGCTGCCGGAGGCACCGCTCCCGACACCGAGGAGTGGTGGTCGTACCTCGACGGCCTCCGTACCGAGTTCCCGCTGGGATACGCGCCGACCACCGACGGCCTGCTCGCGCCGCAGTACGTGATCCAGCGCATCGGCGAGCTCACGGGCCCCGAGGGCATCTACGCCGCAGGTGTCGGTCAGCACCAGATGTGGGCCGCGCAGTTCATCAAGTACGAGCGTCCGAACGCGTGGCTGAACTCCGGGGGAGCGGGCACGATGGGCTACTCGGTCCCCGCCGCCATGGGGGCGAAGGTGGCCGAGCCCGACCGTCACGTGTGGGCGATCGACGGCGACGGGTGCTTCCAGATGACCAACCAGGAGCTCGCCACCTGCGCGATCAACAACATCCCGATCAAGGTCGCCGTCATCAACAACTCCTCGCTGGGCATGGTGCGCCAGTGGCAGACCCTCTTCTACGACGGGCGTCACTCGAACACCGACCTGAACACGGGCCACGGCACGATCCGCATCCCCGACTTCGTGAAGCTCGCCGAGGCCTACGGCTGCCTCGCGATCCGCGTGGAGAAGGAGGAAGAGGTCGACGCCGCCATCAAGCTCGCGCTCGAGACGAACGACCGCCCCGTCGTGATCGACTTCGTCGTGAGCGCGGACTCCATGGTGTGGCCGATGGTGCCGCAGGGCGTCAGCAACAGCTACGTCCAGTACGCGCGAGACCACGCGCCCGCATTCGACGAGGAGGACTGACCATGACGACGCACGTGCTGAGCCTCCTCGTGGAGGACACCCCCGGTCTGCTGACGCGAGTCGCCGGACTCTTCGCCCGACGGGGCTTCAACATCCACTCGCTCGCGGTGGGCGTCACCGAGGTGCCGAACATCTCGCGCATCACGGTGGTGGTCGATCTCGATGATCTGCCTCTCGAGCAGGTGACGAAGCAGCTGAACAAGCTGATCAACGTCATCAAGATCGTGGAGCTCGACTTCTCCACCTCCGTGCAGCGCGAGCACATGCTCATCAAGGTGCGCACCGACAACACCACCCGATCGAACGTGATCGAGGTCGTGAACCTCTTCCGCGCCTCCGTGGTCGACTACGCCTCCGACGCCCTCGTCGTCGAGGTCACCGGCGACCGCGGCAAGGTCGAGGCACTGCTCCGGGCCCTCGAGCCCTTCGGCATCAAGGAGATCGCGCAGTCCGGTCTCCTCGCCATCGGCCGCGGCGGCAAGAGCATCACCGAGCGCGTCCTGCGCGGCTGACCAGAACCATCCTGAGCTTCGCCGGTCGTCGAGCGAGCGAAGCGAGACGAAACGCCAACAATCAAGGAGAAAGAACCAGTGAGCACCGAGATCTTCTACGACGCTGACGCCGACCTGTCCATCATCCAGGGCAAGAAGGTCGCGATCGTCGGCTACGGCTCGCAGGGCCACGCCCACGCGCAGAACCTGCGCGACTCGGGCGTCGAGGTCGCGATCGCCCTCAAGGAGGGCTCGAAGTCCGCGCCGAAGGCGGAAGAGGCCGGCTTCGCGGTCAAGACCGTCGCCGAGGCCACCGAGTGGGCCGACCTCATCATGATCCTCGCGCCGGACCAGCACCAGCGCACGATCTACAGCGAGTCCATCGCGCCGAACCTCACCGCGGGCAAGACCCTCGCCTTCGCGCACGGTTTCAACATCCGCTTCGGCTACATCGACGCGCCCGACGGCGTCGACGTGATCCTCGTCGCGCCGAAGGCTCCCGGTCACACGGTGCGCCGCGAGTTCGTCGCCGGCCGCGGCATCCCCGACATCATCGCCGTCGAGCGCGACGCCTCGGGCAACGCCTGGGCCACCGCCCTCTCGTACGCGAAGGCCATCGGCGGCACCCGCGCCGGCGTCATCAAGACGACCTTCACCGAGGAGACCGAGACCGACCTCTTCGGCGAGCAGGCCGTGCTCTGCGGTGGCATGAGCCACCTCGTGCAGGCCGGTTTCGAGACCCTCGTCGAGGCGGGATACCAGCCGCAGATCGCCTACTTCGAGGTGCTGCACGAGCTCAAGCTCATCGTCGACCTCATGTGGGAGGGCGGCATCGCCAAGCAGCGCTGGTCGATCTCCGACACGGCCGAGTTCGGTGACTACGTCTCGGGGCCGCGCGTCATCGACGAGCGCGTCAAGGAGAGCATGAAGGGCGTCCTGTCCGACATCCAGTCGGGAGCGTTCGCCAAGCGCTTCATCGAGGACCAGGACAACGGGGCCGAGGAGTTCCTGGCGCTGCGTGCCAAGGAGGAGACGCACCCGATCGAGGCCACCGGCAAGGAGCTGCGCTCGCTCTTCGCCTGGAAGCAGCAGGACGAAGACTACGTCGACGGTTCTGCCGCTCGCTGATCCAGTCGCGACAGGAGAACGGGCCCGGTGCGTATCGCACCGGGCCCGTTCTGCGTCTGGAGTCACTCCGCGGGAGCGGCGTCTTCCACCTGGATCGGCGCGTCCGACGGGTCGGCCCACACGGGCGCGGGCAGGGGAGTGTCGACCTGACCGCTCTGGATCGCGCGCAGCGCTTCGGTGATCTCGTCGGCGTTCTCCGGCACGGCGAGACCGCAGGTGCGCAGCTCCGAGGCGAACTTCAGGGTGAGTCGGATCTTGCCGGCCTCGACCGCCTCCGCAGTCGTCCCGGTGAGCTTCTCGCTCCCGGTCTGGATGTCGGAGACCTCGTCGCACACGTGATAGACCGCACCCCCGGCGACCCACACCACCTCGTCCTTTCCGAGCAGCTGGATGACGGTGGACTGGTCGGCGGTGTACTGCTCGACCGAGGGCGGGTCGAAGTCGATCCCCAGGACGACGGCGAGAGCGGCGAGGACGATGCCGACGACGCCGGCGGTGGCCTTCTGCCCCTTGTCCATGTCCTTGTTCAGGAAGATCAGGATGATCAGCGGGAGGAAGGCGACGATCGCGATGATCGCGCCGAGCTGGTTCTGCACGAAGAAGCGGACCTTGTCCGACTTGCGTGCCGGGTCCAGTCGGTTCGCCTTCTTCCAGAGGATCGAGCCGGTGATCGACAGCGCCGCGATCACGACGAGCATGACCAACAGCGTGATGAACGCCCACTGGGGGAACTGGGCGGTGGCGTTCTGGCTCTGTAGCAGGCCGGTGTCGGAGTCGCGGACGTAGGTGCCGTCCTCGCCGACCACGACGCGCTGACGCAGCAACCAGAAGATCGCGACGGCCTCGGCGGCGATCGCGACGACCCACAGAGCGACCGCGATCCATCGGAACGTCGTCGCCTTCGATGTGGCCTGAGCGGTCGGCGTCCAGCCCGCTGCGGGCTCTCCGGCCTCGCTGGTCGACCGCGAACGGTCTGCTCGATTGTCGTTCTCGGTCACTGCGATCCCTCCCCGCCGTGGGCGCCTCCGGCCCGGATGCCCCCGAGCCTAGTGGAGCGGGTGTCCTACGCTGGAGACATGACATCCGATTCCGACGACGACGCCCTGAGCTGGGACGGTGACGAGGGTCGCACCCCGAAGCGCCTGCCGAGGGAGGATGCCGGTCGGCGTGCGCCCGGAGGGGATGCCGCAGCGGCGCCGTCGGGCGATGAACCCTCGACCGAGCCCGCGCGGTCGTCGGATGCCGCGGTCTCGGTCGACGAGGAGCACGACGCGGGCGTCCTGCTCGACGACGAGCGCCCCTCGCTGAGCACCGGCATGCTGCTCGCGCTCGGCGTCGTCGGCGGGATCTGCCTGCTCTACAGCGTCGGCTGGGTCGTGGGCGGTCTGCGACTCAAGCCGCTCGCGAACTTCTTCGTCGCCGATGCGATGTTCCTCCCGTGGTTCGTGCTCGCCGTCGCGGCCCCCGCCCTCTGGTTCCTCGCCGGGTGGGTGCTCACGCGGGGCAAGGCGACCTGGATCCGTCTGTCCGTCCTCCTGCTGGGAGTGATTCTGCTCGTGCCCTGGCCCTTCGTGACGGTGGGGGCGATCGGATCATGACCGCCACGCGTCCCGCATCCCCGAATCCGTCCTCGCCTCGGTGGGTGACCGGTCTGGTGCTCGGCCTCGCCGGCCTCTTCTACGCGTACGCCGTCTGGAACGCGATCGCGCACCTCATCACGATGGCGCAGAGCGGCATCGACGGCGCCGGGTGGGTGACGCTGCTGTTCGGCGTCGTCTTCCCCGCGATCGTGTTCGTGTTCGCCTACCTGATCGGTCGCCGTCGTCGTGCCGGCGAGCTCGCCCTCGCGCTGCTGGCCGGTCTGGGCATCGTGGCGGTGTTCTGGTTGAGCCTGCTGGCCTACAGCCTCACGCTGCCGACCGCCTGAGGCGTCGTCGACCGTCACACGTCCGGGAGGCGGGGGAGCGCTCGGGTACAGTTGAGGTGATCGCGCCCCCACGGTGTGCGGCGCATCGGCCCCTCCCGCCTGTCGCGCTGCCCCGAAGGATCCACTGTGCCGAAGCCCGTCGTGCTCATCGCCGAAGTTCTCTCTCCCGCCACGATCGAGGCCCTCGGCCCCGACTTCGACGTCAGGCACGTCGACGGGACCGATCGCGAGGCCCTGTTCGCGGCTCTCGCCGAGGCGAACGCGGTGCTGATCCGCTCGGCGACGCAGATCGACGAAGAGGCTCTCGCGCACGCTCCGCAGCTCAAGGTCGTCGCCCGTGCCGGCGTCGGACTCGACAACGTCGACATCAAGGCGGCGACCACGGCCGGTGTCATGGTGGTGAACGCCCCCACCTCGAACATCGTCTCGGCCGCCGAGCTCACGGTCGGCCACATCCTGAGCCTGGCCCGCCGCATCCCCGCCGCTCACGCCTCGCTGTCGTCCGGTGCGTGGAAGCGCAGCTCGTTCACCGGCGCCGAGCTGTTCGAGAAGACGGTCGGCATCGTCGGTCTGGGCCGTATCGGCGCCCTGGTCGCGGCTCGACTCGCCGCGTTCGACATGCGCGTCGTCGCCTACGACCCCTACGTGACCTCCGCACGGGCCCAGCAGCTCGGCGTGCAGCTGCTCTCGCTCGACGAGCTGGTGGCGGAGTCCGACTTCCTCACCATCCACATGCCGAAGACTCCCGAGACCACGGGCATGATCGGCGCTGAGCAGTTCAAGGCCATGAAGCCGACAGCCTTCGTGGTGAACGTCGCGCGCGGCGGCCTGATCGACGAGGAGGCGCTCCGTGAGGCGCTCGTCGCGGGCGAGATCGCCGGTGCGGGCCTCGATGTGTTCACCTCCGAGCCGCCGGTCGAGGGCGGCTCCGCGAGGGCGCTCCTCGACCTCCCCAACGTCGTGGTGACGCCGCACCTCGGCGCGAGCACCGAGGAGGCCCAGGAGAAGGCGGGCGTCTCGGTCGCGAAGTCGGTTCGCCTCGCGCTCGGCGGAGACCTCGTGCCAGACGCGGTGAACGTCGCCGGCGGTGTCATCGACCCGTACGTGCGTCCCGGCATCTCGCTCGTCGAGAAGCTCGGCCAGATCTTCGCGGCTCTCGCGACGTCGCCGCTCACGAGCCTCGACGTCGAGGTGCACGGCGAGCTCAACGACTACGACGTGAGCGTGCTGAAGCTCGCGGCTCTGAAGGGCGTGTTCACCAACATCGTCAGCGAAACCGTGTCGTACGTGAACGCTCCGCTGCTCGCCGAGCAGCGCGGCATCGCCGTCCGCCTGCTCAAGGACGACGAGAGCGACGAGTACCGCAACGTGATCACGCTGCGGGGCGCGCTGTCCGACGGCTCGCAGCTCGCGGTCTCCGGCACGCTGACCGGTCCGAAGCAGACCGAGAAGCTCGTCGGCATCAACGACCACGCGCTCGAGCTGCCGATCGAGAAGCACCACGTCGTGATGCTCTACACCGACCGCCCCGGCATCGTCGCGGTCTACGGCCAGAAGTTCGGCGAGGCCGGCATCAACATCGCCGGCATGCAGATCGCGCGACTCGCCGCGGGAGACCAGGCCCTCAGCGTCCTCACGCTCGACTCGCCGGTGTCCGACGAGCTGCTCGACGACGTCCGCGACGCGATCGACGCCGACCTGTTCCGTCAGATCGAGATCACCGAGGTCTGATCGGAACCGACGAAGAGGGAGGATGCCGCGCGCCGCGGCATCCTCCCTCTTCTCTGTCCGCGCTGCCGGTCAGGGCGCCGTGGCGCGGAGGACCAGGGCGAGCAACGCCTCCAGTTCCTCGCGGTGGGGGACCAGGTGCTCCTCGCCGTTCACGTCGAGGGAGTTGTTGAAGTACAGGCCGTCGCTCACGAGCATCACGAGGTCGAGGCTCGCGCGGTCGCGCACGTGCGGGCGGATCGTGTCCTCCCAGCGCCTTCGGACGTGGCGGAGGGCGTCGCCGGCCGCCACGGAACCGCCCTGGGCGAGGCGCGACGTGGCGATGAGGGCGCGGTCGAGCGCGTCGTCCTCCATCACCGAGGTGCGCACGTAGTAGGCGACCGGTCCCTCGTCGTGCGCGCTCATGCGTTCGAGGTCTGCCGTCGTGAGCCTGTCGAGACGGTCGAGCAGGCCGGCGACGAGGTCGTCCTTCGACCCGAAGTGATAGAGGAGGCCGCCCTTCGAGACGCCGGCTTCCTTGGCCGTGGCGTCGAGGGTGGCCGTTCGCTCGCCGTCGTTGATCACGATCTTCTCGAACGCGTCGAGAACGCGCTCGCGGGCGAGGGGAGGTCTGGGCATCGGGGTCCTCTGCTCGGCGGATTCCTGTCTTCACGGTACGCCAGGGGAGCGGTGATTCTGTTACTATACCATCCGGACGGTTTATATTCAGGCCGCCTCAACTCGAAAGGTGTTCCTCATGACCCGCACGGCGTCGATCCCGACGACCGAGACGGAAGCCCCCCGCGTCGGAGCCCGCGGCTGGGCGGCGCTCGTCGTCCTCATGCTGCCGGTGCTGCTCGTCTCGGTGGACAACACGGTGCTCAGCTTCGCGCTGCCCGAGATCTCCATCGCGCTCGCCCCCTCGGGGACCGAGCAGCTCTGGATCATCGACGTGTACCCGCTCGTGCTGGCCGGGCTCCTCGTGACCATGGGAACGCTCGGCGACCGCTTCGGACGCCGCCGGATGCTGCTGATCGGCGCGACCGGTTTCGCGATCGTGTCGGCGCTGGCGGCGTTCGCCCCGACCGCAGGGCTGCTCATCGCCGCGCGTGCCCTGCTCGGCTTCTTCGGAGCCATGCTCATGCCGTCGACGCTGTCGCTGCTGCGGTCGATCTTCCAGAACCGCGATCAGCGACGTCTCGCGATCGCCGTGTGGGCGTCCGCGTTCTCGGCGGGCGCGGCGCTCGGTCCGATCGTCGGTGGATTCCTGCTCGAGCACTTCGCGTGGGGAGCCGTCCTCCTCATCGCCGTCCCGGTGCTCATCCCGCTGCTCATCGCCGCGCCGCTCCTGGTTCCCGAGAGCCGCGACCCCCACCCCGGACGAATCGACCCGGTCAGCATCCTGCTGTCGATGGCCGCCATGATCCCCGTGGTCTATGCGATCAAGTCGTTCGCGGTCGACGGTCCGTCGCTCACCGCGGGCGCCTGGGCGCTGCTCGGCGTGATCATGGGGTTCCTGTTCGTCCGACGCCAGCTCCGAGCCGACATCCCCATGCTCGACATGGCGCTTTTCCGCCGAGGGACGTTCTCTGGAGCGATCCTCGTCAACCTGCTCAGCGTCGTCGCTCTCGTCGGCTTCCTGTACTTCGTCTCCCAGCATCTGCAGCTCGTGCTCGGACTCTCACCGATGGTCGCGGGGCTCGCGCTCGTGCCCGGCATGGTGGCGATGATCGTCGCGGGTCTCGGCGTCGTGCCGATCTCGCGTCGAGTGCGCCCCCATGTTCTGGTACCGGCCGGACTCCTGTTCTCGGTCGCCGGATACCTCCTCGTCGCCCTGTCGACCGAGGACCACGGTGTGGCGCCGCTCATCATCGCCTTCGTCGTGCTGGGCATCGGCATCGGCGCCGCCGAGACCATCTCGAACGAGCTGATCCTGTCGAGTGCTCCGGCTGCGAAGGCCGGAGCAGCGAGCGCCGTGTCGGAGACCGCCTACGAGCTCGGGGCCGTGCTCGGCACCGCTGTTCTCGGCGGACTCATCACGGCGTTCTACCGTGGAGCGCTCGTGGTGCCGGAGGGCATCCCCGTCGAGGCCGCGCACTCGGCATCCGAGACCCTCGCCGGGGCGTACACGGCTGCGGCCTCGCTGCCGGGAGAGCTGGGCGAGGCCCTCTGGGCTGCGGCATCCGCGGCGTTCGGATCCGGAGTCCTGGTGACGTCGTTGATCGGTGCGGGACTCGTGGTCGTCGCGGGGGTCATCGCCGCCGTCACACTGCGCAAAGCCCCCGTTCACTGACCGCTACGCTGGGAGGACCGGCCCGCTCGTCGCGTCGACGATGGGGCCGGTCCATCCCGATGCAAGGAGTGTCATGTCGCGTGTCGTGAAGCTGGCCGTCATCCCCGGTGACGGGATCGGTCCCGAGGTCATCGCGGAGGCGGAAAAGGTCCTCGACGCTGTCACGGCCGACTCCGACGTGACCTTCGACAGGACCCGATTCTCGCTCGGCGCCGACCGGTTCCTCGCGACCGGCGACACACTCACCGACGATGACCTCTCGGCCATCGCCCAGCACGACGCGATCCTGCTGGGCGCAGTCGGCGGGACGCCGGGTGACCCCCGCCTGAAGGACGCGAACATCGAGCGCGGCCTCCTGCTGAAGCTTCGCTTCACGCTCGACCACTACGTCAACCTGCGCCCGTCGAAGCTCTTCGCGGGTGCTCCCGGACCGCTCGCCGAGCCGGGGGACATCGACTTCGTCGTGGTGCGCGAGGGCACCGAGGGCCCGTACGTCGGCAACGGCGGAGCGATCCGCAAGGGCACCCCGCACGAGGTCGCGAACGAGACCTCCGTCAACACGGCCTTCGGTGTCGAGCGCGTCGTCCGCTACGCCTTCGATCTGGCCGAGCGCCGGCGCAAGAAGCTCACGCTGGTGCACAAGACCAACGTGCTCGTGCACGCCGGCGCCATCTGGCAGCGGATCGTGAACGAGATCGCCGCCGCGCACCCCGACGTCTCCGTCGACTACCTCCATGTCGACGCCGCCACGATCTTCCTCGTGACCGACCCGTCGCGCTTCGACGTCATCGTCACCGACAACCTGTTCGGTGATATCCTCACAGATCTGGCAGGTGCCGTCACCGGCGGCATCGGTCTCGCAGCATCCGGGAACATCAACCCGGATGACTCGTTCCCCTCGATGTTCGAGCCGGTCCACGGTTCCGCGCCCGACATCGCAGGTCAGCAGAAGGCCGACCCGACCGCGGCGATCCTCTCGATCGCGCTGCTCCTCGACCACCTCGGCCTCGCCGAGGAATCGGCGCGTGTCAGTGCCGCCGTCGAGGCCGACATCGCCGCTCGTTCGGGCGCGCGCAGCACCGCGGAGATCGGCTCCGCGATCGCTGCGAGACTCTGAACCGCAGGCGTAGGCTGAAGCGGCGCGACGATGCGCCCACCCACAAGGAACGGATGAACACATGACGACCATCGATGCCGAGGCGACCCTGGCTCCCCTGGAATTCGCGGTGACCAAGAACCTGAACGCGGCCAGCCCGGCGCGCGTCGCCGAGGTCCTGGAGAATCCGGGATTCGGCGTCGTCTTCACCGATCACATGGTCGACATCTGCTGGTCGGCCAAGGGCGGCTGGCACCGACCGCGGGTGCAGCCCTACGGTCCCATTCCGCTCGATCCGGCCGCGGCAGTGCTGCACTACGCGCAGGAGATCTTCGAGGGGATCAAGGCATACCGCCACCCCGACGGGTCGGTCCACACCTTCCGACCCGATCGCAACGCCGCGCGCATGCAGGCGAGCGCGCGTCGTCTGGCGCTGCCCGAGCTTCCCACCGAATACTTCATCCAGTCGCTGCGCGAGCTGATCGCCGTCGACGGTCGCTGGGTGCCCTCCGGCGCCGATCAGAGTCTCTACCTCCGGCCGTTCATGTTCGCGAAGGAGGCGTTCCTCGGCGTCCGCGCGGCGCAGAAGGTCGCCTACTACGTCATCGCCAGCCCGGCGGGCGCCTACTTCACGGGTGGGGTGAAGCCGGTACGCATCTGGCTGTCGCAAGAGCACGCGCGCGCTGGACGCGGCGGCACCGGCAAGGCGAAGACGGGCGGCAACTACGCCTCCAGCCTGCTTCCCCAGGCGCTCGCGAGCGAGAAGGGCTGCGATCAGGTGGTCTTCCTGAACGAGGATGACAACGTCGAGGAGCTCGGCGGCATGAACGTGGTGTTCGTGTTCAAGGACGGCCGCGTCGTCACGCCGGAGTCCGACAGCATCCTCGAGGGCATCACGCGCGACTCGCTGCTGCAGCTCGCCGAGGACCGCGGCTACACGGTCGAGAAGCGACCGATCTCGATCACGGAGTGGCGCGAGGGCGTGGCCTCGGGCGACATCGTCGAGGTCTTCGCGTGCGGAACCGCCGCCGTGGTCACGCCGATCGGCGCTCTCGTCGGCGAGGGCTTCGAGGAGCCGCAGCCGCTCGGCGAGCTCGCCCTGTCGCTGCGCGAGGAGCTCACCGACATCCAGTACGGGCGTCGTGAGGACAAGCACGGCTGGCTGCTGCGCCTCGACGCCTGATCCGTTTCCCCGTCGCGAGACCCCGCCCCGCTGGCGTCAGCAGGGCGGGGTCTCGGCGTTGCGGGCTGGATAGGCTGGATGCATGAAGATCGCCCGGTTCAGCCATGACGACGCCATCCTGTTCGGGATCGTCGACGAGTCCGACCTCGTCGTCCTGACGGGCGACCCCCTCTACGCGGGGTACGAGACGACCGGGGATCGGGTGCCGATCGCGGATGCCGTCATCCTCGCACCCGTGATCCCTCGCTCCAAGATCGTCTGCGTGGGCAAGAACTACCACGACCACGCTGCCGAGATGGGGGGAGAGGCCCCCGCCGAGCCCCTGCTCTTCCTCAAGCCCAACACCTCCGTGATCGGCCCGGGCGACGCGATCGTGCGACCCTCCATCTCCGAGCAGACCGAGTTCGAGGGTGAGCTCGCCGTGGTGATCGGCCGCGTCGCCAAGAACGTCTCCGCCGAGAACGCCCTCGACCATGTGCTCGGCTACACGATCGCGAACGACGTGACCGCCCGCGACCTGCAGCGCAAAGACGGCCAGTGGACGAGGGCGAAGGGGTTCGACACGTTCTGCCCGCTCGGCCCGACCATCAACACGGACTTCGACCCGTCGACCGCGACGATCCAGACTCGCGTGAACGGCGAGGTGAAGCAGCAGGCGCCGCTCAGCGACATGATCCACTCCGTCGCCGACATCATCGAGCACGCATCGGCGGTGTTCACGCTGCTGCCCGGCGACGTGATCCTCACCGGCACACCGGCCGGTGTGGGCGCATTCGGCGCGGGAGACACGGTCGAGGTCGAGATCACCGGTCTCGGCATCCTGCGCAACGCCGTGCGCGACGCCTCTCCCGCGTCATGAGCGATGTCGCCCTGTCGGCGGCGCAGGTCCTCGGCGTTCAACGGCGCACCGTCCTGATCCTGTCGATCGGGCAGATTCTGGGCGGCATCGCATTCGGGGCGACCGTGTCGCTGGGGGCTCTCCTCGCAGCCGATATCTCGGGCAGTGACGCGCTCTCGGGCATGGCGACGGCCTCCGTGACATTGGGTGCCGCGCTCTGCGCCATCCCGCTGGCCCGGCTCGCGGCGCGGGTGGGGCGCAGACGGGCCCTGACCCTCGGCAACCTCTTCGCCCTGGTCGGCATCGCGGTCGTGATCGCCGCCGCGTCGCTGCGGATCTTCCCGCTCCTACTCGTCGGCATCGTCATGATCGGAGCGGGCAACGCCGGCAACCTGCAGTCCAGGTTCGCCGCGACCGACCTCGCCTCTGCCCAGCATCGGGGCAGGGATCTGTCGATCGTCGTGTGGGCCACGACGATCGGCGGGGTCGCGGGACCGCTGCTCCTCGGCCCGGGCGAGGTCGTCGGCGAGATCATCGGGATGCCGCCGCAGACGGGCTCCTACGCCTTCTCGTTCGTCGCGCAGTGCGCGGCCCTGGCGCTGTATCTCATCGCCCTGCGCCCGGATCCGCTGCTCACGGCGCAGAGGCTCGCTGTCGCGACAGCGGCTACCGTGGGCCGTGTCATCGAGGACCGCCCCGTCGTGGCGCGCTACGCCATCTTCGCGATCGCCGGCTCGCACGTCGTCATGGCCTCGGTCATGGCGATGACTCCCGTGCACCTCGCTCACATGGCGCACGGTGCACACGGCATGGCACCGACGCCGGCCGACGTCTCGGCCCTCGTCGGCATCACGATCGCCCTGCACGTCGGCGGCATGTATGCGCTGTCGCCGCTGTTCGGCATCCTCGCCGACCGGTGGGGCAGGCTGCGCGTCGTCCTGCTCGGGCAGGCCCTGCTCGGCGGCGCTCTGGCCTTCGCGGTGTTCGCGAACGATCAGGAGTGGGGTGTGATGGTCGCACTGATTCTGCTCGGCCTCGGTTGGAGCGCCGCCACGGTCGCGGGTGCGGCGCTGCTGACCGAGGCGAGCGCCCCCGAACTCCGCACACGGCGGCAGGGACGCAGCGACTCGCTGATGAGTCTCTCCGCCGCGGCCGGCTCCGTTCTCGCGGGTGTGATCCTGTCGAACTTCCAGTACGCGGGGCTCGGGATCGCGGCATCCGTACTGGTCGTCGCGATCGTCGCGCTGTCGCCTCTCGCTGTGCGGGGGACACGGCAGGGGAGCGCGACGCCCGCGCCGTAGAATCGAAGGGCTATGGCTACTCCTCACCCCCTCACGACGACGGCCGGCGGCGCCGACGTCCGCGTCCGCTTCTGCCCCTCTCCGACCGGTCTGCCGCACGTCGGCATGGTCCGCACGGCTCTGTTCAACTGGGCCTACGCCCGACACAACGGCGGAAAGATGGTGTTCCGCATCGAGGACACCGACGCAGCCCGCGACAGCGAGGAGAGCTTCCGGCAGCTCGTCGACGCGCTCACCTGGCTCAAGATCGACTGGGACGAGGGTGTCGAGGTGGGTGGCCCGCACGCGCCGTACCGGCAGTCGGAGCGCCACGACATCTATCGCGGCGTCATCGACAAGCTGCTCGCCACCGGCGCCCTCTACGAGAGCTACTCGACGGCCGAGGAGATCGACGCCCGCAACGAGGCCGCAGGCCGCGCCAAGCAGCTCGGATACGACAACTTCGATCGGGACCTGACCGACGAGCAGAAGGCCGCCTTCCGCGCCGAGGGCCGTCAGCCTGCGCTGCGTCTGCGTGTGCCGGACGAGGACGTCACATACGTCGACCTCATCCGCGGCGAGGTGACCTTCCCCGCGGGGTCCTTCCCCGACTTCGTCGTGGTCCGCCCGAACGGCATCCCGCTGTACACGTTCGTGAACCCGGTCGACGATGCGCTCATGGGGATCACCCACGTACTGCGCGGCGAGGACCTCATGCCGTCGACGGCCCGTCAGCTCGCTCTCTACGCGGCCCTCATCGACGCCGGTGTGACGACGTTCGTGCCCCGCTTCGCCCACATGCCGCTCGTGCTGGGGGAGACCGGCACGAAGAAGCTCTCGAAGCGCGACCCGCAGGCCGATCTCTTCCTGCACCGCGAGCGCGGCTTCATCCACGAGGGACTTCTGAACTACCTGGCTCTGCTCGGATGGTCGATCGGGCCGGACCGGGACGTCTTCTCGCTCGAGGAGTTCATCGAGGCGTTCGACATCACGAACGTCAATCCGAACCCGGCGCGCTTCGATCAGAAGAAGGCCGAGTCGATCAACGGCGACCACATCCGGATGCTGGGAGAGAAGGACTTCGCCGAGCGCACCATCCCGTACCTCGCCGCCGCCGGTCTCTTCGACGAGCCCACGCATGAACAACTCGTCCTCGCCTTCCGGGCCGCGCCGCTCGTGCAGGAGCGCGTGCAGCTGCTGGGCGACGTGCCCGGGATGCTGGGCTTCCTCTTCGTCGACGAGGTGTCGTACGACGCCGACGCTCTGAAAGGCCTCCCGGCCAACGCCGCGGAGGTGCTGCAGGCCTGCGTCGCGGCTCTCGAGCCGGTCGAGGAGTTCACCCCGGAGAAGATCCAGGACGCTCTCGCCACCGCACTCGTCGAGAAGCTCGAACTGAAGCCGCGCGTCGCCTACGGCCCGCCGCGCGTCGCGATCACCGGTCGGCGCGTGTCGCCGCCGCTGTTCGAGTCCATGGAGCTCATCGGAAAGGACGAGTCGCTTCGCCGCCTCCGCGGTCTGGCCGACGTCCTGTCACAGTGACGGCGCGCCCGGGTTGGCGACCGGAGCCGCGCGTTTTGGCATTCCGGTCGCCGCTCGGGTAGGCTTGACTCTCGGTGCGAGGCTCCGGTTTCGCCCTTGGGGTATGGTGTAATTGGCAACACGGCTGATTCTGGTTCAGTTGTTCTTGGTTCGAGTCCAGGTACCCCAGCAGAAAGAAAACCCCCGCTCAGGCGGGGGTTTCTTCGTCTTCGGGAGTTGGGCGAGGATGCGCCGGCTCCCGCACTGCCCCGCAGTAGGGACGCACCCGTTTGCCGGCGGCCGAGAGGCCGTGCCCGTGACCGTCGGCGTCGTCCGCGCTCGACGCATCGCGCCGTATTGACCCTCCATTCCTGCGCGCACAACGTGGACGGACCGTCCATAGTGGCCCGCGCGCGAGGCCCCTCACACTGAACGACAACAGGTCGGCGGCAGACGGCGGCCAGGTCAGAGACGGAGCATCATGGAGTCGTTCGAGGTCGCAGTCGTCGGGATGGGAGCGCTCGGCAGCGCCGCCACCTATCACCTCGCCCGCCGGGGCGCCCGGGTGATCGCGCTCGAGCAGTTCGAACTCGGCCACGTGCGCGGCGCCTCGCACGACACCTCCCGCATCGTGCGCACCTCCTACGGCGCAAGCGCCTATGTGCGCCTCGCGCAGTCCGCCTATCGTGACTGGGCTGATCTCGAGGCCGAATCCGGTGAGCGCCTTCTCACCATCACGGGCGGCGTCATCATGATCCCCACCGACGGCCCGTACTCGGCCTCGGACTTCACGGCGGCGCTCACCGAATGCGACGTCGAGCACGAGCTTCTCTCTCCTGCGGAGGTGCACGCCCGCTGGCCGCAGTTCCGGCTGCCCGAGAACGTCGAGACCGTCTACACCGCAGACACGGGCATCGCCCACGCGTCGCGCACCGTCGCCACGCTGCAGATGCGCGCCCGCGTCCACGGAGCGGACATACGCGATCGAACCCCGGTTCTCGCTCTCGAGCCGGACGGCGACGGCGTCATCGTGCGCACCGCCCAGGGCGATATCCGCGCGGCGAAGGTCATCGTCACGGCCGACGCGTGGACGAACGACCTGCTCGAGCCTCTCGGCGCGGCCATTCCGCTCGACATCATGCAGGAACAGGTCAGCTACTTCCGCCCCGAGCAGCCCGAGCAGTACGACCGCTCGTCCTTCCCCGTCTGGATCTGGGAGGACCACGAGTGCTACTACGGGTTTCCCACGTACGGGGAGCCGACGATCAAGGCGGCGCGCGACGTATCCGAGAACCGCATGACGCCGGATACCCGCTCGTTCGTCCCCTCGCCGGAGCTCATCGACCAGCTCACGGGCTTCATGCACGACGTGATCCCCGGTTCCGGGCCGGAGCTGCGCACCGTGACCTGCCAGTACGCCCTCACCAAGGACCGCCGTTTCGTGCTCAGTGCCCTGCCGCAGCATCCCGACATCATCGTCGGGCTGGCTGCCGGGCACGGGTTCAAGTTCACCCCGGCACTCGGCAGAGTGCTTGCCGAGCTCGCGCTCGACGGCGAATCCACCGACGATCTCAGCGAGTTCGCCGCAGCGGACGCGATGACCCTCGCCTGACCGGGAATGCGCTCGTGACCCGGTACATCCTCCAGCGCATCCTGTCGTCGCTGCTCGTGCTGTTCATCTTGTCGGTGCTCGTGTTCTCGATGGTGCGGATCATCCCGGGCGATCCGCTCGCGGCGTTCGTCGATCCGGCCAACCCCGACCCGGCGAAGCTCGCGGCGCTCCGTGAAGAACTCGGTCTCGATCGGCCCTGGATCACGCAGTACTTCGCATGGTTGCTGGGCGTCGTGCAGGGGGACTTCGGGCGGGCCATCACCGTCCCCGGTGAGGTCTCGGCGCTGATCGCCTCCCGTCTGCCGCTCAGCCTGACGCTCGCCGTCATGGCCACCGTATTCGGCACCGTGCTCGGCATCCCTGCGGGCGTCCTCGCGGCCACACGCTGGCGCCGGGTTCCCGACCACCTGGTGCGCGGGTTCTCGTTCGTGCTCCTCGCCACCCCGCCTTTCGTGCTGGGGACCGTGCTGATCCTCGTCAACTCCCTCACCCTCAGGCTGCCGCTCGTGGGGTACTCGGGCGCCGCGAACGACCCGCTCCGCGCGATCGGGGTGCTGATCCTCCCGGCGCTCCTCATCGGCATCGTCCTCGCGGCGATCGTGGCGCGCTACACCCGGGGAACACTGCTCGACACGCTCGGTCAGGACTTCGTGCGCACGGCACGAGCGAAAGGCGCCTCCGCCGGTGTACTGGTCGGGCGCCATGCGCTGCGCAACGCCCTGATCCCCGTGACGACGGTCATCGGCATCGAGCTGGCAGCGCTCGTCGGCGGCACCGTCGTGATCGAGGCCGTGTTCTCGCTCCCGGGGATGGGGTCGCTGCTGCTGACCGGCATCCGCTCGTCCGACTATCCGATCATCCAGGCCACCGTGCTGCTGATCGGCGTGGTGTACGTGGTGATCAACTTCGCCGTCGACCTGCTGTATCCGCTGATCGATCCCCGAGTGAGGGTGCACGCACGATGACCGTCACGAGAGAACTCGCCCTCGCCGAGATCGCCGGAAGGCGCCCGCGCCGCCGTCGCTTCGGCCCGTCGTTCTGGAGCGGCGCGGGGATCCTCGCCGTCATCCTCGTCGTCGCCGGCTGGATGACGCTGTGGCCCCTGCACGACCCGTTCGTCGCGGCTGGACCGGCGCTCCAACCGCCGAGCCTCGACAACCCGCTCGGCACCGACAACCTCGGCCGCGACACCTTCACCCGACTCGCCCTCGCCGCGCGCACCAGTCTCGTGATCTCCGGCGCGGCCGCGCTGCTCGGCGCCGTCATCGGCACCTTCTTCGGCCTGCTCGCCGGCTACGTCGGGGGATGGGTGGACGCCGTGATCATGCGCATCGTCGACGCGGTGCTCGCCCTCCCCGCGATCCTCGTGGCGCTCGTCGTCGGAGTAGTGATCGGCAACGGACCATGGCCGCTCATCCTCGCCCTCGGGCTCGTGTTCGCTCCCGGTTTCGCACGGGTCATGCGCGCGCCGGTCATCGCCCTCCGGGAGCGCGACTTCGTGCTCGCCGCCACTCTGAGCGGCGTCCGGCCGGCCAGGGTCATCGTGGAGCACCTGCTGCCCAACGTGCTCACCCCCCTGTTCGTGCAGTTCGCGTCGGTGGCATCGCAGGTCGTTCTCATCGAGGCGGCCCTCAGCTACCTCGGTCAGGGCGTGCAGGCTCCTGAGCCCTCGGCGGGGCGCATGATCAGCGAGTTCACGCGGTTCATGCAGATGAACCCGCTGCTCATCATCCTTCCCTCGCTGGTCATCATCCTCTTGTCCGCGGCGTGGAACCTTCTCGCCGACGGCCTGCAGGACTACCTCGCGCCGCGCCGCGAACCCGCCTTCTCGCTGGGACGGCGGACGAAGCGCCGCGACTCCGCGAACCCCGACCGCACCGCCTCCACCACAGCCAGCACCACACCCATGCACCACACCCGAACGGAGTAGAGGTATGAACAGACGACACTGGGCAGGGGTGGCGGCACTCGCCGTCGCGACCCTGACGATCGCCGGATGCACGTCCGGCGGCGGCACCGGCAACGGCGGGCAGGACGCGGGCGACCCGGTCGCCGGCGGCACCCTCACCTGGGGTGTTCCGGCCGAGCCGTCCGCCGGCGGGATCGATCCGATGGTCGCCTCGACCATCGCGGCCGAGGTCATCTACTCGATGGCCTACGACACCCTGCTGACGCGCGACGACGACGGAACGATCGAACCCGCGCTCGCGACCGAATGGGAGCAGACCGACGACACGACCTGGGTGTTCCAGCTGCGCGACGACGTCACGTTCGCAGACGGCACCCCGTTCGACGCCGGGGACGTCGTCTACTCGTTCGAGACCCGGAAGGACGGCGGCACGAACGCGACCTACCTCAGCCTCATGGAGAGCGTCGAGGCGACGGGCGACTACGAGGTCACGTTCCGCTTCAGCGCACCGGACGGGACGTTCCTCGACGCGGTCTCCGCCCGGCAGACCTTCCTCATCGTCAGCGAGGAGGCCTACGGCAACGCCTCGGAGGAGGAACGGCAGACGAGCAGCGTCGGAACCGGCGCATACCAGGTGACGGAATGGAACCAGGGTGTCTCGGTGACCCTGGAGAAGAACGAGAACTACTGGGGCGAGGAGCCCTACATCGACACCATCGTGTTCGAGCTGTACCCCGACGAGAACACCCTCCTCGCCGCCGTGCAGCAGGGCAGCGTGCAGGCTGCGGCGTTCATCGACGGCAGTCTCGCGCAGCAGGCGGCATCGTCGGGGTTCACACTCGGTGACGCCGCGTTCCGCCAGAACCTCGCGGTGTACGTCAACCCCGAGTCCGGTCCGCTGGCCGACATCGACGTGCGACGGGCCTTCTCGCTCGCTCTCGACCGGCAGGCGATCGTGGACACGGCGATGCTCGGCAACGCGGGCATCTCGTTCGTGCCACCAGCGGGAGACCCCGGAGCCACCGACGCGACCACTCTGCCGTACCATGAGCGCGACATCGACGAGGCGAAGCGCCTGCTCGCGGAAGCCGGACAGCCGAATCCCGAGATCACCCTCAGCTACATGGGCGATGTCGCCGCGGCGCACCACCCGGTCTACGAGATGATGCAGCAGCAGCTCGCCGAAGCGGGCATCACCCTCAACCTCAAGGCGACGCCCCTCGCGGAGATCTCGCCGATCTTCACGACCGGCGAGTCGTGGACCGACCTCGTGGCGATCCCCGGCAGCCCGCGTGCCTCGGCCGCCTACTACCTCGAGCCGGTGCTGCTCGAGGGCGGCTACTACAACCACTGGGACGGCAACCCCGACGCCGACAAGGCGCGCGAACTGCTCGTGCAGGCGAAGTCGGCGGCGACGCCCGAGGAGTACGCCGACCTCATCGCGCAGCTCGCGACGGAGGCCGCAGACAAGGCGCTCGAGTTCGTGCCGGCCGCCGTGCCGGTGTACTTCGAGGTGTGGGACTCGAACAGGCTGCACGACTACGAGAATGACGCGTTCTACGCGCGATCGGCTCTCGACCACGCCTGGCTGACCCAGTGAGGCCCCGCCCCGACGCCGCGCATCCCGCGGCGTCGGGGCACCCTACCCGCACGCTCGACAGGAACGAGAAGCGCATGACCGAAGACACCGACGCCCTGCGCGTCGACGACCTCAGCATCGCCTACGGCGGTGCCCCGCCCTCGGTCTCCGGCGTCTCGCTGCGCGTGCGCAAGGGCGAGATCGTCGGGGTCATCGGCGAGTCGGGCAGCGGCAAATCGAGCATCGCCCTCGCCATGATGGGCCTGCTGCCCGACTCGGCGCGCGTGACGGCGCGCAGGCTCGACGTGGCCGGCAACGACATGAATGACGCGGGCGAGCGCGACTGGGCGAAGATCCGCGGCCTCGCGGCATCGATGGTCTTCCAGGAGCCCATGTCGGCACTCAACCCCTGCATGCGCATCGGCGCGCAGATCGCCGAGGTCCTGCAGATCCACGGCAAGGCCGACCGACGCCAGGCCAGGTCACGGGCACTCGAGATCCTCCGACTCGTGCAGATGCCCGACGCCGAGAGGCGCCTCGACTACTACCCGCACCAGCTGTCGGGCGGACAGCGGCAGCGCGTCGTGATCGCGATCGCCGTCGCAGCCGGACCCGACCTGCTCGTCGCCGACGAGCCGACGACGGCCCTCGACGTGACGGTGCAGGCGCAGATCCTCGACCTCATCCGCACCCTGCGGGACGAGACGGGGATGGGAGTGCTGTTCATCAGTCACGACCTGGGCGTGATCGGACAGCTCTGCGAGCGCGTCGCGGTGATGTACCGTGGGCGGGTCGTCGAGTCCGGATCGGCTCGCCGGGTGCTCGACGACCCACGGCATCCCTACACCCGCGCTCTCCTCGAGAGCATCCCTCGTCCGTCGGTGCCCGTGCGCTCGCCCCTCGCCGTCATCCCCGCCGTCAACGACTTCGCCGAGGTGGCGCCCGTCCTCGAGGAGGCCTCATGAGCGACGACGTCCTCCGCGTCCGCAACGTCACACAGCGCTTCGGTCACGGCAGCGACACCATGACCGCCCTCGACGACGTGAGCCTCACGGTGCCGCGAGGACAGACGCTCGGTCTGGTCGGCGAATCAGGGTCGGGCAAGAGCACCCTCGCGCGGGCCATCCTGCTGATGCGCACGCCCACCGCCGGCGCGATCGAGTTCGACGGCACGGACGTCACCGGCCTGCGCGGCAGTGCCCTCCGTCGCCATCGCCGCCGCGTTCAGATGGTCTTCCAGGACCCGAACGACTCCCTGGATCCGCGCTTCACGGTCGCCCGATCGATCGCCGAACCGCTGGTCGCAGCCGGCATCGGTGCGAAGGAGCGCCGCCGCCGGATCGCCGACGCCCTCGACCGCGTCGCGCTGCCGATGGATGCCGCGGGGCGCTACCCGCACGAGTTCTCCGGCGGACAGCGTCAGCGCATCGCGATCGCCAGGGCGATGGCGGCCGAGCCCGAGTTCGTCGTCCTCGACGAGCCCACGTCGGCCCTCGACGTGTCGGTGCAGGCCCAGGTGCTGAACCTGCTCGTGCAGCTGCAGAAGGACTCGGGGGTCACATACCTCTTCATCACCCACAACCTGTCGGTCGTACACCACATCGCGCACCGCGTCGCGGTCATGCACCGAGGCCGCATCGTCGAGGAGGGCACGGGGGAGCAGGTCATGAACGCCCCCGAGCACCCCTACACGCGGACACTGCTCGAATCGATGCCCGTGCTGTACCGGAGCTGACCCACGAGAGGAGACAGCCATGCGCGTCCAGAAGCGCGGCGACGACCACCACGACTGGGAACTCTACGACGGTGCCGGTCGCGTCGGCATCGAGTGGTTCTTCCGCCAGACGACTTCGCTGCCCATCTCGGTCATGATGTACCGGCTGGAGCCCGGAGCCGAGGAGGGACAGCACCACCACCTGGGCGGCGATCCGGACAGTTGCTCGCCGGGCAGCTCGGACGAGCTGTACGTCGTCACCAGGGGCGAGGTCGTCGTCACCTCCGGCGACGATCGCCGCACGTTGGCGCCCGGCGACGCCTTCTATGCACCGGAGGGCATGCGTCACGGCGTGCGGAACGAGTCGGATGCCGTCGCCGAGCTGGTGCTCGTATTCGGCCCGCGCGGCCCGCATCCGTTCCCGCAGACCGGGGTCGAGGTCTTCGACGCGGAGGCGGAGCGTTAGGGGGGCGTAGCGCTAGGAACTCGGAGCGCGCAGCCGCTCGCGCAACTCGTCGAGTCGCACGGCGATCCCGATGCGGAACATTCGCTCGTCGTCGCGCCACCCCGGCCCGAGCACGTGATCGAGTCGGTCGAGGCGCTGGAGGATCGTGTTGGTGTGGAAGTTCAAGGCGCGGGCGGTGCGGGTCGGACTCGCGTTGTGGCGCACGAAGGCCCGGAGGGTGCCGAGCAGATCCGCGTTGCGATCCGCGTCGTAGTCCCGGACGGCGCCGATCGTGTCGCGCAGGAAGGTCGAAAGCCCCTCCGCGTCGGCATCGAGCACCGCCGAGTAGGGGAGGAAGTCCTCCACGTGCGCGGTCAGGCCGTCGAGACCGAGCGCCGTCAGCAGGCGCGCGGTGCGGCGCGCGGAGAGGAAGGCGGCGGGGAGCGGGTCACGGTGCGGGGGAGGGACGACGACGGTCACCGCGTCCTGGATCGCCGCGGAGACCTGCGAGCGCAGCCGCTCGGGATCCGCGTCGACGCGACTGTGTTCCAGCGCGGCGACGACGAAGCCGCGGTATTCGCCGACCAGCGCTCGGTCGTCCAGCGAGCGCGCCAATGCGCGAGCGGCCGCGGCCTGTTGGTCGCCCGGCACGGACACCAGGAGCAGCGAGTCCAGTGCGCCGAGGTCGACGGCGAGACGTCGCGCGCGGCGCTCGACGTCGGATCGGCGCTCGGGCACGTCGTCGAGCAGGTCGGCGATGAGCTCGCTGCGCACTCGGCGGTCCGCGCCGGACGCCGCCTCCTGCTGCAGCTCGAGCAGAGCCCCGACCTGCGCGGCGCGCTCGATCGTCCGCAGGTCGACGGCTCCGAGTTCGAAGGCCCCGTCGCCGAGCAGCAGGGCACCGAAGTGCCGGCTGCCGGCGGTCAGCGCCGACACGGCGCGCACCCCGGGGCCGGCGATCGGCACGCAGTGTCCGTGGCGTCGGCTCTCGGCCAGAGCCGACCTCACCGGGTCGTCGAGCGACAGCATCCCCGGGGCGAGGGGGAGTCCGGCTGCCGCGATCACGTTCTCCTGCGCGTCGATGATCGCGACGGCGCGCCCCAGCGCGGAGGCCAGCGTCTCGGCCACCGGGGCGAAGCCGCCGCCGGCGAGCACCGCCTGGACGAGCTCCTGATGCACCGTGTTCGCGCGGTCGCGCTCGACGAGATGGGCGGTCAGGCTCTCCAGTGTGCGGCGGCTCGCGTCCTCCGAGTCGCGCAGGTCGCGCAGCGTCTGGGTCGTCTGCAGGATCACCGAGGCGTGGTCGGCCAGGGCCGAGAGCAGTGCCACCTCGTCGGGGGAGAACTCCTTCTTCTCGCGATTGCCGACGAACAGCACGCCGAGCACGTCGTCGCTGCTGAGCATCGGCACGCCGAGGAGCGAGACGAGTCCTTCGGCGGAGACCGCATCGTCGATCCCCGCGTCATGGCGGTCTGCGGTGTACGTCGCGTAGTCGGCCGCCCAGTGGGCCGAGCGCGACTCGACGACGACGCTCGCGAGCCCGCGGCCGGGCGGCACGCGCAGCTGCTGGAACGACGCGCTCACGGACCCGCTCGTCTCGCGCACACGAAGCTCCGCCGTGTCGGGGTCGAACTCGGACAGGTAGGCGAGATCGACGCCCATCATCTCCCGCGCGCGCTGCACGAGTCGGGCGAGCACGGCGTCGCTGTCGCGCAGCTCGGCGAGCTCGCGCGCGCTGGAGAACAGAGCGGTGAGCTCGTGCTCGCGACGACGCAGGCGCGACAGCTCGCGCTGGGTGCGGGCCACACGCTCGGCGAGCAGCGCGGCATCCGCCTGACCGGCGCCAAGACGGCGCAGCGCGTCGCTGACCCCCGTCGGACCGACGAGCGCGGGGTCGTAGGCGGCGTCGAGGAGCGACGCGATCGCGTCGTCGTGCTCGGGCATCGTCGTCCCTTCCCCGGTGGTCGGCGCCGGCGGGCGCCCGACTTCAGTGTCGAGCATGATCGTCGTGGTCTTCAAATCCGGTCGCTGTGGCGCTGCTCCTCGCCGCGCGCGGCGGTGCGCAGCAGTGCGCCGGCGAGGTCGGGCCACAGCTCGTGCGGGATGAGGTGCCCCATGTCGGGGTGCACCTGGAGCTCCGCGCCGGGCACGGCCTCGGCGATGTCGACCGCCCCGGCCCAGTGCAGCACGTCGTCGTCGCGTCCGTGGAAGACCAGCGTCGGCGTGCGCACACCTCGCAGGTCCTCCAGGCGCTCCGGGGCGCGGCGCAGCGCCGCCCACTGACGCGAGTAGCCCGCCGGGTGGTAGCCGCGGTCGTACGCCTCACCCGCGGCACGAACGTGCCAGTCGACCTGCGGGTCGTAGCGCCCGGAAGGGCCGCTCTGCACGGCGGCGGCGGCGAACGCCACCGCCTCGTCCCTGGTCACGCACACGGGCGCCTCGGCGAGCTCCGGGCGCTCCCCGTGCAGCACGTACCGAGGAGACTGCCCGGGCAGGGTGGAGAGGAGCCCGAGGCTGCGCACCCGCTCGGGATGGTGGATCGCGAGCATCTGCGCCATCATCCCGCCCATCGAATGCCCGGCGATATGGGCGGACGCCACCCCCAGTTCGTCCAGCACGCGCAGCACGTCCTCCGCGAGATCGATGAGGTCGTAGCCGCCGTCGACCTCCTCTTCACCGCCGAACAGCTGCGACAGCCCGGTGTCACGGTTGTCGAAGCGCACGACCCGCAGACCCCCGTCGACGAGCAGGGCGATGAACTCCTCGTCCCAGCTGAGGAGCTGCGCGCCGCCGCCGGAGACCAGCACGAGGACGGGGGAGTCGTCGGCGCCGAAGACCTCGAAGTAGAGGCGTACGTTGGCGGATTCGGTGTACGGCATCGGTTCTCCTCGCGCATCGGGATCGGGGTCGAGCGTCGGGTGTGGTGCGAGTCTAGGTTCGCGGCGGGGCGGGAGTGATGTGTCGACCGCATATACGAGCGCCCGGGAGATGAGTGTTCCACCCATCGTCGCCCCTGTCGCGCGCTCCTAGTGTCATCTGTGACCCCAGCGCCGCGGACCCGGCGGCTGGATGGAAGGAAGGTGGCCGATGCCGACCAACAGCCGAATCTCCGGACTGCGCGATCACACCCCCGACGAGCGTCTCTCGCTCGTCGCGGAAGGAGCCGGGATCGAGCCGGACTCCCTGAAGGCGCTGCGTCCCGATCACGGCCTCTCGCTCGCGCAGGCCGACCACATGATCGAGAACGTCGTGGGGATGGTCGGCATCCCCGTCGGGGTCGCCACGAACTTCACGGTCGACGGCGTGGACCGCCTCGTCCCGATGGCGACGGAGGAGCCGAGCGTGGTCGCGGCGGCGTCGAACGCCGCCCGCATGGCTCGTGATCTCGGCGGCTTCACGACCTCGTACACCGGCGACGTCATGATCGCGCAGATCCAGGTGCTCGACGCGGTCGACCCGCACGGCACACGTTTCGCGCTGCTGGAGGCGAAGGATGAGCTGCTCGCCCTCGCGAACGAGCAGGACCCGATGCTCGTGTCGCTCGGCGGCGGCGCCTTCGACATCTCCGTGCGCGTGCTGCCGACCAGGGCGGGCACGCAGGTGGTCGTGCACCTGCACGTCGACGTACGGGATGCGATGGGCGCGAACGCGGTGAACACGATGGCCGAGGCCATCGCGCCGCGGATCGCGGAGCTCGCCGGAACGCGCACGCTGCTGCGCATCCTCACCAACAAGGCCGAGCTGCGGCTCACTAGGGCCCGCGCCGTCTTCGACGCCGAACTGCTAGGCGGGGCGCAGGTCGTCGACGACATCGTCGCGGCCAGCGCGTTCGCCGAGGCCGATCCGTACCGGGCGGCCACGCACAACAAGGGCATCATGAACGGCATCACCGCGGTCGTGCTGGCCACGGGCAACGACACCAGGGCCGTGGAGTCCGGCTGCCACTCGCACGCTGCCCGCGCAAACGCGTACACCGCGCTGTCGCAGTTCGAGAAGGATGCCGACGGCAACCTCGTCGGCACGCTCGAGGTGCCCCTCGCGGTCGGCCTGGTGGGCGGCGCGACCCGCGCGCATCCGTCCGCGCAGGCCGCCGTGCGTCTGCTCGGCGTCGAGACAGCCAGGGAGCTGGCGAGCGTGATCGCCGCGGTGGGGCTCGCGCAGAACCTCGCAGCGTGCCGAGCTCTGGCCGCCGAGGGCATCCAGCGCGGACACATGACCCTGCACGCGCGCACCGTCGCCGCGTCCGCCGGTGCCACGGTCGACGAGATCGGATCGGTCGCCGCCCGTATCGTCGCCGACCGACGAATCCGCGTCGAGCACGCCCGCGACGTGCTCGCCGAGCTCCGGGCGGGCGGGAGCGACGCATGAGCGACGCCCTGCCCACGCCACGGGTCGTCCGGGAGGACGGGCTGCCGTCTCGCGTGACGGTGTTCGAGGTGGGACCCCGCGACGGGCTCCAGGCGGAGACCGACATCATCCCCGCTCCGGTCAAGGCGCAGCTCTGCCGACGGCTCTACGCGGCGGGCAGCCGCGACGTCGAGGTCACGAGCTTCGTCCCGCCCACCTGGATCCCGCAGCTGGCCGACGCCGAGCAGGTCGTCGCCTCGCTCGAGGTGCCCGGCGGGGCGCGCGCGGTCGGGCTGGTCCCGAATCTCCGCGGTCTCCAGCGGGCGGTGGACGCAGGCATCCGCGAGGTGTCCGTCGTGGTGAGCGCCACCGAGTCGTTCGCCAGGGCGAACCTCAACACGAGCCGCGCCGGAGCGATCGACCGCGCGGTCGAGGTCATCGACGCCGCCACGGCGCAGGGCATCCCGGTGCGCGGGTACGTGTCGATGGCGTTCGGCGACCCGTGGGAGGGCGAGGTCGCGTTCGACGCGGTGAGCACGGCGGTCGTGGCGCTGCACGAGGCCGGCGCGCGCACGATTGCCATCAGTGACACGATCGGCGTCGCCACGCCGGGGCACACCGCGGCCATCATCGAGGAGGCATTCGAGGCGGGGATCCCCGCGGAAGGCATCGCGCTTCACCTGCACGACACCTATGGGCAATCCCTCGCGAACGTCCATGCGGCCCTTCAGCTCGGTATCGCGGAGTTCGACGCGTCCGTCGGCGGACTCGGCCGGTGCCCGTACGCCAAGGGCGCGACCGGTAACCTCGCGACGGAGGACCTCGTGTGGATGCTGCACGGGTTGGGCATCGAGACGGGACTCGATCTCCGCGCCCTCGCCGCCACCACGCTGTGGCTCTCCCGTCTCCGCAACGTCCGTCCCGCCTCGAACGTCGCCCGTGCGTTCGCTGCGGCGGGGCTCGACGCCCCCGAACCCGTACAGGAGGTCACCCCCGCATGATCGACACCACGCTTCCGGCCCCCGGCGCCCTCGCCGGCGTCACCGTGATCGACCTCTCGCGCGTGCTGGCCGGGCCCTACGCCTCGCAGACCCTCGCCGATCTCGGCGCGACCGTCATCAAGGTCGAGAACCCGCGTGACCCCGACGTCTCGCGCGGCTTCCCGCCGTACCTCACGAACGGCGACGAGGAGTTCAGCGCGTACTACGCCCAGTACAACCGCGGCAAGCTCGGCGTCGGCCTCGACCTCGCCACGCCGGAGGGCAAGGAGGTGCTGAAAGACCTCGTCCGCGGAGCGGACGTGCTGGTCGAGAACTTCCGCCCCGGCACCATGGAGAAGCTCGGAGTCGGATACGAGGTGCTGCGCGAGGTCAATCCGCGACTCGTCTACACCGCGATCTCGGGCTACGGGCGCACCGGATCGCGCAGCAAGCGCCCGGCGTTCGACAACACCGCGCAGGCGGCCGGCGGCATCTGGTCGATGAACGGCTACGCCGAGCATCCTCCCGTCCGCGTCGGAGTGACGATCGGCGACCTCTCGGCGACCCTGTTCGCGGTGATCGGCACGCTGGCGGCCCTGCGACACGCCGAAGCCACCGGTGTCGGCCAGGTCGTCGACGTCGCCCAGGTCGACAGCATCGTCGCGCTCACCGAGACCGCCGTCGTCGACTACACCGTCACGGGCAAGGTCGCCTCGCCGCAGGGCAACGCCCACGCCTGGGTGCGGCCGTACGAGCTGTTCGACTGTGCGGACGGCCAGGTCTTCTTCGGGGCGTACACGGACAAGCTCTGGAACGCGAGCTGTGACCTCTTCGGAACGCCCGAGCACAAGGAGGATCCGGAGATCGACACCATGCGCAAGCGGTTCGACGACGACGTGTACGAGCGGCGCGTGAAGCCGATCGTCGCCGGGTGGCTGGCGACCCGCACGAAGCAGGAACTCGAAGATCTCGCGGGCGACGTCGTACCGCTCACCGCGATCAAGACGATCGGCGAGGTCGTCGACGACCCGGGCACGGCCGAGCGCGACATGATCGTCGAGGCCGACTACGGAGACCTCGGCGTGCTGCGCATGTTCGGACAGCCCATCAAACTGTCGGAGACGCCCGCGACCCCGGCCCGCACGGCCAACAGGTTCGCCGAGCACGCCGATCAGGTGCTCGCGACGTACGCGGGTTACGACGCCGCCCGCATCGCCGAACTGCGCGCCGCAGGGGTGCTGCCGTGAGCCCGTCGCCGCGGGTCGTGCGCACCGAGCCGATCACGACGGGCACGGTCGAGGCGTACCGCGGCACGTTCGCCGCATCCGATCCCGTGCTCGACGCGGGCGATGTGCTGCCCGCGGGGTGGGAGGGCGTGTTCTTCCCGTTCGCGGTGCCGCTGGCCGACCTGCGTCCCGACGGCACTCCCGCGCGTGACGGCGTCGTGCCCGAGATCGACCTGCCGAGACGGATGTACGCGGGCGAGACGACGGAGTTCCTGCGGCCGATCCGCATCGGCGACGAGGTCACGCAGACCACGAGGCTCGGCAGCGTGACGGAGAAGTCGGGCTCGCGCGGTCGCCTGACGTTCGTCGACATCGAGCGCGAGTACGCGGTCGCGGGCGAGGTCGCGGTGCGCGGCGTCTGGCACGACGTGTTCCTCGAGGCGGCGGGCCCCGATGCGCCGCAGCGCGCGCCGCAGCCGCAGCCGTCGGTCGCGGCCGAGGCCGACTGGGTCGAAGAGATCTCGCTCGATGCGCGGCAGCTCTTCCGCTTCTCGGCGCTGACCTTCAACACGCACCTCATCCACTACGACCGGGCCTGGGCGCGCGAGGTCGAGGGACTGCCCGACCTTCTCGTGCACGGGCCGCTCACGCGCATCCTGCTCATGGACGCGGCCCGGCGCCACGCCGACGGGCGCCTGCCCACCCATCTCGACGTGCGGGCGATCGCGCCCATCCTCGTGGACCGGCCGCTGCGGGTCGTCGGCGGTCGCGCGACGGCCGACGGCCTGCGCGTCACGGCTCTCGACGCCGACGATGTGGTGCTCGCCACCGCCGACATCACCTTCTCCGACCGCTGACGCGCTGGCGCTGCCACCGTGGACTGTGCAATCAGCACAGTCCACGCATAAGCACTGGTGCGGCGGAACATTGCCGCCGGTTCCCGACATCCGTAGCGTGATATCGGGGACGATTCCGGTGCCGCCGCCGCACACCCCGCTTTCGAATCGCTTGATTCGCGACTTCGACCCGGCGATTGCTGCAAATCAAGCGATTCGAAAACCCCTCGACAACCCCACCGACCTGGAGACGCCATGAGGCACAACCCCGACTACGCGCTCGACGACGTCGATGCCGTGCGCGCGCTCGTGCGCGAGAACCCGTGGGCGACCATCGTCAGCCACGTGCCCGGTACGGGGCTCGTCGCCTCCCACTACCCGGTGCTGCTCGAGGAGGACGCCGAGGGCGTCGTGCTGGTCAGCCACGTCGGACGGCCGGACGAGCGGCTGCACGAACTCGGACAGCACGAGACGATGGTGATCGTCTACGGTCCGCAGGGGTACATCTCTCCGGGGTGGTACGAGGCCTCGCCCGCCGTCCCCACCTGGGACTTCGCCGTCGCACACCTGCACGGGACTCCCGAACTCCTCTCGGACGACGAGAACCTGGCGGTGCTCGACCGGCTCGTCGCCTGGTTCGAGAGCCCGCTGCCCGACCCCTTCCTCATGCGCCGCACGCTGGAGAACACCGCCTACGCCGAGCGGATCGTCCACGGAACCGTGGGCTTCCGGTTGAGGGTGGAGCGCATCGAGGCCAAAGACAAGATGAGCCAGGACAAGCCGGCGGCCGTCATCGCGCGCGTCGTCGAGGCACTGCGCCGCCCCGGCCCCTACGAGAACCCGAAACTCGCCGACCGCATCGCCGCGGTCAACCGCGGGGCGCTGCACGGACAGGAGGAGACCGCATGACCGCGTTCGTCGGAGTGCAGGACATGGTCGAGTGGATCACGCGCCGCGGCGCGGAGACCATCATGACCGAGATGGCCGACACGATAGAAGCCGACTTCCGCCGCTGGGAATCGTTCGACAAGAGCGAGCGAGTCGCGAACCACACCCCGTTCGGGGTCATCGAGCTCATGCCGATCAGCGATCCAGAGACCTACGCGTTCAAGTACGTCAACGGGCACCCGTTCAACCCGGGACGCGGTTACCAGACCGTCACGGCGTTCGGGGTGCTCGCCGACGTGCACAACGGCTACCCGGTGTTCCTCGCCGAGATGACGATGCTCACGGCGCTGCGCACGGCGGCGACCTCGGCGATGGTCGCTCGTCGGCTCGCCCGGCCGGACTCGACGGTGATGGCGATGATCGGTGCGGGAAGTCAGGCCGAGTTCCAGGCGCTCGCGTTCCGCGGCCTGCTCGGCATCGCGCGCCTGCGCGTCTTCGACGTCGACCCCGCGGCGTCGGCGAAGTTCGTGCGCAACCTCGAGTCGCGGGGCTTCGACATCACGGTGTGCTCGTCGGCGTCGGAGGCCGCGGCCGGGGCCGACATCGTGACCACGTGCACGGCCGACAAGGCGGTCGCGCAGGTGCTGACCGACGCCGACGTCGCGGCTGGCATGCATATCAACACGATCGGCGGCGACTGCCCCGGCAAGACCGAGCTCGACCCGCGCATCCTCGACCGAGGGCCGGTGTTCGTGGAGTACACCCCCCAGACGCGCGTGGAGGGCGAGATCCAGAACGTCGCGCCCGACTTCCCGGTGACGGAGTTCTGGCGCGTGCTCGAAGGGTCGGCGCCGGGCCGTACGAGCACGGACCAGGTGACGATCTTCGACTCGGTCGGCTTCGCCATCGAGGACTTCTCGGCCCTGCGTCACCTCCGCGCCGACCTCGCGGGCGCCGGCGTCGACACCGAGATCGACCTGGTCGCGACACCCGACGACCCGAAGGACCTGTTCGGCTTCGCCACCTCACCCGTCCCGGTCGGCTGACGTCGCGACCACACCCGACCCTGCGCCCCGGGCGCCGAGAGGAGCATCATGACCGAGACCCTCACCCTCCGCGGCGCGCGCCCCTATGACGGCGGCGAGCCGATCGACGTCGTTGTGCGCGACGGCATCGTCGCGGCGATCACGCCCGCGGGCGCGACGGATCCCGTCGGCGAGGTCGTCGACACCGCCGGCCGCTGGCTCGGCCCTGGGCTGTGGGACGCGCACGTGCACTTCACGCAGCACGTCATCCGCCGCCGCCGGCTCGACCTCACCGAGACCCGCAGCGCCGACGATGTGCTCGCGATCGTGCGGAGGGCGCGCGTCGATCGCGCGCCGCTCACCGACGGGATGCTGATGGGCTACGGCTTCCGCGACGGCCTGTGGCCAGTGCCGGCGACACTCGATGCGCTCGACGCGACCGTCGCCGACGTGCCGGTCGTCCTCGTCAGCGGCGACCTGCACTGCGGCTGGATGAACCGGGCAGCGGCCGCCCGTTTCGGCGTCGAGCTCGACGCGACGGGCCTGCTGCGCGAGGGGCCGTGGATCACTCTGCTGCACTCCTTCGACGAGGCTGCGCACCTGCCCGCTGATGCCTATGCGGATGCCGCTGCCGCTGCGGCCGCTCGCGGTGTGGTCGGCATTGTCGAATACGAGAACACCGACAACGTCTCGGAGTGGTCGGAGCGCACGAGCGCGGGGCTGCGCAGTCTGCGCACCGACATCGCCGTGTGGCCGGACCGGCTCGAAGCGGCGATCGGGGCCGGGTACCGCACCGGCGACGTCGTGGACGAGGCGGGCCTGGTGACCTTCGGGCGGCTGAAGGTGGTCGTGGACGGCTCGCTCAATACGCGGACAGCCTGGTGCTGGGATCCGTATCCCGGGATGGATCCCGGCCATCCGCACGCGTGCGGGCTCGAGAGCGTGCCGATACCCGAACTGCGGCGGCTGCTGCACCGCGCACGCGGAGCGGGCATCGAGGCGGCCGTGCACGCGATCGGAGACCGCGCCAACACCGAGGTGCTCGACACGTTCGCGGAGCTGGGGATGAAGGGCGTGATCGAGCACGCGCAGCTCGTGCGCGACGACGACTTCGCCCGGTTCGCCGAGATCGGTCTCATCGCCAGCGTGCAGCCCGAGCACGCGATGGATGACCGTGACGTCGCCGACCACCACTGGGCCGGACGCACCGGACGGGCGTTCGCGTTCGGCTCGCTGCACCGGTCCGGCGCTGCGCTGAGGTTGGGCTCGGACGCACCGGTCGCGCCCCTCGACCCGTGGGTCTCGGTCTCCGCAGCGACCGCTCGAAGCAGAGGCGATCGCGAGTCCTGGCACCCGGAACAGCGGCTGCCGCTCGGCGTCGCCCTCGCGGCATCCGTGCGCTCCGCCCTCGTCGTCGGTCAGCCGGCCGACCTCGTACTCACCGACCGGGACCCGTACGCCTGCGACCGCGACGAGCTGCGCGGCATGCCGGTCGCCGCGACCCTCCTCGGCGGACGCTTCACCCATCGGGAGCTGTGATGGGCGCTGTGACCTTCGTCAACGGGCGGGTGTTCACGGGCGAGTCCGAGACGGCGTTCGCATCGGCGTTCCGCATCGTCGACGGACTCGTCGACTGGGTGGGCGACGCCGCTGACGTGACCGACGCTGACGCCGTCGACCTCGGCGGGCGCACAGTGCTGCCGGGCCTCATCGACAGTCATACCCACCCTGCGCTCCTCGCGGGCACGGCGGCCGCGGTCGAGTGCTTCCCGCCCGCCGTGCGCAGCGTCGACGACCTCGTCGCCACGCTGCGCGACCACGCCGAGACGATCGGCGCCGCAGACAGCTGGGTCCTCGGTCGCGGCTTCGACGACACGAAGTTCCCCGACGGCGCGATGCCGACGGCGGCCGACCTCGACCGAGTGAGCATCGAGCGGCCCGTGCTGGTCTGGCGGTGCGACGCGCACTCGGCGGTCTGCAACACCGCGGCGCTGGAGCTCGCCGGCATCACCGCGACGACCCCCGACCCCGACGGCGCCCGCTTCGAACGGGACGTCGACGGGCGACCCAACGGCATCCTCACCGAGATCGCGGCCGTCGATGCGGTCGCCGCCTTCATCCCGGCACCGACCGGGGACGAGCAGATCGACGCGATCGTGTCGATCGGCGACGAGCTGGCATCGCGCGGGATCGTGGCCGTGTGCGATCTGCTCTCGTCACGGATCGATCGGCCCCTCGACACCTTCCGCGCGGCCGCGGAGCGGGGTCTGCGCACGAGGGTCGCCCTCTACCCGGGGTGGGATCCGGCCGCGCCGCTCGACGACATCGGCGCGGACGACCGCGAGGGCCCGATCCGGATCGCGGGGGTCAAGGTCGTGCTCGACGGCGCCTACTCCAACCGCACGGCCTGGGTGCACGAGGCGTACCCTGGCTCGTGCGACCACGGGCTCCGGCTGGTCGACGACGACGATGTGCTCGCCGCAGGGGAGTGGGCGCGCCGAAACGGCGTGCAGCTCGCCGTCCACGCGATGGGCGACCGCGCGCTCGACCGGGTCGTGGAACTCTTCGAGCACCAGGAGCCCTGGCTCGACGGCATCCCCTCCGTGCGCATCGAGCACGCGACGATCGTGAGCGACGCGTATCTTGCGCGTCTGGGCGCGGCACGGATGCAGTTCGGAATCGCCACGCACACAGTGTTCTTCTTCGCCGAGTACGACGGCTACGAGAAGGCGCTGCGGGTCGAGCAGGTGCCGGACGCGTACCCGATCGCTCGGCTCTACGCCGGGCTCGATCCGCTCGCGCTCTCGTCCGATCGCCCGGCCACCGCCTGGAGCGGCGCCGACGACGTGATGCTCTCCGTCGAGGCCGCGGTACGCCGCCGGACCTACAACGGCATCGAGTTCGGGCCCGAGGCGGCGATCACGGTGCCCCAGGCGCTGCTTCTCTACACCTCGCGGGCTGCGCGCCTGTCACCTCTGACGGGTGTCGGGATGCTGGCACCCGGGTTCGAGGGAAGCTTCGCGGTGCTGGAGCGCGACGTGTTCTCGGTGCCGGACGACGAGATCGCCGACGTGCGCGTCGCCGAGACCTGGATCCGCGGAGAGCGGGTGTTCCCAGGGCAGCGGACCTGACTCGCGATGGCGCGGCGCGACGTCGGGGTCACCCGTCTCCGAGCAGTCGCACCCGACAGGCGAGCTCGACCGCGAACCGCGCGTCGGGGTCGTCGAGGTCGATGCCGAGCAGCTCGCGGATGCGGCGCATGCGGTATCCCACACCGTTCGGATGCAGCGTGAGCTCGCGCCCGGCATGCACGAGCGACCCCTCGTGGGCGAGGTAGGCCAGCAGCGTGCGGACGGACTGTCTGGCGCGCTCCGGACCCAGCTCGTCGAGGGGTCGCAGGATGTCCCGCAGCAGCTCCCGGCTGATGGGCGAGGCGTACACGTCGAGCAGCACGCGCCGCAGTCCCGTCACGTCGGTGAGCTCGACTCCGCCGAGTCGCCCGGCGGCGATCGCCGACTCCGCCGCGATGCGCGCCTCGGCCGCGGACTGGCGCAGACCGAGCGCCCCCACCTGGGGAGTGCCGAGCCCGAGCGTGTACGTCCAGTCTCCGCCGGCGATCTCCTGCGCCTGCCGCTGGATGCGCGCGGCCACCTCCCGCACGCGACGCTGATGGTCGCCCGCTCCGTGCTCCTCGGTGCAGACGAGCAGCAGGTCGTCCTGCAGGAACGCGACGTGCCACATCTCCGCCCTGGCCTCGACGAGCTGCAGGGCGAACAGTTCCAGCGCCGGCTGCACGCTGCGCGGCGCCCTCGCGTCCGGGTCGGCGCGTCGGGTGGGACTGAGCCATGCGACCACGTGCGATCGGGCGAGGGGGAGGCCGAGTCGCGCGGCCTGCGGCACGAATCCCTCTGCGCGAGACGGGTCGGCGAGAACGAGCTCGAGCAGCAGGTCGGCGCGAGAGTGGGTGGGGGCGAACCGGTCGCGGCTCTCCCGCTGCGCGGCGCGCGAGAGCAGCGAGGCGATGACGGGCAGAGCCACCGAGCTCGCGTCGTCGGCATCGGCGGCGACGAGACGCCCGATAGGCACCTCGCCGATGAACACCGCGTCCGCCTCGGTCCAGGCGGCAGCGGCGTCCGCGACGATCGACAGCTCGGCCCCGAGTGCGGCGCCGGCAGCCGCGAGGATGCTGTCGGTGGTGCTGTCGGGGGACGCCGCTGCCTCCGATGCCACCGCGATCGCTCGCGCGCCGCGCATCATCGCCTCCGATGCTCCGCCGGAGATGGCGCGGTCGATCGTCTTCGCGAGTTCGGCCGCCGCGCTGCCGGCCGCCGAGAAGACCGGTACGCCGCCGCGCTCCGCGAGCACCCTGGCGGTCTCCGCGAGGGTCAGCGGGGTCGTGAACACGAGGCCCGCGAGCCCGCGGGCGCTCGCCTGGCGCAGTGCGACGTCGATGCGGAAGGGCGGCGGCTGCTCGTCGCCGGCGATGATCGCGAGCGTTCCGGTCGCGAGAGCGTCGATCCGGTCGACCGCGGCGAGGTCGACGCGCGCGACCTGGCGATCGTCGATCGGCCCCGCGTGCAGCCGGAGGCCGAGACGGTCGGCATCGTCACGGAGATCGCGAACCCTGTACTGTGCCATCCGCACAGTATGCACGGAAACACTGGATCCGTGAAACATTGCCCCGCTCCTGCACCCTCCGTACCGTGAAGTCATGGCTCAGACTCTTCCCGCCGCGGCCACAGCGGCACCGATCGCCGAGATCACGGCAGCCGACATCGCCGCGCTCGGAGTCGGCACCGCGATCTTCGGAACCGGAGGCGGCGGCGCGGTGTACACGGCGCAGATCATGGTCGAGAACGCCCTGCGCGAGCACGGACCCGTGCCGCTCGTGCGCGTCGACGACCTCGGACCGGATGACGTCGTCATCCTCATGTCGGGCATCGGCGCGCCCACGGTCGGCATCGAGATGCTCTCCGCATCGGGCCAGATCCACGCGCTGCTCGCAGAGGCCGAGCGCCTGCTCGGCCGTCCGGTCACGACGCTCATGGCAGCCGAGATCGGCGGGAGCAACGGCGTCCAGCCGATCGGCTGGGCCGCGCGACTGGGTCTCAAGGTGCTCGACGCCGACGGTATGGGCCGTGCGTTCCCGGATGCCGCGATGGTGGCCATGAACGTTGCGGGCGTCCCCTGCGAATGGGCCGTGCAGAGCGATGTCGTCGGCAACATCTCGGTGATGAAGACCGTCGACCTGCACTGGCTCGAGCGCCACGCGCGCGCCCTGACCGTGGCGAGCGGATCGATCTGCATCGGCGCCCACTACCCGATGACGGCCGACACCGTGCGCGGCTCGGTCATCGAAGGCACAGTCGGTGCCGCCATCCGGGTCGGGCACGCGCTGATGTCCTCGTCGGATCCGGTGTCCGCGGTCGCCGCCGAGCTCGACGCTCGCGTGCTGATGACCGGCAAGATCACCGATCTCGACCGGCGCACGGTCGGCGGGTTCGTGCGCGGCTCCGTCACCATCACCGGGACGGGCGCGGACCGTGGCCGCCTGCAACGTCTGGAGCTGCAGAACGAGAACCTGCTGGTGCTCGAGGACGGCGAGGTGCTCGTCAGCGTCCCCGACCTCATCACGATCATCGACGCCGAGACCGGCCACGCCATCACCACCGAGATGCTTCGATTCGGGCAAAGGGTGTCGGTCCTCGCGTGGGCGTGCGACCCGATCTGGCGCACCGACCGCGGCCTCGAACTGGCCGGGCCTGCGGCCTTCGGCTACGACCTGCCCTATGTCCCCTTCGAAGGAGCGAACCGATGACCGCGCGCGATCTGTCCATCGGCGTCGACGTCGGCGGGACGAACACCGATGCCGTCGTCCTCGATGGAGACGGCCGCGTGCTCGCCTGGACGAAGCGGGCGACGACCGACGACATCACCGGCGGCATCCGCGCAGGCATCCGCGAGGTGCTCGCCGCGATCGGCGACGACCGGTTCCGCGTCTCCCGCGTCATGCTCGGGACCACGCACGCGACCAATGCGATCGTGCAGCGGCGACAGCTCGATCGGGTGGCCATGATCCGGCTCGGCGCCCCCGCCGCGACGGAGTATCCGCCCCTGACCGGCTGGCCGGAGGATCTGGTGAGCATGGTGCTCGCCGGTTCGGCCATGCTCGGCGGCGGTCACATGGTCGACGGCACGCCGATCGCTCCGCTGGACCGCGACGGCATCCGGCGCTTCGTCGACGGTCTCGACGGCTTCGACGCGATCGCGGTCGCCGGCATCTTCAGCCCGTCCTCACCCGAGCAGGAGCTGGAGGTCGCCGAGCTGCTGCGTGGGCACCTCGGCCAGGACACCCGCGTGTTCCTGAGCCAGGACATCGGCCCGACCGGTCTGCTCGAGCGCGAGAACGCCACGCTGCTGAACGCGGCCCTGTACAGCGTCGCACGCTCGGTGACCGAGGCGCTCGTGACGGTCGTGGCGGAGGAGGGCCTCGACGCCGCGACGTTCTTCGCTCAGAACGACGGCACGCTGATGTCGTTGGACTACGCGGCCCAGTACCCGGTCCTCACGATCGGCTCCGGTCCTGCGAACTCGATCCGCGGCGCCGCGTACCTCTCCGGACACGACGACGCGATCGTCATCGACGTCGGCGGCACCACCTCCGACCTCGGGGTCGTGGTCGGCGGCTTCCCGCGCGAGTCGACCCTGCCACGGGAGATCGGCGGCGTGCGCACCAACTTCCGGATGCCGGACATCCTCAGCGTGGGCATCGGCGGCGGCACGATCGTGGACGTCGCGTCGGGGCGCGTCGGACCCGACTCCGTCGGCTACCGCATCGATCGGGAGGGGCTGCTGTTCGGCGGATCGACTCCCACCCTCACCGACGCCGCAGCACTCCGCGGCACCCCCGTCGCCGGTCGTACCCTGCCATCGCTCGCGCCGACCGTGTCCGCCGCGCTCGAGCGGGCGCTGGAGGCCGTCGCCGACCGGCTCGACGAGGCCGTCGAGCGTCTCTCGCTCGGTCGGATGGACATCCCGCTCGTCGTCGTCGGGGGCGGCGGATTCCTCGTACCCGACAGCCTTCCGAGCGCCGGCAGCATCCTCCGCCCAGAGCACGGAGGCGTGGCCAACGCGGTCGGCGCCGCCATCTCGCTCGCCGGCGGCCGGGCCGATCAGATGGCGCCCATGGGAGAACGTGAAGCTGCCATCGAGCAGGCCTCCGAAGCGGCGGTGGCGAAGGCGATCCAGGCGGGCGCCGACCCTCTGCAGGTCTCGGTGGTCGAAGTCCTCGAGACCCACGTGCCGTACACGACCCAGCCCACCGTCAACGTCACCGTCAAGGCAGCCGGTCCGCTGGCCCGGCTGTCGGCAGAGGTCCCCGTCCGCTGACGCACGCATCCGCTGACGCCCAGACCCGTCCCGCACCACAGCTCCACTCTCACCCGAATCAGGAGAACGCTATGAAACGCAGTACCGCACTACCCGTGGCCGCCGCTCTCTCCGTCCTCGCTCTGACGCTGACGTCGTGCGCGGGGTCCTCGGACCAGGCCGGCCCCGACGAGGGCGACTTCGTCTCGGGTGGCACCTTCGTCACCGCTGTCGGCGACGACCCGGGTGACCTGAATCCGCTGACGGCGGTGTCGCCCGACACCTTCGCCGTGGTCAGCCTCGCCTACGAGTCGCTGATCGCGGTGACCGACGAGGGCGAGCTCGTACCCTGGCTCGCCGAGAGCTGGGACGAGACCGGCACCGAGGTGGTGTTCACGCTCAAGGACGGCATCACCTGCAGCGACGGCTCGGAGTTCACCGCGCAGACGGTCGCGGACAACCTCAACTACAACGCGGATGCCGCGAACGCGACGTTCTCGTACGGCTCGGTCATCGACGAGCGGATCTCGGCGACCGCCGACGGCGACACCGTCACGGTCACGAGCACCGAGAACAACCCGTTCCTCGCGGTCAACGTCGGCACCATCATGCTGGTCTGCGACGCCGGCCTCGCCGACACCGCCTCGCTGTCCGAGGCGACCGACGGCACCGGCCTGTACGCCCTCAGCGACATCAAGCCGGGCGACGCCTTCACCTTCACCAAGCGGGACGACTACGAGTGGGGGCCCGACGACGTCACGAGTGACACCGCGGGGCTTCCCGACGCCATCGAGGCGCGGGTCGTGAGCGACGAGAGCACCGCCGCCAACCTCCTGCTGTCGGGCGAGCTCAACGCGGCGACCATCTCGGGCGCGGATCGCTCGCGCCTCGACGGCGCCGGACTCACCCACGTGGGCGTCCGCAATCCGGTCGGCATGATGCTCTTCAACGAGAAGGAAGGCCGTCCGTTCGCCGACCCGCTCGTGCGCGAGGCGCTCTCGACCGCGATCGACCGCGAGGAGGTGGGCACCGTGATCGCCGACGGCGAGGGACTCGAGCCGATCTCGCTCGTCACGAAGAATCCGCTGCTCTGCGTCGCCGACGAACCGGAGTGGAGCCTGCCCGAGACCGACCTCGACAAGGCGGGAGAGCTGCTCGACGAGGCCGGCTGGACGCTGGGGTCCGACGGCCTCCGGAAGAAGGATGGCGTGCCGCTGACGATCAAGTTCGTCTACAACGCGCCCACCTCGACCCACGCGGCCGCGGCCGAACTGGTCAAGGAGGCCTGGGACGAGCTGGGCGTGACGACCGAACTCCTCGCGAATGACGCGGCGGCCTGGTCCGAGCAGCTGTTCTCGACGTTCGACTGGGACACGGGCTGGGTGCAGGTCGCTCCCGGCGGTCCGATCGTGCTGTCGACCTTCTTCGACGGTGCGACCCCCGACCAGGGCGGCCTGAACTTCATGTGGGTCGACAACCCCGAGTACTCGGCGCTGGTCGCCGAGGGATCGAGCGCGACCCCCGAGGAAAGCTGCGCGATCTTCCAGGACGCCGAGAAGCAGCTCATCGATCGCTTCGACGTCTTCCCGGTGATCGACAACATCCTGCCGACCTACCAGTCTGGCGCGGTGTTCGAGCAGCCGAACTTCATCCAGCCGACCTCGATCCGGATGCTGGGCTGACATGACGACGACTCCTCCTCCCGCGACCGCCGAGGTGGTCGACACGACCACGGCCGCCCTGGCGGCGCGGGCGGAGGAGCGCCGTCTGCGTCGGGGGCTCTCCCCGCGCACCGCGTTCCTGCTGCGTCGGCTCGGTCGACTCGTCGTCTCCCTGGCGGTCGTGATCATCGCGTCCTTCCTCCTGATGTACCTCGTGCCCGGCGATCCGGTGCGCGCGGCGCTCGGACAGAGCGCGACGCCGCAGCTCGTCGAGGCCACGCGGGCGCAGCTCGGCCTCGACCGTCCGATGGGGGAGCAGTTCCTCCGCTACCTGGGCGGCCTCGTCACCGGCGACCTCGGAACCTCCGTACGGCTGCAGCGTCCGGTGACGGACGTCCTGTCCCAGCGCTTCCCGACCACGCTGCTGCTCGCCGTTCTCGCTTTCGTGATCGCCGTGATCGGGGCGCTGCCCGCGGGGATCGGCGCTGCCGTACTCGCCCGGTCGGGCCGTCGGCGGGGACTCTCGATCGCTCTGTCGGCCTTCCTCGGCATCCTCATCGCCGTGCCGAGCTTCCTCGTCGCCGTCGCGCTCATCGCGCTCTTCGCCGTGGAGCTCGGATGGCTCCCCGCCGCGGGGTGGGGCAAGCCGGCGGATGCCGTGCTGCCGGTCATCGCCCTGGCGGTAGGCCCCATGGCGTACCTCGTGCGGATCGTGCAGGTCGAGATGCTCGCCGTGCTCGACACCACCTACATGACGACGGCGCGCGCCAAGCGCCTGCCTCGGCGACTGATCTACCTGCGGCACGCTCTGCCGAACATCGTCACCTCCACCCTGACGGTCGGCGGCCTCATCCTCGCCGGGCTCACGGCGGCCACCGTTCTCATCGAGACGGTGTTCGCGATACCCGGGCTCGGCACCATCATGGTGTCGTCGGTCGGGGCCAAGGACTACCCGATGGTGCAGGGCGTCGTCATCGTGTACGCGCTCATCGTCCTCGGGGTGAACCTCGTGGTCGACGTGATCCTCGCCACCATCGACCCGCGCTCCTCGATCACGGAGGGTTGAGATGTCCGCTCGTTCCCGCCTCCTCACACCGACCGCGATCACCGCGCTGCTGGGCGCGGTGCTGCTCGCCTTCCTCACGGTCGCCGGTCCGCTGCTCTGGGGGGCGGCGGCCGACACGACCGACGTGTCGTCCCGTCTGCTCGGGGCGAGTGCCGCGCATCCCTTCGGCACCGACGAGCTCGGCCGCGACATCCTCGCCAGGGTCCTGTCGGCGACGCGCCTCACCCTGCTGCTCACGCTCGGGGCGACCGCGATCGCGCTCGCGGGAGGGATCGTGTTCGGCCTCGTGGCCAGTATCCTGCCCCGCTATCCGCGGCGATGGTTCACCGGGCTCCTCGACATCCTCCTCGCGTTCCCGTGGCTGCTGATGGTGCTCTTCTTCACGGTGATCTGGGGAGCCACCGCGACCGGTGCGATGCTGGCGATCGGATTCGCCGGCATCCCGTCGTTCGCTCGGCTCGTGTACAACCTCGCCTCATCGGTGTCCGGCCGGGACTACGTCAGGGCGGCACGTGTCGTGGGCGTCGGGCCGGTCGGCATCCTCGTGCGGCACGTCCTCCCCAACATCGCCAACCCGTTCTTCGTGAACGCCGCAGCCACCGCGAGCGTGACTCTGCTCTCGTTCGCCGGTCTCTCGTTCCTCGGGCTCGGCGTGCAGGCGCCCGCGTACGACTGGGGGCGGATGCTGCAGGAGGGCATCCTCCGCATCTACGTCAACCCGCTCGCCGCGATCGGACCCGGTATCGCGATCGTGCTCGCCGGTCTCGTCTTCACCCTGGTCAGCGAGGCCGTCGCCGGCACCCGCGGCGGGGGACTGCGCGCGGTCGCGGCGCGGGCGACCGGAGCAGTGACCCTCGCCTCCCGACGCACCGGGCGGGTGCCGGCGGCGACGGAGCCGGCGAGCGACATCGTGGCCGAGATCACGGATCTGCGCATCGCGTTCCCGACGGCCGACGGCGACGTGGTCGAGCGGGTGCGCGGGGTCGATCTCCGCATCGCGCGGGGCGAGATCGTCGGCATCGTCGGCGAGTCCGGTTCCGGCAAGTCGCTCACCGCGATGGCCCTCGCCGGGCTGCTCGGCGACGACGCGATTGTCACCACCTCGGGGCACCGTTTCGACGATCTCGACATGACTCGGACGCTCGCGGCATCCGATCGTGCGCGGTTGGGCGTCGAGCTCGGCATGATCTTCCAGGATCCGCTCACGTCGCTGAATCCGGCGCTCACGATCGGACGACAGCTCACCGAGGTCCCCGAGGTGCACATGGGAATGCGGCCCACGCAGGCGAGGGCGCGCGCCGCCGATGCACTCTCGGCGGTGGGGATCGCGAACTCCGCGTCGCGCCTGACGCAGTATCCGCACGAGTTCTCCGGCGGGATGCGACAGCGGGCGATGATCGGCATGGCGCTCACCGGCAGGCCGCGGCTCATCGTCGCCGACGAGCCGACCACGGCGCTCGACGTGACCGTGCAGCGCCAGGTGATGGGGGTGCTGCATCGCGCCCAGGAGGAGACCGGCGCCGCGATCGTCTTCATCTCGCATGACATCGCGCTCGTCTCCGCCTTCTGCGACCGCGTGATCGTGATGAAGGACGGTCTCGTGGTCGAGAGCCTCGCGGCGGACCGCATCCGTGAGGACGCCCGGCATCCGTACACGCGCGCTCTCATCGCCTGCCTGCCCGACATGACCAGCGACCGGACGCGGCCGCTGCCCGTGATCCCGCCGGAACTGCGCCCCGAGGCCCTCGACGAGCCAGGTGCTGCGCCGCAGCGAGACGCCCACGGCCAGGAGGTGCCGGTATGAACGCACTCGAGATCGACGACCTGAGCGTGCGCTACGGTCGCACCCGGGTCGTCGAGCGTGTGAGCCTCGCGGTGCCGCAGGGGCGGACGGTCGGACTCGTCGGCGAGTCGGGGTCGGGCAAGAGCACCGTGGCCGCGGCCGCGGTCGGTCTGGTGCGACCGGAGTCCGGGTCGATCCGCGTCGACGGCGTCGAGACGACCGGAGGCGGAGCGGCGGCGCGACGCGCCCGTCGCCGTATGCAGCTCGTCTTCCAGGACCCGTTCTCGGCCCTCGACCCCCTGATGCCGGTCGGCGACTCCATCGCCGAGGCGCTGAGATCGACCGGTCGACGGTGGTCTCGGGCGGAGCGCGTCGCGCGCGTGCGGGAGCTGCTCGCCCAGGTGCACCTCGACCCCGACCGGGCAAGTGAGCGCCCCGGAGCCTTCTCGGGCGGCCAGCGACAGCGCATCACCGTCGCACGCGCTCTGGCGGGGGAGCCGTCGGTGCTGATCGCCGACGAGGTCACCAGCGCGCTCGACGTGTCCGTGCAGGGCGCCATCCTGAACCTGCTCCGCGAGGTGCAGCAGCAGCTCGGGCTCTCCATGCTCTTCATCTCGCACAACCTCGCCGTCGTGCGATACATCAGCGACGACGTGTGCGTGATGCGCCATGGCGCGGTCGTCGAGAGCGGCCCCACCGAGGCGCTGCTCGACGCGCCGGCAGACCCCTACACCAGAGACCTGCTCGAGGCGGTTCCCGCTCTCGGAGAGAGGATGCAGTTCGGATGACTCCCGCGACCGAGGAGAAGACCACGTCGGCAGCGGAAGGATTCGCGGATGCCGCGGAGTCGCTGCGCGATGCGCTGATCGCGATCCGCCGCGAGTTGCATTCCGCGGTCGAGATCGGCCTCGACCTGCCGCGCACGCAGGAGATCCTCCTGCGCGAACTGGCGGATCTCGACCTGGAGGTCACCCGGGGTGAGGGGCTGACGTCGATCACGGCGGTGCTCAGGGGCGGCCGCCCCGGACCGGTGGTGCTGCTGCGCGGCGACATGGACGGACTCCCGATCGCCGAGGCCACCGGACTGCCGTTCGCCGCCACGTCGGGTGCGATGCACGCCTGCGGGCACGACCTGCACATGGCGGGCCTGCTCGGCGGCGCGCGCCTGCTCGCAGCCCGCCGCGACGAGCTCGCGGGCACGGTGGTCTTCATGTTCCAGCCGGGCGAGGAGGGGCAGGCGGGCGGTCGCCTCATGATCGAGGAGGGCGTGCTGGATGCCGCGGGCGCCCGACCGGTCGCGGCCTACGCGCTCCACGTCGACAGCGCCACCCCGCAGGGGCAGCTGGTGACTCGCGAGGGGGCGATGATGGCGAGCGCGAGCGCTCTGCGCATGACGTTGCACGGGACCGGCGGGCATGCCGCCTTCCCGCAGCTCGGCATCGATCCGGTGCCCGTCGCCGCGCAGCTCATCCTCGCGGCGCAGACCTTCGCCGCGCGACGTCTGCCCGCCACCGATCAGGCTGTGATCTCGATCACGCGCCTGAGCAGCGACTCGGAGGCGAGCAACGTCCTCGCGGCGAGCGTGTTCCTGGAGGCGAACATCCGCACCCTGTCGATGACGACCCTCGACACGGTGCGCGCTGAGCTCCCCGCCATGCTCGCGGGTATCGCAGAGGCGAACGGATGCCGGCTGGAGACCGAGTTCATCGCCTCGTATCCCGTGACCTACAACGACCCCGCGGAGACGCGGGAGGTCCTGTCGGTGCTCGACGACCTCCTCGGCGTCGACCGCGTCACCCGGTTGGCGGCGCCGTCGATGGCCTCCGAGGACTTCTCATACGTGCTGCAAGAGGTCCCGGGTGCCCTCGTGTTCGTCGGTGCTGCCCCCGACAGCGGACCGATGCCGTTGCACTCCGAGCACGCGGTCTTCGACGACGGGGTCCTGCCGCTGCAGGCCACGGTCCTCGCCGAGCTGGCGTGGCGCCGACTCGCGCGGGGCTAGACCTGACGGTCCGACCCCGCGCGCGTCGTGGGCTCAGCGGCGGGTGGCCGCGTCCGGAGTGCGCGCTGCGGCGCCTGCGTCCGGTGCGTCCGTGGTCGATGACGCGCGGGGGAGCGTCTCCGGCAGGGACGCGATGCCGATCACGCCGATCACGCTGAGGCCCACGAGGTAGGCGGCGACGAGCCAGGGCGTGCCGCCGGTGAGTCCGACGAGGGCCGTGGCGACGAGCGGCGCGGTGCCGCCCACGAGAGCCGCGGGGATCTCACGGGAGATCGCGATGCCGCTCCACCGCATCCGTGTGGGGAAGAGCTCGGCGAGCATGGCGGCGCTGACGCCGATCGTGGCTCCCTGCACGATGGCGAGGCCGAGGATCAGGCCGAGCGCGACGAGTACCGAGTTCTCGGTCTGGAACAGGAGGAAGAGCGGGAAAGCGAACGCGATCGCGAAGATCGCGGCGCCCAGCAGCACGGGTTTGCGGCCGATGCGGTCGGCGAGCCTGCCGAATCCGAGGGTGGCGGGGATGGTGAGGAGCTCGGCCACGATGAGGCCGATGAGCGCGTGCGTGGGATTCACGGTCAGGGTGCCGGTCGTGTACGAGACCGAGAACGTCTGGACGATGTACACCCAGGGCAGGGCGAACACGAAGAACGCCATACCGGCGAGCAGCGTGCGCCAGTGCGAGCGCACGGCGAGGGCGAGCGGCGCGTGCGACACGGTGCCCTCGCGCTCCGCGGCCTCGAACGCCGCCGTCTCCTTCACGCGGAGACGGAAGTAGAGGGCGAAAGCGACGATAACGATGCTGGCGATGAACGGGATGCGCCAGCCCCACGCCTGGAACTGGTCCGAGGGCAGCAGGCTGATGAGCGCGAACGTCGAGGTCGCGAGAGCCATGCCGAGATAGACCGATGCTCCGGGGAAGCCGGCGATGAACGCGCGGTTCCTCGTGTCCGACGACTCGCTGGCCATGGTCATCGCTCCGGCGAACTCCGCCCCGGCACCCGCGCCCTGGAAGAGACGCAGCACGATCAGGAGGATCGGCGCCCAGATGCCGATGGTCTCCGCGGTCGGCAGGAGCCCGATCAGCGTGGTGGCGATGCCCATCATGAGCAGCGTCGCGAGCAGCGTGCCCTTGCGGCCGATGCGGTCGCCGAAGTGGGCGAAGACCAAGCCGCCGATCGGACGCGCGCCGAAACCGACGGCGAACGTCGCGAAAGCGCCGAGGAGTCCGGCGAAGTCGCCCCCGCCCGGGAAGAAGAGCGGCGCGAACACGAGGGCCGACGCGAGACCGTACAGCGTGAAGTCGTACCACTCGATGATCGTTCCGACCGAGCTTCCGATCACGGCTCGGCGTCGCTGGTCTCGCGGATCCAGTCCGGGGCGGTCGATGTCGTCGGCGATGTCGATGTCCATGGCACTCCACTGTGTCGGGCACGCCGGTCGTCGGCGGCGATCTCCAGGCTAGGAAAACCGGACTCGTGACCTCATGTGCGCGGAGCACACCATCGAGTCGGGATGGTGGATCCTGTCCACACCGTCACACGAGCGTCGGCTGAGCACCGCGCTGTCGCTGCGCGCCACACTGTGCGCCGGGGACACGGGAACGACGCCGATGTGGCGGGACGCGCCATGGTTCGCGGAGGGCGCTCGCTGACACGCTGGACCCACGGCGTCGACGAGGACGCCGTGGAAGGGAACGCACCCATGACATCGGCATCCACCGCCCCGCGCGGATCGACCGGATCCTCGGATCCGACCCCCGCCCCGTCCTCGCAGATCCGCACCATCGTCGCATCGAGCGTCGTCGGCACGACCGTCGAGTGGTTCGACTTCTTCGCCTACTCGACGGCTGCCGCGCTGATCCTCAACTCTCTGTTCTTCCCCGACTACGACCCGCTGGTCGGCACGATCCTCGCCTTCGGCGGCATCGCGGTCGGCTACTTCGGCCGTCCGCTGGGTTCCATCGTCTTCGGGCACTTCGGCGATCGGATCGGACGCAAGAGGATGCTGGTGCTGTCGCTCGTGCTCATGGGCGTCGCCACGTTCCTCATCGGCCTCCTGCCGACGTACACCGCGATCGGGATCGCCGCTCCGATCCTGCTGATGGTGCTCCGGTTCGTGCAGGGGTTCGCCCTCGGCGGCGAGTGGGGCGGTGCGGTCCTGCTCGTGGTCGAGCACGCCGAACCGCGGCGTCGCGCCTTCCTCGGCAGCTTCCCCCAGGTCGGCCTCGCGTTGGGACTCACGCTCTCGACGCTCGTCTTCCTGCCGCTGGTCGCGTTGCCGGGCGACGCGTTCTCGACGTGGGGCTGGCGCGTGCCGTTCCTCATCAGCGCGGTGCTGGTGCTCGTCGGCCTGTTCATCCGGCTCCGGATCACGGAGACCCCGGAGTTCGAGAAGATGCGCGAAGCCGGACGCGAGGCGCGTGTCCCGCTGTGGGACACGCTCAAGACGCACCCGGGACAGGTGATCTTCGCGGCGCTGAGCTTCGCCGTCATCGGCGCGGTGTTCTACATGCTGTTCACGTTCAGCCTCACGTACGGCACGCAGTTCGTCGGACACAGCCAGCCCGAGATGCTCACGATCGCGACGGTGTGCTCGGTGCTGGCGCTGGGCGGACTCCCGCTCGCCGGCCGGCTCGCCGACCGCTTCGGTGTGGCGCGGGTCTTCGCCGCGGGCACCGTCGTGTCGGTCGTGCTCGCGTTCCCCGCGTTCTGGCTCATCGACACGGGCAGCCTCCTCGCTGCGTACGTCGCGTACATCGCGACGACGGTCGGCTTCTGCGCGACCTACGGCACCCTCGGCGTGCTCTACGCCCAGGCGTTCGACGTGCGCATCCGCTACACGGGCATGTCGCTCGCGCTCGGCATCGGCACCATCGCCGGCTCGGCGTTCGTGCCGATCATCTACCTCGAGCTGCTCGACGTGTTCGGCGGCTCCTGGGCCATCGCCCTCTACATGGTGGTCGCGGGACTGGTGACCCTCATCTCGGTCACGCTGCTGCACCGCCTCACCCGTCGCGCTGCCGACGGCGCGGGCGAATCATCCGCGACGGAAGGAACCACCCGATGATCGACGACACCACTCGCGGCCTCCTGAGCGGATGGGCGGGCATCGACGCCGCGCCCGGATCCCTGGCGGGGGTGGTGGTGGTCGACGTCACGCGAGTGGTCGCCGGGCCGTACTGCTCGATGATCCTCGCAGATCTCGGAGCCACCGTGATCAAGGTCGAGAACCCCGACGACCCTGACTACACCCGCACCTTCCCGCCGCTGCTGCCCGGCACGGACGGCGAGCCTCTGAGCGGCTTCTTCGCCCAGTTCAACCGCAACAAGCTGGGGGTCACCCTGAACCTCAAGAGCCCCGGCGCCGCCGAGGTGCTCGACCGGCTCGTACGACAGGCCGATGTGCTCGTCGAGAACTTCCGCCCTGGCACCATGGAGCGGCTCGGTCACGGATACGACCGGCTCAGGGAGGTCAATCCCCGCCTCGTGTACGCCGCGTTGAGCGGGTACGGGCAGACCGGTCCGTATCGGCTGCGGCCCGCGTACGACAACAGCGCGCAGGCCACGGGCGGCCTGTGGTCGATGAACGGCGAGGCGGGCCGACCGCCCACGCGCGTCGGGACGATCATCGGAGACCTGGCGGCGAGTCTGTACGGGGTGGTCGGCATCCTCGCGGCGCTCAGGCACGCCGAGCAGACGGGGGAGGGGCAGCTCGTCGACATCTCGCAGCAGGACTCGGTGCTGACCCTCACCGAGAACGCGGTCGTGTCGTACACGGCAGAGGGCATCGTGCCGGAGCCGCTCGGCAACGAGCACCCGTTCGTGCGCCCGTACGAGCTGTTCCCCTGCAAGGACGGGTTCGTGTTCTTCGGCGGATACACCGACAAGTTCTGGCGCATATCGTGCGAGACCTTCGGAAGCGCGGGCGACTGGGAGGATCACCCCGACCTGCATGCGATGGCCACGCGGTTCGATGCCGACGTGTACCGCGACAAGGTGCGCCCGCTCGTGCTGGAGTGGTTCGCCGGCCGCACGAAGGCCGAACTCGAGGCCCTCGCCGGCGACCTGGTGCCGTTGAGCGCGGTCAAGGACATCGGCGAGGTCGTCGACGACCCGCAGATCGCGGCGCGGGGAATGATCGTGGAGACCGAGTACCCCGGCCACGGGTCGCTGCGCACGTTCGGCTCGCCCGTGAAGCTCCACCGGACGCCGCCGCAGACGTCGGGAGCCGCTCCTGCGCGCGGCGAGCACACGGACCGCGTGCTCGCCGACCTGCTCGGATTCGCGCCGGACGACGTCGCGGGACTGCGTGCGGAGGGTGCGATCTGATGTCGATCCGGCTGGAGAGCGACGGCGGCGTCGGGATCATCACGATCGACCGCCCCGAGAAGCTCAACGCGCTGACACTGTCGATGTACGACGAGCTCGGGGCCGCCTTCGCCGAGGTCCGCGACGATCCGGGCATCGGGGTCGCCGTACTCACGGGGGCCGGCGACAGGGCCTTCTGCGTGGGGGCCGACCTCGGGGAGTCGATCCCCGCTCTCACCGCGGAGAGGTTCGACATCAGCGAGTGGGATGCCGCCCATCAGAAGCACTCGACCCTCGAGAAGCCGGTGGTCGCGGCGATCAACGGACTGTGCCTGGGCGGCGGTTTCGAGATCATGCTGTCGACCGACATCCGGCTCGCAGCCGCCGAGGCGCAGTTCGCCCTGCCCGAGACGGGGGTGGGCGTGGTGCCGGCCGGCGGCACACTCGTGCGACTGATCCGTCAGATCCCGTACGCCTTCGCCATGGACCTGATGCTGCGGGGCGCCCGCATCGACGCGGAGACGGCGCTGAGCTACGGCCTCGTGAACCGCGTCGTACCCGGAGCAGACCTCATGAACGAGGCGATCGGACTCGCGGAAGAGCTGCTGCAGCGCAGCGGGACCGCCATCGCCACGGTGAAGCGCGCCGTGCGCGCCCTCGCCGACCTGCGGGAGGACGAGGCGTTCCGGCAGGAGGCCACTCTCGGTCAGCAGGCGTTCGCGAGCGACGACGCCCGCGAGGGTCTCGACGCGTTCGCGACGCGACGGCTGCCGTCGTTCCCGTCGCGCACGGCGATGCGGGTCGGCTCGCCCTCATAGACTGCTGGCAGTCCCGATCGTCGCTGCCCGAGGAGACGCATTGACCGACACAGCAGTGAGCACCGCCGCGCTCGTGCGCGAGGTCCTCGCGGCGACGCGTGCGCAGCCGGGCGACCGCACGACGGCCGTGAGCAGGATGCTCGTCGAGGCCGACGTGACCGCCGAGGAGCGCGATCAGCTCGTCGCCGCGGTACGCGACTCGCAGCAGCAGACCGCGCGACTGCGTCGTCGCGCGACCGAGCTCGAGGCGCTGTTCTCGACCGCGCGCGAACTCGTGCGGCTGCAGGACGTGACCGACGTGCTGCGCCGGCTCGTGGAGCGGGCACACGAACTCATGGGCACCGATGTCACATACCTGTCCGAGGTCGACAACGAGCAGGGCGATCTCCGCGTGCGGTATTCGGCGGGCACCGTCACTCCGGAGTTCCGCGACCTGCTCGTGCCCGCAGGCTACGGGCTGGCGAGTCTCGTGGCGGAGACGCGCGAGCCGGCGTGGGTGAGCAGCTACCCGGACATGGCCGAAGCTCCGCACGACGCGGGCATCGACACCGCGGTTGAGCGGGAGGGGCTGGTCTCGTTCCTCGGTGTGCCTCTCGCCATCGGCGACGAGGTGCTCGGCGCGCTGTTCGCCTGCAACCGGTTCTCGCACGACTTCACCCCCGATCAGGTGCTGCTGCTCTCGGCATTCGCCGACCACGCCGCCGCCGTGCTGCACAGCGCGCGGGTTCTCGCCGAGAGTGCGGCAGCGCGGGCGCACGCGGAGGAGGCCTACCGCGAACTCGAACAGCATGTGTCCGCGACGAGGGTCGTCGGCGCCATCCATGAGGAGCTGACGGCGGCGGTGATGTCGGGTGCCACGATCATCGACCTCGTCTCCACGCTCTCCGATCGTCTCGGTCGCCCGGTCCGTGCGGTCGACGAGGCGGGCCGCCCGCTCGACGCGAGCGCCGACACCCGGGCTGTGCTCCCGTCTCGACGATCACTCGGCGACGCGATCCGCGAGAGCAGGACGAGCGGTCATGCCGTGCTCGTGCAGGGTGAAGAGGGCGCCCGGTGGCTGATCGTCGCGATCATCGGCGTAGATCGGGTCCTCGGGGCGATTCTCGCCGAAGACGATGACGCGGCGACCCATGACGTCGCGCGTCTCACGATGGAGCGCGCAGCGCAGGTCGCAGCCCTCGTCTCCTTCAAGCGCGACGCCGTCTCGGCGATCCGTGCGGACCGTCGGGCCCGAGTGCTCGCCGCAGTGCTCGACGCGGAGGCCGACGCCGCGGCGCTGGCCGTCGAGGTCGCCGAGCCGATCGTGGCGGCCGCCGTGCTGGACGTGCGTGGGCACGAGGGCGCCCTCGGGGTAGCCGCCGAGGCGGTGGGTGACGAGGGACTGGTGACGGTGCGGGACCACAGGCTCGTCGTCGCCTGGACCACCGCCGATGTCGCGGTCGTCACCGAGCGCGTACGACGTCTGCTCGCCGAACGCTTCGGCGATCCGGACCTCTCCGCGGTCGTCAGCTCGACCGTCGACGGTGTGGCGGCGTTGAGGGCGTCCGTGGAGCGGGCGAGCCGCGACCTGCGGTTCCTCGAACCCCTCGGCATCCGCGGTGTGACCGCGCGTTCTGCGGACTTCGCCCCGTACCACGTGCTGACCTCGGGCGACCCCGATGCGGCCGCTCGGTTCGTCGACAGCGTGCTCGGACCCGTGCGCGCGTGGGACGAGCGACGAGGCACTGTTCTCGTCGAGACCCTCGGCGCCTACTTCGACCGGGGCGAGAGCAGACAGGCCACGGCCGCGGCGCTGCATGTGCACACGAACACGGTGCAGCAGCGGTTGGATCGCATCTGGTCGCTCCTCGCGGGTGAGGCCGACGACGCGGAGTTCCGCTTCCGGCTTCAGGCGGCTGTGCGTCTCGAACTGCTCAGACGCGCTCTGCGCTGAGCCGCGCCGAGCGACGCGTCACTCGCACTCTCCGAGGAAGCCGAGGTAGCAGACGGCCTCGTGGGTCTCGGCGGGACGGTAGTCGTCGTTGGACACCTGCCGGGTGTCGATCTCGGGCGTCCGCGTCAGATTCCCGTATGTGCCGAGTGTCGCGACATACGCGCCTTCGCTGTCCTGCGCCCGCATCTGGCTGATCGCGTCGCTGTAGTCCGCGCAGATCGCGGTCGCGGTCTCGGTCAGCTCCACCCCGGCGCAGTTGGCGTCGTAGCTGGCCTGCAGCAGGTTGGTGCAGTCGGTCCAGTCCTGGTTGACGTAGCAGGGGTTCACGGTGTCCATCGTGACGTCGTAACGACCCGTCTCGTATTCCTCGCTGTGGAAGGTCTCCGGCTGCTCCGGCACGTCGACCTTGGTCCAGTGCCGTGCCGTCGTGAATGCCGTGACGACGACGATGGCGATGATCAGCAGCAGCGCGCCGAGGATCGACAGCGTCACCCAGAGGCCGACGTTGCGCTTCTTCGCCGGGGCGCCGTCCGTCGGCATTCCGGCATATTGCGCGGTTGCAAAAGGAGGGGAGCCGGGGTCGCCGCCGGCCGACTCCGCTGTCGGAGCATATGCCGCCGTCGGCTGCGCGTCCGGTGCGGGTGCACCGGGGTACGACGACGTCGGAGCCCCCGGGTACTGCGCGGTGCGCGCGCCGGGGTAGGGCGACGTGGGTGTCTCGGCGTGCTGCGGGGCAGGGGAGAAAGGCGGCGGTGCGGCGTCGAAGCCCGGCGCGGCCGCGGGTGCGCCGGCGGCCGGCTCCGGCGAGACGGAGGCCGCAGCGGGTGGCGGGGGAGTCGGCTGCGCGGCGGCGGGCTGGAGGGAGAGCCAGTAGGCGTACCAGCTCTGAGAGGATGCCGGATCGTCGGCGACAAGCTGCGCGTCGACGTCACTGAGCTGCAGACCGAGCGGGCCGCGCATGTCCGCTCGCTTGAGGGCCTCACGGAACTGATCGAGCGACATCGTCATACATACGAGGATGGCAGACGGTCGTCGTCGTCGACAATCGGGATACCCCGGCCCTACGGCTGCGTGCGGACGCGGTCCACTAGCAGATCGTCCGCGTCCGACGCCACGCCCTTCCCGCCTGCCAGGGTCTCGGGCATCGTCGACACCGTGCCGAGACGACCGATCAGGGGAGGATGCGCATGGCGCTGAGGCGAGTGGTCCCGGGCGAGGAACCGGGAATCCGTCGCGTTCGTTCGGGGTCGGGGTTCCGGTACCTCGATGCCGGCGACCAACCGGTCGCCGAGGCCGACCGCGAGCGCATCCAGGACCTCGTGATCCCGCCGCGATGGACCGACGTCTGGATCGCGGCCGATCCGCTCGCGCACATCCAGGCCGTCGGCACCGACGACGCGGGTCGGCGTCAGTACCTCTACCACCCGCTGTGGCGCGCCGGGCGAGACCAGCGAAAGTTCGCCAGAGCACTCCGCCTGGCGGCTGCCCTGCCGTCGGCCCGCCGGAGGGTGACCCGGGCGATCGGCGAACCGGGGCTGTCCAAGGAGCGCGCTCTCGCGGTCGCCTTCCGTCTGCTCGACGACGGAGCTCTGCGCATCGGCTCCGAGCGCTACCTCGTCAAGCACGGGAGCCGGGGTCTGAGCACCCTCCGCCGACGGGACGTGCGGATCGACGGAAGCACCGTCGCCCTCGAGTTCCCCGCCAAGAGCAAGCAGCTCGCGTCGATCGAGATCACGGACGGGCCGCTCGCCGAGGCGCTGTCGGAGTTCGCGGTCGGAGCTCCGCGGGCCACCCTGCTGGCGTATCGCAAGGGTCGTCGACGCGTGCGCTTGACGTCGGGGGAGATCAACGACTACCTGAGGGAGGTCGCCGGTACAGCCTTCACGGCCAAGGACTTCCGCACCCTCCACGGCACGATCCTCGCGGCCGACGCTCTCGCGCGGATCGGCCCGCTCGAGGGCAAGAACGAGCGCCGCAAGGCGGAGCGGCTCGCCGTGCAGGCCACGGCATCCGCGCTGGGCAACACGATCACCGTCGCCCGCAACAGCTACATCGACCCGAGGGTCTTCCGCCTCTACGCGCGCGGTCGAACCCTCGACCTCTCCGTGTCCCCGGAGACCGCGATCAGACGACTGCTCGGCAAGTGATCGCAGTCGGCCGCCCGGGCCGGGTCGGCCGAGGCGAGGCCGGATGACAGGATGGAGCCATGGACACAGCCAACCTCACCCGCGAGGAGACCGCCGCGCGATCCGCCGCGATCACCGCGCGCAGCATCCGCGTCGAGCTCGACCTGACGGGCGCGCCCGAGCGGGCCCGCGCGGGTTTCGCGACCACGACGACGCTCGAGTTCTCCTCGACGGAGGAGTCGACCTGGCTGGACTTCATCGGGCTCTCCGTCGATCGCCTCGTCGTCAACGGCGAGGAGCGTGAGGTCGTCTATGACGGCGCTCGAATCCGGCTCCGCGATCTCGCCGCCGACAACGTGGTCCGCGTCGAGGCCACCGGCGCGTACAGCCGTTCCGGTGAGGGGCTGCACCGGTTCCACGACCCCGCCGACGGGCTCACCTACCTGTATACGCAGTACGAACCGGCCGATTCCCGTCGCGTGATGGCGTGCTTCGAGCAGCCCGACCTCAAGGCGTCGTACACGTTCGTCGTCGATGCGCCGGCCGGGTGGCAGGTGCTGTCGAACCAGTCGGCGTCCTCCGTCGACGTGGGCGTCGGAGTGCAGCGGGTGGAGTTCGCCCCCACTCTGCCGATCTCGAGCTACATCACCTCGGTCGCGGCCGGCCCGTACACGAAGGTCGACGGCGCATGGCAGCGCGACGACCAGAGCATCGAACTCGGCGTCTTCGCCCGCCAGTCGCTCGCGCAGTACCTCGAATCGGACGAGATCCTCGAGATCACGCGACAGGGGCTGGACTTCTTCACGGATGCCTTCGCCTTCCCGTACCCGTGGGGCAAATACGACCAGATCTTCGTTCCCGAGTACAACCTCGGCGCCATGGAGAACCCCGGTCTCGTGACCTTCACGGAGTCGTACCTGTCGCGCGGAGCGGCGACCGATGCTCAGCGTGCCGCCAGGGCCAACACGATCCTGCACGAGATGGCCCACATGTGGTTCGGCGACCTCGTGACCATGAAGTGGTGGGACGACCTGTGGCTCAAGGAATCGTTCGCCGATTACATGGGAGCGCATGCCTCGGCGGTGGCGACCCGCTTCCACGACGCGTGGGTGAAGTTCGCCGCGAGCCGCAAGGCGTGGGCGTATCAGCAGGACCAGCTGCCCACCACGCATCCGATCGTCGCCGACATCACCGACCTCGAGGCGGCGAAGCTCAACTTCGACGGCATCACCTACGCGAAAGGCGCCGCGGTGCTCAAGCAGCTCGTCGCCTTCGTCGGCGACGAGGCGTTCTTCGAGGGCGCGCGCCGCTATTTCTCGGCCAACGCCTACGGCAACACCACCCTCGACGACTTCCTCGTGCAGTTGAGCGCCGTCTCCGGCCGCGACATGACGGAGTGGTCCAGCGCGTGGCTGCAGACCACCGGCCTCTCGACGCTCTGGCTCGAACGCACGGCCGACGCCACGGTGCTCGTGCAGCAGGATCCACGGCCGCACCGCCTGCGGATCGGTCTGTACGACCGCGTCGACGATCGCATCGTGCGACGGGACCAGATCTCCCTCGACATCTCCGATGAGCGCACCGAGGTCGAGATCGCGGAGGCCGACCTCGTCCTCGTGAACGACGACGACCTGACCTACGCGAAGGTGCGTCTCGACGAGCGCTCGCTCGCCACGGTCGAGGAATCCTTGTCGACGATCGAGGACCCGCTTGCCCGTGCTCTCGTGTGGTCGTCGCTGTGGAACGCCACGCGCGACGGCGAGCTGGCCGCCTCGCGGTACACCGCGATCGTCCGGGCCCACGCTCCGGCCGAGGCGAACATCGGCCTCCTCGTGGGCGTGCTCGCCAACGCGGCCTTCGCCATCCGTCACTTCGTCGCCGACGATCGTCGCGGCGACGAGCAGCGGCTGTGGGTGGAGGCGACGTGGAGTGCCTTGCAGCACGCCGAGCCCGGCAGCGACGCGCAGCTCTCCTGGGCGCGCGCCCTCGCCGCGGCATCCGCCTTCGACGACGCCCGGCACGTCGAGGTGCGAGGGATCCTCGACGGCGGAGCGCCCGAGGGCCTCTCCGTCGACCCGGACCTGCGCTGGCAGCTGCTCACCGGCCTCGTCACGACGGGGCACGCCGACCTCGCCGACATCGATCGTGAGGCAGAGACCGATGACACCGGCAGCGGCCGAACGGCGGCCCATCGGGCCAGGGCAGCGCGCCCGGAGGCGTCGGTCCGTGCCGAAGCATGGCGGACGGCGTGGGACGACGAATCGCTGAGCAACGATCACCTGGATGCGGAGATCGCCGGGTTCCGTGCCGGCGGTCGACGCGACCTCATCGCCGGCTTCGATGACGAGTACTTCGCACGGATCGCCGGCGTGTGGCGCACCAGGAGCATCGAGCTGGCACAGCGCCTCGTCGTCGGGATGTTCCCGGCGACGGAGTCGCTGGACCCCGTGGACGCGTGGCTCGAGGGGAATGCCGACGCCCCTGCAGCGCTGCGGCGGATCGTCGTGGAGCAGCGGGATCACCTCGCGCGCGACCTCCGCGTGCGAGCGGCTCAGTAGGCGTTCAGGGGGACGCGAGTTCGCCCGCCGCGCGATCGCCGAGAGCGCGCAGCTCGGGGCGGTCGTCGCTCTCGGTGAGGAACACCGCCGTCAGGTACGCCGCCCACGCGCGAGCGCGCACCCACGTGTCGTCGTCGTATCGCCCCGCCGCAGCGGTGACGAACGCCGAACGGCCCTCGGGATCGAAGAGGAGCCAGCTCGCCGCGAGGTCGTAGGCGGGGTCGCCGGATGTGACGTCGCCGAAGTCGATGATCGCGGCCAGTGATCCGGTCGCGATGAGGATGTTTCCGGGGTGCAGATCCCCGTGGATCCAGACCGTCTCGGATGCCGGAGGGGCGGCGACTCCGGCATCCCATGCCGACTGCATCGGCTCCGTCTCGTCCAGCCGCGCGAGCCGCGTCCGCATCGCCTGGTCTCGCACCGCGAGCGGCACGCCGCGCACCGGGTTCTGTGGCGCGTCGGCGGGTGCGGGCCGATGCAGGGCGCCGAGGGCTCGGGCCAGGTCCGGTGCCCACGGAGTGTTGGCGCGCATCCCCAGCCCGAGAGCCGGAGTGCCGTCGATCCAGGGCACCACCGACCACGGCCAGGGGAACGCTTCGGTCGGGGCGCCGACGATCAGCGGGACCGGCGTGCGGATGCCGAGCTCGGCCAGACGCGGGCCCAGCACCGGGAGCGCGCGCTGTTCGTGGCGGATCAGCGAGGAAGCGAGTGCGCGCCGCGGCAGACGCACGGCGAGCTCGTCGCCGAGTCGCCAGATCGCGTTGTCCCAGCCCTCTGCGACCTTCCTCAGCGGAAGGTCCACGAGCCGAGCTGAGTCCTCCTGGCCGCGCAGAAGCGCGCGGATGCGGCCTTCGTCGAGTGCCAGTTCGGCGGCGGGGGAGTCCGCCACCGTCAGAGGTCGAGCGAGTCGTTCGGCTCGAGCGCGAAGAACTCGCCGCCGTTCTGCTCTGTCGCCCACTGCAGACGCTGACGGTGCATCGTCTTGCCTGCGACCGACAGCGTCATGTCGTGCGTGCCGAATGCGCGGCGCGGCTTGACGGCGAGCACGTAGTCCATCGCCTCGCCGATCTTCAGCCACGGTGCCCCGAGCGGGGCCGCGAGCGTTCCCACCTCGACGCCCTCCGGGACGGCATACGAGTCGCCGGGGTAGTAGAACTCACCGTCGACGAGCACGCCCACGTTCTCGGGCACCGGCAGAGACGAGTGGATGACCTCGTGCGTCCCTCCGAAGAATCGCAGCTCGAACGATCCCGCTGTCACGGTGTCGCCCGGTGCGACGATCGTGATGTCGTATCCCCCGGCCGCCTTCGCGACACCGGCAGGTCCGAAGATCGGTGTACCGGGTGCCGCGCGCAGGATGCGGTCGAGGTGTTCGGGCGTCCAGTGGTCGGGGTGTTCATGCGTGAGGACGACCGCCACGAGGCCGCTGAGGTCGTCGAGCGGACTGGTGAAGGAACCGGGGTCGATCAGCAGGACGTCGGTTCCCTTGTCGATGCGGAGAGCGGCATGTTCGAATTTCGTGACGCGCATGAGTTGAGTCAACTCCGTTCCGATCGGTCTCGCAAACGGCTTGACAGCACGCCACGCCCGGGATCCCGATCCCTCCGGCCTCGATTTGGCGCAGTGAGAATCGCCGTGGCATACTTGAACGGTTGTCGCGGGACGGAAACGATCCGCAAGACGGCCCCATCGTATAGCGGCCTAGTACGCCGCCCTCTCACGGCGGTAACGCGGGTTCGAATCCCGCTGGGGTCACACAACACGCGAAAGCCCTCGGTTCTCCGAGGGCTTTCGTCGTTTCCGGACGCCGAGCGACCCGAGGAACGCCGACTCCGAGCGGGAGCTAGGTGTTCGGCCGTCCGGCCGCTCGCGTCGAGCCCGTGAGCCAGAGCGCGACGACCGTGCACGCCAGCGAGAGCGCGGCGAGCGGGAAGTCCAGCCCGTACGTCGTGATCGCGATGATCGGGGCGATGAAGATCACGACGGCGAGCACGCAGATCCGCATCCCGGGGAACCGGGGGATGCCGGCTCGCGGCGCCGCCTCGAACCGCACGAGCCACAGCGATGCCGCCCAGACGACGGCCAGGACGACCAGCAGGAAGAGCGGTCGCGTCCACCACCAGACCGCGCTGCCCGGCGCAGGCATCGGCACGGGCAGCAGCAGCTCGATCCCGATCAGGACCATGATGACCGGCAGGTGCCAGAGGTAGATGGTCATCAGGCGCGAGCCCACGACGAACACCACGCCCTGCGCGGCCCGGGTCTCCATCAACGCGGTGAGGGGCCTGTGCAGCAGCGTGAGACCCGCCGCCTGGATCACCGCGAGGACAGCCATCGGCGTGGTGGGCGGCCACTGGTTGCCGAGCATGCTCCACGAGTACCCGTCGAGCGAGACGAGGCCCCAGAGCGCCAGGTACCCGGCTGTCATGATGAGCACGAGCTGCAACCACGGCCGACGCGAGAACCATCCGTCGAAGAGGAAGAAGCCGACCTGCTGCGCGAACAGCCACACGAACACGATGTTCGGCACTCCGAAGAGCTCCTGCCCTGCGCCGTAACCCTCGGGAGGCACGGGCTGGATGCCGAGCAGACCGCCGACCACGATGTAGCGGAACCCGTCGACGAGGAGAGCGAGGCCGAGCAGCACGAGCAGCACGCGCGCGCCGTGCTTCTCGTGCAGGCGCATCATCGTCGGTGCGGCCGCCTGCACGATCAGGTAGGCGGCGAGGAACCACAGCGGCGAGCCGACGCCGACCGCGACGACATCGACGAGCGCTGGGTCGATGGCCAGCAGGCGCACGGCGCCCAGCGCAACCGTGAAGAAGACGAACAGGGGCACGGCAGGGCGAGCGAGGCGGGCCAGGCGCACGCGAACGAACGAGTCTGCGCTCTCCCCGCGGCGCTGCGCGGAGCGCCACCCGGCGCGTGCCGCATAGCCGCCGACGACGAAGAAGAGCGGCATGATGTTCGCGACCCAGGTCGCCGCGCTGAACCACGGCTGCGCCTCCACGGTCCGCTCGATCAGGAGCGAGCCGTCGGGTGCGCGCCCCACCCCCGTGAAGAGGATGTGCACGAACACGACCAGCACGACGCAGACGACACGGGCGAGGTCGAGAGTGAGATCGCGTCCGACCGGTATCGAGCGGGCGGTCGTGTCGGTGGCGGCGCTGCTCATGCCGACGACTCTAGCGGCGCGCGCAGTCACGATCCGCTCGCCGCCGTCCAGGCATCCCGGGTTCAGCGAAGGAGGGTCGCCCTGCACGGGCGGCCCTCCTTGCGGGCCGGTAGCGTCTGCGCGTCAGTCCTCACCCGGCGCAGGCGCGGCATCAGCTCGCGCGAGGCGCTGCCGGCGGCGCTGCCGACGGACGAGCCAGACGACCAGCACGATCACCGCGGCGACCGCGAGCCACGGGAGAAGGAATCCGACAGCGATCACCAGAGCGTTGAGCGAGACCACGAGACCGTTCCATCCCGCGAGGACGCCGTCGCCGAACCCGGCGGGGTCGGCGACGGTCGGCGCGCTCGCCTTCGTCAGCTGCACCTGCACGCTCGACATCGCGACCTGATCGTCGAGGGCCGCGAGCTGCTGCTCGTACGATTCGAGCTGCGCCTGGCGGTCGGTGAGGGCGACCTCGGCTTCGATGAGCTCCGAGACGGTGCCCGACTGCGCCATGAGCTCCGTGAGCCGCTGCACCGACGCCTTCGTGGCGTCGACGCGGGCACGCAGATCGATCGCGGTCGACGTGACGTCCTGCTTCGAGATCGACGACGAGACGACCTCGCCGGAGTCGCCGAGCTCGTCGATCACCGCGGTCAGGTCGGCGGACGGAACGCGGATGCTGATCCAGCCGTAACCGGAAGCCGGCGGCGCGGGCATCGAGGTGTCGTCGATCGCGGAACTCCTGCCGACCTCGGTGCTCTCGACGTAGCCGCCCCGGGACTCCGCGAGCGCACTGATCTCGTCGGCCGCCGTCGGGATGTCCTTCACCTCGAGCGTGACGTATCCGGTCGCCACGATCTCGCGGTCCGCTCCGTCCACGGCGCCTGGAGCGCTCGCGGAGGCGTCTGCGCCGGGCGCGGCTTCCGAGACACTCTGCGGAGCGCTCCGATCGGGCGAGACGGCCCCCGAGTCCTGAGCCGAGCCGCCCGTGAGCATCTCGCCGCTCTCGGCCGTGCTCGTCGCGCTCCCGCCCACGCTGTCGAGGATGGGCGGCGTCACGAGCACGCCGACGACGAAGGCTGCGGCGATGCCGGCCCCGGTCAGCCAGCGGCGGCGGCGGACGCGCGAGCGGTCGGCGGTCGGCGCAGGGCGGGGTCGCTCCGCGGCGATCTCGTCGAACACGGCGCCCTCGATGCGGGCGACGGCCTCGTCGGAGAGTTCAGGCAGATCGGGGGTCTTGTCGTTCATGCGTCGCTCGCTTCCTTGACGGCACCCCGCAACTGGGTGCGCACTCGCGAGAGACGGTTCCGAACGACCGCATGGCTGACCCCGAGCTGTTCGGCGGCGTCCTGGTACGCATAGCCCTCGGCGGCGCAGAGCCGGAAGATCTCCCGGTCGAGCTCGCTGAGCGTCCCGACCTCCTCCGCGATCCGGTCGGCAAGGGCGGCCGTGATCACCTGCTCCTCGACGCTCACGGTCGCGGGCAGCGTCTCGTCGACGCCATCCGCGGTGTGAGCCTGGTCGCGACGACGCCGGCGCAGGCGGTTGGCCGCCTGGAACCGGCAGATCGTCGCGAGCCACGGCAGCACGGAATCACCCCGAAGCTCGAGTCCTGGCAGCTTGCGCCACGCGGTCACGAATGTCTCCTGCGTCACGTCCTCGGCGTCGGGTGCCGAGCCGACGATGCCGTGGGCGATCCAGTAGACCGGTTTCACGTACGAGCGGTACAGCTCGCGGAAGGCGCGTTCGTCGCCCGCTGCGGCCTGCGCCACCCATCTCTGATCACTCGTGTGCACGGCATCCTGCTTCCGTTCGGTGTCTCTCACCCGGAAAGTGTCGGCGGACGCCTCATCGTCTCAGAATCGGCGCACGGACGTTCCGTGCCTTGCCGGGGTCTAGCATGGTCTTCTGCGAGAGGGAGTATCCCGGATCCGCGCGTAACGTCATCACGAGCATCGGCGAAGCTGCTCCGGGCGCGCGACGCACCAATGTGCGGGGGAGAGACTTTCGGTTCTTTCCATGCCTTCCGAAAGGTCCCCGTGACTGTGGACATCCCTCTCTGGTTCGTGATCACCTCGATGGTGGTGCTGAGCCTCATCCTCATCGGCGATCTGCTGCTCATCCGGCTGCGTCCGCACATCCCGTCCACCAAGGAGTCGACCCTTTGGGTGGTCTTCTACGTCGGGCTCGCTCTGCTCTTCGCGGTGGTCCTCGGCAACGTCGCCGGTTGGCGCAACGCCGGCGATTTCATCACGGGCTGGGCGCTGGAATACAGCCTCTCGGTCGACAACCTCTTCGTCTTCGTGCTGATCATGGCGCAGTTCGCGGTTCCGAGGCGACTGCAGCAGCAGGTGCTGATGGTGGGCATCATCATCGCGCTCGTGCTGCGTGGCGCCTTCATCCTCGTGGGCGTCACGATCATCGAACACTTCTCGCCGATCTTCTACATCTTCGGCGCCTTCCTGATCTACACCGCCATCAAGCAGGCGATGCCCGAGGGGGAGCACGACGACGACGTCAAGCGCGAGAACTTCATCGTGCGGCTGCTGCGTCGCCGCATCGACATCAGCGAGACCTACGACGGGTCGAAGATCCGCACCACGGTCGACGGCAAGCGCATGTGGACCCCGATGGTCATCGTCTTCATCACGATCGGCGTGACCGACCTCATCTTCGCGATCGACTCGATCCCCGCGATCTTCGAGATCACGACCAACGGCTTCCTCGTGTTCGCCGCCAACATCTTCGCGCTCATGGGTCTCCGACAGCTCTACTTCCTGCTCGGCGATCTCCTCGACCGCCTGCGGTACCTGCACTACGGCATCGCGGTGATCCTCGGGTTCATCGGCGTCAAGCTCATCCTGCACGCTCTGCACGAGAACGAGCTGCCGTTCATCAACGGCGGCCAGCACGTCGAATGGGTGCCCGACATCGACAACCTCGTGTCCCTCGGCGTGATCGTCGTGTCGATGGCCGTCGCCACGATCGCGAGTCTCATCGCCTCGTCACGGGAGAAGCGCGCGGTCACCCGGAGCGCACCGGTGGAGTGAGCGCCTCACCCCGCTGACCAGAGCTGCTCGGCCTCGAGCGTGAGGTCGATCACCTGACGGAGCAGTGCCCCGACGCTGGTCGACTGCAGCAGCGTGAACTGGTCGTACTCGCCGAGCGGGGCGATCGCGGCGAGCTGCCAGGAGGCGGCGAGGGGGTCGTCGGAGATCTCGGTGTCGGGATCCCACCGCCCGTCGACGCGCGAGAGCACCCGCCGCACGATCGCCTCCGCCTCCGTGCGCAGCGGGGTGAGCGCCTCGTTCCAGGCGAGATGGGGGAGCAGCGACACCTCCGCGCGCGGATAGGGGTCGTCGTCCAGCCAACGCTCGACCGTGAAGCGCTGGGTGCCGACGGCGACCGTGCGCAGCACCTCCGCGCCCGCCGTCACGCTCACCAGACGGGCCAGGGTGCCGATGCCGCTGCGTCGATCGCCGCCTCCGACCTCGTGACCGCGTTCGATGAGCACGACGCCGAACTGCGGGTCGTCGTCGTCGAGCAGCTGACCGATCATCGTGAGATAGCGCGGTTCGAACACGCGCAAGGGGAGCGGGGTGTAGGGGAACAGCACCGAGCCGAGCGGGAACATCGGTATCGCAGTCATGACCCCAGTCAACACTGCGCGACGTACAGTGAACAGATGCGCAGACCTCGTCCCGACACTCCCGGCCCCGGACAGGAATCCGTCTGGGACTATCCCCGGCCCCCGCGGGTCGAGCCGGTGCCGGAGCGCGTCACGATCAGGCTGGGCGGCGAGGTGATCGCGGAGACGACGGATGCCGTGCGCGTTCTCGAGACCAGCCACCCGCCCGTGTACTACCTCCCGATCGAGGACTTCGTCGACGGCGCGCTCGTCGACGCTCCTGGTTCGTCGTTCTGCGAGTTCAAGGGGGCGGCCCGTTATCTCGATGTGCGTGGGGGCGGAGAGGTCGCCCCCGGCGCGGCCTGGAACTACCCGCACCCGTCGCCCGGCTACGGCGTGCTCGCCGACAGGGTCGCGGTGTACGCCGGGCCGATGGACGCCTGCACGGTCGGAGACGAGGTCGTCACGCCGCAGCCGGGTGGCTTCTACGGCGGGTGGGTGACGTCGACCGTCACCGGACCCTTCAAGGGCATCCCCGGTTCGATGGGCTGGTAGCCGGAGGTCAGCCCCGTTCAGAAAGCGCGCAGGTTCGCCTGCAGCCCGCCGTCGACGTACTCCCGGCGGAGGATGCCGCGTCGGCGCAGCACCGGAACGAGCTCGTCGAGCGTGCGGTGCAGCGTGACCGGGTGGAAGTCGCCCCACAGCAGCACGCCGTCGTTCCCCCACTCGCCGAGTTCTTCCACGAGGTCGGCGAACTCCTCCGCCGTGCCCACGAAGCCCGTGCGGTCTGTGATGCGGCCGGCTCTGGCGAGGGCCGTGAGGTGAGCGCGGAGCGGCGCGTCGTCACCGCGGTCGCCCACCAGTCGCTGGATGCTGCCTCGCGAGACGTGCGGCCCGAAGATCGACAGATCCAGCGGGCGGTCGAGATCGAGCGTCGTCAGATCGGTCTCCAGGTCGCTGGACTGCTTGCGCGCGATCTGCAGGAGTTCGGCGTCGTCGGGGTGTGCCGAGGCGGCGACGATGCGGTCCGCCTCCTCCGCGGAGGCGGTGATCACCGGCTGGATCGCGAAGAGGATCCTGATGTCGTCGGGCGTGCGCCCCGCCGCGGCGGCGGCGTCGTGGATCTTCGCTCGGTAGGCCCTGACCGACGCCTCGTTCAACGGGGCGAGTGCGAGCTGCACGTCGGAGTTCGCACCAGCGAAGCCGAGGCCGCGCCCGGAGCCGCCGGGGGAGACGATCGCCGGTTCGCCGTCGGTGAAGGGGATCGCGTTCAGCGGACCGTCGAAGGAGTAGTACTCGCCCCGGTGCTGCGTCGCGGAGAGCCGGGTTCCATCGGCGTACACGTCGGTCGATCGATCGGCGACGAGCGCACCGTCCTCCCAGCTGCGCCAGAGGGAACGGATGCCGTCGAGCCACTCCTCCGCACGGTCGTACGCCTCGTCATGGCCGAGCTGTGCGGCATCCGAGAAGTGCCTGGCGCTGCCGGTGTCGGTGACGACGTTGAGGCCGAGACGGTGTCCGCTCAGGTGCTGCAGCGTCGCGAACTGGCGCGCAGCCGTGTACGGCAGGTAGGCCGCGGGGTTGACGGTCGGCACCACGCCGAGGTGACGCGTCGCCTGGAAGAGGTACGGCGCGAGCAGCAGCGGGTCGTGCTTGGGGCCGCCGAACGCGTGCCGGACCCGGAGGTCGATGGTCTCCGGCGAACCCATCGAGGGTGCGTCCTCGATGATGACGAGGTCGAAGCCTGCCTGCTCCAGCGTGCGGGCCGCCTCCTGGTAGATCTCGGGGCGCGTCCAGTCGTAGTCCCAGTCGAGCGACGGGTAGCCCCATCCCTGCGGTCCGAAACCGCGGGCGAGGAACCACCCGAAATGCTGGGGCCTGCTCATGCCACGGCCTCGCGGGCGGGGGCGAGGACGCGGGTGAGGTCGGCGATCAGGTCGGCGACGTCTTCGATGCCGATCGACAGACGAAGGGTGCCGGGGCGTACGCCGAGCACCTCACGCTCCTCGTCCGTGCGCGATGCGTGGCTCGTGGTGCCGGGGTGCAGCACGAGAGAGCGCACGTCGCCGATGTGCGTCATGTGCGTGAACACGCGGACGTCCTCGACGAAGGCGCGCGCGGCCTCGAGACCGCCGCGCAGCGTGAAGGTGAAGATCGAGCCGTAGCCGCCGGTCAGGTACGTCGCCGCGAGGCGGTGGTGCGGGTGGCTCTCGAGACCCAGGTAGTCGACGCTCTCGACCGCCTCCTGCGCCGCCAACCAGCGGGCGACGTCCAGCGCGTTGCGCGACTGTCGTTCGACGCGGAGTCCCAGAGTCTCGGCGCCCTGTCCGATCAGGAAGGCGTTGAGCGGGGAGGGAGAGGCGCCGAAGCGCGGAGCGACCGACTCGCGGGCGTACGCGAGTCGCGCGTTGCCGCCGTGTCGTGCCGCCACGCTCGCGAGACCGCCGCGACCGGGGAGCACGAGGTGGGGGGCGTTGTGTCCGGCCTTCGCGGCGTCGAAGCGCCCGTCGTCGACCAGCACGCCGCCCAGCACCGACCCGTGCCCGGCGAGGAACTTCGAGGCGGAGTGGACGACGATCGCTGCTCCGTGCTCGATCGGGCGGATGAGATACGGGGTGGCGAGCGTGTTGTCGACGATGAGCGGGATCGCCGACTCGTCGCCGACGGCGCTGACGGCCGCGATGTCGAGCAGGTCGTTCCGCGCGTTCGCGATCGACTCCGCGAACAGGGCGCGCGTGTTGGGCCGGATGGCCTCTCGCCATGCGTCGGGATCGTTGATGTCGTCGACGAAGGTCGTCTCGATCCCGAGCCGGGTGAGGTTGTCGAGGAAGAGGCCGCGCGTCCCCTCGTAGATGTGCGTGGACGAGACGATGTGGTCTCCGGCTCCTGCCACCGTGAGCAGCGCGGTGGCGACGGCGGCCTGACCGCTCGCCACCAGGACCGCGTCCGCTCCGGCCTCGAGGGCGGCCAGCTGCCGCTCGACCGCGCGAACCGTCGGATTGCCGGTGCGGGTGTACCCGAAGCCGTCGCCCGTGCCGAAGTGGTTGGCCGCGTGATCGAAGTCGTCGAACTCGAAGCCCGCCGTGAGGTAGATCGGGGTCGCGCGCGACGCCGCGGGCTGCTGATTCCGGGCGGCGTGGACGGCCTTGGTGGCGAAGCCGAGGGAGTCGTCGGTCATGCGGGTGCCTCTCGATGGTGCGGGTCACAGTACTGTGTCACGGCGTGACTCGCCGCGCGGAAGCGGTGGTAACCTGACGTCATGCGGATCGTGCTCCTTCTTAGCGGCCGCGACGAGACCTCGTTCTGAGCCCCTCCTCGTCGCGGAGTCCATCGTGGGCCGAACCGCCAGCTTCAGGAGAACCGCATTGAACACCCCCGCATCGGAGTCCGCTCCCGCACGCCGCAGGACACTGGCCGAGAAGGTCTGGGACGACCATCTGGTCGTCAAGGGCGAGAACGGCGAGCCCGACCTCATCTACATCGACCTGCACCTCGTCCACGAGGTGACGAGCCCGCAGGCCTTCGACGGTCTGCGTGCGGAGGGGCGTCCGCTCCGTCGTCTCGATCTCACGATCGCCACGGAGGACCACAACACCCCCACCTGGGAGATCGACAAGCCGATCGCCGATCTCACGAGCCGCACCCAGATCGAGACCCTGCGTCGCAACGCCGCGGAGTTCGGCGTGCGTCTGCACTCCCTCGGTGACGCCGAGCAGGGCATCGTGCACGTGGTCGGCCCGCAGCTCGGCCTGACGATGCCCGGCATCACGGTAGTCTGCGGTGACTCGCACACCTCGACCCACGGTGCCTTCGGCGCCATGGCATTCGGCATCGGCACCAGCGAGGTCGAGCACGTGATGGCCACGCAGACCCTGCCGCTCAAGCCCTTCAAGACCATGGCGATCACCGTCGAGGGCACGCTGCGCCCCGGGGTCACGGCGAAGGACATCATCCTCGCGGTCATCGCGAAGATCGGTACCGGCGGCGGCCAGGGCTACGTGCTCGAATACCGCGGCAGCGCGATCCGCGCCCTCTCGATGGAGGGGCGCATGACGATCTGCAACATGTCGATCGAAGCCGGTGCCCGTGCGGGCATGGTCGCGCCGGACGAGACGACGTTCGCGTACCTGGAGGGGCGTCCGCACGCGCCGAAGGGACAGGACTGGGAGGATGCGGTCGCCTACTGGCGCACGCTCCCCACCGACGAGGGCGCCGCGTTCGACGCCGAGGTCTTCATCGACGCCGACGAGCTCGAGCCGTTCGTCACCTGGGGTACCAACCCCGGCCAGGGCAGCTCGCTGTCGGCATCCGTACCGGACCCGTCGGAGATCGCCGACCCGAACGAGCGAGCCGCCGCCGAGCGCGCGCTGGAGTACATGGATCTGACGCCCGGCACGCCGCTCAAGGAGGTGCCGGTCGACGCCGTTTTCATGGGCTCGTGCACCAACAGCCGCATCGAGGACCTGCGGGCCTTCGCGTCGATCATCAAGGGCAAGAAGAAGGCCGACGGCGTCCGCGTCATGGTCGTCCCCGGATCGGCCCGCGTGCGCCTGGAGGCCGAGGCCGAGGGGCTCGACCAGGTGATCAAGGACTTCGGGGCGGAGTGGCGGTTCGCCGGCTGCTCGATGTGCCTCGGCATGAACCCGGATCAGCTGGCACCGGGCGAGCGCTGCGCCTCCACATCGAACCGCAATTTCGAGGGCCGCCAGGGCAAGGGCGGCCGCACGCACCTCGTGTCGCCCCTCGTGGCCGCGGCGACCGCGATCCGCGGCACGCTGTCGAGTCCGAGCGACCTGAGCGAGACGGTGGAGGTCTGACCATGGAGAAGTTCACGACGCACACGGGGATCGCCGCGCCGCTGAAGCGGTCGAACGTCGACACCGACCAGATCATCCCCGCCGTCTTCCTCAAGCGCGTCACCAAGACGGGCTTCGACGACGCCCTGTTCCACGGCTGGCGACAGGATCCGGACTTCGTGCTGAACCAGGCACCGTATCAGGGCGCGAGCGTGCTGGTGGCAGGGCCCGACTTCGGAACCGGCTCGAGCCGCGAGCACGCCGTCTGGGCGCTGCGCGACTTCGGGTTCAAGGTCGTCCTGAGCCCGCGCTTCGCCGACATCTTCCGCGGGAACTCGGGCAAGCAGGGTCTGCTCGCCGCGACGATCTCGGAAGACGATCTCGAGCGGATCTGGGCGGAGATCGACCGGAATCCCGGGGTTTCCATCACCGTCGACCTCGAGGCGCGCATCGCGTCGATCGGCGACATCCAGGCCGCGATCGGTATCGACGATTACACTAGATGGCGGCTCCTCGAAGGGCTCGATGACATCGGGCTCACCCTGCGCAACGAAGACAAGATCGCGCAGTTCGAGGCCCGCCGCGAGTCGTGGCGGCCCCGGACTCTCCCCGTTCAGTGAACGGAGGGGCGGGGGAGCCGAGGGCGACCCCGCCCCGATTTTCCTGAACGAAGTGAGGCCCGAATGACGACACCTGTGCGCGACGCTCTCCCCGACGGGGTGCCCCCGCTGACCGGAGACGTCCTCGCCATTCGAGGAGGGCGACCCCTGCGCGGCCGCGTCGACGTCAAGGGCGCGAAGAACCTCGCGACCAAGGCGATGGTGGCGACTCTGCTGGGCGAGACCGCCAGCACGCTGCGCGACGTTCCCGCCATCAGCGACGTCGCCGTGGTACGGTCGCTTCTCGAGGTGCACGGAGTGCGGGTGTCTGAGGGCGATGAGCCCGGATCGCTCACCTTCGACCCGAGCGACGTCGAATCCGCCCACTTCGAGGAGATCGACGCGCACGCTGGAGCCTCGCGCATCCCGATCCTCTTCTGCGGCCCTCTGCTGCACCGACTCGGACAGGCCTTCATCCCCGACCTCGGCGGATGCCGCATCGGCGACCGCCCCATCGACTTCCACCTCGACGCGCTCCGCAAGTTCGGCGCCACGGTCGAGAAGCTGCCGAGCGGCATCCGTCTCTCCACGGGCGGAGCCCGCCTGCACGGCGCGAACATCCACCTGCCCTACCCCAGCGTCGGCGCCACGGAGCAGGTGCTGCTCACGGCGGTCCGCGCCGAGGGCGTGACCGAGCTGCGCAATGCGGCGATCGAGCCCGAGATCATGGACCTCATCGCGGTGCTGCAGAAGATGGGCGCCATCATCTCGTACGAGCCGAACCGCGTGATCCTCATCGAGGGCGTGGAGAAGCTGCGCGGCTACGACCACCGGTCGATCTTCGACCGCAACGAGGCGGCATCCTGGGCGTCCGCCGCGCTCGCGACCGACGGCGAGATCTTCGTCGGCGGCGCGAAGCAGCAGGAGATGCTCACGTTCCTCAACGTCTTCCGCAAGGCCGGCGGCTGGTTCGACATCCAGGAGGACGGCATCCTCTTCCGGCGCGAGGGCGAGCTCAAGCCCGTCGTCGTCGAGACCGACGTGCACCCGGGCTTCATGACCGACTGGCAGCAGCCGCTCGTCGTCGCCCTGACTCAGGCCAAGGGCCGCTCGATCGTCCACGAGACGGTGTACGAGAACCGCCTCGGCTTCACCGACGCCCTCGTCAAGATGGGCGCCGACATCGTCGTGCACCCGCGGGGGCTGCAGGCCGGCCCCCGGCGCGTCCCGCGTCGCGACCTCGAGCAGGCCGCCGTCATCACCGGTCCGACGCCGCTGCACGGCGCAGACATCGTCGTGCCGGACCTTCGCGGCGGCTACAGCCACGTGATCGCGGCGCTGACGGCCGAGGGCGAATCGAAGGTGTCCGGAGTCGACATCCTCAGCCGCGGCTACGAGAAGTTCCTCGCCAAGCTCGACGCTCTCGGCGCCGACTTCGACGTCCTCCGGTGACCCCGATGGGTTCCCGGTCGACGGAGACCACCCGGCCGAGCCTGTTCTGGCCGCTCGCGGTGATCGTGATCCCGGCGATCTCGCTGCTCGCGAAGATCCGCATCACGGGTGCCGAGAAGCTCCCGCAGAAGGGCGCCTTCGTCCTGGCGCCGAACCACTACTCGGAGTTCGACCCGCTCATCGTGGCGCTGGCGGTGTGGCGCATCGGTCGCGCGCCGCGGTTCATGGCCAAGGAGAGCCTGTTCCGGGTGCCGGTGCTGGGATGGTTCCTGACCCACACGGGCATGATCCCCGTCGCGCGCACGTCGTCGGCCTCGGCCGCCAAGCAGACGATGAAGCAGTCGGAGAAGCTCGTCGAGCACGGACGCGGAGTGATCGTCTACCCCGAGGGCACGCTCACGCGCGACCCCGACATGTGGCCGATGCGCGGCAAGTCGGGCGCGGTCCGGCTCGCTCTCGCCGACGGCATCCCGCTGATCCCGATGGCGCACTGGGGTACCCAGGCGATCATGGGGCGGTACCAGAAGGGTCTGAGTCTGTGGCCGCTGCGCAAGCGCGTGGAGGTCGTGGTCGGCGACCCCGTCGACGTCTCGGACCTCCGCGGTCGTGCGAGCGAGCCGGCCGCGCTGAACGAGGCCACCACCCGGCTCATGAACGCCATCACGGCTCTGCTCGAGGAACTGCGCGACGAGAAGGCGCCGGCCGAGCGCTGGAACCCCACTGCCCACGGACAGAAGGAGACGGGTCGCCTTGACTCCTAAGCGGACGATTCCGAGCGGTCCCCGGGTCGCGGTGATCGGCGCCGGGAGCTGGGGGACCACCTTCGGCAAGATCCTCGCCGACGGCGGGGCGCAGGTGACCATGTGGGCGCGCCGCGCCGAGCTGGCGCACGAGATCGACGAGGCCAAGCGCAATTCCAAGTACCTGCCGGGCATCAATCTGCCCCGCACGATGAAGGCCACCCACGAGCTCGCTGTCGCGATGCGCGACGTCGACCAGGTGTACCTGTCGGTGCCGAGCCAGTCGCTGCGCGAGAACCTGAAGGCGCTGCGGCCCCTGCTCACCGGAAACGACGCGAAGATCGTCAGCCTCATGAAGGGCGTCGAGCGCTCGACGGGTCTGCGCATGAGCCAGGTGATCGAGCAGGAGCTGCGCTGCGACCCCGACCGGGTCGCGGTGGCGTCCGGCCCGAACCTCGCGCTGGAGATCGCGCGGGAGCAGCCGACCGCGGCTGTGATCTCCTCGCGGAGCCAGGAGACGGCGGAAGAGGTGGCCCGTGCCGCACGCAACGACTACTTCCGCACCTTCGTGAACACCGACGTGATCGGCACCGAGTTCGGCGGCGTGCTGAAGAACCTCATCGCCGTCGCGATCGGCATCGTCGACGGGGTCGGGTACGGCGAGAACACCAAGGCGTCGATTATCACGCGGGGGCTTGTCGAGATGACCGACTTCGCCGTCGCGAACGGCGCCCATCCGGAGACGCTGCAGGGGCTCGCCGGCCTCGGGGACCTCATCGCGACGTGCCAGTCGCCGCTGAGCCGCAACAACACGGCCGGGCGTCTGCTCGGCCAGGGATACAGCTTCCAGGACGTGGTGAAGCAGATGCAGCAGACGGCCGAGGGGCTCGCCTCCGTCGCGCCGGTGCTGCAGCTCGCCCGCGAATCCGACGTGGACATGCCCATCGTCGAACAGGTGAAGATGGTTCTCGACGGGAAGATGGATCCCCGCGACATCGCACCCCACCTCACGACGGACGACGACACCCCGCAGGGGGAGAGGACCAACCATGGACAAGCAGAGGGTGGTGGTGCTCTTCGGCGGGCGCTCCAGCGAGCATTCGATCAGTTCCGCAACGGCGGGCGGAGTGCTGGGCGCGATCGATCGTGACCGCTACGACGTGATCCCGGTGGGGATCACGCGGGAGGGCGCCTTCGTCCTCGAGGACGACGACCCGGCGAAGTTCCCGCTGGATGCCGCGCATCTGCCCGAAGTGGTCGACAACGGCACCCGCGTGCTCTGGCCCGAACCAGGGGGCAACCGCACCCTGCGCGTGGTGCAGGCGGACGGAACGGTCGACGCGCTCGGCGAGATCGACGTCGTGCTGCCGATCCTGCACGGTCCGCACGGGGAGGACGGCACGATCCAGGGGTACTTCGACACGCTGGAGGTGCCGTACGCCGGCGGCGGTGTGCTCGACTCGGCGCTCTGCATGGACAAGCACTTCATGAAGGTGGCGCTGCAGGCCGCCGGTATCGCCGTCGCCCCGTGGCGCACGGTGCGTTCCAGGGAGTGGGCGTCGGATCCGGATGCCGTCCGCGCCGCCGCTGCGGAGCTCGGATCGCCGCTCTTCGTGAAGCCGGCTCGGGCCGGGTCGAGCGTCGGGGTGTCGAAGGTCGACGCGCTCGACGAGCTCGATGCCGCCCTCGCCGTCGCGTTCGCGGAGGACGACAAGGTGCTCATCGAGACCGGTGTCGTCGGGCGCGAGATCGAGGTGGCGGTGCTCGAGGGTGCCGAGGGTGTCCGCGCCTCTCTTCCCGGGGAGATCGTGCTCACCTCGCGCGGCTTCTACGACTTCGAGGGCAAGTACCTCGGCGGTGACGGCGTCGACGTCGTGTGCCCGGCAGACCTCGACGAGGCAGAGGTGGCAGCCATCCAGGACGCCGGCATCCGTGCGTTCGAGGCGGTGGACGGTCGCGGCCTGGCCCGTGTCGACATGTTCCTCACCGCGTCGGGCGAGCTCGTCGTCAACGAGCTGAACACGATGCCCGGATTCACTCCGATCTCGATGTTCCCCAAGTGCTGGGTCGTCTCGGGCCTGAGCTACGGGGATCTCATCTCCGAGCTGATCGAGGCCGGGCTGCGTCGCTGAGCGCAGCGGCTCGGCGGCGCCGACCAGGCGGTTCGGTCGTCGGCGATCAGCCCTCGGACGAGCCGTCGCCGGTGCTCTCGTCTGTGTTCTCGTCAGTGCTGTCGTCGGTCGGGACGCGATCGGTGCACCGCGCCGTGGCGGGCGCCAGGCCCGCCCGGATGCTCGTCGACAGCTGCTCCACGACCGTCCGGAAGTCGATCTCCGAGCCTCGGCGGATGATGACCTCGATCGCCGGGTCCCGTCCGTAGGTGACGAGACGCTGGCGCTCCTCCTCCTGGTCGAGCACGAGCCAGTCGACGCCGCCGATCGTGGTGCACACGTCGGTCGACGGGGCAGGCGGCTCGACGCCGCAGCGGAGCACCACGGTCGGGTCTCCCCACGCTCCGGTGGCCTGCGCGTCGGTCCACACCCGGTCGAGATCGCCCACCGCGTCGGGCAGGAGCACCGAGACCTCGGCGCACGCCGGATCGTTCGCGTCGTCGGCCGGCTCCAGGTGGATCGTGGTCGAGCAGCCGGCGAGTCCGGCCGCGGCGATCAGCATGCCCGCGACGAGGAGCAGACGGCGAGAGGAGGGCATGCATCCAGGCTACCTTTGACTGCATGCCCTCCCGACCCGACGACGACGACCCGCGCCTGGGCGACCTGTCGGAGGGGGAGATCCTCCGAGCCATCCTCGCGCGGACGTCACAAGCGTCGCACACGCTGATCGGCCCCGGCGACGATGCCGCGGTCATCGCCGCGCCATCAGGCTCCGTCGTCGCGACGACCGACACGCTCGTGCACGGTCCTGACTTCCGGCTCGCCTGGTCGAGCGGGTTCGACCTGGGCTGGAAGGCCGCTGCGGTCAACCTCGCCGACGTGGCGGCGATGGGCGCGCGTCCGACGGCGCTCCTCGTCGCACTCGCCGTGCCGCGCGATCTCCGGCTCTCGTTCGTGGAGCGCCTCGCCGACGGTTTCCGCGAGGCCTGCGCAGCGCTGGCGCCCGGCTGCGCGGTCGTCGGCGGCGACCTGACCGTGTCGGATGTGCTCACCGTCGCGGTCACGGCGCTGGGCGACCTGGAGGGCCGCGCTCCGATCACGCGCAGCGGCGCCCGTCCCGGTGACACGGTCGCGGTCGCGGGCGAGCTGGGGCACGCCGCGCAGGGACTCCAACTGCTCTTCGGCCGGTTCCGCGACGGCGAGACCCCGGTGCCGGTCGATGTCGCAGTGCTCGGAGACGGCGACCGTGCGGCGCTCGACGCGCAGCTGCGTCCTTCGCCGCCGATCGGGCTCGGGCCCATGGCCGCGATCGCCGGTGCCTCGGCGATGATGGACGTCTCCGACGGGCTCGCGCTGGACGCGCGGCGCATGGCGGCGGCATCCGGGGTGTCGATCCACCTGTCGGCGGCGGCGCTCGGCGACGATCCGGTGCGTGCTCTCGCCGGGGGCGAGGATCATGCCCTGCTGGCCGCGTTCCCCGGCCCGGTTCTGCCGTCCGGCTTCCGACGCATCGGCGAGGTCGAGGACCGATCGGAACATGACCTGCTCGTCGACGGCGATCCCGTCGACGTCAGCGGCTGGGACCCGTACCGCGACTGGGACTCGGCGTCAGGCTGAGTCGTCGTCCGACCCTCGGGGCATCGCCCACCACAGGGTCGTGTCGCCGTAGGTCTTCTCGCGGAGCAGCTCGAGCCCGGCGGCGTCGAGGTCGGGCGGGGTGGACCGTCTCGCGCGTTCGATCACGACGAGCGCCTCCGGGGCGAGGAGCGGCGCGAGCGCGAGCAGATCGCCGTTCATGGCCTCGTCGCCCAGATCGTAGGGCGGGTCGGTGAAGACGAGGTCGAAGGGTCCTGTCGCACGCAGCAGGAAGGCGCGGACGCTGCTCTGGTGCACGCGCGCGGGGGAGAGGTCCCCGGCTTTCGCCACGATGCCCGCGTTGCGGCGGATGATCCCCGCGGCGGCGCGACCGTGCTCGACGAGGTCGACGGATGAGGCACCCCGGCTCAGCGATTCCAGGCCGAGCGCCCCCGAACCGGCATACAGATCGAGGACACGAGCCCCGGACATCGCGTCGGCGGATTCGAGGGCGCCGAACAGGGACTCCCGCACGCGGTCGCTCGTGGGGCGGGTGCCGCTTCCCGGCACGTCGAGTCGGGCGCCTCTCGCGGCTCCGGCGATGATCCTCGTCACCCGTTCACGATACGGCAGCGGCCGTGCGCGTCGTGTCGGTGCTGCCTTCTAGACTCGGATCATGCCGCTCTCGCTCGACACGTCTCTGCAGGAGGCGCTCGGCGCGACCCCGGCGAAGGCGCTCGACCGGGCTTTCGGAATGGCGACGGTCGGCGATCTGCTCTCGCACTATCCGCGACGGTACGCGGATCCGGGAGAGCTCACCCCGATCCGCGAGCTCCCGATCGGCGAGACCGTCACGATCGTCGCCGAGGTGCTGTCGTCGAGTGCTCGGGCGATGCGCAATCGACGGGGCGCGATGGCCGACGTCGTGATCGGCGACGGCATCGGCAAGATGTCGCTGACGTTCTTCGCGAAGAACCTCGGGGCTGCGAAGTGGCGGTCGGAGGAACTGGCGGTCGGCCGCCGTGGCGTGTTCTCCGGCAAGGTCGGCGAGTTCAACGGGGTCACCCAGTTCGCGCATCCCGAGTACGAGCTCTTCGACGACGAGGATGCCGCGCGGCGACGCGCGGACGCGCGCGCCACGGTCCTGATCCCGATCTACCCGGCGACCTCCAGTCTGCAGACCTGGCAGATCGCGAAGTTCGTCGGCAGGGTCCTCGACGACCTCGGGGAGGTGCCCGAGCCGCTCGCCCCCGACGTCCGGTCCCGGGAGGAGCTGCTGACGGCACGCGAGGCGCTCGAGCAGATCCACCGTCCCAGAACCCGCAACGACATCGATCCCGCGGTCCGCACGCTGCGAATGCACGAGGCGCTCACCCTGCAGACGGCGCTGCTGCAGCAGCGCGACGCGGTGCGCGCGCTCTCCGCGACGACGCGGCCGGCGAGACCGGGAGGACTCCTCGAACGTTTCGACGCGGCGCTTCCGTACTCGCTCACGCCCGACCAGCAGACGGTCGGCGAGCAGATCGCGCACGACCTGGTCGGGTCCTGGCCCATGAACAGGCTCGTGCAGGGCGAGGTGGGCTCCGGTAAGACCCTCGTCGCCCTCCGCGCCATGCTCCAGGTCGCCGAATCCGGTGGTCAGGCCGCGCTCATCGCACCGACGGAGGTGCTCGCAGGGCAGCACCTCCGATCGATAACGAAGATGCTCGGTCCGCAGCTCGCGCCGCTCGTCATGCCGACCCTGCTGACCGGGCAGATGCCGGCGGCGGAGAGGCGCAAGGCGGCGCTGCGCGTCGCGTCGGGGCAGTCGCTCATCGTCGTCGGCACGCACGCGCTCCTCGGAGAGAAGACCACCTTCGCCGACCTGGGTCTCGTGGTGGTCGACGAGCAGCACCGCTTCGGGGTGGAGCAGCGAGAGGCGCTCCGCGCGAAGGGGTCGAGTCCGCACGCCCTCGTCCTGACGGCGACGCCGATCCCTCGGACAGTCGCGATGACGGTGTTCGGCGACCTCGACACGTCGGTCATCCGCACGATGCCGAAGGGACGAGCAGGCATCGAGTCGTTCGTGGCGCCCCTCGCCGAGCATCCCGGCTGGTTCAACCGTGTCTGGGAGCGCGCTGCAGAGGAGATCGCGCAGGGCCGTCAGGTGTTCGCCGTCTGCGCGGCGATCGACACCACCAAGAAGACCGCCGAGGTGGGCGAGCAGGCACTCCTGCAGGGCGAGGGCGCGGCCGGTCCGAAGTGGGGCGTGGTGCAGCTCGACGAGGCCTTGGCCACGCATCCGACGCTCGGCCGTCTGCGCAGGGCGGTCCTCCATGGACGCATGCCGTCGGACGAGAAGGACGCCGTGATGCAGTCCTTCGCCCGCGGAGACATCGACCTGCTGATCGCGACGACCGTGATCGAGGTCGGCGTCGACGTGCCCAACGCCTCGACCATGATCGTGCTCGACGCCGACCGCTTCGGCGTCTCGCAGCTGCACCAGCTCCGCGGGCGCGTGGGTCGCGGAGGCGTACCGGGTCTCTGCCTCCTCGTGACCGAGGCCGAAGCGGGTTCCGTCGCGCGCGAGCGCGTGGATGCCGTCGCCGCGACACTCGACGGATTCGCCCTGGCGGAGGTCGATCTCGAGCTGCGCGGCGAGGGCGACGTGCTGGGAGCGGCCCAGGCCGGAGTGCGCTCCTCGCTCAAGCTGCTGCGCGTGGTCAAGGACTCCAAGCTCATCGTGCGGGCGCGGGAGCTGGCCGAGGCCATCCTCGCGGATGACCCCGATCTCGCTGCGAATCCCGGCCTTCGAGCCGCCATCGCACGGCGCGTGACGGAAGAAGACCGCGCCGCGCTCGCGAAGAACTGACCGCGGTTCGAGGTGCCCTAGGCTGGACGCATGAGCAGCCGGATCGCCGTCGTCCCGGGTTCCTTCGATCCGCCCACCCTCGGTCACCTCGACGTGATCAGGCGCGCGGCGAAGCTGTACGACGAACTGCACGTGCTCGTCGTCCACAACCCCGGCAAGGAGGCGATGCTGCCCATCGCGCAGCGCATGTCGCTGCTGGAGCAGTCGATCGCCGAGGACGGTATGGACGGCAACGTCATCGTCGGGTCATGGAGCATGGGTCTCCTCGTGGACTATGCCCGCGACGTCGATGCCGGCGTGCTGGTCAAGGGCATCCGCTCGCAGGTGGACGTCGCCTACGAATCTCCGATGGCGATCGTCAACCGACACCTCGCCGACATCGAGACGGTGTTCCTGCTGCCGGATCCTGCGCACGCCCTCGTGTCGAGCTCGCTCGTGCGGCAGGTCGCCGGTCTCGGCGGTGACATCTCGCCGTTCGTGCCGCCGGCCGTCGCGTCGTTCCTCGACACCGGCTCCCGCGGGATCTGACCGTCCCGCCGCCGGGGCTCCGCACTCAGGCGCCGACCAGCCCCGAGCCCCGCCGAGCCGGTAGCATTGCGGGGTGCGTTCCCGATTCAACGGCCCCTTCGTCCTCCCCGTCCGCGACATCGTTCGCAAGCCGGGGGAGATGCGCGAGCATGCCTTCACGGTGACTCTCGAGGAGCCGTGGGGCGAGGGCATCGTGTCGTTCGCGCAGGGCTCGCAGCTCGATCTCGATGTGCGCCTCGAGTCCGTTCACGAGGGCATTCTCGTGTCGGGAGCGGCGGACGCGGAGTACTCCGGAGTGTGCGGTCGGTGTCTCACCGACATCGCCCGGCCCGTCGAAGTCGAGTTCCAGGAGCTTTTCGCGTATCCTGGTGAGGAAGAAACTGACTTCGAGGTTCAAGACGACCACGTGGATCTTGAAACTCTTGTCAGGGATGCGGCCGTATTGTCGCTTCCATTTCAGCCGGTGTGTCAGCCGGATTGCCCCGGGCTCGACCCGGTCACGGGCGAGAGACTGACCGAGAGCACCGGATCGGAGCAGGCAGCTCCCATCGATCCTCGATGGAGTGCGCTCCAGCAGATCACAGACCAAGACGGCGCGGCAGAGAGCAGCGCCGCCGAGAAAGAAGAGAGCTAGTCATGGCTGGTAACCCCCCGAAGCGCAAGGTCTCCCGTTCCAACACCCGCTCGCGTCGCGCGCAGTGGAAGGCCGAGGCCCCCGCGCTCGTCAAGACCGTCGAGAACGGCAAGGTCGTCTACAGCCGTCCGCACCAGGCGAAGGTCGTCACCGACTCCCAGGGCACCGAGCTCTTCCTCGAGTACAAGGGCCGCAAGGTCGCTGACGTCTGAGTCGCGACTCCAGATCGTGACAGAGGTCCCTGGGGGGACGAGACCTCTCCCTGAGAAGCTCCGCGTCGACATCGACGCGGAGCTTCTGGAGTTGGCGCTCACTCACCGCTCGTACGCCTACGAGCACGGGGGAATTCCTCACAACGAGCGCCTCGAGTTCCTGGGCGACTCCGTGCTCGGCCAGGCCGTGACGGTGATGCTCTTCACCAGCCACCCCGAGCTCGACGAAGGCGCTCTCGCGAAACGCCGCGCGAGCGTGGTATCCACGGTCGCGCTGGCGGAGGTCGCGCGCGGTATCGAGCTGGGCAGCCACCTGCTGCTCGGCCGCGGCGAAGAGCAGACCGGCGGACGTGACAAGGACTCCATCCTCGCCGACACGATGGAAGCCGTGATCGGCGCCACCTTCCTGTCGGCGGGCCCGGAGGCCGCGACCGAGCTCGTGCTGCGTCTGACCGAGCCTCTTCTCGCCGACCCCGAGCGCTACGGCGCGGCGATGGACCCGAAGACGAGCCTGCAGGAACTGGCCGCCCGGCTGAGCCTCACCGCTCCGCAGTACTCCATCGAGGCCAGCGGACCCGACCACGACCGTCGCTTCACCGCCACGGTGACTGTCGGTGACGTCAGCATGACCGGTCTCGGCAGCAGCAAGAAGACCGCCGAGATGGCCGCCGCGCTGAGCGCATGGCGCCTCTTGAACGAGCGTGCCTGAGCTCCCTGAAGTCGAGGTCGTGCGTGCCGGTCTCGCGCCTGCCGCGATCGGGTCGCTCATCACCGCGGTCAGCGTGTTCGATGAACGCGCCCTGACCCGGCATGCGGCCGGTGCCGAGGACTTCGTCGCGCGTCTCGAGGGACACCGCTTCGCGGCAGCCGATCGACGCGGCAAATTCCTCTGGCTTCCGCTCGACTCGGGCGAGACCGCGCTGATCGCCCACCTGGGCATGAGCGGCCAGATGCTGCTCCGTGCGCCCGATGCGCCTGCCGAACGGCACGAGCGCATCCGGATCAGCCTCGAGCATCCGACCCACGGCGTACTGGCCGTCGTGTTCGCCGACCAGCGGACTTTCGGCTCGCTGGCCGTCGACGAGCTGCGCGACGACGGAGCGTCGCGCGTTCCGTCCCAGGTGCTGCACATCGCTCGCGACCCGATGGACCCCCTGTTCGACGACGCGACGTTCCTCGCCGCTCTCCAGCGGAGGAGCAGCGGGATCAAGCGCGTCCTGCTCGACCAGCAGGTGATCAGCGGTGTCGGCAACATCTATGCCGACGAGTCGCTGTGGGCGGCCCGGATCCACCCTGAGACCGCGGCATCCGCTCTCTCCACGCGAGCAGCCTTGCGGCTGCTCGCCGAGATCCGCGCCGTGTTGGCCAAAGCCCTCGCCGAGGGCGGTACGAGCTTCGACGCGCAGTACGTCAACGTCAACGGTCAGGCCGGCTACTTCGCCCATTCCCTCAACGCGTACGGACGCGGGGGTGAGCCGTGTCCGCGGTGCGGCGGCCCGATCCGCCGCACCGCGTTCATGAACCGGTCGAGCCACTACTGCCCGCGCTGTCAGCGCCGCCGCTGACTCGACCGGCGCTCACGCCGCCGCGAACGAGCGCGCCAGCAGCGGTCGGGTCGCGCGCGCTCGCCCAGACCACGCCGATCCCGATCGTCACGACCACGACGATCGTCAGAACCGATTCCGGCGCCGTGATGAGGGCCATCCCGAGCAGCGGGAAGACCAGCACCGCGGCGCACAGCGCCGAGCCGATCGCGGTGATGAGCAACGGCGACATGATCGCGCGGCGTCGTGCGCGGTCGACCGTCTCGAGCGGCATTCCCAGGTGGTGCAGGCTCCGGTGGAGCTCGCGCTGATCGAGGATCGCCGCCGCCTGGTTGACGCCCACCGAGGCCGCGACCATGAGGAACGACGCCACCAGCGTGATGATGAGGCCGGTACGCATGTCGACGGCGAGAGCGGCTTCGTCGGAGGCGGCGTCCCCGCTGCCGAGGACGTTCATGAGAGAGACTCCGGTGCCCGCGAACACGGCCATGAAGCTCGCCATCGCGATCCCGCTCACCTGGCGCCAGGCACTCTTCGGGGAGTCGAGCACGAGGCGCGCCGCCAGCAGCCGTTCCGGGTGCTCGGCCCGACGCAGCTGCCTCGACGCGATGAGCTTGATCACCCAGGGGCCCAGCACGTTCAGCACGGCGAGGGCGATCGCGAAGAGCACAGCGAGCACCGTGATCGTCGTCACGATGCCGGCGACGGAGGGGAAGATCTTGATCAGCACGAAGATCAGGGCGAGGGCGGAGACGCCGATGATGGCGCGGAACCAGTGCACGTTCGACGCGGTGGTGCGCATACGAACGCCGAGCGGCGAGATGATCACGCGGCGCAGGCCGAGCGCGGCGCTGGCCGCCGCGACAACGAGGATGCCGCCGACCACCGCGAGCACGATCAGGGGAGGGAGCACGACGGCCTCCACGCCCAGTGCGTCGCCGCGGAAAGGGATCAGGCCGATGAGCGGGCTGATCGCGAGAGAGACGAGCACTCCGGCGACCGCACCGGCGGCGGCCACGAGCACGGACTCGACGACGGTCGCGACTCCGACGCCCAGTGGGGTGACCCCGAGAAGGCGCAGGGTGGAGAGACGCTCGTCGCGTCGCCGCGCGGAGAGACGGGCGGCGGCTCCGCCGAGGTTCATCAGCGGGACGACGAGGAGCACCAGTGCGATCGCGGCGAGTGCCTGGTAGACAGGGGCGAAGTCGTCGGTCCAGCTCCAGAAGGACTGCGCGCCGCCGACCACGGTGAGCACGAGCGCGGTGACGATCGCGAAGGCCGTCGCGGGGAGTGCGAGGAACGCCGTCTGGCCGGGTGCCGGACGCAGCAGCATGGCGAGGACGCGCGGGTTCATGCTGTCACCGCCGGCGAGACGACCCGCCCGTCGCGCACGGAGACGATCCGGGAGCAGCGGGTCGCGACCTCGGGGTCGTGGGTGACGACGAGGAGCGTCCGTCCCTGACCCGTGGTCGACCAGAGCAGGGCGTCCATCACCTCGTGCGAGGTATGCGAGTCGAGGGCACCGGTCGGTTCGTCTGCGAAGACGAGGTCGGCTCCCGTCGCCTGCGCACGGGCGATCGCGACACGCTGCGCCTGGCCTCCGGAGAGCTCGCCGATGCGACGGTCCTCCATCCCAGCGAGCCCGAGGGCGGCGAGCCAGGATGCTGCATGGTGCACGGCATCCGCTCTTTTCACGCCGTTGATCATGGCGGCGAGGGCGACGTTCTCGACGGCGGTAAGCTCGGGGATGAGAAGGCCCTGCTGGAACACGAAGCCGAAGCGCTCGCGTCGCAAGCGCGACCGGGCCGACTCGCCGAGGGCCGACAGCTCGACGGGGTGTCCGGTGGTCGGCTGGAAGGTGACGGTGCCGGAGTCGGGAGTGACGATGCCGGCGAGGACGTGCAGGAGCGTGGTCTTGCCCGACCCGGAAGCGCCCATGATCGCCACGGACTCGCCGGGAAGGACCTGGAGGTCCACCCCGGCGAGTGCGCGTGTGGTGCCGTAGGACTTCGTGAGGGCTCGTGCGTCGAGGACGGGAGTGTTCATGCTTCCAGCCTCGCGACGGTGCCCCGCGGCGTCATCGCACCGGCGGATGATCCGCCGTCCCGCGCCTACATCGTTCGGATGATCCTCACGAGAGTCGCTTCTGCCAGGCGCCCGCGTACGAGACCGCCCGGAAGCCGAGTGCTTCGTTGATGCTCAGCATCGGACGGTTCTCCTCGGCATTGAAGGTCGATACGGCGGGGGAGTCGGGCATCAGCTCGCGCCAGCGCAGCAGGTTCGCGCACTTGACGATCATGCCCAGCCGGTGACCACGGTGCGCGCTGGATACGAGGGTGCCGAACTGGTGCGTCGTGGACGTACGGTCCGCCCCGATCAGCAGTTCGTTGTACGCCACGAGATCGCCGGTCGGCACGTGCTGCACGGCCGTGACCGCGAACGCCTGACCCGCGGAGGTCAACCTCGCGTCCCGGCGCTCGACGCGCTGCGCATCCCATTCCTCGGCGACGAACTGCATGTCGCCGCTCGGCGCGTCCGTCGAGAGGCGTGCGAGGATTCCCGCGTACCCGTCCCGGTACTCCTCCGGGGTCGGTGCCATCCACTGCACGATCCGATAGTCCGGCCCTGCGACGGCGAGGGCGTCGTGGAGGGCACGCTCGAGCGCGGACGGGTCTGCGTGCAGATCGAGTTCGCTGTTGCGTTCGACCTGTTCGCACACGAAGCCGTCGGCCTCGAGCGCGTCGGAGAGCGCGGTGGCGGGGATACGCCCCCAGCCTGTCCGGGGCACGATCATGCGATCGGCCTCGATCGGACGATGCAGCGACCAGGCTTGGCTGAGCGACCGGTCGTGCGCGCGCGCCTCCTCCTCGGCACGCGCGAGCAGCGCAGCCTCGACTCCGCGCCCGGCGAAGCGACGCGGCACGAGCACATCGATCTCGGCTGCCTGCGCGTCCGCCTCCCTGGCGTAGTCGATCGTGATCATGCCGGCGATCTCGTCGTCGATTTTTGCCACGAAGCCCGTGTGCAGGGTGTCGGTCTGGTCCTGCCAGGCTGGCAGCATCTGGGCGGCGTCCGGAGCCAGATCGGGGATGCCGGTGGCCTCATCGCAGACGAGGCGATTGAGCTCGCCGTACGCGAGGAAGTCCGCGGCGTCGTCGCTGTCGAGCGACTGCGGGACGACCAGGGGCGTGACCGTCAGCGTGGACGTGGTCATAAGAGATCCTTCCGCCAGGCGCCTTCGTAGGCGATGGCCTCGAAGCCCAGGGCTTCGTTGATGGAGAGCATGGGCCGGTTCTCCTCGGCGTTGTAGGTGATCACCGCCCGCGACTGCGGCGCGATCTTCCGCCAGGTCGCGAGCGAGGCGCCCTTGACGAGCTGGCCGAGGCGATGCCCTCGGTGCTCACGGAGCACCAGCGTGTCGTGCTGGTGAGTGGTGGCCGTCATGTCGGGTCCGATGCCGATTTCGGTGAACGCCGCGAGCTCGCCGCTCTCGACATGCTGCGCCACGGTGACGAGCATCCACTGCCTCATCTCGATGATGCGCTTCTCGCCGGCGACGACGCGCTCTGCGTCCCACCGTTCCTCATCGGCTTCGAGTCCCGCCGACGGAGCATCCGTCGACATGCGCGACTTGAGCCACGCGTAGCCGTCGAGATGCTCGGCCGGTGTGGGCACCTCCCACTGCAGCACGCGGTATCCGGAAGCCGCGCGGCGCGCGTCCGCGTGCAGCGCGTCGAACTCATGGGTCTCGCGGTCGAGGTCGAGACGGCTAACCCGATACACCTGCTCCAGCGAGAATCCATGGCGCAGCAAGAACCGGGAGACATGGTCGTCCGGCACGCTTCCGTGTCCGGTGCGCGCGGTGATCCGCTCGCCCGACGACGCCGGTTGCTCGGTCCAGTTCTGGATGACGGTCCTGCCGTGCTGCCGGGCTGCTGCTTCGAAGTGGGGGAGCACAGCGCTGCCGATGCCCCGGCCCCACACCCGTGGATGGATCTCGATGCTCGCGATCGCGGTACGCGACCCCTCTTCGTGAGGGATGTCGACGACCGTGCGTCCGACGATCTCGCCGGCCACGCGAACTGCCCAGACGATCGTGGTGCGCTCGGGACGCGACCTCAGCAGTGGCAGTAGCGCCTCGGGCTCGAGGTCCTGTTCGTCGCGTCCGGTGATCGCGCGATAGACGTCGTTGCGGACGCGGGCGAGTTCGCGGAACTCGCCCGCGTCTGCTGCATCCGCCCGCGCCGGGAGCACGAGCGGATGCAGCGTCGCATCCTCGGTGAGCACGATGCTCATGATGTCCTTCCGATCAGCGCAGCTGGCGCTGCAGGTCGAAGGTGAGCAGAGCGTACGTCTCGGCGACGGAGCGTTCCCGCCGGTCGAGAGCGAGCAGATCGCCGGAGACGCGGGACGAGCGGCGCTCCCGTCGCGGGCGCTGCGCTCTCTGCAGCAGCCACAGGCCGATACGGAGGGAGAGACGGTCTGCGAGCGCGAGGCGACGCAGGTCGTCGGGTGCGGGGATGTGGAGGACCTGCTGGTCCTCGGTATCCGGTGGGTGGGTGGTGGAGCGGTACAGCGTGGTGTTCACGATGATTCCTTCGAGTGGTGGTGGTGTGAATGCGATGACGCAGACGGCGCAGACCCGATGAGAGAAGGGTGGCGCGGCGGGAGCACGAGCCCGGGATGCCGCGGAGCGCGGGAGCCGGGGTCGGCGGGAAGCCGTGATCCTGGGGATCAGGGCGAGGCGGCACGATGGCGCGCGAGGCGGACGCCCGAGAGCGGGCGGAGTCCTGCTGCTGCGGCTCTAGGACAGAGCGCTGCTACGACGGACGCCGGCGGTTACCGAGTGCGCAAGGCGCTGCGCAAAGGGCGCGGCGAGGCCTGTGGCCTGTGCGTTCAGCTGAGTGATCATCATCGGTAACCTCCTTTCGTGTGGCGATCCGGAGGTTCACGGTAGCGAAGGCTCACAGCTGACGTCAAGCATCCCGGGCGTGTCCGGCGTGTCGCGGCGTCGGGACGATCGCCGTCGCACCGCGCGGGATGCCGGTCCTGGCGCGGGATTCCGGTAGCGTGAGGGCGTGATCCAGCCCGGAAGCGCGGTGCGCGCATGCATCTGAAGAGCCTGACCCTCAAGGGGTTCAAGTCCTTCGCGCAGCCGACGAGCTTCGTCTTCGAGCCGGGCGTCACCTGCATCGTCGGTCCCAACGGGTCAGGCAAGTCGAACGTCGTCGACGCCCTCGCGTGGGTCATGGGCGAGCAGGGCGCGAAGACCCTGCGCGGCGGCAAGATGGAGGACGTCATCTTCGCCGGTACCTCGACGCGGGGACCGCTCGGTCGTGCCGAGGTGCAGCTGACGATCGACAACGCCGACGGCGCCCTGCCGATCGAGTACGCCGAAGTCACGATCAGCCGCACCCTCTTCCGCAACGGATCGAGCGAGTACGCGATCAACGGCGAGTCCTGCCGACTGCTCGACGTGCAGGAGCTGCTCAGCGATTCCGGCCTCGGCCGAGAGATGCACGTCATCGTCGGCCAGGGGCGCCTCGACACCGTCCTGCAGGCCTCGCCCGAAGACCGTCGCGGCTTCATCGAGGAGGCCGCCGGAATCCTCAAGCATCGCCGGCGCAAGGAGAAGACCCTGCGCAAGCTCGATGCCATGGAGACGAACCTCACGCGTCTGAGTGATCTCGCGGGGGAGATCCGCCGCCAGCTCAAGCCGCTCGGTCGTCAGGCCGAGATCGCGCGCGAGGCGCAGACGATCGCGGCGGTCGTGCGCGACGCTAAGGCGCGGATCTTCGCCGATGACGTGGTCGCCCTGCGCACAGCCCTGGCCGACCACACGCGGACGGAGCACGAGCGTCACACCGAACGGCTCGTGCTCTCCGATCAGGCGGAGGCCGTGCGTGCGAACATCGCGCGCCTTGAGCAGGACCAGAACTCCGTGGCCGTCGACCAGGCTCGCGGCGTCGCGTTCGGGCTGGAGCAGGTGCAGGAGCGCATGCGCGGTCTGTACACGCTCGCCAACCAGCGCCTCGCGCTGCTGGGCTCGGAGGAGGACGACGCCGCGGTGACCGCGGTGACCGTCACTCAGGCCACGATCGACGAGGCGAAGGCCGAGATCACCGAGATCTCGGAGGGGCTCGGCGATGCGCAGGACGCCGCCGCGGCCGCGAGCCGCGAGGTCGTGAGCGCGCGCGCCGAGCTGGACACGCTCGACGTCGACATCGCCGAGCAGAGCGCTCTGGTGTCGGAATACGACATGCGGCTCACCTCGCTGCGCGGCGCAGCGGATGCCGCGGCGTCGGCTCTCGCGGCGGTGCGCGGCGCGGTGCTGCGGCAGGAGAACGCTCTCGAGGCCGCTCACATCCGGCGTCGGGAGGCGGCCGAGGCACTGGAGGCCATCGACACCGCGGAGGCACCCGAGGGCACCGCGGCCGAGTACTCCGCGGCCTACGAGAGCGCGCAGCGCGCGGCGACCGCTGCCGAGACGGAGCGGGAGACGCTTCGCGAACGGCTGCACGCGGCGGAGCGCGAGGTCGACGCCCTCACGGCGAAGGCCGCAGCCCTGGGGAGCGCCCTCGCCCTGTCGGGAGGTGCGGCCGAGATCGTGAAGACCGGGGGCGACGGCATCCGCGGTCTCGTCGGCGATGCGGTGCAGGTGAAGTCCGGATTCGAGGCCGCGATCGCCGCTGTGCTCGGTCCGCTGGCCGAGGGCGTCCTGGTCGACGAGGCTCTGCATGCCTTCGCCCTCGCCGGGGATGCCGATTCGCAGGGGAGAGGCGTGATCGACTTCGTCGTGGCCGATGCGATCCGTCCTGCCGTACAGCTTCCCGAGCTTCCGGGCGTCACGCCCGCCGTGGAGACCGTCACAGCGCCCGCCGGCGTGCTCGGCATCCTGTCGCACGTGCTCATCGCCGGCGATCTCGACGAGGCGAGGCGCGCGCGGACCGCGCTGGACGCTCTCGGCGACACGACGACGACCGTCGTGACGACCACGGGAGACGTGGTCACGGCGCAGACCCTCCGCACGGGATCCGGCGGAGAGCGTTCTCGACTCGAACTGGCCGCAGAGCGGGATGCCGCGAAGGAGCGCCTCGCGGAGGTGCAGGTCATCGTCGACTCGCTGCGCGAGGCGCGGGAGGACGCGAACGACCTCGTCGAGACGACGCGGCGTCAGGCGAAGGACGCGCTGCGTGCGCTCCGGGAGCATGACGCGGCGCTGGCCAGCCACGCGGAGCAGGTGAACCGCGTGACCGTCACGCACGAGTCGGCGGTCGCGGAATGCGACCGGCTCGAGGCAGGGCTGGCTCAGGCCCAGTCAGCGGTCGAGGAAGCGGAGGTGAAGGCCGCCCGCGCGAAGTCGGAGCTCGATGACGCCGTGTCCGCTCCGCGGCCCGTTCTCGACGCGTCGGCCCGAGACGGTCTGCTCGAGGCGCTCGAGTCCGCGCGCGAAGGCGAGGTCCGCGCGCGCCTGGAGATCGAGACACTTCGGGAGCGAGTCCGAGCTGCCCAGGCGCGCGTCGCGAGTCTCGAGCGCCAGCGCGAGCAGGAGCGGGATGCCGCAGCCGAGGCGGCGCGCCGAGCGGTGATCCGCCGGGCGCAGCGGGAGGCGGCATCCGGGGTCGCGTCCGAGCTGCCGCGCATCCTGGACTCGATCGATCGCTCTGTGGCCGAAGCACGCCTCGCGCTGGGAGAGGCCGAGGCCGCGCGCTCCGCGCAGAACGAGGAGCTGACCGCGCTCCGTACGCAGGAGACGTCGCTCCGCGAGCGCCTCGCAGGCCTCACCGAGAGCGTCCATGGCCTGGAACTGCAGATCCACGAGAAGAAGCTTCACCTGAACAGCCTGCTCGAGCGCGTCGCGTCGGAGCTGGCGCTCGATGAAGATATTCTCGTTGCGGAATATGGACCGGACCAGCTGGTTCCTCGCGATCCCGGGGCAGGGCCCGCTGACGAGGAGTTGGTGGACGACACCGCTATCCCGTTCGACCGCCGCATCCAGCAACGTCGCCTCGCCGACGCCGAGCGTAAGCTCGCGCAACTGGGTCGCGTGAACCCCCTCGCGCTCGAGGAGTTCGCGGCTCTCGAGCAACGGCATGCGTTCCTCACCGAGCAGCTCGCCGATCTCACGCAGACGCGGCAGGACCTCCTGACGATCATCGCCGACCTCGACGAGCGGATGCAGACGATCTTCGCGAGCGCGTTCGAGGACACGAAGGAGGCGTTCGGGCAGGTCTTCCCCCTGCTGTTCCCCGGCGGCGCTGGCAGCATCTCGCTCACCGATCCCGACAACATGCTCACGACCGGTATCGAGGTGTCGGTGCGACCGGTCGGCAAGAAGATCGAGCGGTTGTCCCTGCTCTCCGGCGGTGAGCGCTCCCTTGCCGCAGTCGCACTCCTCGTGGCGATCTTCAAGGCGCGGCCGAGCCCGTTCTACATCCTCGACGAGGTCGAGGCCGCGCTCGACGACGCGAACCTCGGTCGTCTGCTCACGGTGTTCGAGCAGTTGCGCGAGAGCTCGCAGCTGCTCGTCATCACCCACCAGAAGCGCACCATGGAGATCGCAGACGCCCTCTACGGCGTCTCGATGCGTCAGGACGGCGTGTCCGCCGTGGTCGGGCAGCGCGTCGGCGACCGCGCCGCCGCTGCCGCGGTCTGATCGGCCCTGCGCGGATAGGCTGGAGTCATGGCGGAGAAGTCCTGGTCCCTCGGTCGCGCGCTGCGCGGCATGTTCGTCAAGCCCACGATCGACGAGACGACGTGGGAGGACCTCGAGACCGCGCTCATCACCGCCGACTTCGGTCCCGACATCAGCGAGCGCGTCGTGGACGAGCTCCGAGGCAAGGTCGAGCGCTACCGTACGACCGACCCGAAGGATCTGCAGCGCATGCTGCGCGAGACGCTGGAGGAGCACTTCGCCAAGTTCGACACGACCCTGAAGCTCACCGAGCGTCCGGCCGTCGTGCTCGTCGTGGGAGTCAACGGCGTCGGCAAGACCACGACGATCGGCAAGTTCACGAAGTTCCTCCGCGGCTACCAGCGCAGCGTCGTGGTCGGAGCGGCGGACACGTTCAGGGCGGCGGCGGTCGACCAGCTCGCGACCTGGGCGCAGCGCGGGGGAGCGGCGATCGTCCGGCCGCAGCACGAGGGCCAGGATCCCGCGTCCGTCGCCTACCAGACCATCGAGTTCGCGCAGCGCGAGGGCATCGAGATCGCGATCATCGACACCGCCGGACGCCTGCACACCAAGGGCGGACTGATGGACGAGCTGACGAAGATCCGCCGGGTCATCGAGAAGCAGGCTCCGATCAGCGAGGTGCTGCTCGTGCTCGACGCCACGACCGGGCAGAACGGCGTCATGCAGGCCGAGGCCTTCCTGCAGCACGCCGGCGTGACCGGGCTCGTCCTCACCAAGCTGGACGGCTCTGCGAAGGGCGGTTTCGTCCTCGCGGTGCAGGAGCGCACCGGCATCCCCGTCAAGCTCCTGGGGCAGGGCGAGGGCATCGACGACCTCACCGGTTTCACCCCTCACGTCTTCGTGCAGTCGCTCGTCGGCTGACGACACGACACGCACAGGACTACCGCCGCGACCGGGAGGCTGGTTTCATAGCGTTATGGCGATCGAACACGATTACTTCGGACTCCTGTCGTCGGGCCCCGACGGCTCGATCTTCTGGTCGGAGACCGTGGAACTCGGCGATCAGAGCGTCACGGTTGACCTCACGGCTCCGGATCAGGACGACGTGTCGGCAGACGCCCTCGACATCGCGGCGTCGCTGATCGCGGGTCTCGAGACGGTCGACGGCACCGCCCGTCGCAGCATGCTCTCGGAGGTCGACGACCGCACGAGCGAGGTGACCGAGTACATCCTGCAGCAGCAGGAGGCCTACGGCGACGAGCTCGAGGACGTGCTGATCGACGTCAGCGGCGACGCCGCTGTCGACATCATCCGGTCGCTGCGGCTCATGAGCATGACGATCCTGGCGGACGAGCACGGTGGTTCCGAGCCGTTCGCGGTGCTCGAGTACGCGCTCGACGCCGACACGACCGACGACGTGCTGTTGGTGAATCTCGGATCCGACGGCGCCGTGCTGTCGGTCATGAGCGCCGACTGACGGTCGGCGCTCTGCCCGATCTCAGACCGCCTGAGCGAAGCCGAGGTCAGCGCTCTCCGCGATGTGCGCGAGGTGCGCGGGGATCTCGCGTCCCTTCGACGTCATCGACTGCGCCCACAGCCGTCCGGCTCGGTACGACGAACGCACGAGCGGCCCGGCCAGGACGCCGAGGAACCCGATGCGCTCCGCCTCCTCCTTGAACTCGACGAACTCCGCGGGCTTCACCCAGCGTGCGACCGGCAGATGCCGAGGCGACGGGCGGAGGTACTGGGTGATCGTGATGATGTCGCAGCCGGCCTCGTGCAGGTCGTTGAGCGCCTGGACGACCTCCTCCGGCTCCTCGCCCATTCCGAGGATCAGGTTGGACTTCGTGATGAGTCCGGCATCCCGTCCCTGGGTGATCACGTCGAGAGAGCGCTCGTACTTGAACGCCGGGCGGATGCGCTTGAAGATCCGCGGGACGGTCTCCACGTTGTGGGCGAACACCTCAGGGCGTGCCTCGAAGATCTGGCCCAGGAACGCGGGGTCGGCATTGTGCTCGTTCGCGAGGAGCTCGACCCCCGTGTTGGGGTTGAGCGCGTGGATCCGGCGCACCGTCTCGGCGTTCAGCCAAGCGCCGGTGTCGGGCAGATCGTCGCGCGCGACGCTCGTGACGGTGGCGTAGCGCAGGCCCATCCGCTGCACGCTCTCCGCCACGCGGCGGGGCTCGTCCGTGTCGTAGGCGTCCGGCTTGCCGGTGTCGATCTGACAGAAGTCGCAGCGCCTCGTGCATTGCGAGCCGCCGATGAGGAAGGTGGCCTCGCGGTCCTCCCAGCACTCGAAGATGTTCGGGCAGCCGGCTTCCTGGCACACGGTGTGCAGGTCTTCGCTCTTCACGAGCGAGTGGAGAGCCGTGTACTCCGGGCCCATCTTGGCCTTGGTCTTGATCCATTCGGGCTTGCGCTCGATGGGCGTCTCCGAGTTCCGGATCTCGAGTCGGAGGAGCTTGCGCCCCTCGGGTGCGGCGGCGGTCATGCGGAGGCTCCTGCGAGGTCGGCGGTCGAGTAGACGGCGGTGAAGGCGGAGGCGACGGCATCCGCGATGTCGGAGGGGGAGACGTCGGCGCCGACGACCTCGCTCACGGTGGTGACCCCGGCATCGGTGATCCCACAGGGGATGATGCCGCGGAAGCCGGACAGCGTGTTGTCGCAGTTGATCGCGAACCCGTGCATCGTCACGCCCTGCTGCACCCGCACGCCGATCGCGGCGACCTTGTCCTCGGAGAGGGGGCGGCGCACCCAGACGCCGCTGCGCCCGTCGACCTGGTAGCCGTCGACACCGAGGGGTCGCAGCACATCGATGAGCACGCGTTCGATCGTCCGTACGTGTGCCACGACGTCCATCGGCTCGGCGAGTCGAACGATCGGGTAGCCGACGAGCTGTCCTGGGCCGTGCCAGGTGATCTTGCCGCCGCGGTCGACGTCGATCACGGGGGTTCCGTCCTGCGGCCGCTCGTGGTCCTCCGTGCGCTTACCGGCGGTGTAGACCGCCTCGTGCTCGAGGAGCAGCAGGGTGTCGGGTCGCGAGCCCGCGACCACGTCGGCATGGACGCGCCGCTGGAGATCCCAACCCTCCGTGTAGGGCACGTAGGCCGGTGCGAGACCGGCGGTGACGACGTCGAGCATGCGAGCACTCCCTCGTGAGGCGACCGTGGCATAGATGGATTGCGTCTAACAATACTCCTCGACGTGCGGCGCGGGCGCGCTCGGGGTCGCTGCGCGATACCGTGTCCTCATGACGACGACGAGCCGCGCGGGACGCCCGAAGGCGTCGTCGCGCGAGACGCTCGCCGAGGCCGCCTGCGAGCTCTTCCTCGAGCGGGGATACGACGCGACGTCCGTCGCGGACATCACCCAGCGCGCAGGAGTCAGCCGGTCCAGCTTCTTCAACTACTTCTCGTCGAAGAGCGACGTGCTGTGGTCGGGCCTCGATGCACGCATCGACGGAGTGGGCGCGGCGCTCGGCGAGCTCGGCGACCGCGCGGATGCCGCAGCGGTGCGGTCGATCCTCGTCGACGCGCTGCGGGGGTTCGCGCCGGATCCGCTCGCGCTGGCGCTGCGAAACCGCACGGCCATGGGCCTCGACGACGAGCTCACTCGAGACAGCGCGCTGCGACTGGCTCGCCTGGCCTCGATCGTCGCGTCCGCGGCATCCGCGTCGGGCGTTCCCCGCATCCGTGCCGATGTCGTCGGCGCAGCACATGCCGCGGCGGTGCTGTCCTCCCTCCGCGCATGGGCGGAGCAGGGCGCGGGGTACTCGGCGCCGGAGACGGTGCTCGCCGACGCGCTGTCGAGCCTCGACGACCTCCGCTGGGGCTGACGCGGACGTATCGGCGCGCGCCGGACATGTCCTGAGTGAACCCACCGATAGGAACGCTCATGGACACGCACACCTTCGAGACACTGCTCGACTCATCAGCGCCCGCACGGCGCGCGCTGGACCCGCGAGACGTGCGTGGGCTCGTGTTCCGAGCGCGCTCTCAGGCGCGGCGAGTCGCACGTCGATCGCGGACGCTTGCCTTCGGCGGCGCGATCACCGCGCTTCTGGTCGGTGGATCGGGTCTCGCGGTCGCGTCCAGCGGGTGGCTCTGGGGGGACGGGCTGGAGAATCCCGATCGCAGTTACGCTTACACCTCTCCGACCTGGGGCGAGTGCGAGCTGCGGGTCAGCGGTTACGCGATCTCCAATCCGTTTCTGCAGGTCGACGTCAACACCGCCGTCGACGATTGGTTCGCCCATGACGACGTGGAGGCCGCCGTGGCTCGGTACGTGCCCGAGTACCTGGATTCGATCCGCGCGAGCAACGCCGCGGCGGGCGTCGACCCGGACGGCCCGAGGCAGGCAGATCTCGATGCCTGGCTGGCGAACGAACAGGCGCTCGGTGAAGCGCTGCACGACGAGCTCGTCGCCCGGGGCTTCGACAGCACGGCACTCGCAGGTGCATCCGCGCACAGTCAGTTGCACTGCGACGGCGAGGACTGGGGTGGGGACCGATGAACGCCCATGATCGGCGGCTGGTCGTCGCGTTCGAGGCCAGCGCCTCGGCTCTGCTTGCCTATCTCGAGCGCCGTGTCGGCCCGGACGACGCCGCGGACCTCCTCGGGGAGACCATGGTGGTGGGGTGGCGCCGCGTGAAAGAGCTGCCCGCTGATGCGGAGGGTGCGCGGATGTGGCTGTTCGGCGTCGCCCGGGGCACTGTGCTCAACCATGCGCGGGGAGTGAGGCGGCGGTGGGCGCTTGTCGATCGGATCCGGCTCTCGCCGAGCGAGCCGCACGCGCCCGGCGCCGATCAGGGGGCGGAGGTGCGGGACGCCATCGACCGATTAGATCCCGACCTCGCGGAGATCGTGCGACTCGTGCACTGGGACGGCTTTTCGCTCGCCGATGCGGCGTCGCTCCTCGGCATCCCGTCCTCGACGGCACGAGGCCGCTATCAGCGAGCCAAGGCCGAGCTTCGTGCCGCGCTGAGCGTTGAGGCCCCGCTCGCGTAGAATCGGTAGCACCATGGCTACCTTTGGCACGCTCTCCGATCGGCTCACCGATACCTTCCGCAATCTGCGCACGAAGGGAAAGCTCAGTGCGGCCGATGTCGACGGCACCGTCCGCGCGATCCGTCGCGCGCTCCTCGACGCCGACGTCGCCCTCTCGGTCGTCAAGGAGTTCACGGCGAAGGTGCGGGAGCGCGCTCTCGGCGACGAGGTGAACAAGGCGCTGAACCCGGCGCAGCAGGTCGTGCAGATCGTCAACGAGGAGCTCGTGCAGATCCTCGGTGGAGAGCAGCGTCGCCTGCAGTTCGCGAAGACCGCTCCGACCGTGATCATGCTCGCCGGGCTGCAGGGTTCGGGTAAGACGACGTTCGCGGGCAAGCTCGCCAAGCAGCTCGAGGGCGAGGGCCACACTCCGCTGCTCGTCGCCGCCGACCTGCAGCGCCCGAACGCGGTGAACCAGCTGCAGGTCGTCGCCGAGCAGGCCGGTGCCACGATCTATGCGCCGGAGCCGGGCAACGGGGTCGGCGACCCGGTCAAGGTCTCGCGCGACGGCGTCGAACACGCGCGTCGTCAGCAGCACGACGTCGTCATCATCGACACGGCGGGCCGTCTCGGCGTCGACGCCGAGCTCATGAAGCAGGCCGCCGACATCCGCAGGGCCGTGGATCCCGACGAGGTGCTCTTCGTGATCGACGCCATGTTCGGTCAGGACGCGGTCAACACGGCCAAGGCCTTCCAGGAGGGCGTCGACTTCACCGGCGTCGTGCTGTCGAAGCTCGACGGCGATGCGCGCGGTGGTGCTGCGCTGTCCGTCGCGTCGGTGACCGGGCGCCCGATCATCTTCGCCTCGACGGGCGAGCGCCTCGAAGACCTCGAGCCGTTCCACCCCGACCGCATGGCGAGCCGCATCCTCGACCTCGGCGACATCCTCACCCTCATCGAGCAGGCCCAGCAGGCCTTCGATGAGGAAGAGGCCGCCAAGATGGCGGAGAAGCTCGCGACCGAGCAGTTCACGCTCGAGGACTTCCTCGACCAGCTTCAGCAGATGAAGAAGATGGGGTCGATGAAGAAGATGCTCGGGATGCTCCCGGGCATGGGTCAGATGAAGCAGCAGCTCGAGGACTTCGACGAGCGCGAGATCGACCGCACCGAGGCGATCATCCGCTCGATGACTCCGGGGGAGCGACGCAATCCCAAGATCCTCAACGGATCGCGCCGCCTGCGCATCGCGCGGGGCTCGGGCATGACGGTCACGGACGTGAATCAGCTGGTGCAGCGCTTCGACCAGGCCGCCAAGATGATGAAGACCGTCGCCCGCGGCGGTACCCCGAACATCCCCGGCATGGGTCCTGTGCCCGGGATGGGGCGCCCCGGAGCCTCCTCGAAGCGCGGCAAGAAGGGTAAGGGGAAGCCTTCGGGATCGCGGTCGGGCAACCCGGCCAAGCGCGCTGCCGAGAACGCCGGGCTCGCCCCTGCGTCGACGCCGACCGGATCCGGCTTCGGCCTGGGCGGGGGAGCCAAAGCGCCGACCGAAGCGGATCTCGCCGAGATCCAGAAGCTCTTCGGCAAGAACTGACGCGGTTCAGGCTCTCACGTCGACGCGTTCGGCGGCAGCCGTGCTCGCGGGCTCTTCAGAGCGCCGCGGACGGGCGACGATCTGCCCGCCGACCAGTGCCACGAGCACGATCCCGATTCCGAGTGCCTGCGCGCCGCTGAACGACTCGCCGGCGAGCGCGACGCCGAGAGCGGTCGCGACGACGGGGGAGAGAAGCGCCAGCAGTCCGGGTGCGACCACCGGGAGCAGCTGGATGCCGCGAAACCACAGGGTGTACGCGATCAGTCCGCCGACGGTCCCCAACCACAGGTAGCCCAGCGCGGCGTCGCCGTCGATGCGTGACGGCAGGCCTTCGACCCCGAGTGTGAGCGGCAGCAGGAACAGTCCGCCCGCGGTGAGCTGCCATCCCGCATAGGCGACAGGACCCACTCCGGCCGGACGTCCCCAGCGCTTCGTGAGGATGATGCCGAGTCCGGTCGAGGTGACGCCACCGAGCGCCGCGAGGATTCCGAGACCGTCGAGCGCCGCATCCGGGCCCAGCACGACGAGTCCGACGCCTGCGGCTCCCGCCAGAGCGGCGACGGCTGATGCCGGGCGGATGCGGTCGCGGAGCACCAGCGCACTCAGCGCGAGCACGATGAGAGGCTGCGCCCCTGCGACGGCGGCGGCGACCCCGCCCGGGAGCCGCTCGGCAGCGAGGAACAGCAGTGGGAAGAACGCTCCGATGTTGAGGATGCCGAGCACGAGGGACTTCACCCACCACCACCCCGTCGGCAAGATGCGACCGATGGCGAGCGCGACGAGGCCGGCCGGCAGCGAGCGGAGGAGTCCGGCAAGCAGGGGATGGCCGACCGGGAGGAGTTCTGTCGTCACGAGGTAGGTCGTTCCCCACGAGATCGGCGCGAGGGCGGTGAGCAAGAGGAGAGTCAGGCGGTTCATGGACCCAGATTCGCCCCTATCGCAAAATGAATCCAACGCATGATTGTCATTTCAACCATGAATGGAGATCATGGATTGGTGGATCTGCAGCAGATGAGGTACGTCGTCGCGGTCGCCGAGGAATCGAGCTTCACCCGCGCCGCCGAGAAGAGCTTCGTGACGCAGTCGGCTCTCAGCCATCAGATCGCGGCTCTCGAGCGCGAGATCGGGCACCAGCTGTTCGTGCGCACGAGTCGTGCGGTGAGGCTCACCGAGCCCGGTGAGGCGTTCCTCGCGCACGCGCGCATCGCCGTTCGCGCCTCGTCCGACGCGCGCGAGGCGGCGTCTGCCGCAGCCGGGAACATCACGGGAACACTCCGGCTCGGGGTGATCCCGACCGTGACCGCGGTGTATGTGCCCGCTGTGATCGCGCGGTTCCGCTCCCTGCACCCGAGGACCCGAGTCGAGCTCGTCGTCGGCAACAGTGACAGCCTCATGAGCGATGTGCGCGCCGGACGTCTGGATGCCGCGCTGCTGGGGCTGCGCGCCGAGGTCGAGCCGCGCGGCGTCGCCGCACGCGAGCTGGCGCGCGAGAAGCTCGTCGCCGTGGTCCCCGGCGATCACCGGCTCGCGAACCGGCGCAGTATCGGGCTCTCGGATCTCGCCGACGAGGTCTTCGCCGATTTCCCCGCCGGAACCTCCGGGCGGGCGCAGAGCGATGCGGCGTTCGCCGGTGCGGACGTTCGACGCGACGTCGCGTTCGAGGCCGACTCCGCCGAACTCATCCTGGGCCTGGTCGCCGCCGGACTCGCGGTCACGCTGCTGGCGACGGGCGTCGCCGACGGCTCGCGAGGCGGAGTGCGGATCGTCCCCCTCCGCGACGGGCCGTCGCGGGTCGAATACCTCGCGTGGGACGAGCGGTCGACCCGAGCGGTCACTCGCGCCTTCCGCGAGGTGGTCGACGAGGTACGACGGGGAAACACGGAAGCGGGCCCGGAGGAATCCTCCGAGCCCGCCCCCTCAGCATCCTGAGATCACTTCACGTCTTCGTCGACCCAGTCCATCGACTTCGTGACGGCCTTGCGCCACAGACGCAGCTGGCGGTCGCGCTCGGCCTCGTCCATCGACGGCTCCCAGCGCTTGTCCTCCTGCCAGTTGGCGGAGAGGTCGTCGAGACCGCTCCAGAAGCCCACGGCGAGGCCGGCCGCGTATGCGGCGCCCAGTGCAGTGGTCTCCGCGACGACAGGGCGCACGACCGGCACGCCGAGAACGTCCGCCTGGAACTGCATCAGCGCGTCGTTGGCGACCATGCCGCCGTCGACCTTCAGCTCCGAGAGGTCCACACCGGCATCCGCGTTGACCGCGTCGAGGACGTCGCGGGTCTGGAAGGCGACCGCTTCCAGCGCCGCGCGCGCGATGTGGTTCTTGTTCGCGTAGCGGGTGAGGCCGACGATCGCGCCTCGGGCGTCCGGACGCCAGTACGGTGCGAAGAGACCCGAGAACGCGGGGACGATGTAGACACCGCCGTTGTCCTCGACCTTGTCAGCCAGCTCCTCGACCTCAGGGGCGGAGGAGATGATGCCGAGCTGGTCGCGAAGCCACTGGATCAGGGATCCGGTGACGGCGATCGATCCCTCGAGCGCGTAGTGCGTCGGCTGGTCGCCCAGCTTGTAGCCGACCGTCGTGAGCAGCCCGTTCTTCGAGCGGACGATCTCCTCGCCCGTGTTGAAGATCAGGAAGCAGCCGGTGCCGTAGGTGTTCTTGCTCTCGCCCTTGTCGAACGCGGCCTGGCCGAAGGTGGCCGCCTGCTGGTCGCCCAGGATGCCCGCGATCGGCGTCTCGCGCAGCAGCGACGAGCTCTCGGCTGCACCGTAGACCTCGGAGGAAGAGCGGATCTCCGGCATCATCGAGCGCGGCACACCGAACGCCTCGAGGATGTCGTCGCGCCATTCCAGCGTCTCGAGGTCCATGAACATCGTGCGCGATGCATTGGTGACGTCGGTCGCATGCACGCCGCCGTCGATGCCGCCCGTGAGGTTCCAGAGCACCCAGCTGTCGGTCGTGCCGAAGAGCAGGTCGCCGGCCTCCGCCTTCTCGCGAGCACCGTCGACGTTCTCGAGGATCCAGGTGATCTTGGTCCCCGAGAAGTAGGTGGCGAGGGGAAGACCGACGACCGACTTGAAGCGGTCGACGCCCTCATCGCCGGCCAGACGGTCGACGATCTCCTGCGTGCGGGTGTCCTGCCAGACGATGGCGTTGTACACCGGCTTGCCGGTGTTCTTGTCCCACACGACGGCGGTCTCGCGCTGGTTGGTGATCCCGACCGCGGCGATGTCGTGACGCGTGAGGTCGGCGCGGCTCAGGGCGAGGCCGATGACCTCCTGCACGTTGCGCCAGATCTCGGATGCGTCGTGCTCGACCCAGCCGGCCTTGGGCAGGATCTGCTCGTGCTCCTTCTGGCCGGTGGCGACGATGCTGCCCTTCTTGTCGAAGATGATCGCGCGGCTCGAGGTCGTGCCCTGGTCGATCGCGATGATGTAGTCAGCCATGGATGTTCTCCTTCGAAGTCAGGTGGCGGTTCAGGCGAGGCCGAGGAGGGCCGGTGCGGCGAGGGCGGCGAGCACGCCACCGACGAGCGGACCCACGACCGGGACCCACGAGTAGGACCAGTCGCTGGAGCCCTTGCCCTTGATCGGGAGGATCGCGTGGGCGATGCGAGGGCCGAGGTCGCGGGCAGGGTTGATGGCGTATCCGGTGGGTCCACCGAGGGATGCGCCGATACCGACCACGACGAGGGCGACGGGCAGGGCGCTCAGCGGTCCGAGGCCCCCGGGGACCCCGATGTCGGCGACGCCGTAGTCGGCGAATGCGAAGACCGCGAACACCAGCACGAACGTGCCGATGACCTCGGTGACGAGGTTCCAGCCGTAGGAGCGGATCGCCGGACCGGTCGAGAACACGCCGAGCTTGTTGGCGGGCTCGGGCTCCTCGTCGAAGTGCTGCTTGTACGCCAGCCATACGAGGATTGCTCCGACGATCGCGCCGAGGAGCTCCGCACCGGTCGCGGTCGCGAACTGCGAGAAGTCGATGTTGCCGGCGACCAGCAGGCCGATGCCGACCGCGGGGTTCAGGATCGCACCGGAGTACGCCGAGGCGAGGACACCCACGAAGACCGCGAGACCCCAACCCCAGTTGACCATCAGGAAGCCGCCGCCGTAGCCCTTGTTCTTGGCCAGGGCGACGTTTGCGACGACTCCGCATCCGAGGAGGATCAGCAGCGCTGTGCCGACGAACTCCGACAGGAAGTAGAGACCGAGATTCACATCAGTCATGTCTTCTTTGACCTTTCTCGCGTGCCGGGGCCCCTCTGCCCCGACACTCTTCTTTTGTTGTGTTTCGTCGCGAGGAGGGCGACGGTCGGAGGTCCCGTCAGCCGCGGGTGCGGGACGGGATGTGAAGTCCGTGGCGCTCGTTCAACAGCGTCCGAGTCTCCTCGATCTCGGCGTCGTGGCGGTCGCGATCCCAGTCGAGCAGCGACGCCAGAGCGTCGGCGAGCTCGTCCAGCACTTCGGCGTCGGCATTGCCGGTGAACGCGATGCTGGTGCGCCGCAGGACCACGTCCTGGAGCCGCGCGACGAGCTCGTTGCGCACCATCCACTCGAGCTCGCGCGTCGAGAGGTCGCCACCGGCGAGAGGAGCGTCGTCACCCTGCTCGATGAAGGCCCAGACCTCGGCGGCGCGAGTGCCGTAGCGGGCCAGCAGCTTCTCGGCACGCTCGGCCGCGCCCCCCAGGTTCTCCTGGATCCAGATGCGGCGAGCCTTCTCGGTGCGCGGGAAGTCGCGGCCTCCGCCGATCGCGCGACCGGCGGTCGAGACGGTCCGGGTGCGGCCGATGAGGTCGAGCACGACATCGGAGAGCGATTCGCCGAGCGCGCGGAACGTGGTCCACTTGCCGCCGACGAGGCTGACGAGCGGGGTCGCTCCCTTCCTGTCGACCTCGACGCGGTAGTCGCGCGAGACGAACCCCGGTGCCGTGTCCTCATGGCGGGGGAGCGGGCGGATGCCGGAGAAGTTGAACACGATCTGCTCGCGCGTCACCGCGATCTGCGGGAACACGTGGTGGATGAGATCGAAGAAGTAGTCGATCTCCTCGTCCGTGCACACCGGGACCTCGCGGGGGTCGGCGTCGATATCCGTCGTGCCGACGAGCACCCGGCCCTTGAGCGGGTAGATGAGCACGATGCGACCGTCTGAGTGCTCGAAGAAGATCTCGCGGCCGCGCGTCGCCTCGAGGAGCTCGGGGTGGTCGAGCACGATGTGCGAGCCCTTGGTGCCGCCCATGAAGCGCGTGTCGGCGCCGAGCGCGTCGTTGGTGAGGTCGGTCCACGGGCCGGAGGCGTTGACGACGACGTCGGCCGCCACGGTGAACTCGGCCCCGCTCTCGCGGTCGCGGAGCACGACCGTGTCGCCGTCGCGCGAGACGGCCTCGACGTAGTTCAGAGCCACGGCGCCGGGGTGGGCGGCGCGACCGTCCTGCAGCACGTCCAGCGCGAGGCGCTCGGGGTCGTGCATCGAGGCGTCGTAATACGTCGCCGTGTACTTGATGTTCGGATCGAGGTGCGGCAGCTCTGCGAGCGACTTCTTGCGACCGAGGAAGCGGTGACGCGGAACCGTGCCGCCGTCGCGCGAGAACGTGTCGTAGATCGTCAGGCCGATCTTGATCAGGAACGCGCCGCGCTCCTGCGGCTTGCCGCTCTTGTGAGTCAGGAAGCGGAGAGGGGCGGACAGGATGCCGGAGAACGTCGAGTAGATCGGGATCGTGGTCTGCAGCGGCTTGACGTAGTGGGGCGCGATCTTGAGCAGCCCGTTGCGCTCCTCCACCGACTCGCGAACCAGGCGGAACTCGCCGTTCTCGAGGTAGCGGATGCCGCCGTGGATCATGTGGCTCGACGCCGCAGACGCGCCCGAGGCGAAGTCGCCGCGCTCGACGAGGACGACGTCGACGCCCTGCAGAGCGAGGTCGCGGAACGTGGAGATGCCGTTGATCCCTGCTCCGATGATGAGGACGCTGGTGCGCCCTGCTTCGCGAACGGCGCGGACCTCTGCGCGCTCCGGTGACGAGTGTGTCGACTCGATCATCTTCGACCTCCCTGTGGTGCTTGCCCCCAGCATCGACCCGTACGACCCCGGCGCGCAACCCCGCTGCACATATGTGCAAGGATCGGTGTCGAGGAGGATGCCATGACCCACCCCGAGCCGGGATCCAGGGACTCCAAGCTGGTCGCGGCGCTCACCGCCGCGCAGCTCTACTACATGCAGGACAAGACCATGGAGGTCATCGCGAAGGAGCTGAAGACCTCCCGGTCGTCGGTGTCGCGCCTGCTGAGCTTCGCGCGGGAGAGCGGTCTCGTCGACATCCGCATCAACTCGCCGCTCGAGCGGCTGGGGATGCTGGAGCAGCGCATCCGCGACCGGCATCGAGTGGTGGCGCACGTCGTGCCGACGCCGGAGATCGTGAGCGAGGTGGAGCGGCTGGAGCGGGTGGCGCTGACGGCAGGCAGACTGCTGTCGCAGTTCGTCGACTCGAACATGATCGTCGGAGTGGCGTGGGGGTCGACGATCAGCGCGGTGAGCCGTGGACTCACGCAGAAGGAGACGCACAACACCACGTTCGTGCAGCTCAACGGCGCCGGCAACACGCAGACGAGTGGCGTCGAGTACTCCAGCGACATCCTGCAGCGCTTCGGCAGCGCCTTCGGCGCCCAGGTGCAGCAGTTCCCGGTGCCGGCGTTCTTCGATGATCCGTCGACGCGTGAAGCCATGTGGCGGGAGCGCAGCACGCGTCGGGTGCTCGACCTTCAGGCGAAGATGGACATCGCCGTCTTCAGCCTCGGGTCGCCGGCCGCCGAGGTCCCGAGCCGGGTCTATGTCGGCGGCTACCTGAGTCGCGACGACTACCGCAGCCTCCGCGAAGACCATGCGATCGGCGACGTCGCGACGGTGTTCTTCCGAGCTGACGGGTCGTGGAAGGACATCCGCGTCAATGCCCGTGCGACCGGACCCGGCCTCGACAGACTGCGTCGTGTGCCGCGTCGCGTGTGCGTCGTGTCCGGCATCCCGAAACTGGCGAGTCTGCGCGCCGCGATCGCCGCCGACCTCGTCACCGATGTCGTGCTCGACGAGGGGCTCGCCCGTCGCCTGGTGGAGGACTGAGGGTCAGAGCGCCTCGGTCGAGTCCTCCGGACCCGACCGGAACTCGCGGATCAGGTGCTGCACGACTGCCCGGAGATCGCCGCCCGTGGCGTTCGCGATCGTGAGCTGCCGCTCATAGCTGGCGCCGCTGCCGAGGATCGTCGAGATGCTGCCGAACTCCCGCACGCATCCGAGCTCCACCGCCACGGGCGCGAGGCCGTCGAGGATCTCCGCGAGGTGATCGCGCACCGGTCGCTGTGTGCCATCGGCGTCGACGATCAGCCGCGCGTCGAGCCCGTAGCGCGCCGCGCGCCACTTGTTCTCCCGGTGGTACCACGACGGCATGGTCGGCAGCTCCCGCCCCTCGTCCATCTCGCGAGAGAAGTGCTCGACCAGCACCTGCACGAGGGCGGCGACGGCGGCGAGCTCCGGCAGCGTCGAGAGTCCGTCGCACGCGCGGATCTCGATGGTTCCCCAGCGCGGAGCCGGACGGATGTCCCAGCGGACCTCGGTGGCGTCGGCCATGACACCGGTCCTGACCATGTCGTCGAGGTACGACTCGTACGCGGCCCAGTCGGGCAGCTGCCACGGCAGACCTGCAGTGGGGAGCTGCTGGAAGACGAGAGCGCGGTTGGACGCGTACCCGGTGCGCTCACCGGCCCAGAACGGGCTGGAGGCCGAAAGGGCCTGGAGGTGGGGGAGGTACGCCGAGAGGGCGTTGATGATCGGGATGACCTTGCGCCTGTCCTCGACGCCGATGTGCACGTGGATGCCCCAGATCATCATGTTGCGACCCCACCACTGGGTCCGCTCGATGAGGGTGTGGTACCGGGTCTTGTCAGTGACCTCCTGGTCGTACCACTGCGCGAACGGATGGCTGCCGGCGGACAGCAGCTCGATGCCGGCCGGGTCGGTCGCAGTCCGCACGGCCGTGATGGCGTTCGCGATGTCGTCGACGGCGTGCGCGACCGAGTCGCCGATTCCGCTCGTGACCTCGATGGTGTTCGTCAGGAGCTCGCCGGTCACGGTGTACCGCTCGTCCGCGCTGTTCGCCTCCAGGACTTCCAGCAGTTCGGGAGCGCGCCCGACGAGATCGCCGGTCGCCGGATCGGCGAGCATGATCTCCCATTCCAGGCCGACGGTGGACCGGTCGGACGCGGCGAACTCGAGTGTCACCCGCACAGTCTGGCACGCGACGAGGGCGACACGACCAGCATCGTGTCGCCGCGTTTCGCCACCGGTCGACGGATCTGGCAGAATAGTGGGTCGGACGACGTGCTCGACCCTCTATCCAGCACGAGTCCTCCCTTTGAGCTTCCGCCGGATGTGCACCCCACTCTCCAGGCGACCGGTTCGTTTCCTTCCACACAATTCAGGAGAATCGTGGCTGTCAAGATTCGTCTCAAGCGCCTGGGCAAGATCCGTGCGCCCTACTACCGCATCGTCGTCGCCGACTCGCGCACCAAGCGCGACGGTCGCGTGATCGAGGAGATCGGCAAGTACCACCCCACCGAGGAGCCCTCGTTCATCGAGATCGACTCCGAGCGCGCCCAGTACTGGCTGTCCGTCGGCGCTCAGCCGACCGAGCAGGTCACCGCGCTCCTCAAGATCACGGGCGACTGGGGCACCTTCAAGGGTGACAAGGACGCGAAGTCCACCCTCAAGGTCGCCGACGAGAAGGCCGCCTTCGAGGCGGACTCGTCGAAGAAGTCGGTCATCAAGCCCAAGGCGGAGAAGAAGGAGGAGGCCCCCGCTGAGGAGGCTCCCGCCGCCGAGGCCGACGCGGAGGCCGCTGAGGCTCCCGCCGCCGACTCCGAGTAATCCGCCGTGCTCGCCGCCGCGCTCGAACACATCGTCAAGGGGATCGTCGATCACCCTGAGGATGTCCGCATCAACGCCTCCACATCGCCGCGAGGCGATCTCCTCGAGGTGCGTGTGCACCCCGATGACCGTGGGCGCGTGATCGGGCGCGGCGGCCGCACTGCGAAGGCATTGCGCACGCTCATCTCCGCCCTGGCGGACGGGCGGCGCGTCCGCGTCGACGTCGCGGACGACTGACGTGGTGCCGAAAGACCGCAACCAGGGCAAGAACCAGCTCCGTGTGGGGCGCCTCGTCAAGGCCCACGGCCTCAAGGGCGCATTGAAGCTGGAGCTGTACACCGACAACCCGGAACGGCGTTTCACGCCGGGTGCCGAGTTCACGCTCCAGGTGCCCGAGGCATCTCCGTGGCACGGCAAGACCGTGACGGTCCGCGAGTACCGCGTCATGAACGCGAATTCGGTCGTCTTCTTTCAGGACGTCGACGATCGCGACGCCGCCGAGAGCCTCGTGCGCGCGATCCTCTGGATCGACCAGGACGCCGACGAGCCCGAAGACAACGCCTGGTACGACCACCAGCTCACAGGTCTCGACGTCGTCCGCGACGACACGGTCGTCGGTCGCGTGATCCGCGTCGAGCACCTGCCCGCCCAGGACCTTCTCATCGTCAAGTCCGGCGAGCAGGAGATCATGGTCCCGTTCGTCGAGGCCATCGTGCCAACCGTCGACATCGCCGCCGGACGGGTCGTCGTGACGCCGCCGACGGGGCTGTTCGAGGAGCTGCCCGACTCCGAGGACGCCGCGAACGCGGAGACCGTCGAGGATGCCGGTGAGTCGTCCGACTCCGACGCGACCTCCTGAGCGCTGACCAGGTTCTCCTCGTGCGCATCGACGTCGTCTCGATCTTCCCGTCGTACTTCGACGGTCTGACCCTCTCGCTGCTGGGCAAGGCTCGCAGCACCGGCCTGCTCGAGCTGAACATCCACGATCTGCGCGACTGGACCCACGATCGACACCGCACGGTCGACGACACGCCGTACGGCGGCGGTGCCGGCATGGTCATGAAGCCGGAGCCGTGGGCCGCCGCGATCGACGATCTCGCGGCGATCGACGCGTCGGCTCGACCGACCATCATCTTCCCCTCTCCCGCAGGCGAGGTGTTCACGCAGGCCTCAGCGCGTGAGCTGAGCGGAGGCGACCACCTCATCTTCGGATGCGGGCGCTACGAGGGCATCGACGAGCGCGTGTTCGAGTATGCGGCGACGCGCGGCGAAGTGCGGCTGATCAGTCTCGGCGACTATGTGCTCAACGGGGGAGAGGTCGCCGCGATGGCGATGATCGAGGCCATCGGGCGTCTGATCCCCGGCGTGGTCGGCAACCCTGAGAGCCTCGTCGAGGAATCGCACGAGGACGGCCTGCTCGAGTACCCGTCGTACACGAAGCCCTCCCTGTGGCGGGACCGGCCCGTGCCCGATGTTCTGCTCAGCGGCAACCACGCCGCCATCGCCGCGTGGCGCCGCGAGCAGCAGTTCGAGCGCACCCGGCTCCGCCGTCCCGATCTGCTGCCGGACGACGAGTCCTAGAGCATCCGCTCGCCGCGGCGGTCTATCTCGAAGACCGCTCCCGGCGGATGCCGGAGCGCCAGCGCGCTCGACGCATCCAGCCCGCGGAGCTCAGCGCGCAGCATCCGCCCGATCATCTCGTGACTGACGATGAGCGGCGTGCCCGGTGCCGACCAGCCGCAGGAGGTCAGCGCTCGGCGTGCTCGCGCACGCGCCTGCGCGTAGCTCTCGCCACCGGGGAACGCCCAGCCGTAGCGGTTCGCGGCGCGTTCCTCCCTGGCCGCGGGGAAGCGTGCGTCGATCTCGCCCCAGGTCAACCCCGCCATCTGCCCGTGGTGGACTTCGGCGAGCTCAGGGACCTCGACGAGATCGACTCCCAGCCGTTCGGCGATCACGACGGCGGTGCGCAGTGCTCGCCCCAGCGGGCTGGAGCAGACGATCGTGATGTCCTGGCCGACGAGTCGCTGGGCCAGGGATGCCGCCTGCCGCATCCCTTCGGCGGTCAGAGGCGAGTCCAGCTGCCCGTGCAGCCGGTGCTCCAGATTCCACTCCGTCTGGCCGTGGCGGGCCAGGAGCACTCGCTCCGGCACGTGACGGTCCTGCGGGATCATGCCCTCAGGATGGCACAGGCGGTGCGAGGCGTCGACGGACGGGGCGAGGGGACGGACTGATACCGTCGGAGCATGGTCGATGAGGCGCTGGCGAGATCGTTCGAGGGGATCGGAGCGGACTACGACCGATACCGGCCCGGGTTCCCCTCGGTCGCGGCGGATGCCATCGTCCCGCGCCACGTCGGTGTCGCTCTCGACCTCGGAGCCGGTACCGGGAAGTTCACCGAACATCTCGTGGATCGCGCCGACCGGGTCATCGCTGTCGAGCCGTCGGCCGCCATGCTCGACGTTCTCCGAGAGAAGCTGCCCGGCGTGGAGGCTCTCGCCGGTAACGCGGAGCAGATCCCCGTCGGCGACGCTGCAGTCGACGTGGTGGCGGTGGCGCAGGCTTTTCACTGGTTCGACCGGGTGCGAGCCTGCGCGGAGATCGCGCGGGTGCTGCGGCCCGGTGGAACGCTGGGTCTGCTGTGGAACCGGTCCGATCCCGCATGCTCGTGGGACAGGGCGGCAGCACGCGTCATTCACCCCGCCGTGGGCGAGGCCGATGAAACGACCAGCACGGCGGAGGAGCTTCCCGGCTTTCGTTTCGACCGCCTCGAGTCCTTCCACTGGACCGAGCCGATCACCCGCGACGGCTACCTCGCACGGTGGTCGACGGTGAGCACGTTCCTCGTCGCCGATCCGGCGGGGAAGGCGGCGATGACCGCCGCCATCGAGGAGATCCTCGACGCGGATGCCGCGACGCGCGGCCTGGACGGTTTCGAACTGCCGCACCTGACCGACGTCTACCTCTACACCCGGGTATGAGGATCTGGTCGCTGCATCCGCAGTATCTCGATCGTCAGGGGCTCGTGGCGTGCTGGCGGGAGACCCTGCTCGCGCAGGCCGTCCTCGCCGGACGTACTCGCGGATGGGAGAGGCATCCGCAGCTCGAGAGGTTCCGAGCAGCGCCCGATCCGCTCGACGCGCTCGGCTCCTACCTCGAGGCGATAGCCATGGAAGCGGATGAACGCGGTTATCGGTTCGACCGGAGTCGCATCGACCGTGCTGCGGCGCGTCAGACCGAGGCGCTGTCCGTCACCACGGGGCAGCTCGCCTTCGAATGGGGTCACCTCACCGCGAAGCTCGCGGTGCGCAGCCCCGACCTCCTCGAGCTCTGGTCGGGCGTGACGACGCCCGAGCCGCATCCGCTGTTCCATGTCCTGGACGGTCCCGTCGCCGGCTGGGAGCGGGGGTCAGTCGCGGACTGAGCAGCGGTGTCAGTCGACTCCGAGGAATGAGCGGTCGGTCAGCACGATAGGGCCGTCGGCTGTCACCGCGACGGTGTGCTCGGAGTGCGCGCCACGGGAGCCGTCCACGCTGCGCAGCGTCCATCCGTCCGGATCGGTGACCAGTTCGTCGGTGGTCGCGAGCAGCCAGGGCTCGAGGGCGAACACGAGTCCCTCGCGCAGCGGGAAGCCGCGTCCTGCCCGGCCGTCGTTGGGCACGTGCGGGTCGCCGTGCATGATGCGACCGACGCCGTGGCCGCCGAAGTCGGTGTTGATGGAGTACCCCTCGCCGTGCGATACCGCGGCGATGGCGGCCGAGATGTCGCCGATGCGGTTGCCCACCGTCGCCGCATCGATCGCGGCTGCCAGAGCACGCTCTGTGGTGTCGATGAGCCTGAGGTCTTCGTCGCGTGGTGTTCCGACGATGAAGGAGACTGCCGAGTCGGCCACCCAGCCGTCGACGGACACGGCGAAGTCGAGGGAGACGAGATCGCCGTCGCGAAGCGTGTAGTCGTGGGGGAGTCCGTGCAGGACGGCGTCGTTCACCGACGTGCAGATCACTTTGCCGAACGGGCTCGCACCGAACGAGGGGTGGTAGTCGATGTAGCAGGACTCCGCGCCCGCCTTGCGGATCATGTCGTGCGCGCGACGGTCGATCGACAGGAGGTTCGTGCCGACCTTGGTGTCATCGCGCAGCGTCGCCAGCGTCTCGGCGACGAAGCGTCCTGCCGCGCGCATCTCGTCGATCTCGGCGGGGGTGCGCAGTTCGATCATCGGGTGTCCTCTCGTCCCTCCCATTCTCCCTGATCGGAGCCCCGCGGACCGCACGCGCTCAGAGCGAACACACCGGACGTGCACGGCGCACCGTCGTACCATCGAGGCATGTGGTTGCGTCAGGCGTTCTTCCGGTGGTTGCTCCCGGCCGCGTTCCTGCTGCCACTGTGGCTCCTCGTCGGATGGGGCGTGTTCCAGGGCGGGTGGGCGATCCTGTGGGTCCTGTTCATCGCCGTGCCCTCGGTGTTCCTCGGGCAGCTGCTTCTCACCCTTCTCACTCGGTCTCGTCCGTCGGTGCGCGCCGAGCGGGCGGTCTCCTGGTGGGACGTCGCCGGATTCACCGTCTGGCACGGACTCACCATCGCCGTCGGGCTGTTCATCGACGGGGCGTTCGGGTGGCTCCTCACGGCGGCGATCGTCGCCGGTATCGCGTTGATCTGGCTTCAGCTCTGGCAGCTCTGGAACGAGGCGAGGGGGAGCGGTGCACGCATCCGAGAGACCATCAGCTGGTCGACGATCCCGCGTGTCGACGAGCCGACCTCCACGACCCGGGCCCGAGAGGTCATCGTCGTCCGGGAGACGGATCAGCGCGACGCCTGACGAGTGTGCACCGCGTTTTGGCGGCGCGAGGCATCCGTGGCAGAATAGTTCCTTGTGCCGTGACCGGCTCTGCCTCAGGGGAGCCCGCGGACGCTTCGGCGCCGTTCAGCACACACCTTTCTTGTTCCTTCCGAAATCATGCATCCGACCTGTGGCGAGTGCAGAGAGAGACGATCATGCAGATCCTCGACGCCGTCGACGCGGCTTCGCTCCGTTCCGACATTCCTGTCTTCCACCCCGGTGACACGGTCAACGTGCACGTCAACATCACCGAGGGCAGCCGCTCCCGTATCCAGGTCTTCAAGGGCGTCGTCATCGGCCGCCAGGGCGACGGCGTTCGCGAGACCTTCACGGTTCGCAAGATCAGCTTCCAGGTCGGTGTCGAGCGCACCTTCCCCGTCCACTCCCCGGTGATCGACCACATCGAGGTCGTCACCCGCGGTGACGTGCGTCGCGCGAAGCTCTACTACCTCCGCCAGCTGCGCGGCAAGAAGGCGAAGATCAAGGAGAAGCGCGACAACTAAGGTTTAGGCCTCTATTTTCTAGAAATAGAGGTTCCCTCCTGACAGAGTCAGGGTACCTGAGTTGGCACGCACTTGGCACGCCACACGCATGAAGGCCCATCTTCCTAACTGGAGGATGGGCCTTCTGCTGTCTAGGGACCTGCCCTAGCTCGGCTCAATAGTGGGCTAACGTCTCCTGCCCAGACCGGGCAGGCCGCCGCTGACGATCCGGATACGGGGGATCACTAGCTTTTCGGTTCTGACCGGTGGCAGTGAGGCGAGCCAGGCTTCCTTGCTCTCGAACCCGATCTGCTCCCAGTAGGGCTTGAATGCTCGGACGACTGGCTCAGGTTGTGGCTTGATCTTAGGGGCTAGCCAGTACTCAGAGACTGGCTGGGGAAGGGGCTTTCGCGTAGCCCGCTTCGGTTTCTGGATTGGCTGTGCTTCGAACGGATCGACGGCGACCGATCCTGAGGCGGGGCATCTGGTCCCCGATGCGTTCTCGTGACTGAGCAGGTTCCCCTCGTCGCTAACTCCTGCGACTCGATGGCATGTTTCACACTGTGCTCGCGTGGTTTCTTACCTCGCTTTCCGCCTGGCGGCATTTGCAGGTCACCTCGACCTGTACCAGACGTTACGACGAAACACCGAATATGTCTGCGCGACACGCCCGGAGAGATTCGAACATCCTCGAACATCCCAGGGGGGATGTTTGCGCTAGCGTGTTGCCATGACGACGATCAAGGACAGAGCAGTCCACCAGGCCGATGTGCGAGGCGCAACGGGCCTCGTGTTTGAGACGAACGAGCCGGGGTTCGTGCGCGGGCGCGCCGATGCAACATTCAGAGGTCACCCCGTTCGGGTGGACTTCACCGATAGCGAGTCTCACCCCGACTACAAGTACAACGTGACCGTGTACGACGCGGCGTCCGGCGAATTGATCGCGACGGGCAACGGCGGGCGCGACTGGAGCGATGCGCTGTCTATCGTGCACTGGCAGAATCTCAACATCCGCTGGGCTGACGAAGGAGGCACCAATGGCGAATGAAGTGTACGTAGGCGGGGTAAAGCTGGAAATCATCTCCGGCGACGTGAGCCATTTCGACATGGCGGTGCGCGAGCATCTTGAGAGCGGCGAAGAGTGGTTCGTGTACTCGCAAGAGAAGGTTCACTACCAGCTTCACATCACCAAGGCCACGGACATCATCATCCGCTACGACAACTAGCTTTAGCTTGTGCTCAGAGCGCGGTAGACGGACGCGCGGCTCATGCCCGCGAGCTTGGCGATTTCAGATGGCGTGCGGCCCTTGGCCTTGAGCTTGTGAACCTCTGCGACCTTTGACGGGGAGAGCGCGGTACGGGGACGACCCGCTACCTGCTCACCGGCCTGAGCGCGGGCGGCGCGAGCGGCCCTAGCCTCGGCCACTCGCTCGGCGTTCATCTCGCGTTCCCATTCCGCCATAAGGGTCATGAGGCCGCGCATGAGCTTGCCCGTTGCGCCGGTCATGTTCTCGCCTTCCTTGAGGCTGAGCACGGTGACGCCGCGTTCCTCAAGCTCGGCAATCGTGCTGAGCACGTGTAGGGCAGAGCGCCCGAGACGGTCGAGCGAGGTCACCTGAATCCGGTCCCCGTCGCGCACGCGGCTGAGAAGGTCGTCAAGGCCGGGGCGCGTGGTCTTCACGCCGCTGATCTTGTCGGCGTAGATGTCGGCGGGGTCGATGCCAGCCGCCACGAGTGCATCCGTCTGCCGGTCGAGGTTCTGCGCCGCCGTGCTGACTCGGATGTAGCCGAACGTCTTCTGAGTGGTCATGTCCATGACTGTATCCGTTACACACTTCTGAGACAAGTCGCAGATACACCTTTTGAGACGAAGGATCGGGGCTATCCGTGGATGGTCGCCTCGGGTGTAACGGATGTCTCAAAGTCATGGTTCTGAGACGGCATGCAACGGCCCCTGCAAGGAGACTTAGGAGTACCGACTCGCAGGGGCCGTTGACTTAGAGAGGGGTTCCCCCCTCTGCCGAAGCAGAGCCTTTGAGGGGGAACCGGGTTCCGCTCCCTGGCTGGACCTAGATGAATGATGGACCAGAGGGCGGAAGAGGGCCGCGCCGAGGGGAGATTCAGGCCTGACACTGTATCCCCGGCGCGGAGCATTAGGGCTTGGGCTTCAGGATGTCGCCTAGCAACCCTGCCAGACGCGCAACCTCGGGATTCTCGGCGGGGCCAGAAGTGAGGCGGCGGACCTCCGGATTCGCGGGGTCGAGCGCTCGGGCAATGTCGGCTTGACTCCACTCGAAGAACTGCTTAGCTTCCTCGACGGCGGCGCGCTCTGCACCCCTGTTGTCCGCGATGATGGCTCTCAACCATGCGTCGTCATTCATCTGTTGTCATCTCCAAGTTGGTTGAGGATGTCGAGCGTCTGTACCAACATCTCTACATCGTTCTCTGAGGCTGCTAGGCGGCCTTGGTGGATGTCTCCGAGCACGCCCACGAGGGCGCTGAGGGCGTCGTCCGTGAGGCTCATGACTCAGTAGCCGTCCGTTCGGGCGGGGATGTGCTGAGGCCCCTGAGCCATCGGGTTCAGCGCGTCACCGTATTCGGTCTTGACGTTCTTGAGGGCTAGAGCGCGGTCGGCCGGATCGGAGATGCGCAATGCGCACTCGCGTGCGGCTAGACCCTGGCGGTATCTGAAACCTTCGTCGTCCTGACCTACGCCCATGCTCTCGGGTGCTGGACCCTTGGCCCATTTGACCATCCCGTACCGAGCGACCTGCTCTGCCTCGGTCAGGTCCAGCCAGGAAGCGCCCGTGCGGTCCAGCGTGGCGTCATACAGCTCCTGCGTCACGGTGAACTCCTGGCCCTGCCTCAGGACGACGCCCGGAGCCGCATCACCAGCCGGGGTGACAGCGGGAAGGGTTAGGCCACTAGCCCTAGCGTGAGCGATGAAGGGAATCGTGTGGGTCGTCTTGGCCATCTCAGGCCCCAATCTGGCGCGTGAGCGCCTGTTTCAACTCGGATAGTCGCGGGTGTGCGGCCATCGTCTTCAATAGAGAACGGGCGCTCTCGGGGTCATTCCTGGCGAACTCGCCTAGGGTCGCCACAAGCTCCATGGCTTCCTCGAATGCACGCTCGGCGCCGGTGTCATCGATCCCGAGATGATTCATGAGCACGGACAGAGCTTCGCTTTCCACCTTGATGGCTCTCGCTCTGGCCACCGGCGTGGAGTGCTTCGAGCGCTGACGGAGGTCGCGAGCATCGTCGGCAATCTGAACGGCACGCACAATAACATCTGTCGTGCTTGGTTCATCCTCTGCCAGCTTCGCGAGGTCTGATTTTCGAGAAATCGAGAATCTTGACAAGGCGCTGACAGAGAGCCCTGTCCACGTGCGAATACTCTCGTACGTCTCTCCGGCATCAAGAGCCGCTTCAATGCGCGCTCGGGCCCGGTGTGTCTCGACCGTAGAAGGTCTGCCCGCTCGTACCATAACGTATCTCAATCCCTGATATGGAGGGAGATAATGCAGGGAACCGTAAGACTTTCGTGCCCCTGCGCGGTCGGAGTTTCCAGGCATGAACCACGCCATATGATCCCGTGCATTCCCCGCCCTGCACTATCTCTCTCTATGTACTACTATCGCTCGGGGAGGTGTCGAAGTGTCTCGGCGGGCACTAAAGTTGCGGGAATCTCGAAAGTTTATGAGAAAGTTTTTGTGGCGATATCAAGAAATAACCATTGCGCTCTGCGGGGTCAAAATTCGTTCCAGACGCATCGATACCAGCGAAGGGTAGATAGGCTCTCTACAGGGCTTCCAGGGCTTCCTGAGTCACATTCTTGCCCGTAGAGTCAGCCAGTTGGTAGAAGTGTGTAACCTTTTCGTCCATGGATTGAGGTTCTTCATCCTCGACACCGCCCAGAAGAAGATCGATGTCGAATACCTCATCCACAGAAGAAGTATTACTTTCCTCGCCACGAACTCCGGAGGGAGCCGAAGGCTCTGACGACGGAGGAGTGTGAGCATTCGTGTTTATATTCATGGACATTCCTTTTGTAGGGTTGTGCTCCCTACTGGGTAGGGTTGTGCTACCCAGTGCCTGGGGTTGTGCTACCGGCTGCACTAGGGTTGTGCTACCTAGTGCCTTCCCTCCACGCGGTTCCCTCTTCCAGAGGTCTCGGTCGCGGTTACGATCCTTGATCTGGGTCACGTCGTGGACGTTCTGCGAGTACACCAATCGGTAGTTTTTGACCGGTGTTCCTCCGCCTGGCCTCTTGGACTTCTCGGCTACCTCGATAGCACCGGTCATCTCCAAGAGATTGAGGACACGACGCACAGTCTTGGGTGAGGCACCGCAGATATCCGCAATTGCCATTTGACTGAGGCGGAAGTTGCTACCGTCCTCGAAATCGCCAACCTCTACCAGAGCCTTGGCGACCGCATAGAAACTCACCCTTTCCATGGAGGTATAGTTATCTCCGAGAATCTTCCCGGCATTGCGAAGCCATTTGTTTGGGAAGTGGCGGATGAAAGACTCGAAGGTGCCCTTGTTCATGGATGCACCGATAATGTACGTCTTCGGGGTACTGTTCTTACCCATTATCTTCTTCTTACTGTTGTGTACCTTCTCTAGGTCGGAAGAGAAGGGAGGCCACCCCGTGCGGAAGAAGAAAGAAGAAACGCAACGGGGTGGCCTCACCTAAGATGGCGGCTTCCGACTTCCGCAGACGTACTATGTATACGCCTATTACCTACAATCGCTCAAAAGACATGACGCATTCATTTCTGCTTGCGTTTGCTTCGGCCCCGCGCATACTCTCGCGAATAATCACGCCAGACCTCAGCACAGGCAGGGCACCTGCATTTCCCGTTTGTGTAACCGCTCAGCGTGCCATGTGCAATTACAGGCACTGCCTTCGGCTTCTTTTCGAGGGTGTTCTTCTTTTCCGGAGCCTTTCCCACGAGCGGGCGCCTATCGACCTTCACCGGCTCGGAAATCTTGGTCGGACTGGTCCATGTGATGACCACGGGGCGCGATGCCGGGTACCTTATGCCGTCAGGGGTGGGGAATCGCCTCTGCGAGGGCTTCTGTGGGACTTCTGCGGGCCTCTGCGCCCGTTCAGCTACAGCTACACGTCTGGCGTCGAATTCGGCCCTCAAATCGGCGCTGAGATTTTCGCGTACTGTGCGACACTCATGCCGCGCTTTGACCACGATGAGCTTCCGGTCAGCATCTGTTGGGGCGTCGGCGGCGAGCACCGCTAGGTAGCGGCGTCTCGCTTCAGGGAGGTCGGTCAGCGTGTGTAGGGCGGCTAGGGCTTCATGGATCGTCATGCCTTCATCTATCGCGCACAACGATCCGCGACTCACCCACAGGGCCCCGTTTCGTTCCCTACAGATTGGTGAACATCACACGCTCCAGCTTCTCCATGATGGCCTTCTGGCGTTCTTCGTCCGTGTGCTGGTACCGAAGAGAGGACGTGTAGTCCTTGTGGCCACCGCGTTCCATCACTTCACCCAAGGTGGATACCCGGCCATACTCCGTCAGGTGGATATGCCGGATGTCGTGCGGGTTCAGGTTCGGGAATCCCGCTGTCACCCTCAACGGATTGAAGCGAGTGGCAAACGCCTTGTACGTCATCCTGCGACCCCAGGCATTCGTGAACACCGGTTCCTGTGGATTGCGGACGACGGAGTAGGCATATGCCCTCAGTGCCTCTGCGGCCTCATTGGTGAGCAGGAGTACGCGCCTACCGTCTGCGTTGTGCTTGGTACCTTCCTCCAGGCCGTAGGGCGTCAGATGACGGTGGATGTCCGCCTTGCCCTGCTCAAGGTCGATGTCTTCCCAGTCGAGCGCCAGAAGCTCACCGATGCGTGCGCCGGTACCCAAAAGGGTCAGGATGGCCGCTCTCATCTGAAGGTCATCGGTCATCATGGCGATGAGCCGGACATCATCAGACTTGAAGGTTGGCCTCTTCTTACTGTGGTCCTTCGTCGCACCCTCGATCAGGCAGGGCGTGTAATCGATCAGGCGGCGGGTGAGCGCGCGCTTCATCACCATGCGGAGGGTGGCGTAGGCCTGCTTGCGGATTACCTTCTGCTTCTCCATCGAGTTCCACCAGTCTTCAACGTCTGCCGCGTCGATGTCGGCCAGCGGCATGGCGTGGAACACCTTCAGGTGCTTCTGGAGGTCACGGAGATGGGAGTGGTAGGTGGACGGTGCCCACTTGTCCTTGCCCGCCTCGATGACACGGAGCGCGAAGGCCTCGAACTTCTCGCGTCCACGTGGGATGGCCACCTTGGGTGTGGCTACCTTCTCGGGCAACCGTCCTTGCTCAGCGTCGTACTCGGCGTACCCCGCTTCCTTCTCGGTGTCGTACGTCCCCAGCGGTACGTACTTCTTGGCCCGCTTGTCCCACACGCGCGCCTGGTACTTGCCTGACTTCAACTTACGAACGGGCATTGCCGTCTCCTCTCCGTGAGGAGTTCGTTCTCGTGAACGGCATGTGCTCCTCCTTCCATCCATACGGATCAGGAGGAGTTCTTTCCAACGAGTGCGCCAAGTTGTTGGCGTGCTGTTGGCGCGCGGTGCTCACCAGCGCCCGCTCTTCCCAGTGGTAGAGCGGAACCGCCGCGCCTCAAGGAGAAGCGCGACAACTGACGCGCGATCTCCTCAGCACCCCGGGACACGATGTCCCGGGGTGCTTTGTTCTCCTCGGGGTGTGCGACCCTTGGTAGTGCCGCGTGCGCGCGGTGCGACTCTGTGAAGGAACCTGATGACGACTGACTCCGCCGCCGCATCCACGCCTCGAACACGACGGCGCCGCGGATTCCTGGTCTTCCTGCGTGACGTGCTGATCATCATCGTCATCGCGGCCCTCGTCTCGTTCGTGGTGAAGACGTTCATCGTCCGCTCGTTCTTCATCCCGTCGGCGTCGATGGAGCGAACGCTCATGGTCGACGACCGGATCCTCGTCGACGAGCTGACCCCACGATGGACCGACTACGAGCGCGGAGACGTCGTGGTCTTCAAGGATCCCGGTGGGTGGCTCGAGGGCCAGCCGCAGACGCCCGCGCAGCCGCCGCTCATCCAGGCCGTCGACTGGGTGCTCACCGTCGTGGGGATCTCGGCGTCCGACTCGCAGGACCATCTCGTCAAACGCGTCATCGGCCTGCCCGGAGATCACGTCGTGTGCTGCAACGCGCTCGGCCAGATCACGATCAACGGTGCTCCCATCGACGAGCTGGACTACCTCGACCTTCCCGAGGGCGACACCGCGGCGTCGAACGAGCCGTTCGACGTGGTCGTGCCAGAGGACTCCATCTGGGTGCTGGGCGACAACCGCGACCGATCCCGCGACTCCCGGGCGCATCAGGACCTCCCCAGCGGCGGCTTCGTACCCCTCGACAACGTCGTCGGCAAGGCGTTCTTCACGACCTGGCCCCTTGACCGCATGGGAACGATCGACGGTCACCACGACAGTTTCAACGGGGTGCCGGAGGCGGAATGACCGTCGTCGCACCGAAGCTCACCCTCGAGCGCAGACTCCTGACCGAGGAGTGCGAGCTGATCATCTCGCTCGACGAGGTCGGCCGTGGAGCCCTGGCCGGCCCGGTGGCGGTCGGGGCAGCGGTGATGGACGCCAAGGGCGCGCGCCGGCGGGTGCCCGAGGGGCTCCGCGACTCGAAGCTGGTGACGGAGCGACGGCGTCCCGACGTCGCGGCCCGCGCCGCAGCGTGGGTGCAGGCGTCGGGAGTCGGATGGGCGACCGCCGCGGAGATCGATCAGGTCGGCATCATGCGGGCGCTCGGCCTGGCCGCGTCACGGGCGGTGCAGAGCGTTGTCGAGCAGGGCGTCGCAGTGTCCAACGCGCTCGTGCTCCTCGACGGCAACCACGACTACGTCTCCGCCGTGCATCCCGTTCCGCTGCGGGTTCGGTCGGTCGTCAAGGCCGACCGGGACTGCGCCTCGGTTTCTGCGGCGTCCGTCATCGCGAAGGTCGCGCGCGACACGTACATGACCGAGTTGCACGTCGACCACCCGTCGTACCAGTGGAACCGGAACAAGGGGTACGCGAGCGTCGAGCATCGGGACGCGATCCGTTCTCTCGGGCTCTCGCCCCACCATCGGTCGTCCTGGGCGATCGCCGACGCGCCGACCCTGTTCTGAGCGTGCGACGACTGCCCGTGCCGACTCTAGGATGGACTCATCATGGATGAGGAAGCATTCGACGACTACGACCGCGAACTCGAGCTGGCTCTGTTCCGCGAGTACCGCGACGTCGTCTCGCAGTTCCAGTACGTCGTCGAGACGGAGCGGCGGTTCTATCTCGCCAACGAGGTGAACGTCGTCCGTCGTGACACCGAGCACGACTTCTACTTCGAGATCTCCATGAGCGACGTCTGGGTGTGGGACATCTACCGGGCCGACCGCTTCGTCAAGGCCGTCCGGGTCCTGACGTTCAAGGACGTCAACGTCGAGGAACTCCAGCGCCGCGAGTTCGAACTGCCCCAGGAACTCTCGCTCGACGGCGAGTGATCACTCTCCACGCGTGATGTCTGCTGCGCGCGTGATCTCTGCTGCGCGCGTGATCTCTGCTGAGCGCGTGACTTCTTCTACACAACGGGTGGTATCGAGGAGTTCTCCCGGATAGCCGTCGTTCGGGGACGACGTCCGCGACGGACGACCACGTCGGACGACAGGCTGTCGGCATGGCAGCGAAAGACGAACTCGGCAGGGCGGGCGAGCAGCGCGCCGCACGATACCTTCAGAGCCGCGGATACGAGATCCTCGCCCGGAACTGGCGGTGCTCCCAGGGGGAGATCGACATCGTCGCGGTCGCGTCGGGGTGGCTCTGCGTCGTCGAGGTGAAGACACGCACATCGGCGGCCTTCGGACACCCTCTCGATGCGATCGACTCGCGCAAGCTCGGGCGGCTGTGGCACCTGGCCTACGCGTGGATCGCCGCGCACCCCGATCGAGCGCGCGGGCTTGCTCTGCGCGTCGAGGCGATCTCGATCGTCGGGCCGGATCCTGCCTGGGGCGAGATCGAGCACCTGGTGGACCTCTGATGACGATCGCACGGACCTGGGCGGTCGCGCTGACGGGGGTGGACGGGCACCTCGTGGAGGTCGAAGCGGACCTGTCGAATCAGACGCCCGACTTCCGCATCATCGGTCTCCCCGACAAATCGCTCGGAGAGGCGGTGCAGCGCGTGCACAACGCCTGCAAGAACTCGGGCCTCGACCTGCCGCGGCGCAGGCTCACCATCAACCTCTCCCCGGCGAGCCTGCCGAAGCAGGGATCCTCCTTCGATCTGAGCGTGGCAGTGTGCGCCCTCGCCGCCGGGGGAGCGCTGGACGTCCGCTCGATCCGTCGCACGGTGCACATCGGGGAACTCGGGCTCGACGGGAGGCTGCGCCCTGTGCCCGGTGTGCTCCCCGCGGTTCTCGCGGCCGCGCGCGCCGGATTCGACAGCGTGGTCGTTCCCTCGGCGAACCTGAGCGAAGCCGTGCTCGTGCCCGGCGTGGAGGTACGCGCGGCCGTGTCTCTCGCCGAAGTTGCTCTGTGGCACGGAGCGGACGTCGTGGTTCCGGAGCTCGATCCGGTCGAGCGTCCACCGGTCGCGCTCCCGGACAGCGAATCGCTCGATCTCGCCGACATCGTCGGGCAGCACGACGCCGTGGAAGCACTCGTGGTGGCGGCGGCCGGAGGACACCACATGCTCCTCAGCGGACCCCCGGGCGCAGGCAAGACCATGCTGGCGAGGCGGCTTCCGGGCATCCTTCCTGCGCTCACCGACGAGGAAGCCCTGGACGTCGCCTCGATCAGATCGCTGTGCGGTGAGAACGTGCGGAGCCTCGATGCGGTCGCTCCGCTCGAGGCACCGCATCACAGTGCATCGGTCGCCGCTCTCGTCGGGGGCGGTTCGCGTGCGGCGCGCCCGGGGGCGATCGTGCGAGCGCACCGCGGTGTGCTCTTCCTCGACGAGGCAGCCGAGTTCTCGCGCGTTGCGCTCGACGCTCTCCGACAGCCGCTCGAGTCGGGCACCATCGAGATCAGCAGGTCGGGATTCACCGCGCGCTTCCCGGCACGATTCCAGCTCGTGATGGCCATGAATCCGTGTCCGTGCGGCAACTACGGGGTACGGGGAGGCGAGTGCGTCTGCCCCTCGGCAGCGATTCGCCGGTACGCGTCGCGGCTCTCGGGCCCGCTGCGCGACCGCGTCGACATCGAGCTGCAGGTAGCGCGCGTGACGCCCGCGCGTGCAGTGGCCGGCGCACCGGCGCTGACGAACACCCGAGACGCTGCTGCTCGAGTCGTGAGCGCCCGCGCTCGAGCAAGGGAGCGTTGGCACGGCACGCCCTGGACGAGGAACGCCGAGGTGCCGGGGAGTCGGTTGCGTCAGATCGACGTCCGGATCCCTGCGGATGCGCGGACGCCCCTGGACCGCGCTCTCGAGCGAGGAATGCTGACGCTGCGCGGCTATGACCGCGTGTTGCGGCTCGCCTGGACCATGGCTGATCTCGCCGGACTCGATCGGCCGGGACTGGATCAGGTCGGACGAGCCCTCTACCTGAAGCGAGGGTACGCCGCATGATCGATGGGCTCCTCCGCGACGGATCGATCCGCGAAAGTCTTGCGCTTCTCAGAGGGCAGTCGGCGACCGAGATGGAAAGTCCCGAAGAGGCGTTGGCGCGCGTGGCGTGGTCCGTCGTCACCGAGCCCGGCGACGGGGTCGCCGGCGCGCTCGTGGCGGAGATGGGCGCGGCGCCCGCGTGGCGAACCCTCATCGAGGGAAGCATGGACGGGCTCCTGGCGCCCCACCAAGGTGACCAGGGGCTCCGCGAGGGCGTCGCACGCTGGCGTCCCCGTGTCTCGGACGCCGGTGTCGGATCAGCGCTGCGGGATGCCGCGCGTCTCGGAGCGCGACTGCTGCTGCCAGGGGACGACGCCTGGCCCGAGCCGCTCGACGATCTCGACGTCCACACCCCCTTCGTGCTGTGGGTCACGGGAGACATCTCCGCGTTGCGTACCGCAGAACGGGTGGGGATCGTCGGAGCGCGAGCAGCCACCGCGTACGGCGAACAGGTGGCGGGTGAGATCGCCGGCGACCTCGCGGCGACAGGTGTGGCCGTCGTCTCCGGCGCAGCGTACGGCATCGACGGCGCAGCCCATCGAGCAGCCCTCGGCGTCGACGGCACGACCGTCGCCTTCCTCGCCGGCGGTGTCGATCGGGCCTACCCGCAGGGGCACCGTGATCTTCTGCAGCGCATCGCGGAGGCGGGAGCGGTCGTGAGCGAGGTGCCCTGCGGGACGGCGCCGACGAAGTGGCGCTTCCTCTCGCGTAAAAAGTGCCCATGACGTGTAGAGCTGTTCACCAACGTGTAGCGAACGAATCGGGCGAGTTCTGCGAACTCCCCTCCCGCAGTGAGCGATAGGTAGAGGGGACATGGACACACCCACCGCACTCGCCTCCCTCCGCTCGCTAGCCGACCTACCCGAGGCTCGACGCAGATTCCTCTGTGCTCAGGCCGCCGACGCCCCAAGAGATGCTGACCGCAAGCTGATCGTGGTCAAAGCACGGCACGAGTGTCGCACGGTACGCGAAAACTCCAGGGCCGATCTGAGGGCCGAATTCGACGCTAGACGTGTAGCTGTAGCTGAACGGGCACAGAGGCCCGCAGAAGTGCCACAGAAGCCTTCCCAGAGGCGATTCCCCACACCCGACGGCATTAGTTACCCAGCATCGCGCCCCGTGGTCATCACATGGACCTCTCCGACCAAGATTGCCGAGCCGGTGAAGGTCGATAACCGTCCACTCGTGGGAAAGGCTCCGGAAAAGAAGAAAACCCCCGAAGAGAAGAAACCTAAGCCTAAGCCTGCAATTGCACATGGCACGCTGAGCGGTTACACAAATCATAAGTGCCGGTGTGACGCGTGTGCTGGAGTGTGGCGTGACTACTCCCGCGAGTACGCGCGCGGCCGCAGTAAGCGCAAACAGGAATAAATGCGCCGCCTCTTTTGAGCGATTGTAGGTAATAGGCGTATACATATTGCGTCAGCGGATGTCGGAACCCCGCACACTTAGGTGAGCTAGCCCCGGCGCGTCGTTTCCAATCCATCCGCATCGGGGCTGGCTCCCTCTCGACCGACCGAGAGGAATAGATGAATTGGAACTAAAATATGGTGAACAACCATACCTCGAAGACGTACTCAATTGGTGATCCGATCAGCGCGGGTACCTTCAGAAAGTACATCGAGCACTTCTACAACGGTCATCTGAGGCTCGCTGGTGAGAAATTCCTCCAGGATGGGCGCGGCGCGATCGAGCGCCCGACGTTTGTAGCCGTTGCTCATTCATTGCTCGCCACCGGCGACTTCAAGACCGGCGAACGCTTCAGGCTCTCTCAGGTTGCAATCGCAGAAATCTCGGGTTGCTCACCAAAGAGTGTTCGGCGCGTTCTGCGGCTCTTGGAGAAGCTGGGGGCAATCCGCGTCGTCGAGACCTCGAAGCGCCCCGGCGGAGGGATGCCGGTCAAGGTCTACACGCTGACCTACTCGGACCACGTGCATGCAGTGCTCTCAGACCAGGACAGAAACAAGGCTCGCGATCAATGGAAGCGACCACAGCGAGCCGCCCAAGCTTCAGACACTAGGGAGCAGAACCCCAGTGCACTGGGCACCACAACCCCAATTAATAGGGACCACAACCCTAATCAATGGGGACCACAACCCCATAATAGGAATCCTCAAGATCAAGAAAGAACCGACTCGGATAGATCCTCGCCCGCGCCTCTCGTCGCTGAGCCTCTGGCTCGCTCCGGCGCGGACAGGCAAGAGAGTGATGCTGACTGGATGGATGAACTTCTTTCCGAGATTGGTGCCCTTCCCATGGATGGCCTCTCAGAGGCCATCGAAGGTCCGTAGAGAGCCTGCACACCCTTCGCTGGTATCGAAGGGCCTAGAGCGAATTGCAAGCCCGCAGATCGCATTAGCGACTTTCTCGTCACGGGGTGGTTAAACCAATCGCAATCTGATTTCGTATCGGAGCGTATCTTGCGATTCCGTGAGCGATAGTAGTAAAAGACGGAGAAAGCGCAGGCGAAAGATCGCGTGGGTTTCATATGGAACTCCTTACCCACGCGGTCGGGCGCGAAAAGTTCTTGTTCCTGCGCTTTCTCCCTCTTGATACAAGGAATGCAGACATGGGTCGAAGAAGTACAATCGAAACGCATCCCCAACGGGATGACATCGAACGCGCCCTCATGGAGGGTGCCACCGCCGTTCAGGTGGCTACCAAGTTCCGCGTCTCTGAAAGTGCAATCAGTCGCTGGCGAAAATTGCACTATAACGCTATGGCCGCTGTGCTCGAAGATGACGACACCGCACCCGATGATCTTCTAATGCGCCTGCGCGAGCTAGCAGACAGCACACGTGAGGCCCGGAAGCTGGCAGACCGTAGCGGCTCGCCCTCCGTCCGTGCTCGTGCCGCTACGGCAGAGCTAGCCGTGATCGACCGGCTCATCAACAGGGCCGGAATCACTGATCTGAGCACGGTAGACCTCATGGCCTCCACGGGAGCACTTCTGCGAGCGCTTCAGCGTCTCGTGGTGGAACATCCCGACCTCGCCCCGGCTCTGTTCAACGTTATGGGCGACCACGAAGACCTCATCCACCTGCGCGACATCCTGCGCCGTCAGCTCAAGGAAAAGAAATGACCACGAAGACCTACTACGCAACTCGTACCGGCTTGACCATTCCAGAGTTCTCCCCGGCGGGCGACCCCGTTGGCGGGCGGGTGTTGAAGCAGAACGAAGCATTCGAGGTAACGCCCGAGTTGATCGAGTACACCCGTGACCGCCTGGGCGTCTCCTGGCTGGAATTCGACGCCGCCGAGCAGACCAAGCGTTGGGGAGGAGTCCGCTTCACTGAGCGCAAGCCATCAGCCGGTGCTGTAATCGGGGCCGACGATGACGCGCACATGTTCAAGAGCGCATTCGCCAAACTCGAACACGCCCGCAAGATCAGCGACCCAGCCGAGCGCAAGGCCGCTGTGCAGACCGTCTGGCAAGAGCACAGCGACGTACTCCGCGACCTGAACGCCGACTTCCGATGATGAGCCTCACGGACGACGCCCTCAGCGCCCTCGTGGGCGTGCTCGGGGACATCCACCAAGGCCGTCTAGCGGCCTCAGAGAACGATGTCGAGATGTTGGTACAGACGCTCGACATCCTCAATCAACTTGGAGACGACAATGAATGACGACGCATGGTTGAGAGCCATCATCGCGGACAACAGGGGTGCAGAGCGCGCCGCCATCGAGGAAGTCAAGCAGTTCTACAACTGGACTGAAGCTGACATTGCGAAGGCGCTCGACCCCGCGAACTCGGAGGTTCGCCGCCTCACTTCTGGCCCCGCCGAGAATCCCGAGGTTGAGCGTCTGGCAGCGTTGCTAGGCGACATCTTGGGTAAGAACTACGAAATAGACCCCGCGTGGCCACCTTTCCCACGCGGAACGGTTGCTGGGGGCTAGTCAGGCCGACTCCAGCAACAACTCCACAGCCCTCCCGGCTTTACTTCGTCAAGGTCGGTCGGGAGGGCTGTCATCATGCCCTCAACGTTCTCAATCAAAAACGATGGATGGGTGAGAGTGCCGGTGCGGTGCCGACCCGGCCCCGCAAGGTTTCTCAGAACTATCTCTCAGAAGGTCTTGTTAAGACAGATGGGTTTTGAGAGTATTGAGACATGACGCGCTATGGATACACCCGGACATCGACCAAGGATCAGTCGAGTCAGCTTCAGGCCGCCGCCCTGGCGAAGGTTGATGGAATCAAGAGGGTGTACGCCGACGAAGGCGTCAGCGGCACCATGGCTTCCCGGCCTGAGTGGGACAAGCTGATCGACCGGCTCGAAGAGGGCGACGAGGTATACGTCTGGAAGTTCGACAGGATCGGGCGCAACACTATGAACGTCCTTGAAGCCGTCAAGACCATAACCGGCAAGGGTGCAACCTTCCACAGCCTCACAGAGCGCATCGACACGTCAGGCCCGATGGGGGAGGCCATGTTGACGATCATGGCCGCGTTCGCTCAGTTGGAGCGCGACACCATCGCAGAGCGCACTCGTGCCGGTCTTGAAGCCGCGAAGGCCAAGGGAAGGGTCGGTGGTCGCCCCTCTGTCGTGGATGCCAAGAAGCTGTCCACCATCATGGCTCTAGTTCGCTCCGGGGATCACACCCGCGCCGACATCGCGCGCATGGTGGGGGTCAGCCCTGCAACGCTGTATCGAGTCCTGCAGAACAACCAGAACAGATAATCGGACGCCGCTAGCCTGCTCATGTTAGAACGGGTGAACGGATCGAAATTGGCCACGACATGCGCGCCTACCGGCAGCCCATCGCCACCGGGCCCGTGTCCGAACGCGGTCCCCTCCCGTTCCCTCACCGGCTGAGAGACAATCTCGTGAGGGCTCTTCCCAAGGATATCTCTGCGGCTGGATCGGGCATGGTCGAGGTGCGGCCCGAGTGATTCAGATGGACGCGCTGTCGCAACGGACTGCAGACCTCGCGTACTACAGGCCGTGCCGCGCGGGCTCAAATTTCAAAGGTCGAGGGGCGGGCCCCGAGATGCGGGGTCCTGAGCGACGCGGTTGATTAGGCAGGCACTTGACTGGTGAGGCTTGCGTTGAGCGCTAGGCTTCGGTCCAGTGCGCACAACGGTGGGCGGGGCCTAGAGGGGGCAGAGTTGGGATTCCTGTACGAGAACACAAGCGATGATCGCTTCCAGCAAATGTGTCAATCATTGCTGCTCGATGAGTTCCCCGCTCTTCAGTGCTTCCCGGTTGGGCAACAAGACGGTGGGCGGGACGGCTTTGACGCACTCACCAAGACCGTGCTTCAAGTCAAGTTCCGCAAGAATGACGAACCTGAGTCTGCCGATTGGATGCTGGAAGCACTCGAAGGTGAGCTTCCGAAGATCCAGCGGCTGATCGCGCGTGGTGCCGAGACCTATGTGATGGTCACGAACGCACGTGGGACTGGACATCTGAATGGTGGTCGCATCGATCGGGTGCAAGCCTGGTTTGACGAGAATGTCTCTATCCCAGCGTTCTGCTTGTGGCGAGACGACATCGACCGTCGACTGGAGCGCGCGCCGCTGCCACTTCGCCTCCGGTACCCGGAGCTGCTTTCGCTCCAAGACGGGATCGACATCGCCGCACTGATGGGGCCAGACGGAACGAGACGAAACGACGCAGTTCGATCCTTCGTCGCCTCACAGTTCCTGGTCGACCAAACGGTCAAGTTCAAGCAAGTCGACCTCTCGAACGACTTGCTCGACCTTTTTGTGGATGTTCCTGTTGGGTTCCCTGCGGGTCTCAAGCCGCTCAAGACGCAGCGGGATCCCGCCGCCACGTACTTTGATGCGCTTGGGGCTCTGCGAGATCCTTACAACGCCAATGGCTTGGGCATGCTCGACGTAGTGATCCCGGACAGTTCAGGCAACTACCGACGATTCAGTATGGGCACCGCTGCGTTCCTCTTCAGCAGCGAAGCCCAGAAGCATCTTCCCTTCATCGTTCTCGAAGGGGCTCCCGGACAGGGCAAGTCAACGCTTGCTCAGTACGCGTGCCAGGTTCACAGGGCCCGTTTTCTCGGTAAGACCGATCTATTGGACCGGATTCCCGAGTCTCATCGGCAGTCCGGATTCCGAATCCCCGTAAAGGTGGATCTCCGCGATTTCGATAGCTTCTTGCGCGGTGAGTCTCCGTTTGCGACGACGCAGACCTCAAGCCTGTCGCGCACCCTCGACGTCTTCCTCGCGGAGCTAATCTCCAACCGCGCAGGAGGCGTCGAGTTCAGCGCCTACGACCTTCTTGCCTTCCTCAAGGGTGCTCCGGTCCTGCTATTCCTCGACGGGCTCGACGAGGTAGCCGACCTCGACGCACGGCAGAAGCTCATCGAAGCCATCGTTGACGCTGTGGGCCGATGGGGCGAGTTCGAATGCGATCTGCAGGTAGTCATCACCAGCCGCCCTTCAGTCTTTGGGAGACCGCTGCGCCTCCAGAAGCATGGCTTCACGACCGTGATGCTCAGTGATATCGACGAGGGTCGAATTGAAGAATACGCTGATAAATGGACGGAAGCGCGTCAGCTTGAGGAACCCGAGCGAGCAGCAGTCAAGAAAATTCTGGGCGAGAAACTCAAGTTCTCTCATATCCGGGATCTGACTCGGAACCTGATGCAGCTCACTATTCTCCTGAGCTTGATTCATCAGGTCGGGCACTCTCTGCCTGACCAGCGCACCGATCTGTACCGCCGCTACGTGGACTTGTTCTTCACGCGCGAAGCGGACAAGTCTGAGCGGGTTTTGGCACATCGGCATGTCTTGCAAGAGTTCGTCCAGTTTCTCGCTTGGACGCTGCAGTCACAAGCTGAAGCGTCCAGAACTGCCGGCAGTATCTCGGAATCTGATCTACAGTCTCTCGCCGCCGAATACATGAGACGTGAGCGACGACCGGAGAGCATCGCGGACAACCTTTTCGGTGGTGGTCTTGAGAGAATCTTCGTCCTCGTGGAACGGATTGAAGGACAGTACGAATTCGAGGTTCAACCCCTTCGCGAGTACTACTGTGCCCAATACCTCTACGCGACTGCACCGGTCGGCACACAGTATGACTCGGCTGTAACGGGAGACCGTTCCGAGCGTTTCAAGGCGCTAGCGAGCAGGCCGTTCTGGTTGAATGTCTGCAGGTTCTACGCAGGTTCGTGCACGCGAGGCGAGACTGGGACTCTTGTATTCAGCCTCAAAGAGATGATCCAATCTTCCGACACCGGCTTAGCGCTCCACGCGCGACAAGTCGGACTCTCTCTAGTTCAGGACTGGGTGTTCAACAACGTCAAATACCAGCAAGAGGACCTGCTGAGAGCGATCTTCGACGAGACCGGCATCGCGATGTTCATGTACGCGGACGGCCCAGAGCGCGAAGCCTCCCTTCGGTTCGATGTCGAGTGCGGAAGAGACGTTGTGGTCGATATAGCTTTCGATCGTCTGATGTCGCTGCCCCGCGATCTAAGAACGACTCAGCTGTGCGAGGTCTTGCGGATCAACGACGGCGCAAGCCTCGCGCATCGGTTTCTTTCGCACCTGGACGGGGAAACCGGCGATCGGCGGAGCTCGATCCTCATCAGGATGTTCCGAGCCGGTGCCGCGGCGTATCTCGAAAGCGCGGATGTTTGGGCGCTGATCACGGCCGATGATCCGGGACGTAATGCTGAGTTTTGGCGCGTCATCGAGCTTGTGGACAACGCTCCGCTAGTGGCAGCCGGTATTCCGGAGATTCCCTCGATCTATATTCGGGGGGTGCTCGATGGGCTGCCCGCCGCTCCTCGCGGTGGGCCCGCGCCGTTGCCCATCATGGCCGACCTCATGCAGACCGGAAGCTCCTTCTACCTCATGGGATCGTTGCGCACCCGGCACTGGATCCCTGATGACTCCTTCACTATGCAGGAAGTCCCCGGCACGCCGCAGTCGGTGCTCGATTACATCGCGGGCGTGCGAGATCTTTATGCGAAGTTCTCGCATGGCGACCTGGCCCTCGGAGACTCGCCGGACCAGGTGAGCGAAGTGATCGAGTTTGGCGACAGTATGTTCGGAAGGTCCTGGGCATCGTGTGCATTGGCCGTGCGGACCGCCGGAATACCGGTCAAGGATGCGCGCATCCCCGCTCCTGAGAACCTCTTCGACAGCGAGGTGCCGCTTTATCGACGTGTTCGCGGCGCTCGCCTTCGGAGGGGCGGACCCCGCTGGTGGGAGGAGCAGTTGAACCTGGCTCGTACTGATCTCGACCGCAAGCTTTGGGCGTTGGTGATGATCGTGTGGGCCAGTTGGGAGAATCTCAACTCGCTAGCGACGCACGTAAACGACATTCTCGCGGAGCTGGATGACGACGAATTCAATGGCTTGCTCCGCGACTGCTTCCTGATCGCGAATCTGACGGAGGCTAAGGCCGATCGACGCCGACTGAAAAAGTTGGCACTCGACGCCTTCTCCAGCCGAGTCGCCGCATGCGTGGCAATCGTGACGAAGGCACCTAGCGACTCAATTGAAGCTTCCGCTCAGTTGCGAGCGACTCAGCCTCTCGTCGAGTTCTTGGCGAACTTGAGGCTGCGCGAGAGGCTGGAACACGCTCCCGCCTGGAATATCGATGCCGATGTTCGCGATTGGGCGGAGGCGGCGAAGGAACTCGGAGCCCTCCCAAACATCCGATTCATGAGTCCGGGCTTCCCGCCTCCGCACATGAGTCTCGCAATGTCCGTTGAAGTTCTCACCACTCCGTATGAGTTCCCGCCAGGATGGACACGGACCGCAAAGTTTGTTGCGCTTCAGCGACTGAAGCCGCTGGCCCTGAGTGCGGTAGTTGACGAACAACATTGGACCTTCATATGACCGAACTGGCGTCACTCGACTGGTCCCGGCCCGGGCTGACTGCTGGGACCTGACGCGCTTGTGCCTCGAACTATGGAAGGGGGCTCTCGTCGTTCGAGGCGGGCCGCAACCCGAGCCCTGTAGTCCAACCACGATAACTATCTCGCCGCTACCACTGCCGGCGGAGTATCTTTCTCTCATGGGTAAAACGCAGAAACCGATCGAGTACATCTACACAGACGACCTCACGGGGGAGGAGGTCGATCTGCAGTTCCTGCAGACGGTCTTCTTCTCATATGGAGGTCGAGATTTCTCCATCGATCTCGCTCCCGAGAACGCTCACAAGCTGGACGAACTTCTTAATCCTTACATTGAAGCGGCTAGCCCGATGGTTCGCAGGAGCACGAAGGGCACGCGCTCCAAGGCATCTCCCAAGAGCATTCGTGAGTGGGGTAACCAGAATGGCTACCCGAGCGAACGCGGACCGCTTCGCAAGGATTTGATCGACGCTTACAACGCGGCGTTCGGGATTCCCGCCTGATGGGCTTCGGGAAGTGCTGGTGTGGTCTAGACCTTGTTGAGGTCAACTACGGTGGCGGCAATGGTCAGGGCAAGCATCACGCGACTCTCTGGCAGTGCCCGACTCACGGATCAAACTACGAGAAGAAGCCTGACTGATGCCTACTGGCCCACTTCACGACAAGCTCACCGGGGTGGATGGCGGATTCGTCCCCTGTCGATGCACCATCGGAGAAAATCACGATCAGTGGGGAGAAGTCCTCGATGAAGGCCAGAATCCCCAGGAACCGGAAACCTGGGTGGAAGCCGAGGATGAGGACTGGTAGTCGAATAACGACAGATGTGCCTCCCCCGGTGTGGCTGGCTGTGCCGGTCTGACTTCGCGGCTACGCATTGATCGCCAATGCAGATCAACGGTGCTGACCTCGTGATCGGGGGCGTTCGAGGCTTCGGGTTTCTCCTCCCTTTCCTCCCACGAGCGCCGCGCGCGAAGTGCGCCGTGGACAGGCACCGTGACGCCCTCGGAGTCCGATCACCGAGAAGTAAGTCAAGAGTCTGCTGAAGTATCGGGAGAGGGCAACAGCATGAGGGAGGTTGCGTGCCTCACCGGCTTGTCGTCCGCCCCAGTGCATCGCATCCTCAGCGCCAACCTCAAGGGCGATGCGGCGTACGATCCTGAGGTGCACGGCGAGTAAGCGTACTGACGGCATGAAGAAGGGGCGTCAGCTACCTTCCCCGGAAACCCGACGCCCCTCCCGATCAGCGACTAACGCAGCCCAGCACACTCCCGGCACAGCGGCTTGTTGCCCGTGCCCAAGCGGCGGTTCTCGCGCTCGATGTTGTTGCCGGTGTTGCAGTCGGTGTTGTTGTGGTGGACGCTCTGCTTCACAGAGTGCCAGGGGCTCGTTACGGACACGGTTTCTTCTTTCCGAACCACCGGAAGCTCTCACCCGTGAGTAGCATCCCGCAACATTTGCGATCCGCCCTCCCACAGGGCTTAGTCTCGAACGTGATCCGCTACGATCGCCCTCGACCCCGAGCATCCCTGACCTCGTTCCGAGAACGGTGTGCCCTCGGGGTCTTGGTGCTTCTGGGGTCAGTATTCATGGTTAATCCATACATTTGGTGACTCGACACGCCGAGAACCAATAACGATGTCGTTACCCAAATACCCCTAAGGTGCCGAGGATGTCAGGACGGGCTGCGCTCCCTTGACTTGTTCGCCCGCTGGAACTCGTCGTAGTCGTTGATGAACATCCTCAGCAGGTCACCCCGGGCGGTGGTTGCAGTCGGGTGCCCGAGGTCGTTCCGCATAGCCTTCAGGAGGTCTTCAAAGGCGTGTCCGGCCGCGCTTGCGTCACCGCCTGTCTTGGCGGAGATAGTTCTGAAGTTGTTCCAGGCGAGGATCACCTTGCGCGATCCGTAGGTGATCAGATCGGGAATCGCCTCGGAGAAGAGAGCAACCATCTCCTTTTCCGTCATGGGGTCATCAGCCTTGCTGAGGTTCAGCATCCGCATCAGACCTCGGATGAGCCTGTCGTAGATTTCTGTCTTCTTCTCCCGAATCGCGTTCTCACGCGAGCGCCGCTTCTCCAACGAACGGCTGGTGAAGTAAGTGATCACAGGCACAGAAACAACGCCGATCAACGCCGCGAGTGGAGTCTGCGTATCGGCTGAGAGGCCGAGGAACCAGGCAATCACGGACCATAGGGCAAAGACGCCTCCCGCAGCTATGGCGAGAAGAAGGAGGAGGCTCAGCGTCAGCTGTATACCTTTGCGCATCATCAAGGGATACCACTATCTGAGCGTGATCTGCACCCGCTCCGTACCTCGCCCTGGCTGGATCAGAATCGAGAACAGACCGTCGATCAGTTCCCGGCGCTGGTTCAGCGGCAGATCGTCATACGCGAGGCTCGCGTGGAGAGTCTTGGTGCGCTTGCCGGGAGGCTTTGCCGCCCAGACCTCAGCGGACTTCCGCATGGCGGCGGCGATGTCCGCGAGCACCCGAGCTTGCACGCTCCGCGCCGAAACGGCCTCTAGTTCCTCCCGGAGGGCTGCCTGACGTTCTTGGAGCGGTTTCAGGTGGGGGAGGAGCTGTGACATCTTCAGACCCCCGGACAGGCCAGTGAGCACGTCTTGAATCTGTCTCTCCGTCGCGTCCAGGTCGGCGTTGATCTGGACGGCGGATCGGGTGCCGGGTTCGAGATCGATCTTGAAGTCAGGATCGAGAAGGGTTGCGACGGTACGCGAGCGAATGAGCTGGTCGAGGGACTTCTCCGTGATCGAGATGTGGCGAGTGGGTACCGCCTTGCAGACGTACGTGTTCCTGAACATGACGGGGGAATCGCAGACACCACAGCGAGCGATCCCGGATGCTAGGTGCTTGATCTGACCGCCCTGGGGGCTATAGCCCCGATATACGGCAGACGCCGACTGGAGCCGCGCCAGTGCGAGTGCGTGATCCTCCGGGCTTACGAGGCGGGCTACATGATCGGCGGCGGTGTACTCGACCTCACCCATCTTCAGAGTCCCGGCGTAGGCGGCGTTCGTGAGGGTGTCGCGAACCCGGCCTGTTCGCCAGCCAAGCTCCGACGCCAGAGAGGCGATGGACGCGCCGCCGATGTACGCGGCGAAGATGTGGCGCACGATGGGAGCTTCCTCCGGATGCTCGACCGTGTTTACGGTGACCCCATGCTTCGCGTCGGCGGGGAGGTAGCCGAAGCGCCGCTTCCCGAGCGGAGGAAGGCCCGCTTCCCGAAGTGCATCGTTCTTCGAGTTGATGCGGAGGCTGGTGTTCTTTGACTCGCTCCGTGCTTGCTCGCTGACGAGGATGATCGGTAGGCGATGGCTGACCTCCGCCGTGGAGAGGCCATCTTTCAGAAAATAGATGCTCGCGTGGGCGGCCTCCAGGTCATCCAGTAAGACGCCGACCTGACCCGCTCCGCGACGTGAGAGCCGGTCTAGCTTCCACACGGCGAGAAGTGATACCTCGCCGCTAGTGAGGGCGCGTACGGCTTGTTTGAACTCCGGACGCTCTTTTGCTTTGTACGCGGAGACACCAGGATCACGCCATACGGTGCGGACAGTGTGCCCGTTGCGCTCCGCCCAACGCCGAAGGTCGGCTTCTTGGCGCTTAAGGCCATCCTTCGTGTCGTCGTGGATGCTGAGCCGCACATAAAGGTCGATCATCACATCGCCATCATAGAGTCAGGTTACGCTCGCGCAATCGGCTGATAGCGGCGCTCGGCGACGCGACGGTGGTCGTTGAAGCGGGCTGGCGGAGCGGATCGCTGAACACGGCGGGCCATGCCGCCGCCCTCGGACGTCCGCTGGGTGCCGTGCCGGGGCCGGTGACGTCTCCCGCGTCGGCCGGATGCCATCGGCTGCTGCGTGAGTACGACGCCCGCTGCGTGACCACCGCGGAGGAGGTGCGCGAGCTGTGGTGTCCGTCGACGAAGCCCACGTCGCTCGTCTCGCGTGATTCGCCGGAGCACACCAGGCTTCTCGACGCGATGAGTTCGCGAACGGCGTGGGATGCCGATGAACTCGCCCGGCGCAGCGGCATGGCGCCTTCATCGGTGCGAGCGCTCCTGGGCGTTCTCGAGCTGGAGGGCTCGGTCGAACGGTCCGAGCAGGGGTGGAAGAGGCGGGCTTCGGGCGAGCGGCGAGGGTGACGCGGACACCGGGACCCATCCGGGTCGCGGCGAGGCTGACGCCGGAAGGAGGAGATCCGCGGCAAGCTCTCCATATGGAGCTCAGCGCGGCCGCGTCGGCATTCGTCGATCACCTCGATCGGGTGCGTCGGCTCTCTCCCGCCACTGTTCGGGCGTACCGCTCCGACCTCCGCGATCTCTCGGCGGCAGTCGGCCAGGCGTCGGTGGATCAGGTGACCTTGGAAGACCTGCGTGACTGGCTGTGGGCAGCGACCCAGAGGGGCGATGCCCGCTCGACGCTCGCCAGGCGGACCGCAGCCGTCAGGTCCTTCTTCGCTTGGGCGCGCGAGCAGGAGCTCATCGCCCACGATCCGAGCCTCCGTTTGGTAGCGCCGAAGCGCGGACGCACACTGCCGACCGTCGCGTCGAAGGACTCCATGACGGCGCTCCTCGATACGCAGCGAGCAGCCGCGTCGAGCGGCGACCCGGTCGCGCTCCGTGACCATGCGACCCTCGAGCTCCTGTACGGCGCCGGTATCCGGGTCTCTGAGCTGTGCGGCCTCGACGTCGACGACGTGGATCTCGACCGCGGCACCGCGCGCGTGCTCGGCAAGGGCGGGAAGGAGCGGGTCGTTCCCTTCGGCGCACCCGCTCGCGACGCCATCGGAGCGTATCTCACCCGCGGACGTCCGGCGCTCGCGGCACGAGCGTCAGCGACATCGCCGGCGCTCTTCCTCGGTGCTCGTGGTGGTCGTGTCGGGCCACGGGCGGTCTACACACTGGTGGCCGAGGTGCTCGCCCCTCTCGTCGGAGCGGAGACAGTCGGGCCGCACGCTCTGCGCCACACGGCGGCTACTCACCTGCTCGACGGCGGAGCCGACCTCCGCGCCGTGCAGGAGATCCTCGGCCACGCCAGTCTCGGGACGACCCAGATCTACACCCACGTCTCGTCGGAGCGCCTTGCCGCGACCTACCGCCTGGCTCATCCGCGGGCCTGACCCGGCAGACCGGGATCACGCGTCGTCGCAGCAGGGGAGCAGCACCGCGCGCGGCACGTCGCCGAACAGCAGCATGGGATTCACGTAGTCGCCTCGAAATCGGACGCCCACATGCAGCGTGCCGGCGACGGCATGACCGCCGACCGCGACCGTTCCGATGACATCCCCGACCGAGACCGCCGTCCCGGGGGCGAGATCCGATGCCAACGGCTCATACGACGACACGAGCTCACCGGCGTGCTCGATCGTCAGCACGGGGCGGTCGACGACGACCCCGCGGAAGGCGACGACGCCGTCGGCGGGAGCGCGCACGTCGGCGCCGACCTCCGCGCGAAGGTCGACGCCGCGATGCCCCGCCCCGTATCGATGGGCGGGCGCGCGGTAGGGCTCGACGACCTCGTGCGGTGCCTCGACGGGCCACTGCCACCGCGGGTACTCGCCGCGATCGGGCGGCGTCGCTCCGTCGCCGACGGCTCGACCCGGCTGGAAGAGCAGGAGCAGCGCCATCACGAGCAGTACCGCGAGTGCCAGTCGGTGTCTCATGATGACAGCTTGGAGGCCGCCCCAGAGGGTTCGGCGCCTCGTTCCGCGCGCTCCACGGATGCGGGGGAGAACCGCCCTTCTGCCGTCGGTCGTGGAGGAGGAGTGACGCCGGGCGATCCTGTATGCTGGAGGAGCACCTCGATATCGGGGTGACTACGCGTGCCCACAGCGACTCCGGTCGCGGCATCCATTCCCACAGGTCCTGTTCTCGAACGGGCGGGAGTGCGCCGGGCACCAGGGAATCCGATCGTCCGATCGGTTCGACAAACCTCAACGGCGCGTTCTCGCGCCAGAACAAGGAGACGACCATGGCTGTGGTCACCATCCGCCAGCTGCTCGACAGCGGCGTGCACTTCGGACACCAGACCCGTCGGTGGAACCCGAAGGTGAAGCGCTTCATCCTCACCGAGCGCAGCGGCATCCACATCATCGACCTGCAGCAGTCGCTGGGCTACATCGACAAGGCCTACGACTTCGTCAAGGAGACGGTCGCCCACGGCGGCACCATCCTCTTCGTGGGCACCAAGAAGCAGGCGCAGGAGATTCTCGCGGAGCAGGCGACCCGCGTCGGCCAGCCCTTCGTGAACCAGCGCTGGCTCGGCGGCCTCCTCACCAACTTCTCCACCATCGCGAAGCGTCTCGCCCGCATGAAGGAGCTCGAGGAGCTCGACTACGAGAACCCCGCCGCATCGGGCTTCACCAAGAAGGAGCTGCTGCTCAAGAAGCGCGAGCTCGACAAGCTGCACAAGTCGCTCGGCGGTATCCGCAACCTCACCAAGACTCCGTCCGCCCTCTGGGTCGTCGACGCCAAGCGTGAGCACCTCGCGATCGACGAGGCCAAGAAGCTCGGCATCCCGGTCATCGGCATCCTCGACACGAACGCCGACCCCGACGACTTCCAGTACCCGATCCCCGGCAACGACGACGCGATCCGCTCCGTCTCGCTGCTGACGCGCATCATCGCCGACGCCGCGGCCGAGGGCCTGCAGCAGAAGCACAACCCCGAGTCGGGCGACGCCGAGCCGCTGGCCGAGTGGGAGAAGGAGCTCCTCGCGACCCCCGCCGAGGAGGTCACCGAGGCTGAGACCGCCGAGACGCCCGCCGACGCCGCAGGCGCCGAGGCTCACGACGAGGCGATCGCCGACGCTGCCGGTGAGGAGACCGCCGAGGTCGCCGCCGCCGAGGCAGCAGACGCCAAGTAATTCCGCGACCACCACACACATCACGAAGCAAGGAGCCACCACACATGGCCAACTTCACCATCGCCGACCTCAAGGCGCTGCGTGAGCAGCTCGGCACGGGAATGGTCGACACCAAGAAGGCGCTCGAGGAGGCCGACGGCGACGTCGAGAAGGCCACCGAGATCCTGCGCCTGAAGGGTGCGAAGGGCAACGCCAAGCGCGCCGACCGTTCGACCAGCGAGGGCCTCGTCGTCGCTCGCGAGCAGGACGGCGCAGTGACGCTGATCGAGCTCGCCTGCGAGACCGACTTCGTCGCGAAGAACGAGCGCTTCATCGCGCTGGCCGACAAGGTCGCCGACGCCGTCGCCGCTGTCAAGGCGGACTCCGTCGAGGCCGCACTCGCGGCTCCGGCCGGTGACAAGAACGTCGAGACGGTGATCTCGGAAGAGGCCGCCATCATCGGCGAGAAGGTCGAGCTGCGTCAGGTCCGCACCGTGACCGGCGACAAGGTCGAGGTGTACCTGCACCGCACCAGCAAGGACCTGCCGCCGCAGATCGGCGTCGTCGTCGCCTACTCGGGTGACGACGCCGAGACCGCGCGCAGCATCGCTCAGCACATCTCGTTCGCCAACCCGTCGTACCTGTCCCGCGAGGACGTGCCGGCGGAGGCCGTCGAGAAGGAGCGCGAGATCGTCACCGAGATCTCCCGCAACGAGGGCAAGCCGGAAGCGGCTCTGCCCAAGATCGTCGAGGGCCGCGTGTCCGCGTTCATCAAGCAGGTCGCACTGCTCGAGCAGGACTACGCGAAGGACAACAAGCTCTCCGTCGCCCAGGTGGCGAAGGACGCCGGTATCACCGTGACGGAGTTCGCGCGCTTCAAGGTCGGCGCGTAGCACGGTCGAAGGGGTTCGGATCCATGAGGTCCGAACCCCTTCTTCATGCCCACGAGGCACTATCTTGAATCGGGACGAGAGGACAACACCCATGACCGAACGCACCGGACGCCGCCGCGTCCTGCTCAAGCTCTCCGGAGAGGCGTTCGGCGCCGGACAGCTCGGCGTCAACCCCGACGTCGTCAGCCAGATCGCGCGCGACATCGCCGCAGCCGTCGATCGCGTGGAGATCGCCATCGTCGTGGGCGGCGGCAACTTCTTCCGCGGAGCCGAGCTGAGTCAGCGCGGTATGGACCGCGGTCGCGCGGACTACATGGGAATGCTCGGCACTGTGATGAACGCGCTCGCGCTGCAGGACTTCCTCGAGCAGGCCGGCGCGCCGACCCGCGTGCAGTCCGCGATCTCGATGACCCAGGTCGCCGAGCCGTACATCCCGCGCCGCGCGGAGCGTCACATGGAGAAGGGGCGTGTCGTCATCTTCGGCGCCGGGGCCGGCCTTCCGTACTTCTCCACCGACACGGTCGCCGCGCAGCGCGCGCTCGAGATCGGCGCGAAAGAGGTGCTCGTCGCCAAGAACGGTGTCGACGCCATCTACACCGCGGACCCCAACAAGCACGCGGATGCCGAGCGCATCGACCGCGTCACCTACCGCGACGCCCTGCAGCGCGGACTCAAGGTCGTCGACTCCACCGCCTTCAGCCTCTGCATGGACAACAACATGGACATGCGCGTGTTCGGCATGGAGCCCGCGGGCAACGTGACGAAGGCGCTGCTCGGCGAGCCGATCGGCACACTCGTCACCGCGTGACCTGACAGGCGTTGCGCGCCCGGCCCGATAGAATTCTTCAACACCCCGACGATAGGAGCCACCGTGATCGCGGACGTCCTCGCTGAAACCACCACTCGCATGGCGCGGGCGGTCGAAGCCGCCAAGGAGGACTTCTCCACGGTGCGCACCGGGCGGGCGAACCCGCAGCTCTTCCAGAAGGTCCTGGTGGACTACTACGGCACGCCGACGCCGCTCGCACAGCTCGCCTCCCTGGCCAACCAGGAGGCTCGCACCCTCATCATCACGCCGTACGACAAGTCGGCGCTCAAGGCGATCGAGCAGGCGATCCGCGACATGCCGAACCTCGGTGCGAACCCCACGAACGACGGCAACCTCGTGCGCGTCACGATGCCCGAGCTCACCGCCGAGCGCCGCAAGGAGTACGTCAAGCTCGTGAAGTCGAAGGCGGAGGACGCGAAGGTGCACGTCCGCGGGATCCGTCGTAAGTCCAAGGACGAGCTGGACGCACTCAAGAGCGATCTCGGCGAGGACGAGATCGCTCGAGGCGAGAAGGAACTCGACGTCATCACGCGCCAGCACGTCGACCTCATCGACGACGCTCTCAAGCGCAAAGAGGCCGAACTCCTCGAGGTGTAGGCGGTATGTCCGACGATCCCATCGGCGAAGGACCCGAGACGCCGCAGACGCGCCGCGATGCGCGCGATTCGGCGTCCTCTGCGGACGGAGCCCCGCTGGGTGATTCCGCGTTCCCGGGGTTCGACGCCGACAGCATCCCTCCCCGCCCGCCGCTGCCTGCGGAACCGCTGCCGGCAGAGCCACTGCCGGTAGAGCCGCTGCCGGCAGTGCCGCCGGCCGTGCTCGCACCGACACTGGCGACCGGTGACCACAACGCGATCCGCGAGCAGTGGCGCGCCGCGCGAGACGAGTTCGGCACCCACGTCTCCCACGCACGCGACCAGATCGACATGGCCAACGAGCGCATCAAGGAGCGAACCGGTCGCGACCTCATCCTGGCCATCCTGATCGGCTTGGCCTTCGGTGCCGCACTGCTCGCCTCGCTGCTGTTCATCAAGATCCTCTTCGTGCCGTTCGCCTTGGCGGCTGCGCTGCTGGGGGTCTACGAGCTCTCGCTCGCGTTGCGCGGCTCCGGCCGTCGGATCGACCTCGTTCCGCAGTTCATCGCCGCAGGCTGCCTCGTGCTCTCCGCCTATTTCCTCGACCTCTGGCTCGTGTGGGTGACGCTGTTCCTCGCGGTCGCATTCGTCGTGGTGTGGCGGCTCATGGCCCAGATGGTCGCCAAGGACGGCCGGACCTACGGAGACGTGCTCGCGGACGCCGTGATCGGCGGGTTCGTGCAGATCTACGTGCCGTTCCTCGCCGCCGTCGCGCTCATCCTCCTCGGTCAGGAGGGTGGCGAGTGGTGGGTGCTGAGCTTCATCGTGATCGCCGTCGTCGCCGACACCGGTGCGTACGCCGCAGGTCTGGCTTTCGGACGACATCCGATGGCTCCGCGCATCAGTCCGAAGAAGACGTGGGAGGGCTTCGGCGGTGCGGTCGTCGGCTCCATCGCAGCCGGTGTGCTCCTCGCGATCTACCTCCTCCACCTGCCGTGGTGGATCGGGGTCATCTTCGGCGCCGCGATCCTTCTGTCCGCGACGCTGGGCGACCTCGGCGAGTCCATGCTGAAGCGCGACCTCGGGATCAAGGACATGAGCTCATGGCTGCCGGGGCACGGCGGTCTCCTCGACCGGCTCGACAGCATCCTTCCGTCGACGATCCCCGCACTCTGCCTCTACTTCCTCTTCTCCTCCTGGACGGTGCTGTGATGGCTACAGAAGAACGACTCGACTCGACGCAGGTCGCCGATGCCCGTCCGGCCTTCTCGCTGACGACCGGACGCACGCGCGGATACCACCGCGCTGCCGTCGACACCTTCCTCGCCGCTGCCCGCTCGGCGTTCGAGAACGGTGGAGACCTCACCGCGGCCGACGTGCGTGTGGCGTCCTTCCCGCTCGTGAAGAACGGGTATGTGATCTCGGAAGTCGATGCGGCGCTGGGACGGGTGGAGGACGCTCTCGCAGGCCGCGCCCGCGAGCAGTCCGTGCGGGAGAAGGGCGCCGGAGCGTGGGTGCAGGAGGCCAGGGCGGAGGCGCAGGTCATCCTCGACCATCTCGCCCGACCCCAGCGCCACCGGTTCGCCCGCACCGGAGTGCTGACGTTCGGCTATCGCGTCGACGAGGTCGACCACGTCGCCTCTCGCGTCGTCCGCTACCTCCGCGACGGCGAGCCGCTGACCGCGGAGCAGCTGCGAGGTGCGGCGTTCCGGATGCAGCGGGGCGGCTATCGTGAAGAGCAGGTCGACGCCCTCCTGGACGCGACCATCGACGTGATCCTGGCCGTTCGCTGAACGTTTCCGTGGTCCATCCGCACCCGATTGGGTAGACTGCCCCCTATCGTGAACTCCCGAAACGACATGATCACCCATCGCAACGATCGCTCGCCGGTGCCCGCATCGCGAGTCCTCTCGCCGCGCGCAGGCTCGCGGCGCCGGGGGCTCGTCGGGTTCTTCAGCGCTCTCGCGGTCGTCGGATTCGCCGCCGCCATGGTCGCTCCCACCGGCGTGGCCCTCGCCGAGCAGCCCGTAGAGGCCGGCCCCGAATCGGCGTACGCGGCGGCGCTGGCCGATACGCAGAACATCACGGTGACCGTGGAGGGCGCCGAGATCGCGCCCGTCCAGCGCGGCACGTTCTCGGTCTACGTGACCCCGAAGCCCACGCCGACGCCGACCGTGGCCGCCAGCACCTCCGAGAAGTCGAGCTCAGGCGGCGGCGGACCGCTCTTCTACACGGGCGGTGGCGCACCGGCCGAGTGGATGGCAGCGGCCGGTATCGCGGAGTCCGACTGGGGATACGTCGACTACATCGTCTCGCGGGAGAGCGGCTGGAACCCGAACGCGACGAACAAGTCGTCGGGCGCATGCGGCCTCGTCCAGGCCCTCCCGTGCAGCAAGGTGCCCGGTAACGGCTACGACCCCGTCGACAACCTTCGCTGGGCCACGGGGTACGCGACGGGTCGCTACGGAAGCTGGGCCGGGGCCCACGCCTTCTGGACCAAGAACCACTGGTGGTGACCTCGGGTCATGCCCCGTTCGCGCAAACGGCGTCCGGCGCGCCCTGACGCCGACGACTCCCTCGAGCGCCTGCTCTCCTCCTGGAAGCGCACCGAGACGCGTCGCGGTGTCGAATGGACGGTTCAGCCCGTCTCAGCGATCCAGGCGCAGAAGGAGTACAGCTGTCCCGGCTGCGGGCGCGTGATCGCACCGGGGACCGCACACGTCGTGGTGTGGCGCGCTGACGGCGTGCTCGGGGACGCGGCTGATCTGGCCGCGCGCAGACACTGGCATTCGCACTGTTGGAGGATCGGGTGAGCATGGAAATCCGTGGACCGTTGGAACTGCCCGCCCGTCGCGAGGACATCGAACTCCGAACGGCGGATGATCTCACCCTGGTGGGCGAGCTGTCGCTCCCCGAGACCGCTGAACCGCTCGCCACCCTCGTGACGCTGCATCCGCTGCCGACGGCCGGGGGCTTCATGGACTCGCACATCCTACGAAAGGCGGCAGCGCGCCTCCCCGCCCTCGCCGACCTCGCCGTGCTGCGGTTCAACACACGCGGGACGAGTTCACCGCGCGGCACCAGCGAGGGCGCCTTCGACGGCGGAGCGTCCGAGAGGTTCGATGTCGCTGCGGCCATGGAGTTCGTGCGCGAGCGCGCGCTTCCGCGCCCGTGGCTGCTCGGCTGGTCGTTCGGCACCGAGCTCGCGCTGAAGTACGGCCGCGAGCATGATGTCGAGGGAGTGATCCTGCTGTCACCGCCGCTGCATCGCGCCACCGACGACGAGGTGGCCGCTTGGGCGGGCGACGGACGCAAGGTCGTCGTCCTCGTGCCGGAGCTCGACGACTACCTGCGCCCCGACGAGGCGCGCGAGCGCTTCTCCGCGATCCCGCACGCCGAGCTCATCGCGGTCGAGGGCGGCAAGCACCTGTGGGTGGGGGAGAGCCAGACCCGGCGCGTCCTCACCGAGGTCGTCGCGGCGGTCAACCCGGCGGCCCTGCCGCTGCCGACGGAATGGCCCTCGGCCTAGAGCTCGTTCATCCGGGGGATCAGCACCTGGCGGTAGATGATCAGGATGCTGGCGGCCACGGGTATCGCGATGAGCGCGCCCAGGAGCCCGAGAAGGCTGCCACCGGCGAGTGCCGCGACGACGACGACGGCGCCGGGGACCGACACGGCCCTGCTCATGATGCGCGGGGAGACCACGTATGCCTCGATCTGCATGTAGATCAGGTAGTAGATCGCGGCGGCGATCGCGGTCGCGGGGGAGCCGAGGCCGGGGATCAGGCAGACGAGGACGATGAGGGTGGACCCGGTCAGCGTCCCCACGAGCGGGATCAGCGAGAAGAAGAACGCGACCACGGCGAGCACGGCGGGGAACGGCGCTTGAATGATCGAGAGGAAGATCATGCTGAGCACGCCGTTGATCACGCCGAGCGACACCTGGCCCATGACGTAATAGCCCACCGAGTCGGTGATCTGCTCGGAGAGGTCGATGAAGCGATCACGCTTCGACGCCGGGGCGAGCTGGTACACGGCCCGCTTGAGCGACGGCGTGGACGCTGTGAGGTAGATCGTCAGGATCAGCACGATGAACGCGCCGAACAGACCGGTCACCACGGACAGACTCGCGTTGATGACGCGGTTGGTGATGTCGCCCAGGTTCGCGATGACCCACGCCTGCGCCTCCTGCAGCACGCGCTCGACGTCGAGGTTCGGGAACGCTCCAGTGATCCACTCCTCGATGTCGCTCAGCAGACTGGGGCGGCTGACGATCACGGTGATCTGGCTCACGAGCTGCGAGATCTGATCCACGAGCACGGGGATCACGATGAGGATGATCCCGGCGAAGATGCCGAGGACTGCGACGATCGTGACGAGCACGGCCGACCAGCGGGGGAGTCGCCGCCTCTCGAGGAACGAGACGAGCGGGTCGAGCCCCAGGCTCAGGAACAGCGCGGTGCCGACGTAGAGGAGCACCGTGGAGAGGCTCTGCACGCTGGTGATGAGCAGGATCCCCAGTCCCACTCCGAGCGTCGCCACGAGGGCGGAGCGGAAGGGATTGTGGATCTTCATCTGTACTCCTCGGGGATCCGGTTGCTCAAGGTTATCCATCGCGCCGACGGAGCCGCGGCGCGACGTGCCGCCGATGGTCGTCGCCTCGTCCCTCGTGGGCAACACACAGGTGATTTCGCTAGTCTGAAACGTCGAGTGTTGCGACTCGGGCGTGCGTCCGGGGCGCGTGAGGAGACTATTCGTGCGTTTCGTATGGGCCGTCGTGGCCTTCGTCCTGGCCGCGGGACTGATCGGTGCGGGCATCGCCCAGCGCACCGTGTTCATGGGCCCGTCGAGTCAGAAGGTCAGCGTCGAGGTGGATCAGCCGGCGCCGTTCGTGCTCATGGACGGCGAAGTGCTCCGCGAGAACCCGGGGGCACAGACGCTGCTCGTCCGCGGCGACGGCGACATCTTCGCCGCATACGGCCGGACCGCCGACATGGAGGCGTGGCTCGCGGACGTGGACTACAACCACGTCACGGTGGGAGACGAGGGCGGCCTCGACGTCGAACACGTCGCGGCGCAGACGTCCGAGGACGACTCCGATGGTGCAACGCCCACCCCTGCGCCGACGGAGACCCCTGCGGCCGACGGAGCGGCCGCCGACGGCACGACCGCAGACGGCGCGACAGCGGAAGGAGCCGGCCGCAGTCCCGTCGGATCCGACCTGTGGCTCGACTCGTTCACCGACACCGACTCGCTGATCGCCGACATGCAGGTCCCCGACGGCGTGAGCGTCCTGATCGCGTACGACGGCACCCAGGACGCGCCCGACGACATCGCGGTCTCGTGGCCGCTCGACAATTCCACGCCGCTCGCCGGTCCGCTCCTGACCGCTGGGGCGATCGTCCTCGCCGTCGGACTCGTGCTCTACGTCCTCGCGATCCGACACCAGCGGCGTGGCCGGGGCCCCCGGCGCAAGGGGCTCGGTCCGCTCCCGGCGACGCAGCCGATCGACGTGGCGCAGCTGCCCCCGGCCGACCGTGCCGCCATCGAGTCACCGGCCTCGGAAGGCGACGCGCCGTCGACCGACGCCTCGGACGGCTCCTCGGGCGAGCCGAACGCATCCAGCGGAGATCGGACAGACGGGAAGCGCTCGGAGAATCGCGCGCAGCTGCCCTCGCGCCGCCGCCGCCTGCTGGCGCTGCCGGTGGTCGCGCTCACCGCCGTCCTGGCGACCGGATGCTCGCCGGACTCGTGGCCGCAGTTCGATCAGGCCTCGCCGACGCCCTCGCCGAGCGAGACCGTCATCGCGCCCGAGAACCAGAAGCCGCCCGCAGTCACCGAGGCGCAGGCGAAGCGCATCCTGCAGGAGGCCTCAGCCACGCTCTCCGAGGCCGACACGGCCATGGACATCGATCTGGCGGGAACCCGTCTCGACGGTCCTGCCCTCGCGGCGCGCAAGACCGAGTACGCCCTGCGGACCGCGGTCCCCGAGACGCCGGTCCCTGCGGCGATCCCGACCGACGACGTGGAGGTCGTGCTCCCCGAGGCGACCGACCGCTGGCCGCGCACGGTGCTCATGCTGTCGAAGAGCGAGGGCGACGACACCGTTCCGCCCGTGATCCTGACCATGACCCAGCAGGACCCGTGGTCGAACTACAAGGTCACCAACATGGCGGAGATGTCGGCGGACGCCGTCTTCCCCGACGTCGCGGCATCCTGGCTCGGAACCTCGCTCGTGCCGGCCGACTCGGCGTTCCTCGGGCTGCCTCCCGGCGAACTCGCGCCGGCCTTCTCGGACGTCGTCGACGCCGCCGAACAGAGCCCGTCGTACGGCCTCTTCGACGACAACGCGCTGAACCTCGCGAAGTCGATCAGGGACAGTCGCCAGGCCGTCGTGCAGAACCTCGCCGACAACGGCGCCGCGGAGACGTCGCAGACGTCCTTCGACATCGTTCCGGCCGACTCCGCACCGGTATCGATGACGACTCTGGGAAGCGGTGCGATCGTCAGCGTCTCGCTGATCGACACCGAGAGCGTGACGCCGACGTCGGCCGACGCCGTGATCCGCTTCGGCGACAACGTCCAGGCGAAGGCGCTCACGGGAGTGACCGAGTCCGCCAAGGGCGTGACCACGAAGTACGAGTTCCAGTTGTTCTTCTCCGTCCCCGCGCAGGGATCGACGGAGCAGATCAAGCTTCTCGCCGTCCGTCAGGACCTACTCTCCGTCGAGGTGATCAAGTGACAGATATCTCTCCTGCCGCGATGCGCGGCGCCGTCGACCTGTCGAGTCTGCGCAACCGCCCTGCCGCGCCTGCCGCGGGAACTGCGCAGGCCCCCGCGGGTGCGCTGACCGACGTGGTCGTCGACGCGACCGACGAGTCGTTCGGGCAGATCCTCGAGATCTCGCGCACGGTGCCCGTGGTCGTCGACCTGTGGGCCGAGTGGTGCGGGCCCTGCAAGCAGCTGAGCCCCATCATCGAGAAGGTCACGCGCGAACTCGGCGGACGAGTCCTGCTCGCGAAGGTCGATGTCGATGCGAACCCGCAGCTCGCGCAGGGGTTCCGAGCGCAGTCGATCCCCATGGTGGTCGCACTGATCGCCGGGCAGCCGGTGCCCATGTTCACCGGCGCCGTGCCGGAGCAGCAGGTGCGCGAGGTGTTCGCGCAGCTGCTCCAGGTCGCCGCGCAGAACGGTGTCACCGGCACGCTCCCGGTCGGCGGTGCGGACGCCGAGGGAACGGAACCGGATGCTGAGCCGCCGCTTCCCCCGCTGCACGCCGAGGCGTTCGCCGCGATCGAGGTGGGCGATTACGCCGCAGCGATCACCGCGTACGAGAAGGCCCTCGCGGAGAACCCGCGGGACGAAGACGCGATCGCGGGCCTCGGTCAGGTCCGTCTGCTCGACCGCGTGCAGAAGCTCGACCTTCAGGCGGCCCGGGCCGCTGCCGCGGCCGCACCGCTCGACGCCCAGGCCCAGTTCGACGTCGCCGACCTCGATCTCGCCGGTGGCCACGTCGAGGACGCGTTCGGGAGGCTGCTCGACCTTTTCGCGCAGCTGCCGTCGGACCAGCGCACGCCGGTCCGGGAGCGTCTGGTGGAGCTGTTCGGACTCATCGGCGCGGCAGACCCGCGGGTCGTCTCGGCTCGCAACCGCCTGTCGTCGCTGCTGTTCTGACGACGTCGTCACCACGTACGCGAAGAGGGCGGCGAGACCCGCGTCTCGCCGCCCTCTTCGCCTGTCCGGCAGCCTCAGCCGTGGTTCACGGTCGGGACGTGAGGGTCGTTCTGGAAACGCAGCCAGATCGTCGACAGCGCGGGCAGCGTCACCGAAGCGACCGGCGCTCCACCGTCGGCGCTCTCCGCGACGACCATGCCGAGGTTGCCCGACCCGCGGCCGCCGAACGCGGCGGCGTCCGAGTTGAGGATCTCCTGCCACACGCCCGAGCGGGGGAACTCGAGCCGGTACCCCGTGCGCTCCACGCCGGCGAAGTTGCTGATGACGACGAGTCGGCCGCCGTGCGCGTCGCGCCGCTCGAAGGCGATGACCGTGGGGTCCCAGGTGGGGGCCCCGAGGCGCGAGAACGAGGAAGCGTCGTTGTCGCGCTCCCAGAGCGGCGCCTGGGTGCGGTAGGCGTGGTTGAGCTCGCTGACGAACTGCTGCAGCTGCGCATGGGAGGGCTGGTCGAGCAGCCACCAGTCGAGTTCCCGCGACTCCGACCACTCCGCGAGCTGGCCGAACTCCTGCCCCATGAAGAGCAGCTTCTTGCCGGGATGCCCCCACATGTATGCGAGATAGGCGCGGGCGTTCGCGAGCTTGTGCCAATGGTCTCCGGGCATCTTCGACAGCAGGCTGCCCTTGCCGTGCACCACCTCGTCGTGGCTGATGGGGAGGAGATAGTTCTCCCCGAACGCGTAGACGAACGAGAACGTCATCTCGCCCTCATGGTGCGCGCGATACATCGGGTCGCGCTCGATGTACTGGAGCGAGTCGTTCATCCACCCCATGTTCCATTTGAAGCCGAACCCCAGACCGGCGTGGTCCGTCGGAGCGGTGACTCCGGGGAAGCTGGTCGACTCCTCGGCGATCATGAGGATGCCGGGGTGCAGGCGATAGGCGGTCGCGTTGACCTCCTGCAGGAACCGGATGGCCTCGAGGTTCTCGCGTCCGCCGTGGATGTTCGGCTCCCATTCGCCGGCGTTCCGCGAGTAGTCGAGGTACAGCATCGATGCGACAGCGTCCACGCGCAAGCCGTCCACGTGGAACTCCTGCAGCCAGAACAGCGCATTCGCGACGAGGAAGCCGCGTACCTCGGGGCGTCCGTAGTCGAAGATCAGCGTGCCCCAGTCCTGGTGCTCACCGCGACGGGGGTCGGGGTGCTCGTAGAGCGGCTGTCCGTCGAAGCGCGCGAGCGCGAACGCGTCCTTCGGGAAGTGTCCGGGGACCCAGTCCATGATCACGCCGATGCCGGCCTGGTGGAGGCGGTCGATGAGGTACCGCAGATCGTCGGGTGAGCCGAACCGGCTCGTCGCCGCGTAGTAGCCGCTGACCTGGTAGCCCCACGAACCGCCGAACGGGTGCTCGGCCAGGGGCATGAACTCGACGTGCGTGAAACCGGCCTCGGTCACGTGCGCGATCAGCGGGTCGGCGATCTCGCGGTAGCCCAGACCGGAGCGCCAGGATCCGAGATGCACCTCGTACACCGACAGCGGCTGAGCGACGGCGTGTGTGGCGGCCCTCCGCGTCATCCACGCGCCGTCCGACCAGGCGTACGAAGAGGCGGTCACGATCGAGGCCGTCTCGGGCGGAGTCTGGGCCGCCTGGGCCATGGGGTCTGCCTTGAAGATCCAGGATCCGTCGCGCGTGCGGATCTGGTACTTGTACGTCGAGCCGACGGCGACATCGGGGATGAAGAGTTCCCAGAGGCCGCTCACGCCCATCGAGCGCATCGCGTGGCCTTCGCCGTTCCAGCCGTTGAAGTCGCCGACCACGCGCACGGCCGTGGCATTGGGCGCCCACACCGCGAACGACACTCCGGTGTCGCCGTCGGCGTCTCTCGCGTGCGATCCCAGGACCTCCCAGAGGCGTTCGTGGCGTCCTTCAGCGATGAGATGCACGTCGAGCTCACCGAGCGTGGGCGGGTGCCGGTACGGATCGCCGACGATCGTCTCCTCGTCGTCGCCGTATGCTGTGGCGACGCGATATGCGACGGGCGAGCCGTCGTGCTGCGCCTCCCAGATCCCGTGCGCGACGTGGTGCAGGTCCAGACGGGTGCCGTCGCGGAACACGGCGGCGACGGTCGAGGCGAGCGGGCGGCGCACGCGGATCGCGGTGACGGTGCGCTCGGACCCGTCGCGGTGGGGGTGCGCGCCGAGGACGGAATGCGGATCGTGATGTGTGCCGGCGGCGATGGAACCCCACTCCGTCGAGGCGGTCGCGTCTTCGACGTAGCTCATGCTCGTCCCCTCACCTTCAGGATGTGCACCGGTTCGGCGAAGGCGTCGAGGCGCACGTAGTTGTGGTCCGTCCAGGTCCAGACGGCGCCCGTCAGCAGGTCTTCGACCTCGAAGGGCTCGCCGGGCGTGATACCCCAGACCGTGGTGTCCAGGTGGACGGTGGTCTCGCGCACCGAGTGCGGGTCGACGTTGGCGACGACGATGATCGTGTCGGGTTCCCCCGTGCCGGTGAAGGCGGCGTCGAGGTGCTTGCTGTAGACGAGGATCGCATCGTCGTCGCTCCAGTGCACGGAGAGGTTGCGCAACTGACGCAGTGCCGGATGCTCACGACGGATGCCGTTGAGGCGACGGAGCAACGGGGCGAGGGAGTCGCCGGACTGCTCCGCGGCATCCCAGTCCCGCAGCTTGAACTCGTACTTCTCGTTGTCGATGTTCTCCTCGGAGCCGGGACGCGCGACGTTCTCGAAGAGCTCGTAGCCGGCGTACACCCCGTACACCGGCGCGGCGGTGGCGCCGATGCACGCGCGGACGCGGTACGCCGCCCTGCCGCCGAACTGGAGGTACTCGGTGAGGATGTCGTGGGTGTTCACGAAGAGGTTCGGGCGCATGTAGTCGCTGGTCTCGTGCGCGATGGTCTCGAGGAACTCCTCGAGTTCGGCCTTGGTGTTGCGCCACGTGAAGTAGCTGTAGCTCTGCTGGAACCCGACAGCGGCGAGCGCGCGCATCACCGCGGGCCTGGTGAACGCCTCGGCCAGGAAGATCACGTCGGGGTCGGCGGCGTTCACCGTGGCGATCAACCATTCCCAGAACTGCAGCGGCTTGGTGTGCGGGTTGTCGACGCGGAAGATCTTCACTCCCTGACGCACCCAGTGCTGCACGATGCGCAGCATCTCGGCGTAGATCCCCGCCGGATCGTTGTCGAAGTTCAGCGGATAGATGTCCTGATACTTCTTCGGCGGGTTCTCGGCGAACGCGATCGTACCGTCGGGGAGCGTCGTGAACCACTCGGGGTGCTCGGCGACCCACGGGTGGTCGGGGGAGGCCTGCAGCGCGAGGTCGAGTGCGACCTCCAGACCCTCCCTCTGGGCGGCGCGGACGAAGGCGCGGAAGTCCGCCGGGGTTCCGAGTTCGGGGTGGATCGCGTCGTGCCCGCCCTCGGCCGCGCCGATGGCGTACGGCGAGCCGGGATCCCCGGGTTCCGCGGTGAGTGTGTTGTTACGGCCTTTGCGGTTCGTCGTGCCGATCGGGTGGATGGGGACGAGGTAGACGATGTCGAAGCCCATGCCCGCCACAGCGGGGAGGCGCTTCGCGGCGGTGCGGAAGGTGCCGCTCTTGATGGATCCGTCTTTGAGACGCTTCGCGCCCTCGGACCGCGGGAAGAACTCGTACCAGGCTCCGACGCCGGCGGCGGTGCGCTCGACCAGCAGGGGACGGATCTCGGATGCCGAGCGGAGGGTGGTGAGCGGCCTCTCGGAGAAGATCCGCGCGAGGTCGGTATCCGTCGACAGCTCCAACGTGCGATCGGCGTCGCCGGCGCGCAGTTCTGCAGCGAGGGCGGTGAGGAGTCGTCGCTGGGCGGCGGGTCGGTCCTTCTCCGCCGCCGCACGAGTGAGGAGATCGGCCCCGAGAGCGGCCATCACCGGCACGTCGACACCCGCCGCGACCTTCACCTCCGTCGCATGGGCCCACGTCGCGAAGTCGTCGGAGAACGCCTCGAAACGGAACGACCAGGTCCCCTGAACATCGAGTGCGATCTCGGCTGACCACCGGTCGGTGCCGTCGAGCAGGGGTCGGAGACGGTGCAGGCTCTCCTCACCGCCAGGCGACGTCAGGCGCAGCTGGACGCCGATCAGGTCGTGACCCTCGCGGAACGCGACCACGCCGAACGGGACGACCTCGCCCACGAACGCCTTGGGCGTGAACCCTCCGGGCACCGCCGGTGTCGCTGCCGTCAGCGGTATGCGTCCGGCGCGCAGGTCTGTCGGATCCTGCACGGCGCCGAGCGCGCGCAGCGGGATCTCGGTGGGACTCCGGAAAGCCTTCGGGCGGGTACTCGTGCGTGCGGCCACTCCCCGACAGTACCGCGACGGCCAGGCAGCGGGTAGCGCGCCGGACGACCGGCGCGCCGCGGATCATTCCACGCGGAAGAGGTGCATCGACGTGCCGGGGATGGGCAGCACGTCGCCAGGGGCGTACACCTCGCCGTGACTGTCCGGACGCTCGTCCGCACTCGACCACAGCGACACGAATCGCGTCGCGTCTTCGAGCACGTCGGGCAGTCGGACGTCGATCGGCGACTCGGTGCCGTGCACGATCAGCAGGATGCGGTTGGCCTCTTCGCGGTCGGGCGTCGAGGCGGCGACGTACTGCAGCGTCCGGTTGCCCGGGTCGCTCCACTGCTCGCTCTCCATGGTGTCGCCGTTCTGATCGAACCAGTCCATGACCGAGGCGTTCGGGATGTGCTCGCCCAGCCGCGCATATCGGCTGGGGCGGAGCGCCGGGTTCTCCTCGCGCAGGGCGATCAGGCGGGTGACGTGCGCACGGAGATCCTCCTGCCACGGCTCCGGATCCCAGCTCAGCCAGGTGAGGGGCGAGTCCTGCGCATAGGCGTTGTTGTTGCCGCGCTGGCTGCGGCCGACCTCGTCACCGGCGGTGAGCATCGGGATGCCGGCGGACAGGAGCAGGGTGCCGAGGAGGTTGCGCATCGCCTTGCGGCGCGCGGAGAGGATGGCCGAGTCGTCGGTCGGGCCCTCGATCCCGTGGTTGAATGCGCGGTTGGTGTCGGCCCCGTCCCGGTTGTGCTCGCCGTTCGCCTCGTTGTGCTTCACGTCGTATGAGACGAGGTCGTGCAGGGTGAAGCCGTCGTGGGCCGTGACGAAGTTCACGCTCGCGAGCGGCCCGCGGTCCTCCGAGAACGTGTTCGACGAACCGGCGAGGCGGGTCGCGAAGCCGCCGATCCCGACCGGGGCGGATGCCCGCCGGGCGTAGTCGATGTCACTCAGCCAGAAGTTGCGGACGCGGTCACGGTAGCGATCGTTCCACTCGTGCCATCCCGACGGGAAGTTGCCGGTCTGCCACCCGCCCAGGCCCACGTCCCAGGGCTCCGCGATCAGCTTGGTGTCCTTGAGCGCGGGGTCGGCGGCGATCGCGGTGAGCAGCGGGTGCTCGGGCGTGTAGGTGTGTGTCCCGTCCCGCGCGATCGCCGTGGCGAGATCGAAGCGGAAGCCGTCGATCTGCATCTCCTGCGCCCAGTAGCGCAGCGAGTCGAGCACCAGGCGCGCGCCGGCATCCGTCGCCGTGTTGAGCGTGTTGCCGCAGCCGGTGGTGTCGATATAGACCCCTGATGCGTCCTGCCGGTAGTAGCTCGCGTTGTCGATGCCCCGGAGGCTCGACCTCGGGCCGCCGATGCCCTCCTCGGAGGTGTGGTTGTAGACCACGTCGAGGATGACTTCGAGGCCCGCCTCGTGCAGCAGGCGCACCATGCCCTTGAACTCGGCGAGAACGGCCTCTGGTCCGCACTTGCGGGCATCCTCCGTCGCGTAGGCGGTGTGCGGGGTGAAGAAGTTGAGGGTGTTGTAGCCCCAGTAGTTCGTGAGCCCCCGCTCCAAGAGACGGGGCTCGGGTACGAAGGCCTGCACCGGGAGCAGTTCGATCGAGGTGATGCCCAGCGAATGGAAGTACTCGATCATCGCCGGATGCGCGAGGCCGGCATAGGTGCCGTGCAGCGCGGGCGGCATGTCGGGCTGCCGCTTCGTGAGGCCCTTGAGATGCCCCTCGTAGATCACTGTGAGATCGAGGGGGATGCGCGGCTTGACGGAGTCGCCCCAGTCGAAGCCGTCTGCGATGACGACCGACCGCCACTCCTCGTAGCCGCCACCCTGCGCGAGGCCGCGCGCGTACGGATCGAGGAGCAGGGTCTCGGAGTTGAAGGTGTTGCCGGGGCCGTGCGGGCCCCCGACGCGAATCGCGTAGCGGGTTCCGGGCTGCAGCAGGGGAGTGGTGACCTCCCAGACCCCGCCGGGCAGGCGTTCGAGGCTCACCTGATCGGTCGCCCAGTCGAGGTCCTCGGCGTCGAAGATCACGAGCTCGACCGAGGACGCGTTCTGTGACCAGATGCGAAGCGTTCCGACGCCGTCGTGAAGACGGACGCCGAGGTGGTCGAGGGTGGTTCCCCCGGGCACGGTGCTGTCTCGAGTCGCGGGCATGAGTACACCCTAGAGGTCTGGACCTCAGTGCCAGAATCGTGCGCACACGGTCCCATGTCCTCTGCGCTCGCGGGCGCCCCGGGACCACCCGCGAGCCGGCGCAAGCGAAATGCGCGACGATGGAGACATGCGGCATTACCTCGACCACGCGGCCACGAGCCCGCTGCGCCCCGAGGCCCGTGAAGCGTGGCTCCGGGCGAGCGAGATCGTCGGCAACGCGTCATCGACCCACGGCGCCGGGCAGGATGCGAGGCGGCTGCTCGAGGAGTCGCGTGAGCGTGCGGCGGCTGTGCTCGACTGCGACCCGATCGAGGTGGTCTTCACCTCGGGCGGCACGGAGTCGATCAACCTGGCGCTGAAAGGGCTCTGGGCCGCCCGCCCCGTCGGCACGGACGCGATCGTGATGCCGGATGCGGAGCACCACGCCACGATGGACACGGTCGGCGCGCTGGTCGCAGGCGGCGCCGCGCTCCGTTCCGTCGCCGTGACATCGCACGCGGCGATCGAGGTGGATGCCTTCCGCGACGCGCTTCCCGGCGCAGCCCTGGCCACGGCCCTCATCGCGAACAACGAGGCGGGGACCCTCAACGACGGCGATGCACTCGCCCGAGCGTCGGCGGAGGCGAGCGTGCCGCTGCACCTCGACGCCGTCTCCGCCCTCGGCCACATTCCGCTGTCGTTCCGTCGACTGCGCGGGGATGCAGCCGATGCGGTCGGCCTCGTGGCGATGAGCGTCGCCGGCCACAAGATCGGCGCCCCCGTCGGCGTCGGCGCGCTCGTGACCTCGAGGACGGCTCGCCTGAGCGCGCTGCTGCACGGCGGAGCGCAGCAGCGGAATCTCCGCGCCGGGACGCAGGACGTCGCCGGCGCCGCCGCCTTCGCGACGGCGCTCGAGCTCGCGGAGTCGGAGCGCGAAGCGGAATCGGCCAGGCTCTGCGTCCTGCGCGACCGACTCGTCTCCGGCGTGCTCGCGCGCGTGCCCTCGGCCGAACTGCTCGGCGATCCGGTCCATCGTCTGCCGGGGAACGCGCACCTCCTGTTCCCGGGCGCGGTGGGGGAGAGCCTGCTGTTCCTCCTCGACATGGCCGGCGTCGCCGCATCCACCGGATCCGCCTGCCAGGCGGGCGTCGCCGAGCCCTCTCACGTCGTGATGGCGATGGGGCGAAGCGAGCAGGACGCCAGAAGCGTGCTGCGCTTCTCGTTGGGACGCACGTCGACGGATGCCGATGTCGACGCCGTGCTGACGGCGATCGCCGACGCCTACGCAAGGGCGTCCGGGTCCGGCTCAGCCACGCGCTCGTAGACTGGACGCATGAGGATTCTCGCGGCCATGAGCGGTGGCGTCGACTCCGCCGTGGCGGCGGCCCGTGCCGTCGAGGCGGGGCACGACGTCGTCGGCGTGCACCTCGCGCTCTCGCGCGCCGGCGGCACGCTGCGCACCGGCAGCCGGGGATGCTGCACGATCGAGGACGCGCTCGACGCACGTCGAGCCGCCGATCTGCTCGGCATCCCCTTCTACGTATGGGACTTCTCCGAGCGTTTCCGCGACGACGTCATCGCCGACTTCGTCTCGGAGTACCAGGCCGGACGCACCCCGAATCCGTGCATGCGGTGCAACGAGAAGATCAAGTTCGCGGCGCTGCTGGAGCGCGCGATCGAGCTCGGCTTCGACGCGGTCTGCACCGGGCACTACGCCACGCTCGTGCCGACGGAGTCGGGACTCGAGCTGCACAGAGCAGCGGACAACGCGAAGGACCAGTCCTACGTGCTGGGCGTCCTGACGGCGGAGCAGCTCGCGCACACGTACTTCCCGCTCGGCACCACGCCGTCGAAGGCGGTCGTGCGGGCGGAGGCCGAGGCCCGAGGGCTGAGCGTCGCGCAGAAGCCGGACAGCCACGACATCTGCTTCATCCCCGACGGCGACACGCGCGGGTGGCTCGCCGAGAAGGTCGGCACCGCGACCGGCGAGATCGTCGACAGGACCGGCGCCGTGGTCGGCTCCCACGAGGGCGCCCACGCCTTCACGGTCGGGCAGCGCCGAGGCCTCAAACTCGGCGTGCCCGCTCCGGACGGCAAGCCCCGGTTCGTGCTCGAGGTGCGCCCCGTGTCGAACACGGTGGTCGTGGGGCCGAAGGAGGCTCTGGCAACCCGGGAGATCGCGGGTGCGCGATTCAGCTGGGCGGGCGCTGCCCCGGTCGACGGCGAGTTCCGGTGCGACGTGCAGATCCGCGCGCACGCGGAGCCCGTCGCAGCGCACGCGTTCGTCGAGTCGGACGGCGTCCGCGTGGTTCCGGACGAGCCGCTCGACGGCGTCGCCCCGGGCCAGACCGCCGTGCTCTACGTCGGCACGCGGGTGCTCGGTCAGTTCACGATCGACCGCACGATATCAGCGGTCCCGGTCGGCGCGTAGCCCCCTTCGTTTGTCGGTGCCCGCTCGTAGACTGGCGGGGTGCCGGAGAACATCTCGTTGGAAGACGCCCGTACCGAGGCCGAGGAGCTGACGACCCGCATCCTCGAGGCCAAAGACGCCTACTACGGGCGCGACACCTCGATCGTCGACGACTTCACGTACGACGGCTGGATGCACCGACTCGAAGAACTCGAAAGGCTGCACCCGGAGCTGCAGGGGCAGGATTCGCCGACCCAGATGGTCGGCGCGGCCGAGGCCACGGGGCTCGCGACGATCGAGCACGCCGAGCGGATGCTGAGCCTCGACAACGTCTTCTCGATCGACGAGCTTCGCGAATGGGCCGCCAAGACCCGTGCCTCTGCGGGACGAGACGTGGACTGGCTCACCGAACTGAAGATCGACGGCCTCGCGATCAACCTCCGGTACGAGAACGGACGCCTGACGTCTGCCGCGACGCGTGGAGACGGACGCGTCGGTGAGATCGTGACCGAGAACGCCCTGCGACTGCCCATGATCCCGGCGCAGCTGAGCGGTTCGGGGCACCCGTCCATCGTGGAAGTCCGCGGCGAGGTCTTCATCCCCGTCGCGGCGTTCGAACGGTTGAACGCCGCCCAGGCGGAGTTCCGTGAGCGGGCATATGCCGAAGCCCTGGAGCGCTGGGAAACCCGGGCGGGCGCGAAGAAGCCGTTCGACGAGGAGAAGGCACGCACGGCTGCCGCTCGACGGTTCCCCGCCTTCGCGAACCCCCGCAACGCCGCGAGCGGCGGGCTGCGGCAGCAGATCGACAAGAAGAACGGCATGGAGCTCGAGGCGGGCCTGCTCCGCATCGAGTCGCTCGACCTCTACGTGCACGGGATCGGCGCGTGGGAGAACCCGCCCGTCGCGGCCCAGAGCCAGGTCTACGAGCTCCTCGCCGAGTGGGGCCTGCCGACCAGCCCGCACACCAGGGTCTGCACGACGGTCGACGACGTCGTCGAGTTCGTCGAGTACTTCGGGGAGCACCGTCACGACATCGAGCACGAGCTCGACGGCATCGTCGTCAAGGTCGACGAGCTCGCGCTGCACGACGAGCTGGGGGCGACGAGCCGCGCACCGCGATGGGCCATCGCCTACAAGTACCCGCCCGAGGAGGTGCAGACGAAGCTGCTCGACATCGTCGTGTCGGTCGGTCGCACGGGTCGTGCGACGCCCTTCGCCGTGATGGCGCCCGCGCACGTCGCCGGGTCGGTCGTCCGTCAGGCCACGCTGCACAACAAAGACGTCGTGAAGGCGAAGGGCGTCCTCATCGGCGATACCGTCGTGCTCCGCAAAGCCGGCGACGTGATCCCCGAGGTGCTCGGCCCGGTGGTCGAGAAGCGCGACGGCAGCGAGCGCGAGTTCGTCATGCCCGCCGATTGCCCCGAGTGCGGCACCCCGCTGCGGCCGATGAAGGAGGGCGACATCGACCTCCGGTGCCCGAACGCCCGTTCGTGCCCCGCTCAGGTGCGCGGCCGGGTCGAGCACATCGGCTCGCGCGGCGGTCTCGACATCGAGGCGCTCGGCGAGGTGACCGCCGCGGCTCTCACGCAGCCGACGTCGCCGTCGATCCCGCCCCTCGAGACAGAGGCAGGGCTCTTCGCCCTCACGCTCGAGCAGATCGTTCCGATCGAGCTCGTCGTCAAGGATGCCGAGACGGGACTGCCCAAGGAGGACGAGGACGGCCTGGTGAAGACGCGGGCGCCGTTCCGTCGCAATCCCACGGCCGCCGAGAAGAAGTCGGGCATCGAGGGGCCTCAGCCGTCGTCGCAGGCGGTGACGCTGCTGGCGGAGCTGGAGAAGGCCAAGACGAAGGACCTCTGGCGTCTGCTCGTATCCCTCAACATCCGTCACGTCGGTCCCTCGGCCGCTCGCGCGCTCGCGCAGTGGTTCGGTTCGCTCGATGCCATCCGGGAGGCGTCCCGCGACGAACTCGCCGCCGTCGAGGGAGTGGGCGGCATCATCGCGGACTCCCTCCTCGCCTGGTTCGAGGTCGACTGGCACCAGGACATCGTGCGCCAGTGGACGGAAGCCGGAGTGCAGTGGGCGACCCCCGGCCACCCCGGCCCCGGGGGAGCCGTCGCCGAGGGAGGCGTGCTGGAGGGCCTCACGGTCGTCGCGACCGGATCCCTCGACGGCTACACGCGCGACGGTGCGCAAGAGGCGATCATCCAGGCGGGAGGCAAGGCTGCATCGAGCGTCTCGAAGAAGACCGACTTCGTCGCGGCCGGCCCCGGCGCCGGGTCGAAGCTCGCGAAAGCCGAGGAGCTCGGCATCCGCATCCTCGACGCCGCACAGTTCCGCATCCTCGTGACCGAAGGCCCGGACGCGCTGGACTGAGGCGACGACCTGCGGTCACCCCGCGGGATCGGCGAGGTCTGTGATGAGGCGCAGCTCGTGCAAGCCCTGCACACTGCCGCCGTCGCCGATCTTCTCGCCGCCATCGGCGGTCCAGCCGTGCGCGCGGTAGAAGCCGATCGCTCGCTCGTTGCCCTTCAACACCCAGAGGTACGCGGCAGACCAGCCGCTCGTCCGCAACGCGTCCTCGGCGTGGCCGATGAGCGCACGACCGACGCCCTGCGACCAGACGTCGGGATGCGCGTACAGACCGGCGATCTCGCCACGATCTGTCAGGTCATCATCGCGTCCCGCGCCGAAGCTCGCCCAGCCGACGATGCGGTCGTCGATTTCAGCGACGACGAGACGGTGCGGAACCGGTCCGTACCCGTCGGTCGACTGTCCGGCGAGCGAGCGCTCGATCCAGGTCGACCACATCGCCGTGCGCGCCTCGACGCTCTGCCGATCGAGCACGGCCTGATCGATGAGTCCGACGTAGGCCGCGCGCCACGAATCGACGTGGACGACGGCGACGCCGCGCGCGTCCGCGACGGTGGCGTCCCTGATCATCAGCATCCGGTCACCCTCGCCCACTGCCGCGCCGAACGCCCGTCAGTTCTTGTGGCGGGGCTTACGGGCGGGGCGGTCGTCGCGGGTCGACCGGTCATCGCGTGCGGGGCGGTCGTCGCGACGGTCGTACCGGGGGCGGTCGTCGCGGCGTTCGAAGCGGTCGCGTCCGCCCTCCCGGGGTGCGCGCCGAGCACCGGGCCCGCGGTCGGGCTTGATCTCGATCAACCGGCCCGAGATGCGCGTGTCGCGCAGCTTCTCCAGCACCGAGGCGTCGAGGTTCGCGGGCAGCTCGACGATCGAGAAGTCGGGACGGATGTTGATCGCGCCGAAGTCGTCGCGGCCCAATCCGCCCTCGTTCGCGAGCGCACCGACGATCTGGCGGGGCTCCACGCGGTGGCGCCGCCCCACTTCGATGCGGTAGGCCGCGTAGTCGCCGCGACCGCGGCGCTCGCGCGGCTCGCGGTTCTCCCGGGGCTCACGTGTCGCCCGCTCGCGCGGGGGACGGTTGTCGAACTCCACGGCGCGGGCGAGAGCGTCGTCCTCAGGGTCCAGCAGCAGCGGCTGGTCTCCCTGCGCGACGACCGCGAGCGCGGCGGCGACGTCGGCCTCGGGCACGTCGTGGTTGCGCACGTAGTGGGCGATGATGTCGCGGAACTTCTCGATGCGGGAGCTCTCGCCGAGCGCCGCCGTGATCGCATCGTCGAAGCGCGCGAGGCGGGTCGTGTTGACGTCCTCCGTCGTCGGCAGCTGCATCTGCGTCGGCTGCTGGCGTGTGGCCTTCTCGATGTGCTTGAGCAGGTACCGCTCGCGCGGGGTGATGAAGCTGATCGCGTCTCCCGTGCGCCCAGCGCGGCCCGTGCGGCCGATGCGGTGCACGTACGACTCCGTGTCCGTCGGGATGTCGAAGTTCACCACGTGGCTGATGCGCTCGACGTCGAGACCACGCGCCGCGACGTCGGTGGCGACGAGGATGTCGAGCTTGCCGTCCTTGAGCTGGTTGACGCTGCGCTCGCGCTGCACCTGCGGCACGTCGCCGTTGATCGCGGCGGCCGAGTAGCCGCGGGCACGGAGCTTCTCGGCGAGTGTCTCGGTCTCGTTCTTGGTGCGGACGAACACGATCATCCCGTCGAAGTTCTCGACCTCGAGGATGCGGGTGAGCGCATCGACCTTCTGCGCGTACGACACGACGAGATAGCGCTGCGTGATGTTCGTGTTCGTGGCCGTCTTGGACTTGATCGTGATCTCTTCGGGATCGCGGAGGTACTGCTGCGCGAGACGGCGGATCTGCGCGGGCATCGTGGCCGAGAACAGAGCGACCTGCTTCTCGACGGGGGTCTGGGCGAGGATCTGCTCGACGTCCTCGGCGAACCCCATCTTCAGCATCTCGTCGGCCTCGTCGAGAACGAGGTACTGCAGCTCCGAGAGGTCGAGGGTGCCCTTGGCGAGGTGGTCCATGATGCGGCCGGGGGTGCCGACCACGACGTGCACGCCGCGTCGCAGTGCCGACAGCTGGACGCCGTAGCCCTGGCCGCCGTAGACGGGGAGGACATGCACCCCCTTCATCTTCGAGGCGTACGACTCGAACGCTTCGCAGACCTGGAGCGCGAGCTCGCGGGTCGGGGCGAGCACGAGAGCCTGCGGCGTCTTCTGGCCGACATCGAGCCGCTCGAGCACGGGCAGGGCGAACGCCGCGGTCTTTCCCGTTCCGGTCTGCGCCATGCCGACGACGTTGCGTCCCGAAAGAAGCGTCGGGATGGTCGCGGCCTGGATCGGTGAGGGGGTCTCGTAGCCGAGGTCCTTGATGGCCTTGAGGACCGACCCGGTGATTCCGAGCTCCTCGAATCCGGGTGTCGAGGGGGCGTCGGTGGGCGCAGCGTCTTCAGGAGTCACTGATCAAGGGTAGCGTCTCGCCGTCGACGCCGCCTGTGAGCTCTCGATCAGGCGCCGCTGGTGAGCGCCAGCAGCTTCTCCTTGACCTGACGGCGCAGCACCTTGCCGATCAGCGACTTCGGCAGCTCGTCGACGACGAAGATGCGACGGGGCACCTTGTAGGGCGTCAGGATGCCGCGGGCGAACGCGCGGATCGCCTCGACGTCGACATCGGACCCCGGGTCGGCGACGATCGCCGCGACGACCTCTTCGCCGGAGTGCTCGCTGGGAAGGCCGATGACCGCGGCATCCATCACCTGAGGATGCTGACGCAGAGCGTTCTCGACTTCGGTCGGCGCCACGTTGAAGCCGCCGGTGATGATGAGCTCCTTGATGCGATCGACGATGCGGATGAACCCGCCGTCGTCGATGGTCACGATGTCGCCCGTGCGGAACCAGTCGTCGACGAAGACGGCCTCGGTCTCCTCCGGCTTGCCGTAGTAGCCGGAGAACACCTGGGGGCCTCGCACCAACAGCTCGCCCGCGGAGCCCGCCGACACATCGACCGTGGGGTTCTCGGGATCGACGACACGGCATTCGGTGCCGGGCAGCGGGAGCCCGACCGTTCCTGGCACGCGGTTGTCGGCGACCGGATTGGCCATGAGCACCGGTGAGCACTCGCTGAGTCCGTACCCCTCGACGAGGAAACCGCCGGTCGCCGCCTCGAACGGCACCACGAGGTCGTGGGGGAGGGCCATCGCGCCCGAGATCGCGACCTCGATGCCCTTCAGCGAGACGCCCTGGTCGGTCGCGGCGCTCAGCAGCCGATCGGCGATCGGGGGCACGAGCGGGAGGAAGGTCGCGGGGTGCTTCTTCATGACGTCGAGCACGAGGGCGGGATCGAACTTCGGGAACAGCACGAGCCGCGCCCCCATCGACATCGCGAACGTGAGGCAGAGGGTCAGTCCGTAGGCGTGGAACATCGGGAGAACGGCGTAGACGACGCATCCCTTTCCACGCTGGATCGACGGCACCCACGCCTGTGCCTGAGCGGCGTTCGCGAGCAGGTTCCGGTGAGTGAGGGCAGCGCCCTTGGGGGTTCCCGTCGTGCCCGAGGTGTACTGGATGATCGCCAGATCGTCGGTCGAGGGGCGAGGGTGCGAGGCGGGCAGCGGCTCGGAACCCACCAGCGTCTCCCAGGTCACGGTTCCCCGGACCCGCTCGGTGAGGGCCGCGCGGGACTCGCTGGCCTTCGCGATCGGCAGACGCAATGCCGCGCGGGTGAGGAACGGCATGGCGCGCGTGACGTCGACGGAGACGAGGTTCGCGACGGCCAGGTCGGCGGGGAAGTCCTGCACCGTCGAGACCACCTTGTTCCAGACGATCGCATGCTTCGCCCCGTGGTCCTCGAACTGCTTGCGCAGTTCGCGAGGCGTGTAGAGCGGATTGTGCTCGACGACGACGGCTCCGAGTCGCAGCACGGCATAGAAGGCGACGATGTGCTGCGGACAGTTCGGCAGCACGATCGCGACGGGGTCGCCCGCTCGGACGCCCAGGGCGCGGAGACCGGAAGCGGCACGGTCGATCGCCCGCTGCAGCTCGGCGTAACTCGTCTCCCTGCCGAAGAACTGCAGGGCGGGAGCGTCGGGGTAATCGCGTGCCGACGCGGCGACGATGTCGATCAGTGATCCGGAGACCGGCGCGAGGTCGTCGGGGACCCCGTCGGCGTAGCTGGCGATCCACGGGCGAGGAGGCTCATACGTGCTCACGACCCCAGCATAGGGCGGGGGCTCGCCGCTCTGCGGGAGCGCGCTCCCGCGCGAACTAGACTGGAGGGGTGTCTGAAATCACCCCTGATCTTGTGCGCCATCTCGGCGTGCTCGCGCGCATCCAGCTGAACGACGACGAGGTGACGCGGCTGACCGGCCAGCTCGACGCCATCGTCGACAACATCGCGAAGGTGTCGGAGGTCGCGACGGCCGACGTCGCCGCGACGAGCCACCCGATCCCGCTGAGCAACGTCTTCCGCCCCGACGAGGTCGGGCAGACGCTCACGCACGAGCAGGTGCTCCAGAACGCGCCGGACCAGGCCGACGGCCGGTTCCGCGTCACCGCGATCCTGGGAGAAGAGCAGTGAGCGACATCATCCGTCTGACCGCCGCCGAGCTCGCCGACAAGCTCGCGTCGCGCGAGATCTCGAGCGTCGAGGCCACGCAGGCGCACCTCGACCGGATCGCCGCCGTCGACGGCGACGTCCACGCCTTCCTGCACGTGAACGAGGGCGCCATCGCCGCGGCCGCCGACATCGACGCCCGCCGCGCGGCGGGGGAGCAGCTCGGCCCGATCGCCGGCGTCCCGCTCGCGATCAAGGACGTCCTGGTGACGACCGACCAGCCGACCACCAGCGGTTCGCGCATCCTCGAGGGATACCGCTCGCCGTACGACGCCACGGTCGTCGCGCGATCGCGCGCCGCTGGACTCGTTCCGCTGGGCAAGACGAACATGGACGAGTTCGCCATGGGGTCGTCGACCGAGCACTCCGCCTACGGACCGACGCGCAACCCCTGGGACCTCGACCGGATCCCCGGGGGCTCCGGGGGTGGCTCTGCGGCCGCCGTGGCGGCGTTCGAGGCGCCTCTCGCGCTGGGCTCCGACACCGGAGGGTCGATCCGCCAGCCCGCGCACGTCACGGGAACGGTCGGCGTGAAGCCCACGTACGGCGGTGTGAGCCGATACGGCGCGATCGCGCTGGCGTCGAGCCTCGACCAGGTCGGTCCCGTCACGCGCACGGTGCTCGACGCGGGTCTGCTGCACGACGCGATCGGCGGCCACGACCCGAAGGACTCGACCTCGCTCACGGATGTCTGGCCGTCGTTCGCCGACGCTGCCCGCGAGGGTGCACGGGGCGACGTGCTCAAGGGACTCAAGGTCGGCGTCGTCCGCGAGCTCCCCGACAGCGGCTTCCAGCCCGGCGTCGCGGAGTCCTTCCGCAGCGCGCTGGCGCTCATGGAGGCTCAAGGCGCGGAGATCGTCGAGATCGGCGCACCGCACTTCGAGTACGGCGTGGCGGCGTACTACCTGATCCTCCCCGCCGAAGCGTCGAGCAACCTGGCGAAGTTCGACTCGGTGCGTTTCGGGCTGCGCGTCACCCCCGACGGCAGCCCGACGGTCGAGGACGTCATGTCCGCGACGCGCGACGCCGGATTCGGCGACGAGGTGAAGCGTCGCATCATCCTCGGCACGTACGCGCTCTCCGCCGGGTACTACGACGCCTACTACGGCAGCGCCCAGAAGGTGCGCACTCTCATCCAGCAGGACTTCGCCAACGCCTTCGCCGAGGTCGACGTCATCGCGACCCCGTCGGCGCCCACGACGGCGTTCAAGCTGGGGGAGAAGATCGACGACCCGCTGCAGATGTACCTCAACGACATCACGACGATCCCGGTGAACCTCGCCGGTGTCCCCGGGATCTCGATCCCCAGCGGCCTCGCGACGGACGACGGCCTCCCCGTCGGCATCCAGTTCATCGCCCCTGCGCGAGAGGACGCCCGCCTGTACCAGGTCGGCGCCGCGCTGGAGACCGCGCTGCTCGACTCCTGGGGGGCGCCGCTCCTCACCCGTGCACCTCAGCTCGCAGGAGGGACCCGCTGATGGCCGCCGCCAAGCTCATGGACTTCGACAAGGCGCTCGAGCTGTTCGAGCCCGTGCTCGGGTTCGAGGTGCACGTCGAGCTGAACACGAACACGAAGATGTTCTCCGACGCGCCGAACCCGGCCAACGAGCTCTACCACGCGGCCGAGCCGAACACGCTCATCGCGCCGGTCGATCTCGGCCTGCCCGGGTCACTGCCGGTCGTGAACGAGACCGCCATCCGCTCGTCGATCAGCCTCGGCCTCGCGCTCGGTTGCTCGATCGCGGAGTCGAGCCGCTTCGCGCGGAAGAACTATTTCTATCCGGACCTCGGCAAGAACTACCAGATCTCCCAGTACGACGAGCCGATCGCCTTCGAGGGCTCGGTCGAGGTCGAGCTCGAGGACGGCACGATCGTCCAGGTGCCGATCGAGCGCGCGCACATGGAGGAGGACGCCGGCAAGCTCACCCACATGGGCGGCTCCACCGGCCGCATCCAGGGCGCCGAGTACTCGCTCGTCGACTACAACCGCGCGGGCGTCCCCCTCGTCGAGATCGTGACGAAGACCATCTTCGGCACCGAGCACCGCGCTCCCGAGGTCGCGAAGGCGTACGTCGCCGCGATCCGCGACATCGTGCGCGGACTCGGCATCTCCGAGGCTCGTCTCGAACGCGGCAACCTCCGCTGTGACGCCAACGTGTCGTTGCGGCCCCGCGGCGCCGAGAAGCTCGGCACGCGCACCGAGACGAAGAACGTCAACTCGATGCGCTCCGTCGAGCGCGCAGTGCGCTACGAGATCCAGCGCCAGGCGCAGATCCTCGCGGACGGCGGCACGATCACGCAGGAGACGCGGCACTGGCACGAGGACACCGGCACCACCTCGCCGGGGCGGCCGAAGTCGGATGCGGACGACTACCGCTACTTCCCCGAGCCAGACCTGCTGCCGGTCGAGCCCGCGGCAGAGCTCATCGAGGAACTGCGTGCGGCGCTGCCCGAGCAGCCGGTCGCTCGCCGTCGCCGGCTGATGGCGGAATGGGGCTTCACCGACCTGGAGTTCCAGGACGTGCGCAACGGCGGTCTCGTCGAGGTCGTCGAGGCGACCGTCGCAGCGGGCGCTACTCCCGCGACCGCCCGCAAGTGGTGGACCGGCGAGATCACGCGCCTCGCGAACGCTCAGGAGAGGGACGCGACCGAGCTCGTCTCGCCCGAGAACGTCGCCGCTCTGCAGAAGCTCGTCGACGCGGGAACACTCACCGACAAGCTCGCCCGTCAGGTGCTCGAGGGCGTCATCGCCGGGGAGGGCACACCGCAGGAGGTCGTCGATTCTCGCGGTCTGGCCGTCGTCTCGGACGACGGTGCACTGATCGCCGCGATCGACGAGGCCCTCGCCGCGCAGCCCGACATCCTCGCGAAGATCAAGGACGGAAAGGTGCAGGCGGCCGGGGCCGTCATCGGCGCCGTCATGAAGGCGATGAAGGGCCAGGCAGACGCCGCGCGCGTGCGCGAGCTGGTGCTGGAGCGCGCCGCGCAGTGACATCGCGGGCTCGGCTGCTTCACGGCGGCCGAGCCCGCCCCTCATGTCCGCGGCCCGAGGAAGAATGGACTGATGGGTCACGGTGACGGCAGAGGGCGCCTCGTGTCGACGGCGGACGCCGACGACACAGGGGCCGGCATCCTGCATGTCGACATGGACGCGTTCTACGCGGCCGTCGAGGTCCTCGACGACCCGAGCCTTCGAGGCCTGCCGCTGATCATCGGCTCGCCCGACGGTCGGTCGGTCGTGTCGAGCGCTTCGTATGAGGCGCGCCGCTACGGCGTGCGCTCGGCGATGCCGGTCTCGCAGGCGCTGCGCCTGTGTCCGTCGGCTCGCATCGTGCCGCCGCACTTCCACCGTTACCAGGCCGTCTCCCGCCAGGTCATGTCGATCTTCGAGTCGATCACGCCCCTCGTCGAGCCCCTCTCCGTCGATGAGGCCTTCCTCGACGTGCGGGGCGTTCGTCGCCTGTGGGGGAGTCCCGTGAAGGTGGCGGAGCTCGTGCGCCGACGGGTGTTCGACGAGGTCGGCATCACCTGCAGTGTCGGGGTCGCCGCCACGAAACACGTCGCGAAGATGGCGTCGACGATCGCGAAGCCCGACGGCATGCTCGTCGTCGCCGAGGCCGACACGCAGGCTTTCCTGGACCCGCGGCCGGTGCGCGCGCTGTGGGGAGTCGGCCCGAAAGCCGCAGAGGCACTGGAGGGTCGCGGCATGCGCACGATCCGCGACATCCGCGAGTCGTCGAAGGAGATGCTCGACCGTGCCGTCGGACCTGCGCTCGGCGCCCGACTGTCGCAGCTCTCCCGCGGAGAGGACGCCAGGGCGGTCGAGACGGAGCGCATCGAGAAGAGCATCGGCCACGAAGAGACGTTCGACACCGACATCGCCGACCGGGAGTTCCTGAAGGCGGAGCTGCTGCGCCTGGCGGATCGCGTCGCAGCTCGGCTCCGCAAGGCCGAGTGGGAGACCGGCACGGTGTCGATCAAGATCCGCTTCGACGACTTCCGCACCCTCACCCGTTCGCAGACGCTCGCCGAGCCCACGGCTGTCGGTCAGCGCATCGGAGAGGCCGCTCAGGCGCTGTTCGCGCAGATCGACCGACGCGACCCGGTGCGGCTCGTCGGCGTGCGGGCCGAGAAGCTCCGCCCGGCTGGCGCAGGCGGCTTCGGACTCTGGGACGAGGACGAGGACTGGCGGCGTGTCGAGGGCGCCATGGACGACGCCGTCGCGCGGTTCGGTTCCGCGACCATCACGCGCGCCAGGCATCTCGGGCGGGGAAACGGGCGCGGCGCGGCGCAGCACCCGAAAGCCCACGGCGTCGATTGACCCTGCACGGCGAGGGCGCCTGGACTAGCGTGGACTCATGCCCAACATTGCACTGGAACTCGGAAAGCAGGCCGCGTCCTTCGGGGTCAAGACCGCCTATGGTGAGCCGCAGGATGTCGACGGCGTGAGCATCACTCCGGTCGCCTTCACGTACTCCGGCTTCGGCGGAGGAAGCGGAGACGGCGCGGAGGGCGGCGGTGGCGGCGGCGTCTCGGTACCGGTCGGCGTGTACGTGCGCCGCGAGGAGGGCCTTCGGTTCGAGCCGAACATCGTGACCCTGCTCGTCGTGGCCGTGCCCTTCGTCTGGGTCGCCGGACGGGCGCTCTCCCGCGTCATCCGTGCCCTCAAGAAGTGACGATGCCGTCGCGAGTGCCCTGGAGCATGCCGCGACGGTCCTCGTCGGCGACATCCGCGGACTGGCGGTGTCGAATCCGGTCGTCCTGATCGACGGCCGAAGCGGGGCGGGCAAGACGACGCTCGCACGGATGCTCGTCGAGCGCTGGCCCGTGCAGGGTCGAGTGCAGTCGATCGCCCTCGATTCGATCTATCCCGGGTGGGATGGTCTCGACGCGGGCGTGGAGCGCGCTCTCGACGGCATCCTCAGGCCCCATGGCCGCGGCCTGCTCGGGAGTTGGCGGCGCTGGGATTGGGGCAGCGAGGCGGATGCCGAGAGCCACGCCGTGGATCCCGCTCTCAGCCTGCTCGTCGAGGGCAGCGGCATCGTCACCCCCGCGACGGCGAAGATCGCGGATGTGACGGTGTGGGTCGAGTCGGCGGAGCGGGGACGGAAGGCGCGGGCGTTGGCGCGCGACGGCGACACGTACCGCCCGCACTGGGACCGGTGGGCAGCCCAGGAGCACGAGCACGTGCGGAGGGACGATCCTCGAGCGCTGGCGACGCGCATCGTGACCGTCCCCTGATCGTCAGTCCAGGCGGTCGGCCGCCTGCACCACAACCTCGAGCCGGTAGCCGAGCCAGTCGTAGACCCCGTATCGCGGGTCGTCGGGATCGTGCTCGTCGTCGGACTCGATCGCGAGGCGGTCGGCGATGACGAGTCGGAGTGCGGTGAGCGTCCGCATCCAGGCGTCCAGATCGGCTGACGTCGCCATCACGTCGATCTGAGCGAACGCATCCTCGTCTGAGGCAGCCTCCGCGCTCGGTAGCGACGAGGCGATCGCCGTCCGCACGGTGACCGCGTCGGTACGACGACGGGCGATGAGGTCGTCGGCGGTGGCAGAGCGGTAGGTGCGGGCCGCCTCCTCGTCGTCGGGGTAGGCGCTCGGCGTCAGGCGATCGATCGCGGTGTCGGATGGATCGCGGTCACCGCCGAGGAGCTCGACCAGGTCGTCGAGCAGTCGAACGAGCTGGCCGCCCTCGATCGCAGCCATCTGCAGAGTCGCTCGACGTTCGGCATTCACGAGGCGACCTTCCGCACGGTGGCCCAGAGACCATAGTCGTGCATGGCCTGCGCATGCACCTCCATGGTCTCGCGCGGTCCCGTCGCGACGATCGCGTGCCCCTCGTGGTGCACGGCGAGCATCAGCTGGGTGGCCCGTTCGGTCGAGTACCCGAAGTACGTGCGGAAGACTCGGACCACGTAGCTCATGAGGTTCACGGGGTCGTTCCACACGACGACCTCCCACGGCTCCATGGGGGCCGCACTCAACTCGACCCGCTCGTCGATCTCGGGGGTGGTGAGCGGACTCATCATGCCCACCCCAGCTCGTGCAGCTGCTCGTCGTCGATTCCGTAGAAGTGCGCGATCTCGTGCACGAGAGTGGTGTGGATCTCGTCGCGCAGCTCGTCTTCGTCGTCGCACGCGGCGAGATGCGGCTCCCGGTACACGACGATGCGGTCGGGCAGCTCGCCCATGCCGTACTGCGTGCGCTCGGTCAGTGCGAGCCCGTCGTAGAGCCCGAGCAGATCGAGGCTGCCGTCTTCCGGGCGGTCTTCCACGACGAAGACGACGTTGTCGAGTCCCTCGACCATGTCATCGGGAAGGCGGTCGAGTTCGTCGACGACGAGTTCCTCGAAGGCGTCGGCAGTCATGTCCATCCTGACCAGCCTATTGCCGCGCTCCCGACGACGGTCAGTGCAGGAACGCGAGCAGGGCGGCGACTCCGATGAAGAGCACTCCGAATACCGTGTTGAGTGTGCGCTGCCCGCGGGGCGAGCGGGTGAAGCGACGGAACGGGCGAGCGGCGGCGGCGAAGAAGCCCCACATGACGAGGATGTCGACCACGATCACCGTCGTGACGAGAACGAGGTACTGCGGCAGCTGCGGCTCGTCGAGGCGGATGAACTGCGGGATGAACGCCAGGAAGAAGACGATCGCCTTGGGGTTGAGGAGGTTCACCCAGAATCCGCGGCGGATCATCGACCAGTGGCTCTCGCGGTCAGCGGGGCGCTGCGCGTCGACGGTCTCGGCGGTCGAGGGGCGCGCGAGGATCAGACGCACGCCGAGGTAGACCAGATACGCCGCCCCGGCGTATCTGATCGCGGTGAACAGGATTTCGGACCGGGATACGAGGAGTCCCACCCCGGCGGCGACGATCACGACGTGCACGATCAGCGCGAGCTGTTGGCCGATGATGCCCCAGATCGAACGCATCCACCCCTGGTTCAGGGCGTTCGACATCGTGTTGATGGCGCCCGCACCCGGCGTGAAGCTGATGACGACGCAGGCGAGGAGGAGCGAGAACCAGACTGCCGGCGACACCTCGCAAGTCTAGGGCTGCCGACCCGAACTCTCAGACCTGCGCGGCACGACGGAGCCCGGCATCAGATCGAGCCGGCGGAGCAGCTGGGCGTTGAGTGCGACCACGACGGTCGACAGCGACATCAGGATCGCGCCGACGGACATCGGGAGCACGAAACCGATCGGTGCGAGGATTCCGGCGGCGAGCGGCACGGACAGGAGGTTGTACCCCGCGGCCCACCAGAGATTCTGGGTCATCTTGCGGTACCCGGCCCGCGAGAGCTCGATCACGGAGACCACGGTGCGCGGGTCGTCCGAGGCCAGGATCACTCCCGCCGAAGCGATCGCCACGTCCGTACCCGCGCCGATCGCGAGACCGACGTCGGCTTGCGCGAGCGCCGGCGCGTCGTTGACGCCGTCCCCGACCATGGCGACCCGGCGGCCCTCCGACTGCAGCTCACGGACGGTGGAGGCCTTGTCCTCCGGACGCACGCCCGCGAACACTCGACGGATGCCGAGGTCGGCGGCCACGTGACGTGCAACGGCCTCCGCGTCGCCCGTGATCATCACGACCTCGATGCCCCGCTCCTGGAGGGCTGCGACGGCGACGGTCGACTCCGGGCGGACGGCGTCGGCGAGCCGCAGCGCACCGGCCACCCGGTGGTCGATCACGACATGCAGGATGATCGCGCCCTCGGAGCGCCATGCCTCCGCGGCCGGGAGCTCGGACAGTTCTTCACGAGCCAGCAGACGCGGTCCGCCCACGGCTATCTGCTGGCCCCCGACGATGGCGCTCACGCCGACGGCGGGGGAGGAACGGAAGTCGGACGCGGACGGGATGGAGAGTCCGCCCGCCTTCGCGGCGGCGACGATCGCCGCGGCCAGCGGGTGCTCGGAGTCGATCTCCGCGGCAGCCGCCGCGGCGAGCACTTCGTCTTCGTTGAAGCCGGTCGCGGTGCTGACAGCGGTGACCTCGGGCTTTCCCACCGTGAGCGTGCCGGTCTTGTCGAACAGCACGGTGTCGACGGTGCGCATCGTCTCGAGAGCGAGCCTGTCCTTCACGAGGACTCCGGCTCTTGCCGCGCGCTCGGTCGCGATCGAGACCACGAGGGGGATCGCGAGTCCCAGGGCATGCGGGCAGGCGATCACGAGGACCGTGATCGTGCGCACGACGGCCTCGTCGGGGAGGCCGACGATCGACCAGACCACGGCGGTGATGGCGGCGGCGCCCAACGCGAACCAGAACAGCCAGGCGGCCGCCCTGTCTGCGATGCGCTGCGCTCTCGACGAGGACGCCTGGGCATCGGACACCAGCTTCTGGATGCCGGCGAGTGTCGTGTCGGCACCGACGGCGGTGACCTCGACGCGGATGCCGGAGTCTGTGGCGACGGTGCCCGCCACGACGGCGTCGCCCACAACGCGGTCTACCGTCTTCGACTCGCCGGTGATCATCGATTCGTCCACACTCGCAGAGCCCTGGACGACGCGCCCGTCCGCCGGCACGCGTCCGCCGGGGCGGACGATGACGACATCGCCCACCCGCAGATCGCTCGGGGGCACGATTGCAGTCGTCTCGCCGTCGACGCGCTCGGCTTCGTCGGGCAGCAACGCCGCGAGCGAATCGAGTGCCGACGTGGTCTGCGCAAGGGAACGCATCTCGATCCAGTGCCCGAGCAGCATGATGACGATCAGGAGGGCCAGCTCCCACCAGAACTCCAGTTCGTGGTGGAGGAGACCGAGACTGGCACCCCACGAGGCGGCGAACGCGACGGTGATGGCGAGGCCGATCAGGAGCATCATCCCCGGTCGCCGCGAACGCAGTTCTGCGACGGCGCCGGTGAGGAAGGGAGCGCCGCCCCAGACGTACATCACCGACCCGAGCACAGGGGTTACCCAGCGAGCCCACGACGGGACGTCGTATCCGAGGATCATCGCGAACATCGGCGAGGTCACGACGACCGGAATGGCGATCACGAGCATCAGCCAGAACAGACGACGGAAGCGCTCTGTGTGACCAGCGTGGTCGTGGTGCCCGGCGTGGTCGTGGTGCCCGGTGTGGTCGTGGTGCCCGGCGTGGTCGTGCTGACCGTGCTGGTCGGGGTGACCGTGCTGGTCGGGGTGACCGTGCTGGTCGTGATGACCAGCGCCGGGGTGATCCTCGCGGATGCGGTCCGGGGTGTGATCGTGCATCATCAGGAATCTCCGTTCTCTGCCTCGATCACAACAGCATACCCCCGGGGGGTATTCCAAGGGAGAAGAAAAAGGCCCGGGTCAACGACCCGGGCCTTCGTGGGGTGAGTAACGGGACTCGAACCCGCGACATCCGGCACCACAAGCCAGCGCTCTACCAGCTGAGCTATACCCACCATGTGCCGACCGGAATCGGCAACCAGACGAGTCTATTACATGTTTGGAGTGAACTCCGACACGGTGCGACTCGCGATGTCGCGTGCGTCGTCGCTCGACGGCCCCGGTTCGTCGACGAAGACCGCTTCGCGGTAGTAACGGAGCTCACGGATGGACTCGAGGATGTCGGCGAGCGCGCGATGACCGCCGTCTTTCGACGGGGCCTGAAAGAACACCCGGGGGTACCAACGCCGGGAGAGTTCTTTGATGCTCGACACGTCGACGTTCCGGTAGTGCAGCCATTGGTCGACCTGCGGCATGTACTTCGCGAGGAACATCCGGTCGGTGCCGATCGTATTGCCCGCGAGCGGGGCTTTCTTCTCGACGGGCGCGAAGCGCTTGATGTAGGCCAGAGTCTGCGCCTCGGCCTCCGCGAGCGTCACGCCGTGCGGGATCTCCTCGCTCAAGCCGGAGGTCTCGTGCATCTTCGTGACGAAGTCGTTCATGTGCGCGAGCGCTTCATCGCTCGGGCGAATGACGATCTGGAACCCGGAGTCGACCGGGCGAAGCTCGAAGTCGGTGACCACGACCGCGATCTCGACGAGTTCGTCTACGGCGAGATCGAGGCCCGTCATCTCGCAGTCGATCCAGACGAGCCGGTCGTTCTCAGACGCAGATACCATGCCGCCATCCTATCGACGGCTCCGACATCGGGGCTTTGGCCCCCCAGGCACGATTCGAACGTGCGACCGGCGACTTAGAAGATCGATGCTCTATCCACTGAGCTACTGGGGGTAGACGTTCAGGATACCGATTCCTGCGAGGAGTTCGTGTCGCCGGGGTCGGTAGTGCCGTCACCGACGACGGTATCCGGACCGACGCGCTCTCCGCGTGACAGCAGGTGTTTGCGGTGCCCGGCTCGTCGGGCCGTGCGACGACGGTGGCAGTTCGCGCACACCACCTCGCACTTCTCGATCTCCGCGAGGATCGACGCCCAAGAGCGCGTCGAGGCCCCGACTGCACGCGCGATCTCGAATCGCTTCGCGAATCCTGGGAGATGGTCGAAATCCAGGACCACGGGATCGGATTCGCCGCAGTCTCGGCACGGATGACCGCGGAGGTACTCGATCATGCGCACGAAGTTCCGCTGCCGGTGCCGCGCTTGCATCTCCCGCAGCTTGGCCCCGGTGCTCGGCATCTACGCGTCTTTCAGCCGTTGCGCAGAGCGGCGACGGCGTCGTCGGCACGCCAGAAGTCGCCGACCAGCCGGAACCGACCCGTGGGCAGATGCAGCCGCTCCGCGCGGTATCGGAGTCCGAGTGGATCGGCGAGGATCCGGAGGTGTCCGAGCACGCGTCCGCGGTCGTCCAGCACGCGCCAGAGATGCGCGGAGGCGCGTACGAGGTGCTCGTGCGGCGAGGACAGGCGGGGCGCTGCGAACGGAACCTCGGGTGCGGTCAAGAGCTGTGTGTCGGACATCGGTATCTCCTCTCCGGTTCGAACATATGATCGACCACCGACATTCCCTTCGCGAAGGCGCCCGGACGTTCCGCAATCCCTTCCGCACGGAGTGTGTTCGGGAGCAGTTCTCCCCAGATCCCGGGTTTTCGAGGCATCGGGGCGCGCGCGGCGGTTCCCCGATGCCGATGCTGTGAGCACCCGGGCATCAGACTCGGCTCGCGAAGGAGACAGACATGCAAGACACCGTCACGATCATCGGCAACGTCGCCACCGACCCGACCCAGGGCCGCACGGCCGGCGGAGTGCCCGTGACCAACTTCCGGCTCGCCAGCACGCATCGGCGATTCGACGAAGCGACGCAGACCTGGGTCGACGTCGGCACGAACTGGTACTCGGTGGCGGCGTTCCGCCACCTCGCGGAGAACGTGAAGGCGTCGTTGCGCGCGGGCGAAAGCGTGATCGTCACGGGGCGCATGAAGATCCGGGCCTGGGAGAACAACGGCAAGCAGGGGACCAGTGTCGACATCGACGCGGATGCTGTCGGGCACGACCTCCGGTGGGGGACCACGGCGTACCGTAAGTCAACCTCGCGATCGAGTTCCGCCGAACAGGAGCGGCAGTCCGTCGACGCGGACTCCCCGGCGCACGTCTCGGACGGTGCGTCCGAGAGCACACGCGACATCGAGACTCCCTGGGCGGATCCGTCTCTCACCTCGGTCGATCCTGCAAGCGGTGAGCTGGTCGTTTCCGGGTCCGCAGGGGATGCCTGGAGTGCGTCGTCCTGAGGGGGCGCAGCGCGTGGCGCAGGGCGTTCGGGGGCGCCCCGTAGACTCGGGGCGTGCTTCGACGACCGGCTTCCAGAACGGCACGCGCTGCTGCTCTCCTCTCCGTCGCAGTGGGGGCGGCCCTCGTATTGTCCGCGTGCGATCCGCAGGGCGAACCCACGCCGTCGCCGACCGCCGTGGAGACGAGCGCCGCACCGACGCCGAGCGGCCCCGTGCTGGTACCGGAGGGCAGCGCCGAGGAGAACCTGCCGCTGTTCTCGGCGGTGACCGCGCAGGTGTGGGCGTCGGATCAGCGCGGCGCCGGTCGCGCCTACATCGATGCGCTGATCGCGGCCGGCTTCGAGCGAGAAGCGATGCAGGTGACCCAGGACGTCTCGACGGTGGGGAACCCCGCGGAGAGCTTGCAGTTCTCCGTCCGGTGGGGCGAGACCGAGTGCCTCGTCGGGCAGGTCGGGCCGTCGACCGGCGAACCCGTCACGGCTGTGCTGCCGCAGCTCGCCGAAGGCCGCTGCCTGATCGGCAGCACCCGACCGATCGACTGGTGATCGCGCGGGCTCAGGGCGGATCCTCCCGAGAGCGGATTCGTCGCGGAGCGCTCCGCTCGTCGGCCTGACGGGAGAGGGGCCGGTAGGCTGGAGTGTCGAACTTCGACGCCAACAGAAGGAGCGATTTCCGGTGGCTGAGTACATCTACTCGATGGTCCGTGCACGCAAGGCGGTGGGCGAGAAGCTCATCCTCGACGACGTCACGATGTCGTTCCTGCCCGGTGCGAAGATCGGCATGGTCGGCCCGAACGGCGCCGGTAAGTCCACGATCCTCAAGATCATGGCAGGCCTCGACACGCCGTCGAACGGAGAGGCCAAGCTCACGCCGGGCTTCTCGGTCGGCATCCTGATGCAGGAGCCCGAGCTCGACGAGTCCAAGACGGTCCTGGAGAACATCCAGGACGGCATCGCGATCAAGGCGAAGCTCGACCGGTTCAACGAGATCTCGGCCCTCATGGCCGACCCCGATGCCGACTTCGACTCGCTGCTCGCCGAGATGGGGACGCTCCAGGAGGAGATCGACGCCGCCGACGGCTGGGACCTCGATTCTCAGCTCGAGCAGGCCATGGACGCGCTTCGCACCCCGCCGGGAGACGCCGCGATCGCGCCGCTCTCCGGTGGTGAGAAGCGACGGGTCGCTCTCGCCAAGCTGCTCCTGCAGAAGCCCGACCTGCTTCTGCTCGACGAGCCCACGAACCACCTCGACGCCGAGAGCGTGCTGTGGCTCGAGCAGCACCTCCAGTCGTACAAGGGCGCTGTCATCGCGATCACCCACGACCGGTACTTCCTCGACCACGTAGCCGAGTGGATCGCCGAGGTCGACCGCGGCCGGCTGATCGGCTACGAGGGCAACTACTCGACGTATCTGGAGAAGAAGGGCGAGCGCCTCGAGATCCAGGGCAAGAAGGACGCGAAGCTCGCCAAGCGCCTCAAGGAGGAGCTCGAGTGGGTCCGCTCCAGCGCGAAGGGCCGCCAGACCAAGTCGAAGGCGCGTCTCGCCCGCTACGAGGAGATGGCGGCGGAGGCCGAGCGGACCAGGAAGCTCGACTTCGAAGAGATCCAGATCCCGGCCGGTCCGCGTCTCGGCAACGTCGTCATCGAGGCGAAGAAGCTGCAGAAGGGCTTCGACGGGCGCTCGCTCATCGACGGCCTGAGCTTCAGCCTTCCGCCGAACGGCATCGTCGGTGTGATCGGCCCCAACGGCGTCGGCAAGACGACGCTCTTCAAGACGATCGTCGGCCTCGAGCCGCTCGACGGCGGAGACCTGAAGATCGGCGAGACGGTCAAGATCAGTTACGTCGACCAGTCGCGCGCGAACATCGACCCCGACAAGACGCTCTGGGAGGTCGTGTCGGACGGACTCGACTTCATCACCGTGGGCAAGACCGAGATCCCGTCCCGCGCCTACGTCTCGAAGTTCGGCTTCAAGGGACCCGACCAGCAGAAGAAGGCCGGAGTCCTCTCGGGTGGTGAGCGCAACCGACTGAACCTCGCGCTCACGCTCAAGGAGGGCGGCAACCTGCTGCTCCTCGATGAGCCCACCAACGACCTCGACGTCGAGACCCTCAGCTCGCTCGAGAACGCACTGCTCGAGTTCCCCGGCTGTGCGGTGGTCATCACCCACGACCGGTGGTTCCTCGACCGGATCGCCACGCACATCCTCGCCTACGAGGGCACCGACGAGAAGCCCGACCAGTGGTACTGGTTCGAGGGCAACTTCGAGGCGTACGAAGAGAACAAGATCGAGCGCCTCGGACCGGATGCCGCGAAGCCGCACCGCTCCACCCACCGCAAGCTCACACGCGACTGACGCGATGACAGAGCACGCACCCGGGCCCCGCCTGCACATCCCGATCCACCTCCGCTGGGGCGATCTGGATGCGTTCAACCACGTCAACAACACCTCGATGCTCAAGCTGCTCGAGGAAGCACGTGTGCGAGCGTTCTGGCGGGCGGGACCCGGTGAGCAGGCGCCCTCCACGGCCGTGCTCGACTCCGGCATCGACGAGGGCGTGCTCACGCTGATCGCACGGCAGGAGATCGAATACCTCGCTCCCGTGCCCTACCAGCGGCGTCCCCTTGAGGTGCAGATGTGGTTCGGCAAGCTGGGCGGGTCCAGCGTCGAGGTCTGCTACGAGGTCCACAACGACCCGGCGGCGGAGCCGCGGACGATCTACGCGCGGTCGACCGCCGTCATCGTGCTCGTCGACGCGGGCTCCGGGCGGCCGACCCGGCTCACCCAGGAGATGCGCGACGCGTGGGAGCCGTACGTCGGACCGTCGATCGAGTACGCCCACCGCTGAGCGACGCACCTGCGACGGTGCGCTCGGGCGTCACGGGCGCTCCGGCACCCGCACCATGATCTCCTGGGCGACGGACGCCACCAGGTCGCCGTCGCGAGTGAAGATCCGGCCCTGAGCGAGGCCGCGGCCACCGCGGGCGTTGGGCGACTCCTGCAGGTACAGCAGCCACTCGTCGACCCGCGCCGGTCGGTGCCACCACATCGCGTGGTCGAGGCTGGCGACCTTGAGGCCGGGGAGCGCCCAATAGACGCCGTGCGCCCGCAGGATCGACTCCTGGATCGTCATGTCGCTGAGATAGGCGAGCGCCGCCCGGTGGATGCGAGGATCGTCGGGCAGAGGTGCCCGCATCTTCATCCACACACCCTGCTCGGGCACCTGCGAGTCGTCACCGGGCAGGAACAGCGGGCCCTCGACGTGACGCACGTCGGCCGCACGGTCGCTCAGCATCCGGGAGGTGCCCGCGGGCAGCCCGTCGACCCGTTCCTCGTCGGGGAGGAGGCTTTCGGGATCCGGCACGCCGGACGGCATGGGGGCCGAATGCTCCACACCGGGTCCCTCGTCCTGGAACGACGCGATCATCGAGAAGATCGGCACGCCGTTCTGATACGCCTGCGAACGCCGCGTCGAGAACGACCGTCCGTCATGGATGCGGTCCACGGCGATCGTGAGACCCTGACTCGCGTCACCCGGACGCAGGAAGTAGCCGTGCATCGAATGCGCTGCCCGGTCCTCCGGCAGAGTGCGCTCGGCGGCGAGAAGACTCTGCGCGAGCACCTGGCCGCCGTAGATCCGGCCGGACGGCATGGGGTGCGAACGACCAGTGAAGATGTCCTCCGTGGTGCGAGCCCGGGTGTCGTCCAGGTCGAGCACCTCCAGCAACTGCTCGACGGTGCGGATCGCATGCGAATCGGCGGTCATGGCATCCCTCCCCAGCGGCTGGGGCGTCCGCTGGCCTTGATAGTTTAGAGGTTGTGTCCTCGCAGCTCGTCCTCGCCGATGCCCCGACCACCAAAGACGTCCTGACGTTCGTCGGGCGGGCCGGCCGCATCTCCGACGAGGGCGTCCGTCTACAGGCCACCGGAGGAGTCCTCGCGCTCTCGGCCGCCGCGCTCGCACCGCAGGGACTCTTCGACCAGACCCCGACCGTGCTCGGCATGCGCGTGGTCCACGCGGATCCGGAGCTCGTCTGCGACATCGTGGTTGCCTCGCTCACCGCGACCGACGACGAGCGGGTGCTCGATCTTCCCGAGACCGGACTCTCGCCCGCCTGGGCCGGCATCGCTCCACCACGCGGCGAATGGGAGCGAATCGGGAGCATCGCGGCATCCGTCGTCGCGCAGCGAGCACAGTGGGGCATCAGCGCCGTCGCCCGTGGCATGACCGAGGGCGCGGGGGAGGAGGCGGTGCGAGCGCTCCGCGCTGCCATCTGGGGCGAGCCGGAAGACGACCTGCTCGGTCTCCCGAGAGGCGTCGCCTTCGCCGCCGACGCGTTCGGATTCATCTCCGGCGAGGAGGACGTCGCTGTGATGCGCTCCGGACGCTGGACGCGACTGGCGTTCCGCCGCGGGCATGTGGTGACGCGGGGCCCCGCCGCGGTCGGGCTCACGGCGGTGCGCGGTACAGGCACCGCCGACTGACAACGCCGGCTGGGATGACGTCAGCGCGACGCCGCTCTGCCCGCCTGACGCCCCGAGAAGAGGCAGCCGCCGAGGAACGTGCCCTCGAGCGCCCGGTACCCGTGCACGCCGCCGCCTCCGAAGCCGCTCGCCTCTCCCGCCGCGAACAGGCCGGGGATCGGGGAGCCGTCGGCGTCGAGGGCCCGCCCGTCGAGGTCGGTGGTTATCCCGCCCAGGGACTTGCGCGTGAGCACGTGCAGCTTCACGGCGATCATCGGTCCCGCCGCGGGATCCTGCAGACGATGGGGCGCCGCGGTGCGGATGAGTCGGTCGCCGCGATAGCCGCGCATCGAGCGCAGCATCCCGATCTGCGCATCCTTGGTGAAGTCGTTCTCCATTTCGAGGTCGCGTGCGACGATCTCGCGACGGACTCGATCGACGTCGAGGAGGTCGCCGCCGGGATGCTGCTGCATCTGCTCGAGCAGCGAATCCAGGTCGTTCTCGACGATGAAGTCCTCACCCTCGTCGAGGAACGCCTGCACGGGGCCGGTCGGTCCCTTCGCCAGGCGCGACCGCAGGAGCAGCCCGACGTCCTTCCCGGTCAGGTCGGGGTTCTGCTCGCTGCCGGACAGCGCGAACTCCTTCTCCACGATCTGCCGCGAGGTGATGAACCAGGAGTGATCGTGCCCGGTGCGACGCAGGTGCGCGAGCGTGCCGAGCGTGTCGAACCCGGGGAAGAGAGGAACGGGCAGTCGCGAACCGGTCGCGTCGAGCCACAGTGAGGAGGGACCCGGCAGGATCCGGATGCCGTGCGACGGCCACACCGGATCCCAGTTGGCGATCCCTTCGACGTAATGCCACATGCGATCGCCGTTGATGAGTCGAGCGCCGGCGGCCGCGCTCACGGACTGCATCGATCCGTCCACATACGCGGGTACGCCCGTGAGCATGTGCTCGGGCGGAGTGCCGAGTCGAGACGGCCATGCCGCACGCACGAGGTCGTGGTTCCCGCCGATGCCGCCCGAGCTGACGATGGTGGCGGCCGCGGTGATCTCGAAGTCGCCGATCACCTCGCGCGAGGATTCGACGCCCCGTTCGGACGCGCTGGATGCGAGGATGCTGCCGCGCGCTCCCATGACGGCGCCATCTGTCACGGTGAGCTCGGTCACCCGATGGCGGGGGAGGACGGTGAGGTGGCCGTCGCGCTCGCCCTGCTCGACGGCCGCGGCGAACGGGGCGACGATGCCCGGCCCCGTACCCCACGTGATGTGGAACCTCGGAACGGAGTTGCCGGGGCCGAGCGCGCCGTATCCGCCGCGCTCCGCCCACCCGACGACCGGGAAGAAGCCGACGCCGCGTTCACGCAGCCAGGCGCGCTTCTCGCCGGCGGCGAACTGCAGGTACGCCTCCGCCCACCGACGCGGCCATTCGTCCTCCGGCCGATCGAAGCCGGCGGTGCCGAACCAGTCCTGGGTGGCGAGGTCGAGCGAGTCGCGGATGCCCATCCGCCGCTGTTCGGGGGAGTCGACGAAGAAGAGGCCCCCGAACGACCACCACGCCTGCCCGCCGAGGTTCGTGCGCGGCTCCTGGTCGATGATGACGACGCGCTTTCCGGCATTCAGCGCTTCACTCGCTGCGACGAGGCCGGCGAGACCCCATCCGATCACCAGGACGTCTGCGGACAGGGTCTTCGTCGTCATGTGCTCTCCGTTGATTCCTGACGCGATCGGGTCTCGAGCGTGGGGCGGCCGTCGGCGGACGTGCCGATGCCCGAGGGCTCGAATGTGTTCACCATGGCATACGCGGCGCGCTCCAGGTAGTCCCAGAGCGTCGATTCGTGCAGGGGCGACAACTGCGCTTCGTCCACGGCCGTGCGCATGTGCCGGAGCCAACGATCACGCGCGTCGGGGTCGACGTGGAAGGGCACGTGCCGCATCCGCAGTCGAGGGTGACCTCGCGTCTCGCCGTAGGTGGTCGGACCGCCCCAGTACTGCTCGAGGAACAGCAGCAGTCTCTCCTCCGCCGGACCCAGGTCTTCCTCTGGGTACATCGCCTTGAGTACGGGGTCGAGTGCGACCTCGCGGTAGAAGACCGACACGATCTTCGCGAAGGTCTCTCGTCCGCCGACCTCGTCGTAGAAGGTCACTTCTGGGTGCTCCCGTCGTCGTTCTGCTGCTTCTTGCGCCGCCAGATCCCACGATCGGGGATGACCGGAACACCCGTGACCGCGTTCGGACGCGTCCTCGGCGGGTTGGCGCCGCGGACCCGCCTCGCGCCGTCGAGACCGGTGGGAACGATGGTCGCCATGCTCGGCAGGGCGATCTCCTTCTCGAGCAGCGCCGCGCGGAGGCGCTTGCGCAGCTCCTGAGCCACGTCGTCCTTCGCGTTGGCCCGCGCCTTGATGACGATCCGCACGACGAGCGCCTCGCCGCCGATGGACTCGAGGCCCCACAGCTCCGGTTTCTCGATGATCCGCGTCCGCCACTTCGGATCCTTCGCGAGCTCCTGTGCGGTCTCCAGCATGATCCGCTCGACCTGGTCGAGGTCGGCGTCCAGAGGCACGCCGATGTCGATGATCGCTCGTGCCCATCCCTGCGACATGTTGCCGATCCGGGTGACCTCGCCGTTGCGGACGTACCAGAGCGTGCCGTTGACGTCGCGGACCTGCGTGATGCGGACGCTCACGTACTCGACCACGCCGGACGCGAGGCCCAGATCGACGACGTCTCCGATGCCGATCTGGTCCTCGGCGACGATGAACATGCCGTTCAGGACGTCCTTGACGATGTTCTGGGCACCGAATCCGAGACCGGCGCCGACCGCCGCCGTGAGCAGGGTCAGCGACCCGAGCAGAGTGGGGGCGAGGTGATTGACGACGAGGACGATCGCGATCACGACCAGCATGACGTTGACGATGTTCTGCAGGATCGTGCCGAGGGTGCGCGTCCGCTGCACGAGCCGCATATCCGCGAGCGGCGATCTCTCCAAGGCCTGGGTGTCGTCGACCGCAGCCTTGTTCTTCGCCGTGTCGACGATCCGGTGGACCACCCGGCGGATGACCACGCGCAGGACGAGCGCGATGAGATAGCACCCGACCACGATCGCGACGACGCCGAGGGCCTGAAGGCCGACGTCGCGGAGGATGATCAGCGTGTCGCCCCACCACCCGACGAAGGCGTCGGTGGGGGCGGGATCGGTCGTCTTAGTGGGAGCGAGCATCCCTTCCAGCGTAGCGACCGGGTCTGTGCGCGGCATGGATGCCGAACAGGCTCAGCCCCGTTCGAGGGCTGAGCCTGTCAGGCACGAGGACGGAGTCAGTCGTCGGCGTCGCGCGACTGCGCGGCGAGTGCGCGCTCGACGTCGGCGAGGTTCTCCATCACGAGACGGCGCAGAGCGGGTGCCGCATCCTGGTGCTCCGACAGCCAGGCGCGCGTCGCGTCGCGGAGGGCGACATCGGCGATCGCGGTCGGGAACAGGCCCACCACGAGGTACTGCGCGATCTGATAGGTCCGCGACTCCCAGATCGGCACCAGCATGTCGAAGTACGGCTGGACGAACTCCCGGAGCGACGCGACGCCCGCGGGGTGCACGAACCCGAGCGCCGCAGAGCGGACGATCGTGTTCGGTGCGTCGTCGCGCTCGATCAGCGACGCCCATGCCGCACGCTTCGAGTCGAGGTCGGGCAGGGCGGCGCGAGCCTGTGCTGCGAACTCCGCGCCCTTGGCCGTGTTGTCGGCTGCCAGGGCCGCGTCGATCGCCGCGGCATCCGTCGCGCCGACGGTGGCCAGTCCCACGAGCAGTTGCCAGTTGAGGTCGGCGTCGATCTCGAGACCGGGAAGGGTCTCCTCGCCGGAGCGGAGCCGGCCGACGATGCCCGCGTGCTCGGGGGTGACCAGCGAGCCGGCGAACGCGGTCACGAACTGCAGCTGGCTGTCGCTGCCGGACTCCGCCCCTTCGGCGAGAGCCCACAGCCCGTCGGCCACCTTCTGGCGTGCTGCCTCGCGCTGCTCGGGCGCCACGTACAGAGTTGCGGCCGTGCGCAGCTGGGCGAGCGTCGTGCGCACCGTCGTGGACTCGGTCTCGCGACCGATGTTGCCGAGCACGAGGTCGATGTAGTCCGACGCCGCCGTCTCGGCATCCCTCGTCTGGTCCCAGGCCGCGCCCCACACGAGCGAGCGCGGGAGCGGCTCGCTGATGTCGGCGAGGTGGGCGATCGCGGTGGCGAGCGAGCGCTCGTCGAGGCGGATCTTCGCGTAGGCGAGGTCGTTGTCGTTCAGGAGCACGAGGTCGGGGCGCTTGAGGCCCTGCAGCTCCGGCACCTCGGTGCGGTCGCCGTCGACGTCGACCTCGACGTAGTGCACCCTGACCAGCGCGCCGTCCTGCAGCGAGTAGAAGCCGATGCCCAGGCGGTGCGGGCGGATCGTGGGGTAGTCGGCCGGCGCCGTCTGCGTCACGGCGAAGCGCGAGATGGTTCCGTCGGAGTCCTCGACGATGAACGGCTCGAGCGTGTTGACGCCGGCGGTCTCCAGCCACTTCTTCGACCAGGTGCTGAGTTCGCGTCCGCTGGTCGCCTCGAGCTCCGTGAGCAGATCGCTGAGCTCGGTGTTGCCCCACGAGTGCTTCTGGAAGTACTGCGAGACGCCGGCGAAGAACTGCTCGATGCCGACCCAGGCCGCGAGCTGCTTGAGGACGGATCCGCCCTTCGCGTAGGTGATGCCGTCGAAGTTGACCTGCACGTCCTCGAGGTCGTTGATCTCGGCGACGATGGGGTGGGTCGACGGCAGCTGGTCCTGACGGTACGCCCAGGTCTTCTCCATGGCGTTGAACGTGGTCCACGCCTCGGTCCACTCGGTCGCCTCGGCGGTCGCGATGGTCGACGCCCACTCCGCGAACGACTCGTTCAGCCAGAGGTCGTTCCACCACTTCATCGTGACGAGGTCGCCGAACCACATGTGAGCGAGCTCATGCAGGATCGTGACGACGCGGCGCTCCTTGACGGCATCCGTCACCTTGCTGCGGAACACGTAGGTCTCGGTGAAGGTGACGGCGCCCGCGTTCTCCATTGCGCCGGCATTGAACTCCGGGACGAAAAGCTGGTCGTACTTCGCGAACGGGTAGGGCACGCCGAACTTCGACTCGAAGTAGGCGAACCCCTCGCGGGTCTTGTCGAAGATGTAGTCGGCGTCGAGGTGCTGCCACAGACTCTTGCGACCGTAGACGCCGAGGGGGATGACACGGCCCGAGGCGCTCGTGAGCTCCGAGAACGTCGACTCGTACGGGCCGGCGATCAGTGCCGTGATGTACGAGGAGATACGGGGGGTGGGCTCGAAGCCCCAGGTGGCGATCGTGCTGTCGTCGTGCAGGATCGGCTCGGGCGTGGGGGAGTTCGAGACGACCTTCCACGCAGCGGGTGCCGTGATCGTGAACTGGAACGTCGCCTTGAGGTCGGGCTGCTCGAACACCGCGAAGACGCGACGGGAGTCGGGAACCTCGAACTGCGAGTACAGATAGACCTCGCCGTCGACCGGGTCGACGAAGCGGTGCAGACCTTCACCGGTGTTCGTGTAGAGGCAGTCGGCGTCGACGACCAGCACGTTCTCCGCCTGCAGGCCGGAGAGGGCGATGCGCGAGTCGGCGAAGACCTCCTCGGGGTCGAGCTGCTCGCCGTTGAGCGAGATCTCGCGCACCTCGCGCGCGATCAGGTCGATGAAGGTGAAGCTCTCCGGCGTCGCGGTGAAGCGCACCACGCTGCGGGAACCGAAGACCTCGGCACCCTTGGTGAGGTCGAGCGACACCTCGTACGACTGGGTGTCGATGACGTCGCGGCGCTCCTGCGCTTCGATACGGGTGAGGTTCTCTCCAGGCACAGCTGTACTCCCAGGGGTGAGGGGATGTCACCGCAACCCGGCGCAGTTGGCGCCCACGGCAACCATGACAGCCTACGCCAGCATCCCGGCCTGTCTCACGTCCGGGAGGTGAAAGGATGGAGGGGTGACTGCGATCGAGCCGAACACCGTCCCCTTTGCCTCAGCCGCCGCCGCGAGCGGAGCACCCTTCGTGACCACGCCGGTCGCGTACGACGGCATCCTGCTCGCGGGCTTCGGAGGCCCCGAGGGGCAGGACGACGTCATCCCGTTCCTGCGCAACGTCACCCGGGGCCGCGGCATCCCCGACGAGCGCCTCGAGGAGGTCGCGCACCACTACCGCCACTTCGGCGGAGTGAGCCCGATCAACGGGCAGAACCGCATCCTGAAGGAGGCACTGGAGGGTGAACTGAAGCGGCGCGGCATCGACCTGCCTGTGTACTGGGGCAACCGGAACTGGAGCCCGTACCTGGAAGAGGTGGTGACCGAGGCCGCGGACGCCGGCCACACCACCCTCCTCGCCTTTGCGACGAGCGCGTACAGCTCCTTCTCCAGCTGCCGCCAGTACCGGGAGGACTTCGCCAGGGTGCTGCAGGAGACGGGCCTCGGCGAGACCGTCACGATCGACAAGATCCGTCCCTTCTACGACCACCCCGGCTTCGTGGAGTCGTTCGAGACGGGCGTCCGCGAGGCAATCGAGTCGTTCCTCGGTCAGGGCATCGCGGCATCCGACATCCAGATCCTCTTCTCGACCCACAGCATCCCCACGGAGGACGCCCAGCGCTCCGGAGCCCGCGACATCGACTGGGGCGAGGGCGGCGCGTACGCCGCGCAGCACCTCGCGGTCGCCGCCTGGGTCATGGATCGGGTGCGAGCCACCGTTCCCGCAGCGGCCGAGGTCTCGTGGGAGCTCGTCTACCAGTCGCGTTCCGGCCCCGCCTCCCAGCCCTGGCTGGAGCCCGACGTGTGCGACGTCATCGGCGAGCTCCCGTCGCGCGGGCGCAAGGCGGTCGCCGTGGTCCCCGTGGGCTTCATGAGCGATCACATGGAGGTGCTCTGGGACCTCGACACCGAGGCCGCTGAAGCCGCGGAGGAAGCGGGACTCGCGTTCACCCGCACGCCGACGCCCGGCGTGGCCCCCTCGTTCGTCGCCGGGATCGTCGACCTCATCGAGGAGCGTCTCGAAGGGCGCCCCAACGAGCAGCGGCCGCATGTCACTTCCCTCCCCGGCGGCTTCGACGTCTGCCGGCCGGGATGCTGCGAGAACATCCGCGCGGGGTTCAAGCCGGCCGCGGCCGGCGTCGCACCGTGATGCCGCGTGTCGGCGCCCGATCCTAGGATGGGAGCCATGCGCATCCACATCGCCACCGATCACGCCGGTCTCGACTTCTCGACCCAGTTGCAGGACCACCTGCGCACCGCGGGGCACGAGGTCGTCGATCACGGTCCGGTCGAATACGACGCGCTCGACGACTACCCCGCCTTCTGCATCCGCGCAGCTCAGGCGGTGGTGGCAGACCAGGCCGCCGGCGTCGAGACGCTCGGAGTCGTGTTCGGCGGGTCGGGCAACGGCGAGCAGATCGCCGCGAACAAGGTACAGGGCGTGCGCGCTGCGCTCGTCTGGAACATCTCGACGGCAGAGCTCGCGCGCCAGCACAACGACGCCAATGTGATCTCGATCGGAGCGCGTCAGCACTCGTTCGACGAGGTGACGTCGTTCATCGACACGTTCATCACCACCCCCTTCTCCGACGAGGAACGCCACGTGCGTCGCATCGCCCAGATCGCCGACTTCGAGCGCGACGGGTCTCTGCTCCCGGACCCGCGGGCCTGAGATGCCCGAGGGTCACTCCGTCCACCGGATAGCGCGGCAGTTCGATCGCAACTTCGTCGGCAAGGCCATGTCGGCGTCGAGTCCGCAGGGCCGGTTCGCCGAGGGCGCTGCCATCCTCGACGGTCGCGAGGCCGTGAGCGTCCAGGCAGTGGGGAAGCAGATGTTCCTCGAGGCCGAGGGCGACGTCTGGCTGCGCGTGCACCTCGGACTGTACGGCGCGTGGGACTTCGCAGGCGAGATCGTCGTCGATCCGACGATCGCCTCGGCGAACGGGCGCGTGGGGCAGACCAATCAGCGCGGCACGGTGCTCGACGAGCCCATCCTCGACGACGCCGGGGAGAACTCCCTGTCGTCCATCGGTGCGCCGCGACGCACTCGCGTGCACGTGCGCATGTCGGAGCAGACGAAGGGGCTCGGTGACGCCTCGGACGGGGATCTCGTCGAGTGGCCGCCCCCGGTCGTCGGGCAGGTGCGTCTCCGCCTCATGACCGACATCACGGCCGCAGATCTGCGCGGACCGACCGCCTGCGTGTTGCAGACCCCGGATGAGGTGCTGGCGTCGATCGCGAAGCTCGGCCCGGATCCGCTCGTCGGCGACCCGGTGGAGAACGAGGAGCGCTTCGTGCGCGCGGTGCGCAAGACACAGACCGTCATCGCCCTCCTGCTCATGGACCAGTCGGTCGTCAGCGGCATCGGCAACGTCTACCGAGCCGAGATGCTCTTCCGGCAGCGCCTGAATCCGCACACGCCCGGCAAGCAGGTGCCGGAGGATGTCGTGCGCGCGCTGTGGCGCGACTGGGTACGTCTGCTGGCGATCGGCGTCGAGACCGGCCAGATGATGACGATGGACGACCTGTCGCCCGAGGCCTACCGCGCAGCCATGGCGAGTCGCGACGACCGCCACTGGGTCTATCACCGCGCCGGCCTGCCCTGCCGGGTCTGCGGCACCGAGATCGCTCTCGAGGAGATCGGCGCGCGCAAGCTCTACTGGTGTCCTCGCTGCCAGGCGTGACGCGGCGGTCATAGGCTGGGGGGATGCGTCAGAATCCCAGCTTCACCCTTGCGGACGTCGACGAGATCCGTCGTATCGTCGACGCGAATCCGTGGGCCACGATCGTCAGCAACGGGCCAGACGGACTCGTCTCGTCGCACTACGTGGTCCTGCTGGACCAGGACCGCGAAGACCTGACGATCGTCGGTCACGTCGGTCGTCCGGACGACCTGATCCACGGGATGGGGGAGCGCGAGTTGCTTGTGATCTTCCAGGGGCCGCACGGGTACATCTCCCCGGGGTGGTACGGCGATGTGCAGGCGGTCCCCACCTGGAACTACACGGCCGTGCACCTCGCCGGGATCCCGGAGATCTTGTCCGACGAGGAGAACCTCGCGGTGCTCGACCGACTCGTCGACCGGTTCGAAGGGCGAATGCCGGATCCCCGCCGCATGTGGGAGCGTCCCAACGATCCGGCGTTCGTCACCCGTCTCGCCTCGGGCACCGTGGGGTTCCGACTGACGCCCATCCGAGTCGTCGCGAAGCGGAAGCTCAGCCAGAACAAGCCGGCCGAGACGGTGGATGCCGTCATCGAGGCGCTGGAGAGCGGCGGGCCGTACACGCACCCCGAACTCGCCGCCGAGATGCGCAGAGCGCGCGACCCTCGCACGGGCGCCTCCCGGTGAGCGCGAACGGCGAGGTCGTCGGCACCGTCACCTCGGTACGGATCGCCGGCCCCGGTCGCGAATTCCTCATCGACGAGGAACCCGTCGACGTGTTCTTGGAAGACGGGCGGATCGTCGACATCGCCCCGGCCGGCGCGGTGCCCGCCCGGGGGGAGGTGCTCGAGGGTGACGGCGCATGGGTCGTCCCCGGCCTCTGGGACAACCACGTGCACACCGTGCAGTGGGCACTCGAGTCGCAGCGCACGCCGCTGGGCGACGCCGTTTCCGCTGCGGAGGCGGCGCGGATCATGTCCCAGGCAGCCCCGCTGCCCGACGGACGCCGCGTCGGCAGCGGATTCCGCGACGCGCTGTGGCCGGACCAGCCGACCCTTGCTCTGCTCGATGCGGCGACGGGCGTCGTGCCGACGTACCTCATCAATGCGGACGTGCACAGCACCTGGCTGAACTCGGCCGCCCTGCGCCGGGAGGGGTTCGACGCCGTCGACGGCGTGCTGCGAGAGGCCGACGCGTTCGAGATCTCGCGTCGTCTCAATGCCGCCGACCCCGCCCACGGCGACCGTGCTGTCGCCGCCGCAGGCGTGCAGGCCGCTGCGCGAGGACTCACCGGACTCGTCGACTTCGATATGGCCTGGAACGCCGATGCCTGGCCGCGTCGGGTCATGGCCGGATTCGCCGCGCACCGCGTCGAGTTCGCCGTGTATCCGTTCGACCTCGACCGGGCGATCGGCGCGGGGTTGCGGACCGGCGAGACTCACGAGCTCGCGGATGCGCCTGAGGCGGGGCGCGGTCTCGTCCATGTCGGCCCGCTGAAGATCATCAGCGACGGGTCGCTCGGCACCCGCACGGCTGCCTGCTCGCACGCGTACCCGGACGATCCTGACAACTATGGAGTGCTCACCGTTCCTCCGGCGGAGCTCACCGAGCTTCTGACGACCGCGACGGGTGCGGGGTTGGCGGTCGCTGTGCACGCCATCGGCGACCGAGCGGTGACCGCCGCGCTCGACGCGTTTACAACGACGGGCGCGGTCGGGACGATCGAGCACGCGCAGCTGGTGCGTCACGCCGACCTCGCTCGCTTCGGTCGGCTCGGCGTCATCGCCAGCGTGCAGCCGCAGCATGCGATCGACGACCGCGACATCGTCGGTTCCCACTGGTCGTCGCAGACGTCGATCGGCTATCCGCTGCGCGCCCTGCGAGACGCAGGGGTCGAGCTGCGATTCGGGTCGGACGCGCCGGTCGCGCCTCTGGATCCCTGGCAGGCCATCTCCGCGGCCGTCGCGCGAACGGATGACGAGCGGGCACCCTGGCACCCCGAGGAGGCACTGCGGTTCGACGAGGCGCTCGGCGCCAGCGTGCGATCGTCGACGCGACCGGGTGAAGTCGCCGACCTCGTGCTGTGCGGCGCCGATCCTCGCTCCGCCGACGGGAAGACGCTGCGCCGGATGCCGATCGTCGCGACGCTTCTCGGCGGACGTCTCACGCACCGAGGCTGAACCTCGTCGCGGTCGGAGTCGCGAGACACGAGAAGGGCACCGGGATCGCTCCCGGTGCCCTTCTCGTGTCGGTGTGCTTACGCGGCGATGTGCGAGACGAGGAACCAGCGGTCCTTCTCGAGGCCGCGCATGATCTCGATCGCGACGTCCTGGCTCGTCAGGTCGACCTCGTCGAGTCCGTCGATCGCGGCCTTCAGATCGACGAGGATCGCGTCGATGTCGGTGATGACCGCGCGCACCAGCTCGTCGGACTGCGTGAATCCGGCCGGCACGGAGGTGTCGCCGGCCTTACCTGCGACGGTGTTGACGCGTGCGTCGATCGGGAGTCCGAGGGCGACGATGCGCTCTGCAGCGGTGTCGGCGAAGTCGCCGGCGTGGGCGACGATCGTGTCGAGCAGCTCGTGCACGCCGACGAAGTTCGCGCCGCGCACGTGCCAGTGAGCCTGCTTGCCGTTGATCGTGAGGGCCTGGAGGCCGAGGACGACGGGGGAGAGGAACTGGGCGGCTGCGGCCGCGACGGTCGGGTCGCTGGCGGTGGTGGGAACGGTCTGTGCCTTGCTCATCGTGACTCCTCCGGGAGGTGGTTTCTCTACCTGATGATGACAACGCTACTCGTCTGGAATCATTCCGCAAGCAAGCGAAGGCTCGGCTTAGTGGCCCGGAATCACGCGGAAATCCGGGCGTGTGAGGGTAGTCTCGCCTTATGAGCATCGCAGCCGGCGCATCCGTCCTCGCCCTCGGCGACAAGGTCCCCTCGATCGCCCAGGCGACATTCGTCGCCGACGGTGCCCGTGTGGTCGGAGACGTGCGGATCGAACCGGGTGCGAGCGTTTGGTACAACGCCGTGCTCAGGGCGGACTCGGCGGAGATCGTCATCGGCGCGGGCAGCAACGTGCAGGACAACGTCGCGGTCCACGTGGATGCCGGACATCCCGTGCGGATCGGCGCGAAGGCGTCGATCGGGCACAACGCCGTCGTCCACGGATGCACGATCGGCGACGGATCCCTGATCGGCATGGGCGCAGTGGTGCTGAGCGGCGCCGTGATCGGCGCCGGATGCCTGATCGCCGGCGGGGCGGTCGTGCTGAGCGGCACGGAGGTGCCGGACGGGTCGCTCGTCGCAGGAGTGCCGGCGAAGGTGCGGCGAGCCCTCACAGAGGAAGAGCGCGAGGGGCTCATCGCCAACGCAGACATCTACCTCGGGCACCTGCGGACGCACGAGGACGCCTCTCCGGTGTGATCGCACCCGCCCGCTAGGCTGGTGTTCACGGGGCGGTGGCCAAGCTGGTTAAGGCAGTGGGCTCATAACCCAACGATCGCGGGTTCAAGTCCCGCCCGCCCTACTGTCGAATCCGCGCACAGACGAGTGTGTCAAGCCCTTGTCGCGACCGCTGGCGCCCTGGCACTCTGAAGGACGGAACGGCCGGGCTCACCCTGTCCGGTGCGTCCGGAATCTAGGAGGCATCATGACCATCGGCACCGGCGTCGTGCTCTTCGTGATCGGCGCGATCCTCGTGTTCGCCCTCAACATCCAGCTCGACTGGGTCGACCTCGACATGGTCGGTTACATCCTGATGGCGGCGGGCGCCCTCGTCTTCATCATCGGCCTGGTCCTGCTCGTCGCCCGTCGCGGTCGTAGCGACACGGTCGTCGAGCGCGATGTGATCTGACGCGGATCAGTCCGCTGTGGACTCGAGAGCTCCGGGGCCGGCTTCGATCGGCTCCGGGGTCTCGAGGTGCTCGTCGACGAGAGTGATGCCACCGCTGGAGTTGGCGGAGTGCGCGAGATCCTCGATCCATCGCCGGCTCAGCTCGGGGGTCTCGGGGTCCTGAAAGACGAAGCGCAGCGGGATCGACGGGTGGAGCCAGATGGTGGAACGACCGCTCGGCTGACCGTCGGGGTGACGCCAGGTGAGGGTGAAGCTCTCGTTACGCCGGAGCTTCGTGGCGACGACGACCTTCAGGTGCGCGAGAGCGCGGTCGTCGATCTGGATCGGCTCGGAGTCGCCGTAGTACAGAGAACCCATGTCTCGAAATCTAAACTGTGGCGAACCCTGCGCCGCGCCGTGGCGATGCGCCACGCCAGGCAAGCGAACAGGGTGTTCGCATCATGTCATCTCCTGTGCTTGCCCGCCGTCACCGACGGAAGCACGCCGAACGCCTCCCGGTAGGCCGCTGCGAAGCGCGACGGGTGCGCGAACCCCCACCGTCGGGCGATGGCAGCCACCGTGGTCGGCACCCCCGACCGGAGTTCTCGGTGAGCTCCGTCGAGACGCGCCTGTCGCAGGCACTCGGCCGGCGTGACATCGAGCGCACGCCGGAACGCATACTGCAATCCGCGCGTGGAGATGTGCACCGCGGTTGCCACATCGTCGACCGTGATCGGCCGGTGCGCGTTCTCGGCGATATAGGCGAGCGCTCTGCGCACTGTCGCGGGTGCCGGCGCGGTCTGAGGCGAGCGGGAGCGCCTGCTCAGGATGGTCGTCGGGAACGACGACAGCGTCGTGGTCGCCGCGTGCCGGGCGAGCTCCGCACGGAGCAGGACGTCGCCATCCTCCAGCTCCTGGATGCTGCGCTCGACGTAGTCGAACATGCGCTCCCACGTCGACGCTGCGGCGGCCGTGGAGGGGAAGAGGTCCGTGACGTGGAGTGCCATGGTGTCATCGCCGGTGAGGCGGCGCGCGAGCTGTTCGAGGGGCTCACGATCGAAGATCAGTGCTGTGACGCGAACACTCTGGTCCCAGTGCGCATGGACTCGTGGTCCGTCGGTCAGCCAGGGACGCGTTGGATCGAGATCCGACCTGTCGGAATGCAGACGAACGCCTGCCCCGTCGACGCGGCAGGCCAGAAACTGATCCTGAGGCTCAGCGGTGGAGTGGACGCGCGCGGCGAGGTCATAACGGACGATGCTCATGCCGGCGAGTTCTTCGGAGTGCCAGTCGAAGCGGAAGCGCTGGGGGTCGACGTCGTGCAGGATCGCCGAGGGGACGTACTGCCGCCAAGTCTCCTCGACTCTGGCCACGTCACGGGTGTGGAATCGCACGGGGGAGATCCTCTCTCAGGAGCGCGCTGTGGGGGCGCACCGGCCAGGTCCCGTCGATGGTGTCTTCGGGATCGATGCGGCCGATGCGGATGAAGTACTCGGTGAGGCTCGCTGCCTGGGAGCGGGCCCAGCCGATCTGCCTCTCGTGGAGCTCGGAGAGCGTCACGGGAAGCACGAACTGTCGGGCCAGCGCCTGGGCGATGCGACCGGCCGCGACGGCATCGGCGGAAGCATCGTGCGCGTCCTCGAGTGGCACCGCGTAATGCGCTGCGACGACCTGCAACGTGCGCTTACCGGGCCGATATCGATCATAAGCCTTGTCGATGACAAGCGGATCGATGACGGGGGACGGGTTCTCGAGCGCCGGGATGCCGTGCCGCCGTGCCTCGTGCGCGAGCAGAGAGAAATCGTACGAGGCGTTGTACGCGACGATCGGCACTCCCTGCGAGAGCAGCGAGGCGAGGGCTGCGGAGACCTGCGTCACCACCTCGAGTGCGGGGCGCCCCTGAGTCCGCGCGTGGGCGGTCGTGATCCCGTGCACGGCGGTCGCTCCGTCGGGGATGGGAATCCCGGGGTCGGCCATCCAGTTCCGTGCCGCGATCTCGACGCCGCGAGCGTCGAGCAGGCCGATGTGCGCGGTCACGATGCGATCGTGCTCGACGTCGACCCCGGTGGTCTCCAGATCGAACACCCCGACGCGGGTGATCCACTCGGGGATCGGGGCGTCACGGGGCATGGGATCACCGTAGAGCCGGCCACCGACATCCGGCGTGAAGGACACGGGAGCGCTCCCCGGCATCCGTAGACTCGAGGGATGACCGTCCCGTCGCCGTACGCCGACCGCCTGAGCCGATTGCCGGTGGAGAAGCACGCCGTCCGGGTGCGCGGCGCGGATACCGCCTACTGGGTGTACGGTCCGGCGGACGCCGAGGTCACCGTGATCGCGGTGCACGGATTCCGCGGCGACCATCACGGCCTCGAGTCCGTTCTCGCCTTCCTTCCCGAGGCGCGGGTCATCGCGCCCGACCTGCCGGGTTTCGGTGAGTCGGCTCCCGTCCCCGGGAAGACGTACGACCTCGACGAGTACGCCGCGTGGTTGCGTGATTTCGCCGCGCAGGTCGCTCCCGGAGCCGTCATCCTCGGCCACTCCTTCGGCTCGATCGTCACCTCCGCCGCCGTCGCCTCAGGGCTCTCGACCCCGAAGCTGATCCTGATCAATCCGATCGGTGCGCCGGCGCTCGAGGGTCCGAAGGGCGTCATGACGCGCCTCGCGGTGCTCTACTACGCGCTGGGCGCGAAGCTGCCGGAGCGGTTCGGCACCGCGCTGCTGAGGAACGGGCTGATCGTCCGGATCATGAGCATCGCCATGGCGAAGACCTCCGACCCGGCACTGCGACGATTCATCCACGACCAGCACGACACGTACTTCTCGCGCTTCGCCGACCGTGACGTGCTGCGGGACGCCTTCGTCGCGAGCGTGTCGCACGACGTGAGTCAGTTCGCGGCATCCATCGACGTCCCGACACTGCTGATCGCGGCGCAACGCGACGACATCACTCCGATCGAGGTCGAGCGAGAGCTCGTGCAGCGCTTCCCCGACGCGGAGCTCGTCGAGATCGCCCATGTGGGCCATCTGATCCACTACGAGACGCCGGCCGAGGCCGCCGGCGCGATCCGTCGCTTCCTCAGGATTCCCGTTTCGCGAGCCCGATGAGCCCGGCGACCCGGAACGGGATGACCTCGCCCATCGCGAGCGACGTCTCGGTGCGCTCGACCCCCTCGATCGACAGGATGCGGGCGTCGGTGTCGAACAGGTGACGGGCGTCGCGGCACGCGACCCGCGCCAGCAGGTCGATGGAGCCGCTGAGACCGTGGGCCTGCACGACTTCCGGAATGCGCGCGAGTTCGTTGATGATGCGCGGCAGCTCGGTCTGACGCACGCCGATGCTCACGAACGCCTGCAGCGGGAAACCGAGCACGTCGGTCGAGAACGACCTCTCGTAGGAGAGGAAGACGCCGGTCTGCTCGAGACGCGCCATGCGCGCCTGGATGGTGTTGCGCGAAAGGCCGAGGTTCTCGGCGAGCGCCACGATCGTGACTCGCGGATCATCGGCGAGCGCGGCGAGGAGTTCCAGATCGATGCGGTCGAGGCCAGCCATAGTGCCAAAGAGTAGCAGGGCCGGATTCCGCTGAATTGAGCAACATGCTCAAGCGCTCTTCCCTTGCTTGAGCGAGGTGATGAGCAGACGTACGCTCTGGTTAGCCGGTGACGATGCCGGCCCCGCGTGCCGCGCCCCACGAGGACGCCGCAAATGAGGAGGACGATGATGTCACCGCAGATCACCCCGATCGTCGACACCGCGCAGGATCTCGAGCTCGCCGAGCGCATCCTGACCCCCGACGGCGCGCGGATCCGCAACCCGCAGCTCGACCGCTTCGTCGCGGACGTCGACCCTGCTCAGCTGCGCGCGCTGCTCCGCGACATGGTCGTGCTCCGCCGTATCGACACCGAGGGCGTCGCCCTCCAGCGTCAGGGCCAGCTCGGCTTGTGGGCGCCGTGCCAGGGTCAGGAAGCCACGCAGATCGGCACGGCGCGTGCGCTGGCACCACAGGACTACGTGTTCCCGAGCTACCGGGAGACCGGCGTCATCTACGCGCGCGGCGCTCAGCCCGGTGACTACGTGCGCATGTGGCGCGGTGAGGAGGGCGCGGGGCACGACCCTGCAGCACTCCGCGTCGCGCCGCTGCAGATCATCATCGGGGCGCAGTCGCTGCACGCGGTCGGGTACGCCCTCGGCATCCGCCACGAAGGTGCCGACGAGGTGGCCGTCACCTACTTCGGCGACGGTGCGACGAGCCAGGGCGACGTGAACGAGGCGATGATCTTCGCGGCGTCGTATCAAGCGCCCGTCGTCTTTGTGTGTCAGAACAACCACTGGGCGATCTCAGAGCCGGTCGCGGTGCAGTCGCAGTACCCCATCGCGGGGAGGGCGCCGGGCTTCGGCATCCCGAGCCTGCGGGTGGACGGCAACGACGTGCTCGCCTGCCTGGCTGCGATGCGGTGGGCGCTCGACCACGCTCGGTCGGGCAAGGGCCCCGCCTACATCGAGGCCGTCACGTACCGGATGGGGCCGCACACCACGGCCGACGACCCGACGAGGTACCGCCCGTCCGAGGAGCTCGACGCGTGGCGTGACCGCGACCCGATCGCCCGTCTGGAGACCTACCTGCGGGGGATCGGCGAGCTCGGCGACGAGCATCTCGCCGAGACGCAGGCGGCGGCTGATGCCGTGGCGAAGGAGATGCGGGCGGAGTGCCTCAGCATGGTCACGCGCGAGCCCCTGGCGGTCTTCGACGGCGTGTACGCAGAGCCGCACGCCGGGCTCGAGCGCCAGCGCGACGAGTACGCGGCGTATCTCTCGACGTTCGAGGGCGAGGTCTGATCGTGGCGGAGCTCACTCTCGGGAAGGCTCTCGGGGCAGGATTGCGTCAGGCGATGCGCGACGACGACAGGGTCGTGCTGCTGGGCGAGGACATCGGGAAGCTCGGTGGGGTCTTCCGCATCACCGACGGGCTGCTGGACGAGTTCGGGCCGGCGCGCGTCATCGACACCCCGCTGGCGGAGTCCGGCATCGTCGGGATGGCCGTCGGACTCGCGTTCCGCGGATACCGCCCGGTCGTCGAGATCCAGTTCGACGGCTTCGTGTACCCGGCGTTCGACCAGATCGTCGCGCAGGTCGCGAAGCTGCACTACCGCACCCAGGGACGGGTGAGGATGCCGATCACGATCCGCATCCCGTGGGCGGGTGGCATCGGCGCCGCCGAACACCACTCGGAGTCGCCGGAGGCGTACTTCGTGCACACGGCGGGCCTGCGCGTGATCGCCGTCTCGAATCCGGAAGACGCCTATCGCAGCCTTCGGCAGGCGATCGCGAGCGACGACCCGGTGATCTTCTTCGAGCCCAAGCGCCTGTACCACCACAAGGGCGAGGTCGACCTCGAGGCGCCCCTCGCGGACGCTGCGCCGATGGGACTCGCGCGCGTCGTGAGACCAGGCACGGATGCCACGCTCATCACCTACGGGGCGATGGTGGGCACCGCGCTGCAGGCCGCCGATGCCGCGGAGGACGAGGGCGTCTCGCTCGAGGTGATAGACCTGCGCTCGCTGTCGCCCGTCGATTACGACTCCGTGGCTGCATCGGTGCGCAAGACGGGACGCGTGGTCGTCGCGCACGAGGCCTCCCGCGAGGCGGGTGTGGCCGCCGAGGTCATCGCGAGCATCACCGAACGCTGCTTCGAATACCTCGAGTCGGCGCCGCTGCGGGTGACGGGTCACGACATCCCGTACCCGCCCGCGAAGCTCGAGAAGCACCACCTCCCCGACCTCGACCGGCTGCTCGACGCGGTCGACCGGGTCATGGACCGACCGAACAGCCTGACGGGGGCCGACGCATGATCGCAGAGTTCCGCCTTCCCGACCTGGGCGAGGGCCTGACCGAGGCCGAGGTCGTGCAGTGGCTCGTCTCCCCGGGCGACCCCGTCGCGTTGAACCAGACCCTGGCCGAGGTCGAGACCGCGAAGGCCGTCGTCGAATTGCCCTCGCCGTACGAGGGCACCGTCTCGACTCTGCATGCCGAGGCGGGGGAGACCGTGGCCGTCGGGGCGCCTCTCATCGCGTTCGACGTGGAAGGCGGGGATGCGACGGCAACCGCGCCTGAGCAGCCCGCTACCGCGGAGGCCGAGGAGAAGGCGCAGCCCAACCTCGTCGGCTACGGTGCGGCACCCACGGCATCCGGCCGCCCCGCGCGTCGCGCGCGTCGTGGGGGAGCGGCGCGGCCCGCCGACACCGCCGTGCTCGAGGCGGCGCCGCACGACGCCACGCCCTCGCTGTCGTCGGAGACGGTCGTCGAGCGACCGCGCTCCACTCCGCCGGTGCGCGCGCACGCGAAGCGCCTCGGCGTCGACCTGGTGCTGATCGCCGCGGAGGTCGGTGACCGGCTCATCACCCGTGCCGACGTCGACGCCTACGCGGCCCGCGTCGGAGCGGCGCCGGTCATGGCTCCGCCGTCGACGACGGCGGCGTCGGCGTCGGCGGTACCGGACAGTCCGGCCGGGCTCGGCGCGCGGGACCGCGAGACGCGCATCCCGATCCGCGGAGTCCGCAAGCACACCGCGGCCGCCATGGTGCAGAGCGCGTTCACGGCGCCGCACGTCACGGTCTTCCACACGGTCGATGTGACCGCGACCATGGACCTCGTCGCCTCGCTGCGGGAGGATCGGCGCTTGGCCGAGCATCGGATCGGACCGCTGGCCGTGGTCGCAAAGGCCGTGTGCATGGCTCTGCCGCGCACACCGGGCCTCAACTCCCGGTGGGACGAGCAGGCGGGCGAGATCGTCGAGCACGGGTACGTCGACCTCGGCATCGCCGCGGCGACCGACCGCGGTCTCATCGTCCCGCACATCCGCGAGGCCCAGTCGCTCACGCTCACGCAGCTGGCCGACGCGATCGGCGCCCTGGCGAGCACGGCACGGTCAGGCAAGACATCACCGGCTGAGCTCGCCGGCGGCACCTTCTCGATCTCGAACATCGGCGTGTTCGGCGTCGACGCCGGCACCCCGATCCTGCCGCCGGGGCAATCGGGCATCCTCGCGGTCGGTGCTGTCCGGCGACAGCCCTGGGAGTACCGCGGCGAGATCGCGCTGCGGCAGCTGATGACGCTGAGCCTCTCGTTCGACCATCGGCTGGTGGACGGCGCGGAGGGTGCGCGCTTCCTCAAGGACGTCGCCGACGTTTTGGAGGAGCCGGGTCGCGCGATGCTGTTCAGCTAGGTGCACGCAGCGCTGCCTCCGCCATCGCCCCGAGAACCGACGCGGTGGTGGAGCGGCGCCGTGACGCGGACCGCGTGCTGTGCGGAGTGGAGTTGATGAGGCCGAAGCAGGCCTGCACGCGCAGCCGCAGCTCGTCGGAATCCGCATCGACGAGGGGCGCGAGCGTGCGGATCCACAGTTCGATGTAGGCGCGCTGCAGGCGCCGGACCTCGGCGTGGTCGCTCGCGGCGAGTTGTACGACGTCGCGGTCGTGCACGCGGATCACGTCGGCGTGGCCGAGCGCGAACTCCACGTGGAACGCGATCAGCGCCCGCATCCTCTCCGCGTCGTCCGCCGCCTTCGCCGCGACGTCGGTGCCACCCGAGACGAGGTCGTCGCTGACCTTGACCAGCACGGCGCCCAGCAGAGCCTGCTTGCCCGCGAAGTGACGGTACACGGCGGGTCCGGACACGCCGACGGCCGCACCGATGTCCTCCAGGCTCACGCCGTTGTAGCCGCGCTCGGCGAAGAGGCGCGCGGCCTCGCGGAGGATGGCGTCGGAGCGCTCGGCTTTCGCTCGATCTCGGGCCGTCACAGGGGTTGTCATCTCAGTTAATCCTCGCTAACCTGATGCCATCGGTTAGTGAACACTAACCGAAAGCGCATCGAGCGCGCCAGATCGTTACCGAGGCGCGATGTGGGTCGAGGAGGACAACACGATGCCCGTAACCCAGGAGACCCTGGCCGACGAACTGCGCGAGCGCCTCGCGGCCGCCGCACTCGGCGGATCGGAGTCCTCGCGACAGAGGCACGTCGCCCGGGGGAAGCTGCTCCCGCGAGACCGCGTCGCGCGGCTTCTCGACGAGGGCAGTCCCTTCGTGGAGATCGCGCCGCTCGCCGCCGACGGTCTGTACGACGGCGAAGCACCGGGGGCCGGTGTGATCGCGGGCATCGGCCTCGTCCACGGTCGGCACGTGATGGTCGTCTGCAACGACGCCACCGTCAAGGGCGGCACCTATCTGCCCCTCACCGTGAAGAAGCACCTGCGCGCGCAGGAGATCGCGCTCGAGAACAGGCTGCCCTGCCTCTACCTCGTCGACTCGGGGGGTGCGTTCCTGCCGAAGCAGGACGAGGTGTTCCCCGACCGCGAGCACTTCGGCCGCATCTTCTACAACCAGGCGCGGATGTCGGCGGAGGGCGTCCCGCAGCTGGCCGCCGTGCTCGGCTCCTGCACCGCGGGCGGCGCCTACGTGCCGGCCATGAGCGATGAGACCGTCATCGTCCGCAACCAGGGGACGATCTTTCTCGGCGGTCCGCCCCTCGTGAAAGCCGCGATCGGCGAGGTCGTGACGGCTGAGGAGCTCGGCGGCGGCGAACTGCACGCCCGTCGCAGCGGGGTCGTCGACCACCTCGCCGATGACGACGAGCACGCACTCGAGATCCTGCGCGACATCGTCGCCACGCTTCCCGCTCCTGCGGCGCCGGCGTGGGAGGTGCACGAGAGCAGGCCCCCCTCCGAACTCGGCTCGCTGTACGACGTCGTGCCGGTCGATGTGAACGAGGCGTACGACGTGCACGTGGTCATCGACCGCCTCGTCGACGGAGACAGCTTCCGCGAGTTCAAGGCCGAGTACGGCACCACGCTCGTCACCGGTTTCGCCCGGCTGCACGGCCACCCGGTGGGCATCGTCGCCAACAACGGCGTGCTCTTCAGCGAGTCGGCTCTCAAGGGCGCCCACTTCATCGAGCTCTGCGACCAGCGCGGCATCCCCCTGCTGTTCCTGCAGAACATCACCGGCTTCATGGTCGGATCGGATGCCGAGGCCGGCGGCATCGCGAAAGACGGCGCGAAGATGGTGACGGCCGTCGCGAGCACCAGGGTGCCGAAGCTCACCGTGATCGTCGGCGGCTCGTTCGGCGCCGGCAACTACTCCATGTGCGGACGCGCCTACTCTCCCCGGTTCCTGTGGACCTGGCCGGCCAGTCGGATCTCCGTCATGGGCGGCGCCCAGGCGGCGTCCGTCCTCGCCACGGTGAAGGAGGACCAGCTCGCCGCTCGAGGCGAGTCGTGGAGCGCCGATGAGCGTTCCGCCTTCCAGCAGCCGATCCGCGAGCAGTACGAGACGCAGGGCGAGCCGTACTACGCGACGGCACGGCTCTGGGACGACGGCATCATCGATCCCGCGCAGACCCGCGATCTCCTCGGTCTCGCGCTCGACGTCGTCGCCCGCACCCCGCTGCCCGAGCCCCGCTTCGGCCTCTTCAGGATGTGACCGCCATGTCGACGACCCCGTACTTCTCCACCGTCCTCGTCGCGAACCGCGGCGAGATCGCCCGGCGCGTCATCCGCACGCTGCGGGCCCTCGGCATCCGCAGCATCGCGGTGTACAGCGATGCCGACGCCGAGGCGCCCCACGTCAGCGAGGCCGACGACGCCGTGCGGATCGGACCTCCTCCGGCCGCCGAGTCCTACCTCGACATCGACGCCGTGATCGCGGCCGCACGGAGCACCGGCGCCCAGGCGATCCACCCCGGTTACGGCTTCCTGTCGGAGAGCGTGGGTCTCGCAGAGGCGTGCGCCGAGAGCGGCATCGTCTTCATCGGACCCGGTGTCGATGCGCTGCAGATCATGGGAGACAAGGCGCGAGCCCGCGACCACGTCATGCGCTCGGGCGTCCCCGTGGTGCCGGGCTTCGACGCCCGCGGGCTGTCGGACCGGGAGATCGCCGACGAGGCGGGATCCGTCGGCTTCCCCCTGCTCGTGAAGCCCAGCGCCGGCGGCGGAGGCAAGGGCATGGAGGTGGTCGCTGATGCCGACGGCCTCGCACCGGCCCTCGCCTCGGCGCGTCGCGTCGCGAAGGCGGCCTTCGGCGACGACTCACTCATCCTCGAGCGGCTGATCCGCAGGCCCCGCCACATCGAGGTGCAGGTCTTCGGGGACGCACACGGAACGGTCATCGCACTCGGCGAGCGCGAGTGCACCCTTCAGCGCCGCCACCAGAAGGTCATCGAGGAGGCGCCGTCGGCGGGCATCCCCGAGACCACGAGGCAGACTCTCCTCGAAGCCGCCGTGCAGGCAGCGGAGAGCGTCTCGTACGTGGGCGCCGGCACGGTGGAGTTCCTCGTCGACGCCGACGCGCCGGACGACGTGTTCTTCATCGAGATGAACACGCGGCTGCAGGTGGAGCATCCCGTCACGGAGGAGGTCACGGGCCTCGACCTGGTGGAGCTGCAGCTGCGTGTCGCGGCGGGCGGCAGGCTGGGTCCGGCTCCGGAGCTGACCGGTCACGCGGTCGAGGCGCGGGTCTACGCCGAGTCTCCGCACCGCGGGTTCCTCCCGTCGACGGGACGGGTTCTGCTGTTCCAGCCGCCCGCCGGTGTGCGGGTGGATGCTGCGGTGGAGTCGGGCTCCGAGGTGTCGGGCTTCTACGATCCGATGATCGCGAAGGTCATCGCCGTGGCGCCCGACAGGGAGACGGCCCTGCGCCGGCTCGACGAGGGTCTCGCTGCGACCGTCGTGCTCGGCGTGGAGACGAACATCGAGTTCCTCCGCCAGCTCTGCCGCGACCCGCGAGTCGTCGAGGGAGACCTCGACACGGGCATCATCGAGACGCTTCTACCCGTCGTGGCCGAGCCGCCCTCACCCGCCATGCTCGCCGCCGCCCGTGCGGCCGTGCTGGCGGCCCGCGACGAGAAGGCCGACCGCGCGGGGCGCGCAGGCAGCGTGTGGGCGGCACTCTCCGATCCGCGGCGGCGCGCTCTCGCCTTCCTCACGGACGAGGGTGAGGTGATCGACGGCGTCGAGGGTACGAGCGGCCCCGGCGTCTCGACCGCGATCGGTGCCGATGGCGCGGTGTGGGTGAGCGAGGCCGGGCGATCCGTCCGACTCGCGCCGCTCGACAGACGGGCCACGACCATGAGGCGCCTGCGGACGCGCGACGAGGGCGCGGCGGGAGCAGGGCCCGAGGGCCGTGCGCCCATGCCGGGCAGCGTCGTGGCCGTGCACGTCGTCGACGGAGCGACGGTGAAGGCGGGCGACCCGCTCGTCTCCATCGAGGCGATGAAGATGGAGCACCCGGTGCTCGCCCCGCAGGACGGCACCGTGCACGTGCTCGTCACCGTGGGGGACCAGGTTCGACGCGACCAGCCGGTGGCGCGAGTGACGGAGGAGAACGAATGATGGATCAGCTGACCGAGGAGGAGCGCGAGCTCGCCGCGATGGTGCGGGAGTTCGCCGACACCGTCGTCGCGCCCCAGTCGTACGAGGCGGACCGCACGCACACCCTGTCGATGGACGTCGTCGCGGCGATGGGCGATCTCGGCCTGTTCGGCCTCCCGTTCCCCGAGGAGTACGGCGGACAGGGCGGCGACTACATGGCGCTCGGCATCGCCATCGAGGCGCTCGGCCGCGTCGACCAGTCGATCGCCATCACCCTGGAGGCGGGGGTCAGCCTCGGCGCCATGCCGATCTTCCGCTTCGGCACCGAGGAGCAGAAGCGGGAGCTCCTTCCCGACCTCCTGGCCGGACGCGCTCTCGCCGGCTTCGGCCTCACCGAACCCGAGGCGGGCAGCGACGCCGGCGCCACGCGCACCACGGCCCGTCTCGAGGGCGAGGAATGGGTGATCGACGGCTCCAAGCAGTTCATCACGAACTCCGGGACGCCGATCACCCGGTTCGTCACGGTGACCGCCGTCACCGGTCAGGCCGACGGGCGCAAGGAGATCTCGACGATCATCGTGCCCAACGGCACTCCCGGATTCACGGTCGAGGCCCCCTACGACAAGGTCGGCTGGAACGCGTCCGACACGCATCCCCTCACCTTCGACGGCGTCCGCGTGCCGGCGGCGAATCTGGTGGGCGAGCGGGGGAGCGGCTTCCGCAACTTCCTCAGCATCCTCGACGAGGGGCGGATCGCGATCGCCGCGCTGTCGACCGGCGCCGCGGAGGGATGCCTCGAAGCCGCCGTCGACTACGCGAAGAGCCGCACGATCTTCGGCAGCGCGCTCAGCACGCGGCAGAACGCGCAGTTCACGCTCGCCCGCATGCGCGCCCGCGTGCACACCGCTCGCCTTGCCTGGCACCACGCTACCCGTCTGCGCGACGCAGGGCGTCCGTTCGCCGAGCAGGCAGCGATCGCGAAGCTCGTCGCCGGCGAGGCGGCGATGGACAACGCGCGCGACGCGACGCAGATCTTCGGCGGGAACGGCTTCATGAACGAGTTCCCGGTCGCGAGGCACTACCGGGACTCGAAGATCCTCGAGATCGGCGAGGGGACGACCGAGGTGCAGCTGCTCGTGATCGCGCGCGCCCTCGGGCTCGCCGGGTAGCGTGGCGGCATGACCACGCACGACATCGTCCAGCGCGGGCTGTACTTCGAGGAGTTCGAGGTTGACGCCCGCTACCTGCACCGCCCGGGGCGCACCGCGACCGAGGCCGACAACGTGCTGTTCACCACGCTCACCATGAACACGCAGGCGCTGCACCTCGACGCGGCGTTCGCCGACGCACGGGAGCCCTTCCACGCGCGCCTCATGAACTCGATGTGGACGCTGTCGACGATGGTCGGCTCGTCCGTCGCCCAGCTGACGCAGGAAACCCTCGTGGCGCAGCTCGGGTTCGGTGAGATCGCGTTCCCGCATCCGCTCTTCGCCGGCGACACCCTCTACACCGAGAGCGTGGTCTCCGCGAAGCGGCTGTCCGGCTCGCGCCCCGGCCAGGGCATCGTGTCGATCGCCCACACCGGTCGCAATCAGGACGACGTCGTCGTCGCGACCGCCACACGGTCGGTGCTCGTGCGCTGCCGTCCGGAGGAGGAGACCCGATGACGTTCCAGCTCGGACCGGCTCTGCTGTTCTGCCCAGCCGATCGTCCGGAGCGTTTCGAGGGCGCGCTCCGGAAGGCGGATGCGGTGATCCTCGACCTCGAGGACGCGGTGCTGCCGGACGCCAAGGTCGCGGCCCGGGGAAACCTCGTCGACGCGCACCTCGATCCCGACCGCGTGATCGTGCGGGTGAACTCGGCCGAATCGGCGGAGTTCGTGTCGGATCTCGCGACGCTGAACCAGACAGACTTCCGGCGCGTGATGGTGGCGAAGACCGAAGACCCCGAGGCGCTGTCTGCCTTCGATGAGCGTTTCGAGCTGATCGCGCTGTGCGAGACGGCCCGCGGGGTGCAGGCCGCGGACCGCATCGCCGCCCATCCCCGCGTGATCGCGATGATGTGGGGTGCGGAGGACCTCGTCGCCTCGCTGGGCGGAACCTCGAGTCGGACGGATGCCGGGGGCTACCGCGACATCGCCCGCTACGCACGGTCGCGGGTGCTCCTGGAAGCGGGCGCGCAGGGCAAGGCGGCGATCGACGCCGTGCACATCGACATCGACGACATCGCGGGGCTCGAATCCGAGGCCCGGGATGCCGCGGCGTCGGGCTTCGCTGCGACCGCGTGCATCCACCCGAGTCAGGTCGCGGTCATCCGGGCTGCGTATGCGCCGGACGTCGAGACGGTCGAGTGGGCCGGCGCCGTGGTGAGCGCGGCGGAGTCGGAGCGAGGCGTCTTCCGGTTCCGCGGGCGGATGATCGACGAGCCGGTGCTGCGGCACGCGCGGTCGATCCTCGCCCGCGCGCGCTGAGCGGAGTCGTCCGGCCGCCGAGCACCGTGGATCAGAGCAGGATCGCCGGCTCCAGCAGTCGCAGGGAGCCCGGCGACGCCTCGAAGCGGTGCACCGAGCCGTTCGCGAGGACTTCGCCCACGCGGGGGAGCGTGCCACCGGACACGTGGTCGATCAGCGACCGGATCACGCCGCCGTGGGTGACGACGATCACGGACTCGGCCACCGGGGCCGAGCGTCGTCGCGAGTCGCGGGCGATGCCGTCGAGGGCTCGCAGCGCGCGGTCGGCGACGCCCTCGAGAGTCTCGGCTCCCGGCACCGGGGCGAGCCAATCGCCGTACAGCTCGAGGTACTCGGACACGAGCTTGCCCTCGCCGTCACCGAACTCGCGTTCGCGCATGTCGGGGACGAGCGTGGGGGAGCCGAGCCCGAGCTCCGTCGCGATGATCTCCGCGGTCTCGCGGGCGCGCACCAGCGGGCTCGCGTAGATCGCGTGGTGCGTCGTATCGGTGAGCAGTCCGGCGGCCGTCCGCGCGTCGGCGCGTCCCGTCTCGTTCAGCGGGATGTCTGTCGACCCCTGGATGCGTCTCGCGAGGTTCCAGTCGGTCTGACCATGGCGGACGAGGGTGATGAGGGTCATGCGAGAAGCTCCTGGAGGGCGGGGAGGACGTCGCTCGTGCCGGCGGCGATGGTGACATCGGCCCACGCGTCCGCGCGGGTCGGTTCGCGGTTGATGATCACGAGCGGGATGCTGCGACGGCGCGCCCGCTCGACGAGGCGCACGCCCGAGTTCACGACGAGGGACGAGCCGGCGACGATCATCGCGTCGCTCGACCGCAGCAGCGACTCGGCGGCCTTGAAACGGTCGAGCGGGACGTACTCGCCGAAGAACACGACGTCGGGCTTCAGCATCCCGTCGCAGACCGTGCACGACGGCACGACGAATCCCTCGGTGCTCTCCGGCAGTACGTCGCCGTCGGGAGCGAGCTTCACGTTCTCGGGCACCGTGATCCAGGGGTTGCGGTCCTCGATCTGCGTGGCGATGTCGCGACGGTCGAAGACCTGCCCGCAGCGCAGGCACAGCACCCGGCGCATCGTGCCGTGGACCTCGATCACGTGCGAGCTCCCGGCGCGCAGGTGCAGACCGTCGACGTTCTGGGTGATGACACCGCTGACGCGACCTGCGCTCTCCATCTCGGCGAGCGCGACGTGTCCGGGATTGGGCTCCGCGCGGGCGAACGCCCGCCAGCCCAGGTGGCCGCCGACCCAGTAGCGGCGGCGTGCCGCCTCGTCGCCGAGGTAGCGCTGGATGGTCATGGGGTCGGACCGGGTGCGCGCGCCTTCACCGCGGTAGGCGGGGATGCCGGAGTCGGTCGAGATCCCCGCTCCCGTGAGGAGGGCGATGCGGCGTCCGGCGAGGAGTTCGGCGGTGCGAGCGACGACGGCCGACAGCTCGGCCGGACTCGAATCGCTCACGGGACCTCCTGCAGCGAGTCTACGGCGTGACGCCGAGAGCGGGTCGCAGATGGGAGAGTGGACCGGTGGAACTGCTGGAACTGACGGATGCCGACGACCCCCGACTCGACGACTACCGCGGGCTCACCGACACCGCGCTGCGCCGGGTCGCCGAGCCGGAGGGCGGCCTGTACATCGCGGAGTCGGCGAAGGTGATCGAGCGCGCCGTCGCTGCCGGGCACCGCCCCCGATCGGTGATGGTGCAGCGGCGGTGGGTCGACGGCATCCGCTCGATCATGGCCGATCACGATGTGCCGGTCTATGTGGTGCCCGACGCCGTCGCCGAAGCCGTCGCGGGCTTCGCCGTCCACCGCGGCGCCCTCGCCTCCATGCATCGCCCCGCGCTGCCGAGCGTCGCCTCGGTCGTGGCGGATGCACGGCTCGTCCTGATCCTCGCCGACATCGGCGACCACGCGAACATCGGCGCCGCGTTCCGCGCGGCAGCGGGACTCGGCGCGGACGCGGTGCTGGTGTCACCCGGCTGCGCCGACCCGCTCTACCGGCGCAGCGTGCGGGTCAGCATGGGCACCGTGTTCCAGGTGCCGTGGACGCGCATGTCCGACTGGACGGACGCGATCGAGGCGCTCCATGACGCGGAGATCGCGACGGCCGCTCTGGCTCTCGACGACCGCGCCGTCCCTCTGCGTGAGTTCGTTCGCGAGCGTCCCGAGCGGGTCGCGCTCATGATGGGGTCTGAGGGCGACGGACTGTCGGTCGAGGCGCTCGCGCTGGCCGACCACGTCGTGACGATCCCCATGAGCGGGGGAGTGGACTCGCTCAACGTCGCGTCGGCAGCCGCCGTCGCGCTGTGGGCACTCGGCGAGGAGTGACCCTCAGCCCGGGCGCCGAGGTCAGCGATTCTCGGGCAGCCGCAGGAACGGCGCGGCCTCGGGGCGCTTCGCCGCGACGTGGTCACCGGAGGACTGGTGACGCAGCCGACGCAGCACCCAGGGGACGAGGTGCTCGCGTGCCCAGCCGAGGTCTTCGGCACGCGCCTCGCGCCAGGTGCGAACGGGGAGGGCCTCGGGCTGCATCGACTCCAGGTCGTTGGGTACGTTGAGCGCCCGCAGCACCATCCGAGCGACCTCGTGGTGGCCGAGCGCGTTGTAGTGCAGACGGTCGTCGTCGAAGAACCGCATGTCCTGCACGACCTTCAGCGCCCACTGATCGGCGACGATGCAGTCGTGGCGCTCCGCGATCGCCCGCACGTTCTCGTTGTAGATCGCGACCTTGCCGCGGAACGGACGGAACACGGGCGTGAATCCCGTGTCGATCCCGGTGAACAGCAGCACCGCCGCACCCGTCGAGGAGAGCCGGGCGACGGCATCCTCCAGCTGTGCGGCGATCGCGTCGGGATCGGTCCCCGGCCGGATCACGTCGTTCCCGCCGGCGCAGATCGACACGAGATCGGGGCGCAGCGCGACGGCCGGTTCGATCTGGTCCTGGACGATCTGCGCGATGAGCTTGCCGCGCACGGCGAGGTTCGCGTAGGCGAAGTCGTCGACCTGCTGCGACAGGACCTCGGCGACGCGGTCCGCCCAGCCGCGGTGACCGCCGGGAACGGCGGGATCGGGGTCGCCGATCCCCTCGGTGAACGAGTCGCCCACGGCCACGAAACGGCGCCACGGGTGGGGTGTGTCGTTGGCCACGTACGGGGTCCGAGTCGAATCCTGGTCGGTCATCCAGCTCTCCTTCGCGAACGTGCGCCGCGCATCGATGGCGGCGGCGCAGTGACCGAGCCTACTCCGCCGGTCGGCATCCGTGCCGGTGCGATCCGGTGTCGGCGGCACCGATTATCGTTGTCTCGATGCTTTCTCCGTCCTTTCCCCAGCGCGCCCCGTGGGGAACCGCCAACAAGCTGCGCGCCTGGCAGCAGGAGGCTCTCGAGCAGTACTTCGAGGCGGATCAGCGCGACTTCCTCGTCGCCGCCACACCCGGGGCAGGCAAGACCACGTTCGCCCTCACCCTCGCCGTCGAGCTCATGCGCAGCGGCGAGGTGAACCGGATCATCGTCGTCGCACCGACCGAGCATCTGAAGACGCAGTGGGCCGATGCCGCCGCCCGCGTGCACATCCGACTCGACCCGCACTTCAAGAACAGTCACTGGGCGCCGGCCCGCCACTATCACGGCGCTGTCGTGACCTACGCGCAGGTGGCGGCGAAGTCGTCGGTGCACCGTCACCTCACGGAAGACGCGAACACGCTCGTGATCCTCGACGAGGTGCACCACGGCGGAGACGCGCTGAGCTGGGGCGACGCGATCCGCGACGCGTACAGCCCGGCCAAGAGGCGTCTGCTCCTCTCCGGGACGCCGTTCCGCAGCGACACGGCGCCCATCCCGTTCGTCGAGTACCACCCCGACGAGTCCGGGGCGCGGATCTCGCGGACCGACTACAACTACGGCTACGGCAGAGCCCTCGCCGACGGCGTCGTGCGGCCGGTGCTCTTCCACATGTATGCAGGCAAGATGCGGTGGCGCACGAGCTCGGGCGACGAGCTCGAGACGCACCTCGGGCAGGACAACACGAAGGACGTCACGTCCCAGGCCTGGCGTACCGCTCTCGATCCGGAGGGCGAGTGGATGCCGGCGGTGCTCTCCGCCGCGGACCGGCGCCTCACCGAGATCCGCCACCATATCCCCGACGCCGGCGGACTCGTGCTGGCCACCGACCAGACCGTGGCGCGGGCCTACGCCAAGATCCTCCACAGCATCACGCGCCAGCAGCCGACGATCGTGCTCTCCGACGATGCGACGGCCTCCGAGCGGATCGAGAAGTTCAGCGCGAGCGACGATCGCTGGATGGTCGCGGTGCGCATGGTGTCGGAGGGTGTCGACGTGCCGCGCCTCGCGGTCGGGGTGTACGCCACGTCGTCGTCGACGCCGCTCTTCTTCGCGCAGGCCATCGGACGCTTCGTGCGCGCCCGCCGACGGGGCGAGGCGGCGAGCGTGTTCCTCCCGCAGGTGCCCGTGCTCATGGGCCTGGCGAACGAGATGGACAAGCAGCGCGACCACGCGCTCGACCGACAGTCGAAAGACGACGACGGACTCGAGGACTCGCTGCTCGACAGCGCGAACCGGGAGGACGACGCATCGGACGCGCTGACCCAGGAGTTCAGCTATCAGGCGCTGTCGTCGATCGCGCACTTCGACCGGCTCGTGTTCGAGGGCCAGGAGTTCGGCCAGCTGGCCGAACCGGGCACCCCGGAGGAGGAGGAGTTCATCGGGTTCCCCGGGCTCCTCGAGCCCGAGCACGTCCATGAACTCCTGATGCAGCGTCAGGCGCGGCAGTCCCGGCTACGGGAAGCGCGAGAGGCCGCGGCCGGGCCCACCGAGACGACGACGCTCCCCGCACCCCTCCACCGCACGCTCAAGGAGCAGCGACAGCTGCTGAACAGCCTCGTCGGACTCTACGCGCGGCAGAAGGGCGAGCCGCACGGAGCAGTCCACGCCGAGCTGCGTCGCATCTGCGGAGGTCCCGCTGTCGCCCAGGCGACGGTCACCCAGCTGCAGGCGAGGATCGACGTGCTGCGCAAGCGCGTCCGCTCCTGATCGACGCTTCACGCGTCCCTCCTTCGCCGCCCCGAAAAGCTGGCAATCACGGGTTTTCGGCGTGCACGCCGTGCCGCGCCGATTAGCGTGGAATCGCCCCCGCAGCAGTACCGAGGAGACGTCATGACCGCACCTGCGCCTGCCCCCGCGACCGACGCCGATCGACGTAGGTGGGCCCGCTACCTCGTCGAGGAGCGGGCCGAGGGCCTCGTCTACCAGCGACTCGCTCACCGTCGCTCGGGAGAGGAGCGCGAGATCCTCCTCGGCCTCGCCGATGCCGAGCGACGACACGAGCAGCACTGGCTCGATCTGCTCGGCGGCGAGCCGGCACGTCTGCCCAGGGCGGGTGTCCGCTCGCGTCTGCTCGGGCGGATGGCCGGACGCTTCGGCTCGATCTTCGTGCTCGCCCTCGCTCAGAGCGCCGAGGCGCGGTCGCCGTACGACGAGGAGCAGTACGCCACCCCCGCGATGCGGGCCGACGAGAAGGTGCACTACGAGGTCGTCCGCGGACTCGCCGCGCGGGGGAGGCGCCGCCTGTCCGGCTCCTTCCGAGCCGCGGTGTTCGGCGCGAACGACGGTCTCGTCAGCAACCTCGCGCTCGTGCTCGGCATCGGCGCGACCGGTGTCAGCTCCGGCTTCGTGCTCTTCAGCGGCATCGCCGGACTCCTCGCCGGTGCGCTGTCGATGGGCGCGGGGGAGTTCGTCTCGGTACGCTCCCAGCGCGAGCTGCTCGCGGCGACGGAGGCGAACGAGGACGCAGCGGCCACCGCCGCCGACCTCGACATCGACGAGAACGAGCTGGCCTTGGTCTATCGCGCGCGGGGAGTCGGACCGGAGGAGGCGCTCGAACGCGCCAGTCGCATCGTCGCCGCGGCACGAGCGGGCGTCGAGCGCACCGCGACCACCGGTCCGGTGCACGTGCACAGCGGTGACGACCACGACATCGTCGGCAGCGACTGGACGGCCGCCCTCTCGTCGTTCCTGCTGTTCTCCTCGGGCGCCATCATCCCGGTTCTCCCGTGGATCTTCGGCCTGCAGGGCACGACGGCGGTCGTCGTCGCCCTCGTGCTGGTGGGCGTGGCGCTCCTGTCGACGGGCGCGATGGTCGGCATCCTGTCCGGCGGTCCGCCGCTGCGCCGCGCGCTGCGTCAGCTGGCGATCGGTTTCGGAGCCGCTGCCGTCACCTATGTGCTCGGACTGGTGTTCGGCGTCGGGGCGGTGTGACGTCAGTGTCCGGCCGGTGCTCGCGCCGGCCGGACGCCCGGGTACGAAGAAGGCCCCGGACGATCGTGGATCTTCCGGGGCCTGTCTGTGCGCGGAGGGGGACTTGAACCCCCACGCCCTTACGGGCACTACGACCTCAACGTAGCGCGTCTACCATTCCGCCACCCGCGCGGGTGTTGGATGTTCGTTGCCGAACGAAGATTTACATTAGCACGCACCTCGATGCACTCAGAAACCGAGGCGGTCGCCCGGGCGCGCCTCGCGGCTTCGATAGCCTGGAGCCATGACCGAGCAGTCCCTTCCCGAAGTCGTGCGCGTGGCCCGAGACCTGATCCGCTTCGACACGTCGAACTTCGGCGGAGGAGACGCCAAGGGCGAGCGCGAGGCAGCGGAGTACGTCGGCGCGTACCTCACGGAGCTCGGACTCGAGGTCGAGTACTACGAACCGATCCCGCGGCGCACCAACGTGATGGCCAGGGTGCCGGGGCGCGACCGCAGCAAGCCCGCCCTCGTGGTGCATGGCCATCTCGACGTCGTCCCGGCGATGCCGGAGGACTGGACCGTCGACCCGTTCACGGGTGTCGTTCAAGACGGCATGCTCTGGGGCCGAGGCGCCGTCGACATGAAGAACATGGATGCCATGATCCTCACCGCGGTCGCGGACATCCTGCGCGCCGGCGAGAAGCCCGAGCGCGACCTCGTGCTGGCGTTCTTCGCCGACGAGGAGAACGGCGGCGTGGAGGGCTCCGCGCTCGTCGTGCGCGACCGGCCGGAGTGGTTCGCGGGGGCGACGGAGGCGATCAGCGAGGTCGGCGGGTACTCGATCTCCGTCGACGACCGTCGCGCGTACCTGCTGCAGGTGGGGGAGAAGGCGCTGATCTGGATCCGTCTCGTCGCCAAGGGGCGGGCGGGGCACGGCAGCCGCCTGCACGACGACAACGCGGTCACGAAGCTCGCCGAGGCCGTCGCGGCGATCGGCCGCACACGGTGGCCCGTCCGGCTCACGCCGACGACCGAGGCGCTGCTGCAGGGCCTGAGCGACCTCACCGGGCGTCCGGTCGACGACCCCGACGCGCTGGCCGCTGCGGCGGGTCCCGCCGAGGCGTTCCTGCGCTCGACCTTCCGCACGACGACCAACCCGACCGTGCTGAGCGCCGGGTACAAGCACAACGTCATCCCGGAGCGGGCCGAGGCCCTGATCGATGTCCGCGTGATCCCCGGCACCGAAGACGACGTGCTGCGCGAGCTGCAGCAGATCGTGGGAGACGAGATCGAGATCCAGACGGTCGTGCGCGACATCGGCATGGAGACCCCGTTCGAGGGCGACCTCGTCGACGCGATGGTGGCGAGCCTGGGCCGTCACGACCCCGGCGTCCCCGTCATCCCGTATCTCCTCGGAGCGGGGACCGACAACAAGGCGCTCGCGTATCTGGGCATCACGGGGTACGGCTTCGCGCCGCTGCGGCTGCCGGCCGACCTGGACTTCACAGGCATGTTCCACGGGGTCGACGAGCGCGTGCCCGTAGAATCGCTTGTCTTCGGTCAGCAGGTGCTGGCCGATCTGCTGCGCACGTACTGAGCGCTCCCCGCGCGACCGCGCCGCTCCCGAACATCCCGAAGGCTCCTCCATGCACCTGCTCGAAGCGCTCATCCTCGGCCTGGTGCAGGGACTCACCGAGTTCCTGCCCATCTCCTCGAGTGCGCACCTGCGCATCCTCGGCACGTTCCTGCCGTCCGGTGAGGACCCGGGCGCGGCGTTCACCGCCATCACGCAGATCGGTACCGAGGCCGCGGTGGTGGTGTTCTTCTGGCGCGACATCGTGCGCATCATCCGCCAGTGGTTCCGATCTCTCATCGGCAAGGCCCCGAAGAGCGACCCCGATGCGCGCATGGGCTGGATGATCATCATCGGCAGCATCCCCATCGTCGTGCTCGGGCTGCTGTTCCAGGATCAGATCGAGACCGTCTTCCGGTCGATGTGGATCGTCGCGGTCATGCTGATCGTGTTCGGCATCCTGCTCGGAGTCGCCGACTATGTCGGCTCGAAGCGTCGCAAGCTGAACGACCTGACCTATCCGCACGGCGTCGCGTACGGCTTCGCTCAGGCGCTCGCGCTCATCCCGGGGGTCTCGCGCTCCGGCGGCACGATCACGATGGGGCTGTTCCTCGGGTACGAGCGCGCTGCGGCTGCCCGCTACGCGTTCCTGCTCGCCATCCCGGCGGTCTTCGGAAGCGGCTTCTACCAGGTGTTCAAGAGCTGGGACCAGCCCTCGTTCTTCTCGTTCGGCGACACGCTCGCGGCGACCGGCGTCGCGTTCGCCGTGGCCCTCGCGGTGATCGCGTTCTTCATGAACTACATCTCGAAGCGCAGCTTCCTGCCCTTCGTGATCTACCGCATCCTGCTCGGCTCCGTGCTCCTGGTGCTGCTCGGACTGGGGGTCATCCCGGCCTGAGCGACCGGGGCGGCTCAGCCCTTGCGGTCGGCGGGCCCGTCGCCCCGGCGCTTCAGGTAGCGCTCGAAAGCCTGGGCGATCGCGTCGCCGGAGGCGTCAGGCGAGTCCCACGTGTCGCGGGTGCGCTCGAGCTGCCGGATGTACTCGGTCATGTCCTCGTCGTCGGCCGCGGCCGCGTCGATCGACGCCTCCCACGCGGCGGCCTCGGTGCGCAGGTGGTCGCGGGGGACGTCCACGCCGGTCAGCTCCTCGAGGCGGTCGAGCAGTGCCAGGGTGACCTTCGGCGAGGGGGTCGCCGACGCCACGTAGTGCGGGACGCTCGCCCACAGGCTCGCGGTCGGGATGCCGGAAGTCTCGGCGAAGTGCTCGAAGACGCTGAGGATGCCGACGGGCCCCTCGTACAGCGACCGCTCGAGGCCGTGCGCCTCGCGCACCTGCTCGTTCTGGCTGGACGCGAAGATCGAGATCGGACGGGTGTGCGGCACGTCGGAGAGCATCGCCCCCAGGGTGACGAGTCCGGTGATGTCGTCGCGGAGCGCGACGTCCATGAACTCCGAGGCGAACGCCTGCCAGGTGCGAGCGGGCTCGACCCCGGTGAGGATCCACAGCTCGGGGCCGGGACCCGGATCGCGCGGACGCCACAGCCCGGCCTCCGGCCAGGTCAGCTGGCGACGCCCCTCGGCATCCATCTTCGTGGCCGGCCGGGTGTACTGGTAGTCGAAGTACAGCTCGGGGTCGATCGAGTGCACGAGGTCGTACTCGTTCTCGGCGCGCAGTGCGGCGATGGCGCCGCTCGCGGCTTCGCCCGCGTCGTTCCAGCCATCGAAGGCGGCGATGATGATGCGAGAACCCAGAACATCCATCGTGGTCTCCCCTCGTGGTTCCGGATCGATGTCTACCCAGGCTAGTCCGACCGGACAGGGGGAGGGCGGCGCCACGGCTAACATGGACCGGTGAGCAGACAGCCCCGCGCGATCCTCTGGGACATGGACGGAACCCTCGTCGACACCGAGCCGTACTGGATGGCAGCGGAGACGGCGCTCGTCGAATCCTTCGGCGGAAGCTGGAGCCACGAGCAGGCTCTGCAGCTCGTCGGCAACGGTCTGATCGACAGCGCGGTGATCCTGCAGAACGCGGGCGTCGACATGGAGGCCGACGCGATCATCTCCCTTCTCACCGACGGGGTGCAGGAGGCGCTGCGGGTACAGGGCGTGCCGTTCCGTCCCGGAGCCCGCGAGCTGCTCCTCGACCTGAAGTCCGCCGGCATCACGACGGGTCTCGTGACGATGTCCCTGCGCCGCATGGCGCTCAGCGTGGTCGACCTCATCGAGTTCGACGCCTTCGACATCGTGGTGGCAGGCGACGACGTCTCGAACCCCAAGCCGCACCCGGAGCCTTATCTGCACGCCGCGTCGCTGCTCGAGATCGACATCGCCGACACGCTCGTGATCGAGGACTCGCCGACGGGGCTGCGCGCAGGGCTCGCCTCCGGTGCCGTCACCCTCGGCGTCCCGCACATCGTCTCGCTCGACCATGTGGGCGCTCACGAACTGTGGCCGACGCTGCAGGACCGCACCGCCGCCGACCTCGTCGAGCTCTTCGACCGCAAGGCCATGACAGGAGCCACCCGATGAGCCAGGCCTCCGTACACCGGCCCAGCGGACCGTTCCGCGAGGGAGACCGGGTTCAGCTGACCGGTCCGAAGGGCCGCCTGCACACCGTCACGCTCCGTGAGGACGGCGAGCTGCACACGCACCACGGCGTGCTGCGTCACCGCGACCTCATCGGACTGCCCGACGGCTCGGTCGTCGCGAACAGCTCCGGTCACGAGTACCTCGCCCTGCGTCCGCTCCTCCGCGACTTCGCGATGTCGATGCCGCGCGGCGCGGCGATCGTGTACCCGAAGGATGCCGCGCAGATCGTCATGCAGGCCGATGTGTTCCCCGGAGCCGTGGTCGTCGAGGCCGGCGTCGGCTCCGGCGCGCTGTCGCTCTCGCTGCTGCGGGCCATCGGCCCGGCGGGACGCCTCGTGTCGTTCGAGCGCCGCGACGACTTCGCCGAGGTCGCGCGGGGCAATGTGGAGACCTTCTTCGGCGAGACCCCGTCGACGTGGAGCGTGGTCGTCGGCGACCTGGCCGAGGCGCTGCCCGCCGAGTTCGAGCCGGGAACCGTCGACCGCGTGGTTCTCGACATGCTCGCCCCGTGGGAGTGCATGGACGTCGTGGCGGACGCGCTGACCCCCGGCGGCGTCGTGCTCTGCTACGTCGCCACCGCCACACAGCTCTCCCGCGTCGCCGAGTACATCCGCGGCACCGGTCTGTTCACCGATCCCGACGCCTCCGAGACGATGGTCCGCGGGTGGCACGTCGAAGGGCTCGCCGTGCGTCCGGACCACCGCATGGTCGCGCACACCGGGTTCCTCCTCACCGCCCGGCGTCTCGCTCCCGGAGCGGTCGCGCCGTCGGTCAAGCGCCGCGCGTCGAAGAGCAGCTACGGCGACGAGGACGTCGAACTCTGGACGCCCGGGGCGGTGGGCGATCGCGAGATCACCGACAAGAACCTGCGCAAGCGCGCGCGGGAAGCAGCCAGGGCCGCGGAGGGCGCGCGTCTCGCCGCCGCATCGCGCGAATCGGAGTCCCCGACGGAATAGACTGGAGCGCGTGCGTAAAACGTCCGCCGTTCTGGCCACCCTCAGCCTCGCCGCCCTCGCTCTGACCGGGTGCGCGTCCGCCCCGTCGTTCGCGGGGGAGACCTGCGACCGTGCCGCGGACTCGAGCGCGATCCTCGATTCCGTGAACGTCGACGGAGAGCTGGGCGCGAAGCCCGATGTCGAGGTGTTCGGCCCGGTGAAGGCGTCGAAGACGTCGTTCGCCGACGCGGTGGTCGGCGACGGCCGCACTCTCGAGTCGACGTCTCAGCCCTTCGTCCTCGACCTGACGTTCTTCGCCGGCGACAGCGGCAAGCCCCTCTACGAGACCGAGTACAACGACGACCTGAGCCGCGTGCACAGCATCTCCTACTGGTCGCAGAGGTCGGCGGGGCTCGAGAAGGTCCTGGAGTGCGCGACCGGCGGCAGCCGCGTCGTCGCTGTCCTGACGCCGGAGGACTTCGGTCAGGCGAACGTCGAGGCGTTCGGGCTCGACGACGACGAGAACGTGGTCGCCGTCATCGACGTGCTCGACGTGTCGCTCGCCCGCGCCGAGGGTGCGCCCCAGTTCAACGACGCGCAGGGCATGCCCACCGTCGTGCGTGCCCCGGACGGCACGCCGGGAGTGATCGTGCCCGACAGCCCTGCGCCGAAGAAGTCGGTCACGCAGACCCTCATCAAGGGAGACGGCGCTGTCGTCGAGAAGGGTCAGACGATCATCACGAACCTCACGGCCGTCGGTTGGGACGACAAGAAGGTCGCGACGAGCACGTGGGGCTCCGAGCCGAACATCGGCCCGGCGGCCAACGAGCTCGTCGGCGCCACGGTCGGCTCCCAGCTGCTGGTCGTCGTACCGGAGGCCGACGGCAACAAGGCGACGGCGATCGTCGTCGACATCCTGGGGATCGTCCCGACCCCGGAGCAGTGATGGCGGCCCGTATTCCCGCGGAGGAGCGCCTGACGAACCTCGTCGTGGCGCTCATGGCCACGGAGATCGGGCTCACGAAGCAGCAGATCCTCGACAGCGTGTCGGGCTACCGCCAGCGCGCGGATGCCGGCGCACGCTCGGACGCGCTCGAGAAGATGTTCGAGCGCGACAAGGACGAGCTCCGCACGCTCGGCGTGCCGGTCGAGACGCTGGGGGACCAGTCCGACCCGAACGACCTCCGCGAGGCTCGTTACCGCATCCCTCAGGCGGAGTACGACCTGCCGGGCGACATCGAGTTCACCCCGGCCGAGCTCGCCGTGCTGCGGCTCGCGGGCAGCGTCTGGAGCGCGGAGTCGGCGTCCGGCGACGCCCAGGCCGGCGTGCGCAAGATCCGAGCACTGGGGATCGACGGCGACGAGCCGATCATCGGCTTCGCCCCTCGCATCACGGCACGAGATGAGGCGTTCCCTATCCTCCAGGAGGCGATCGAGAAGAGCCGCGTCGTCGTGTTCGACTATCTGAAGCCGGGGGAGGATGCGCCGCGACGACGCAGCATGCGTCCCCTCGCCCTGGTCGACTACGAGGCGCGCTGGCACGTCTTCGGGATCGACGTCGCGATCGAGGAGGACCGCATGTTCCTGCTCAGCCGCATCGTCGGCAAGGTGAAGATGACGGGGACAGCCTTCGACCCGTCTCTTCGGGATGGGGCGGGGGAGCGGGCCCTGTCGGGACTCGAGGCCGTCGCCGCCCAGAATTCCGCGCTGCTCGAGGTGACGCCGGGGACCGAGGCCTCCCTGCGGCTCGGGCGTCGGGCCACGCCGGCCACCCAGGGGATCCGTGTCCCGTTCGTCGATCTGCACATCCTCGCCGACGAGCTCGCCTCGTACGGACCCGAGGTCCGCGTCGTCGAGCCCTCGCCACTGCGCGAAGCTGTCATCGCCCGGCTCACCGCCGTGGTCGAGGCCAACACAGACGCGGAGGGCGGCCGATGAGCGCACAGACCAAGCCGCTGCTCGCCGCCGACCGCGTGCGGGTGTACCTGACGCTCGTGCCGTACCTGCTCGAGCACGGTCAGGTCTCGCTGCAGGAGGCGGCGACGGAGTTCGGGGTGACTCCGAACGAGATGCGCCAGATGGTCGAGAAGCTCACCGTGATCGGCCTTCCGGGCGACTCGGGCTACTGGCAGCAGCCGCAGGAGATGTTCGACATCAACTGGGATCTCCTCGACGAGGAGGACGTCATCGAGATCACGAACGACGTCGCACTGCGTCGGGTGCCGAGGTTCACGGCCCGCGAGGCCGCCGCCCTGCTCGCCGGTCTGCAGATGGTCGCGGCCGTTCCCGCGGTGTCCGACTCCGGCCTCGTGGCCGGTCTGATCTCCAAGCTCTCCCGGGGTGCCGCCGATGCGCCGGCCGAGGTCGTCGTCGCGCCCAGCGCCGTCGACGAGGTGCGCCGCGTCGTCTCCCAGGGCGTCCGCGACGGGGTCGCCGTCTCGTTCACCTACCAGGCGCCCGATGCCGCACCGACCACGCGCACCGTCGATCCCGTGCAGGTGCTGATCACGAATGCCCAGTGGTACCTGCAGGGCTGGTGCCATATGCGCAAGGCGATGCGGACGTTCCACCTCGACCGCGTCAGCGATGCACGGCTCACCGACATCCCGATCACCCACGCCGGCGATCACGTTCCCGAGGCCTTCGCCGCGGCCGAGGACGAGGGCGAGGTGCGGGTGCGCATCCCCGAGAGGATCGCCCCGCTGCTCCGCGGATTCCTCACCGGCGACGAGGTGGAGGCGAAGGACGGCGTCGTCACGGCTCGGCTGCATCTCGCCGACCCACGCGGCATCAAACGCCTTGCCGCGCGGTTCGGCGGCGTGATGGAGGTCGTCGAACCGGGCATCGCCCGCACGGCGGCCCGTGAGTGGGCCGCGGCCGGACTCGCACTGTATAGCCACCCGGATCGCCCTGACGCCGGTTAGACTGGGGAAAACGACGAAGGAGAATCATGGGCGCTTTCGGTTGGCCACATCTGCTGATCATCCTCGCCGTCATCCTGCTGCTTTTCGGCGCTGCGAAGCTGCCGGCGCTCGCCAAGAGCCTCGGGCAGTCGGCCCGCGTATTCAAGGGCGAGATGAAGGCGATGAAGAGCGACGACGCCGGTGACGCGACGGAGCCCGCGGCGACCGCCGCTCCCGCTCCGAAGGCATCGGTGACGGAGAACACGGTGATCCGCGACGCGGACCCGGGTCAGCCGCCTCGATCCGCGTAGGTCGTGTCGGCACTCGAATCCGCCGATCAGGAGACTCCCGGTCGCGATAGGCGGATGTCTCTGGGCGCGCACCTGATCGAGCTGCGCAAGCGCCTCGTCATCGCCGCGGCCGCACTCGTGGTCGGCATGATCGTCGCGTTCATCGTGACCGGACCGATCATCGAGCTGCTGTCGATCCCCATCCGGACCATCGCGGAGGAGGCCGGCCGCGAGTACACCGGCCTCAACTTCACGACGGTCACGAGCGGGTTCGACCTCCGCATGCGGATCGCCTTCGCCATCGGCCTCCTGATCTCGGCGCCGGTCTGGCTCTGGCAGGTCTGGGCCTTCGTGATGCCCGGCCTGACACGGAAGGAGACCCAGTACACCTGGGGTTTCCTGGGCGCTGCCATCCCGCTCTTCTTCGGCGGCTGCACCGTGGCCTTCTTCGTTCTGCCGCACGTCATCGAGATCATGGCGTCCTTCGTTCCCACGGGGATGGCGCAGTTCTACGACTATTCCGGCTACTACGACTTCGTCTTCAAATTCCTGCTCGTCGTCGGCATCGCGTTCGTCCTGCCGGTCTTCCTCGTCGCGTTGAACCTCGCCGGTGTCATTTCAGGTCGGGAGATCCTCAAGGGATGGCGGGTGGCCGTGCTCGTGTGCACCATCTTCGCGGCTGTGACGACCCCGCCCGCAGACGTCTTCTCGATGCTCCTCCTGATGGCATCCATGATCGTGCTCTACTTCGCCGCCACGTTCATCTCCATGCTGTTCGATCGACGCAAGCGCAAGCTCGCGAGAGCAGCCGGTATCGACCCGGCCACCGCATGAGCTCGCCCGCCGAGCGCTTCGCCGCCGCGCGCGAGGCTGCGGGTCATCCGCAGACGACCGCTTTCGCGGCCCGTCAGCGGTTCGATCTCGACCCGTTCCAGGTCGAGGGATGCCATGCGCTCGAGCGAGGCCACAGTGTGCTCGTCGCCGCTCCTACCGGTGCGGGAAAGACGATCGTCGGCGAGTTCGCGATCCACCTGGCCATGCAGACCACGCGCGACAAGGCGTTCTACACGACGCCGATGAAGGCGCTGTCGAACCAGAAGTTCCGGGAACTCGTCGAGGTCTACGGCCCCGACGAGGTGGGTCTGCTGACGGGCGACACGAACATCAACGGCAACGCGCGGATCGTCGTGATGACGACCGAGGTGCTGCGCAACATGATCTACGCGGATTCCGCGGCTCTGCGCGATCTCCGCTACGTCGTCATGGACGAGGTGCACTATCTGGCCGACCGCTTCCGCGGCGCTGTCTGGGAAGAGGTCATCATCCACCTGCCGTCGCAGGTGCGGCTGGTGTCGCTCAGCGCGACGGTGTCGAACGCCGAGGAGTTCGGCGACTGGCTCGACACGGTGCGCGGCGACACAGAGGTGATCGTCTCTGAGATCCGACCCGTCCCGCTCGAGCAGCACGTGCTCGTCCGCGACGACCTGCTCCCGCTCTTCGACGACCGGGCCGGCCTCGCGACAGCGCAGGTGAACCAGGAGCTGATGCGCATCCGCTCCTTCACCGGCTCGCACTACGACCAGAATCGCGAAGCGCAGACGTATCGGAGCAATCGCCACGCCGGCAGGCAGGCTCAGCGCCCTCCGCGCGGCGGGCGGCGACCGGTGCGCTCCGCGAACGTGCGTCGCATCGAGCGGATGGACCGTCCGGATGTCGTGCGGTTGCTGGAACGGTCGAACCTGCTGCCGGCGATCTTCTTCATCTTCAGCCGCGTCGGATGCGACGCGGCCGTGCAGCAGGTGCGTCGGTCGGGGCTGCGGCTGACGTCGACCGAGGAGCGTGCGGAGATCCGCTCGATCGTCGAGGAGCGTACCCGTACGCTGCAGGAGGAGGACCTCGGCGTCCTCGGGTACTGGGAGTGGCTCGACAATCTGGAGCGGGGAGTGGCAGCCCACCATGCGGGGCTGCTGCCCGCGTTCAAGGAGGTCGTCGAGGAGCTCTTCCAGCGCAAGCTCGTGAAGGCCGTCTTCGCGACGGAGACGCTGGCGCTCGGCATCAACATGCCCGCCCGCACCGTCGTCCTGGAGAAGATGGAGAAGTTCAACGGCGAGGCGCGGGTCGCGATCACGTCGGGGGAGTACACGCAGCTCACCGGTCGGGCGGGTCGGCGCGGCATCGACGTCGAGGGTCATGCCGTCGTCCAGTGGACCGAGGGAATGGATCCGCAGGCCGTCGCGGCGCTCGCGTCCCGACGGACCTATCCGCTGAACTCCAGTTTCCGTCCGACGTACAACATGGCCGTGAACCTCATCGATCTCTTCGGCCGCGACCGTGCGCGGGAGGTCCTCGAGTCGTCGTTCGCCCAGTTCCAGGCGGACCGGGCCGTGGTGGGTCTCGCGCGGAAGGTGCGTGAGGCGGAGGAGTCGCTCGAGGGGTATCGCTCGGCGATGGTCTGCGACCACGGCGACTTCATGGAGTACGCCGCGATGCGCCGGGAGCTGAGCGACCTCGAGAAGAAGAACCGGCAGGACTCGAACTCGCCGCGCGTGGCGCGCGAGAAGCGGATGAAGCAGATCCAATCCCTGCGCACGCGGATGCAGCGGCACGGATGCCATCGCTGCCCGGACCGGGAGAAGCACGCGCGCTGGGCCGAGCGCTACTGGAAGCTCAAACGCGAGACGGACCGGACACGACGTCAGATCGAGAATCGGACAGGCACGGTCGCTCGCGTCTTCGACAGGGTCAGCGAGGTGCTCGAGACGCTCGACTACCTCCGTCGCGAAGACGGCGAGACGCGACTGACGGATGCCGGACGCACCATGCGTCGCATCTACGGAGAGCGCGATCTGCTCATCGCGGAATCGCTCCGACAGGGACTGTGGAAGGGCCTCGACGCGCCGTCGCTCGCGGCGATGGCCTGCTGTCTCGTGTACGAGCCGCGCCGCGACGAGGCGAACTCGGGCGAACGCGGGCTCCCGCGCGGAGCTTTCCGCTCCGCGTACGACCGCACGACGACGCTGTGGGCCGAGCTGGACGACCTCGAGAAGGAGCACCACCTGCCCGGGACCGAGCCGCTCGCCGCGGGTCTCGCCGGCGCGATGCACACCTGGGCACGCGGCGGAAGCCTCGATCGGGTCCTGATCGACGCCGACATGGCCGCCGGTGACTTCGTGCGGTGGGCGAAGCAGACGATCGACCTGCTCGACCAGCTGTCGATCGTCGCCGAGGACGGGACTCTCGCACGGAACGCGCGCACGGCGCTCGACGGGGTACGCCGGGGCATCGTGGCGTACTCGTCGATGTGAGCGGGCGATCGGTGTCGGACTCCCCGGCGGCACCCTCCGCACCGCGCCCGCTCCTTCCTCTCTGGGCTGCCGTCCTCAGCGCGATCGCGGCCGCGATCCTCATGGATCTGTCGTACCCCGAGGCTGCCCTCTGGATCCTTGCGTTTCCCGCGGTCGCCCTCCTGCTTCTCGCTCTGATCGGTCGCCGCTCGGGCGGAGCCCTTCTGGTCGGCGCCGTCTACGGAGTGGTCTTCTTCGCTCTGCTCGTGTCGTGGACCTCGCGCTATCTCGGACCCGTGCCCTGGGCCGCGCTCAGTGTCGTCGAGGGCGGCCTGACCGCTCTCGCGCTCATCCCGATCACCCTGGCGTATCGGTGGCTGCCTCGAGCCTTCCCGAAGTCCTCTGCGCGCCTTCTGCTGCTCCCGGCCGTGATCGCCGCACTCTGGGTCGGCCGGGAGCTCTTCGTCGGCTCCTGGCCCTACGGGGGCTTCCCCTGGGCGCGGCTGGGGATGACGCAGGCGCAGAGCCCGCTCGCCCCGGTGACCTCGTGGCTGGGGGTGAGCGGTCTGAGCTTCGTGATGGTGTTCCTCGTGGCCGTCGTCATCGAAATGGTCCGTGCGCGGCGCGAGATGGGGCGCGTGGCACTCGTCGTGCCGGCGGCTCTCGTCGTCGTCCTCGCCTTCACGCCGCTGTACCCGACGACGGGCACCGGATCGATGCGCATCGCCGCGGTGCAGGGCAACGGCCCGAGCGGCTACTTCGATGAGCGAGAACCGTACTCGCTGGTCGACGCGCAGGCGACGGCGACCGCACCGCTGTTCGGGGAGGACGTCGACCTCCTCGTCTGGCCGGAGGGGTCGCTGGACTACGATCCGTTCCAGACCGACGCCCTCGCCCGGCGGATGAGCTTCGTGAGTTCACGCATCGGGGCACCGCTCCTGGCGAACGCCGCGACGGAGCGCGACGGCCGCTACTTCAACACCTCGATGCTGTGGAGCGAGGACGGAGCGGCGGAGGAGACGCACGACAAGCGGCATCCGGTGCCCTTCGGCGAGTACGTGCCCGATCGCGCGTTCTTCAATGCCCTCGCTCCCGACCTGATCGGATTGATCCAGCGCGAATACACCCCGGGCACGAACAGCTCCGTGATCGACGTCGACGGCGTGCGGGTCGGACTCGCGATCTGCTTCGACGTCATCTACGACGACGTCGTCGACCAGGGGGTGCGCGACGGCGCAGAGGTGCTCGTCTTCCAGACCAACAACGCCGACTTCCGGGGGACGGACGAGAACCTGCAGCAACTGGCCTTCGCGCGCATGCGCGCCATCGAGACCGGCCGCAGCGTGGTGAACATCTCCACCGTCGGCACCAGCCAGATCATCCGGGCCGACGGCACCACCGTCTCGAGCCTGGACGCAGATGAGGCCGGAGCGATGCTCGAGAACGTCGAGCTCCGATCCGGCCTCACGGCGGGTGTCGTCTTGGGCCCGTGGATCCAGCAGCTTCTGCTGTGGGGCGGGCTGGGCGCGCTGATCGTCGGGTGGTGGCGCGCCCGGAGGCGCTAGGCGCCGATCTTCTCGCGCGTGGGGTCTTCGCCCGCTCCGCGACGGGCGCGGATGAAGGCGAGGCGCTCTTCGAGGAGTTCCTCGAGCTCAGCGCGGGTGCGGCGCTCCATGAGCATGTCCCAGTGGGTGCGGGCGGCCTTCTCATCGGCCGTGTCGAGCGTGACGGCCTGGCCGTCGACGTTCAGGCGGGCCTCGGCTCCGCACGCACGGCACTCCCAGGTCTGCGGAGCTTCTGCATCAGCCGCGAACATGAGGGTCGTGACATGTCCGCACGTGTCACAGGTGTAGGTGGTCTCGCGGCGCTCCATGAAGACGACGCCCTCTTCGCTCTGTAGGCTCTGGGCGCCGAGTCGGATGCCGCGCAGGCTGCGATCTGCCATTGTGTGGTCCTCTCGTCTCTGCCAGGTATAACGTTCCGACCTGTGCGCTTCATCCACGCGAGCGCTTTCCCCGAGCGATTCACAGCGGAATCCCAGCGCGCTCGCGCCGCCTCGCGGCGGTGCTCAGCGGCGCAGCGCGGCGAGGGCGAGATCCGCGCGATCGGAGACGACGCCGTCGACGCCGAGTCCGACCAGCCGGACCATATCCGCGGGCTCGTTCACGGTCCAGACGTGCACTTCGACGCCATGTCGATGAGCGGTTCTGAGCAGTGCCGGTGTGAGCACGCGAAGGGCACCGTGGCGCTCCGGGATCTGCAGGGCGTCGATGTCCCGGAGCACCCGGCCGGCAGGGAGACGGAGAGCGGAGAGGGTGCGCAGCGCTGCGATCGAGCGACTGCCCCCCGAGGTCGCCGGCCGGAGTCCGGCCCCTGCCCGCAGCACGGAGGCGATCGTCGCGCGGCGATTCCGATCGTCGAAACTCGTCACGAGCACGCGATGCGTGTGCTCCACGAGGATGTCGCCGAGCGGGTCGACGGCCTCGGCGGTCTTGACGTCGATGTTGAAGCGCGTCGAGGGAAAGGCCGCGAGTGCCTCGCCGACCGTGAGCAGCCCGCCGTGGTCGGCGAACATGCTCGCGAGCTCTCTCGTGCGCACCTCGCGCACGAGGCGAGGGTCTCCGAGGAGCCGCTGCAGCGACGGGTCGTGGAAGAGCACGACATCGCCGTCCGCGGTGACCTGACAGTCCGTCTCGATGTACTCGGCCCCGGCGGCATGGGCGGCGGCGAAGGCCGCCGCTGTGTTCTCCCAGACGCCCGAGTCCTCGCCCTCCGCGGTGAGGAGGCCGCGGTGGGCGAGGACTCGCGGATGCGCGGCCTTGTCGAAGTAGGGGTGCGTCACGCGCCCGGCGTGCCGAGGGGCGGCTGACCGGGCTTCGGCGTGAAGGCGGTGCCGATGCCCTTCAGTGCCTCGGTGAGCTCACTCGGGATGATCCAGAGCTTGCTCGACTCGCTCTCGCTGATCTTCGGCAGCATCTGCAGGTACTGGTACGCCAGCAGCTTGTCGTCCGGCTGTCCCTGGTGGATGGCGCTGAAGACGTTCTGGATGGCCTCGGCCTCACCCTGCGCCCGCAGCACCGCGGCCTGCTTGTCGCCTTCCGCGCGGAGGATCTCGGCCTGACGACGACCTTCCGCCTCGAGGATCTGCGACTGCTTCGAGCCCTCGGCGGTGAGGATCGCGGCTCGCCGGTCACGCTCGGCGCGCATCTGCTTCTCCATCGAGTCCTGGATGGAGACGGGCGGGTCGATCGCCTTGAGCTCCACGCGTCCCACCCGGATGCCCCACTTGCCGGTCGCCTCGTCGAGCACGACGCGCAGCTGGCCGTTGATGTTGTCACGGCTGGTCAGCGCCTCTTCGAGGTTGAGTCCACCGACGACGTTTCGCAGCGTCGTGGTCGTCAGCTGCTCGACCGCGCCGAGGTAGTTGGCGATCTCGTACGTCGCAGCGCGGGCGTCCGTGACCTGGAAGTAGACGACGGTGTCGATGGAGACGACGAGGTTGTCCTCGGTGATGACCGGCTGCGGCGGGAACGACACGACCTGCTCGCGCATGTCGATCAGCGGTCGGAGACGGTCGATGAACGGCACGAGAATGTTGAGGCCCGGTGTGAGCGTCTTGTGATAGCGCCCCAGTCGTTCGACGACACCGGCCGTCGCCTGGGGGATGATCCGGATGGACCGGGCCAGCGTGACCACCACGAAGATGATCACCGCGACGATGAAGATCCAGAGGATGGCGGTCGGGATGAACGAGGTGTCGTCCACGGTCTCTCCTAGTCGTTGACGGGGCGAACGGTCGCGGTGGCGCCGTTGATGGCGAGGACGGCGACCGGCGAGCCCTGGGGGATAGGCATCGAGGTCGCCGTGCGGGCGGTCCAGGTGTCGCCGTTGCTGAGCTTCGCCTGCCCCGAGATCTGGGTGATGTCCTGCAGCGCGATGCCGCGGAGGCCGACGAGTGCCTCGACGTTCGACTTGGTCGGGTCTTCACCGCGATGGAGTCGCCGAAGAAGTGGCGGGCGAAGGAGAAGGATGAACGCGGCGGCGGCGACGGCAGCGATGATGATCTGCGCCCAGGCGGGGAGCCCTATGAGGTCGCCGACCAGTCCGATCGCGCTGCCGAAGCTCAGCATCAGGAACGTGAAATCGAGGGTCAGCATCTCGATCACGAGGAAGAGGGCGATGAGAACGAGCCACCCGATCCAGGCCCAGTTCTCGACGATGTCGATGAAGACGGAGAAGTCGTTCATGCAGCCTCCCTTTGCGGTCAACCTATCACGCGGCGGTCTGGCCGTCCCGCCCTGGATGGGCCCCCTTGATAGTCTGAGCGAGCCGTGCGATCACGGCGTTCCACGCACTTGAGGAGTCACCGTGACCGACGTTCTTCCCGCAGGTTCTCTCGACGGCAAGGTCGCCCTTGTCACCGGTTCGTCCCGGGGTATCGGAGCCGACACGGTGCGGTACCTCGCCGAGGCCGGCGCCGACGTCGTCATCAACTACCGCAACAAGGCTCCGCGCGCCGAGAAGCTCGCCACGCAGCTGCGGGAGCTCGGGCGTCGCGTCCTGACCGTGGGCGCCGACCTGACCGACCCCGCGTCGGTGGGGGAGATGTTCGAAGCCGTCAAGGCGGAGTTCGGGCGCCTCGACGTGCTGGTGCTGAACGCGTCGGGCGGCATGGAGTCGGGCATGGCGGAGGACTATGCCCTCACCCTCAACAGGGACGCGCAGCTCAACGTGCTCGACGCCGCGACCCCGCTGCTCGACGACGGCGCCCGTGTCGTGTTCGTCACGAGCCACCAGGCGCACTTCATCCGCACGACGCCCACCATGCCCGAGTACGAGCCGGTGGCGCTCTCGAAGCGCGCGGGAGAGGATGCTCTGCGCGAGCGCATCCCTGAGCTCGCCGAGAAGGGCATCGGCTTCACGGTGGTGTCCGGCGACATGATCGAGGGCACCATCACCGCGACGCTCCTGGAGCGTGCGAACCCGGGTGCGATCGCCGAGCGGCGCGAGTCGGCCGGCAAGCTGTACAACGTGTCGGAGTTCGCCGCCGAGGTCGCACGCGCGGCCGTCGATCCCGTGCCTGCCGACAACACCCGCCTGGTGGGCGACGTGAGCGGCTTCGCCGCCGAGTGACGCTCCTGATGTGAGAGAGGGCCCCGTCCGTGCGGACGGGGCCCTCTCTCACATGCGTGGCGGCCGGGGTGCGGTCGTCAGCTCACCGTCTCCGACCGGAAGGCGCCGGCAGCATCCTTCGCATCCTTGCCGATCGTGATCGCGCGGACGATCTGCACGATGCCCAGGGCGACGAGCGAGATGCCGAAGACGAGCCACAGCACCGCCGCCGCGTACAGCGGCGAGAACAGCACGACGATGCCGGCGATGATGCTCAGCAGAGCGTAGAGCAGCGTCCACACCCGGGATCCGTCCTGGCCGAGCAGCGACAGCGAGACGACGCCGTCGACGATCCAGCTGATGCCGATGAAGATGACGACGACGAGAGCCAGGGTCGCCGCAGCGACGCCGAGATTGGCGAACGCGATGACGCCCGCGGCGATGTACAGCAGCCCGAGGACGATGTGGCCGACACGCGCCCACCCGCCCTTGCGGTGCGAGAAGATTCCGAGGCCGATGTAGACGAGGCCGGCGATGATCAGGTACGAGGCGAAGATGCCCGTCACGATCACGGCCGACTTCACCGGCCACACGAGCAGAACGATGCCGGCGATGAGCGCGAGGGCGCCCGACACGGCGAGGGTGATGCGGATGGACTTGAACAGCGATTTCGCGTTGTTCGCGAGTGTTTCAGACATGGTTGGGGACCCTTTCTGAGAAAACCCTGTGAGGGGTGGTCACAGAATATCGCTGCCTGCTCGCAAATGGGGGAGGAGTCGTGGTCGGCGACGCGGGAGTTCACGCGGAGGCACACGGCGTCATGGCACTATCGAGAGGTGACTCACGATGAGGACGCCAGACTCCGCGAACTCGTCGTCATGCGCAGGGTACGCGACCGCATCGACAGGGAGTACGCGAAGCCCCTCGACGTCGAGGCGCTTGCACGCGGAGTGCACATGTCGGCCGGTCACCTCAGCCGACGATTCCGTGATGCCTATGGCGAGTCGCCGTACTCGTACCTCATGACCCGGAGGATCGAACGCGCCATGGCGCTGCTGCGCCGCGGCGATCTCACCGTCACCGAGGTGTGCTTCGAGGTCGGCTGCTCGTCGCTCGGCACCTTCAGCACGCGCTTCACCGAGCTGGTGGGTGTCTCACCCCGGGTGTACCGTGAACGCGCCGCCAACGTCGACGGCATCCCGACCTTCCATGCCAAGCAGGTCATCCGACCGATCAGGAATCAAGAAGCACCCCGCACCGACGCGAACCTAGCCTGAACCCATGAACATCAGCATCCACTACGCATTCCTCCCGCACACGGATGCCGAGGCGGCCCTCGGCTTCTACCGCGATGCCCTCGGATTCGAGGTGCGAGGCGACGTCGGCTACGACGGGCTCCGCTGGCTCACCGTCGGACCCGAAGGCCAGCCGGGGACGTCGCTCGTGCTGCACCCGCCTGCCACGGACCCCGGACTCACGGACGATGAACGCCGTACCATCAACGAGCTGATCGCCAAAGGCAGCTACGGCGCGCTCACGCTCGCGAGCGACGACCTCGACGGTCTGTTCGAGCGACTCGTCGAGAAGGGCGCCGATGTCGTCCAGGAGCCGATGGATCAGCCGTACGGCGTCCGCGACTGCGCCTTCCGTGACCCGGCGGGCAACCTGCTCCGTATCAACCAGGCCGGCTGAGCCCGCCCGACCGTTCGAGGAACCCATGACCCACGCCGCCGACGCCCACGACCTCATCCGCGTGCAGGGCGCACGCGAGAACAACCTGAAGGAGGTCAGCGTCGACATCCCGAAACGACGCCTGACCGTGTTCACCGGCGTCTCCGGCTCGGGGAAGAGCTCGCTCGTCTTCGACACCATCGCCGCCGAGTCGCGGCGCATGATCGACGAGACGTACAGCGCCTTCGTGCAGGGGTTCATGCCGTCGGTGCCCCGTCCCGACGTCGACGTGCTCGAAGGGCTGACCACCGCGATCATCGTGGATCAGGAGCGCCTCGGGGCGAACCCGCGCTCGACGGTCGGCACGGTGACGGACGCGAACGCCATGCTGCGCATCCTCTTCAGCAAGCTGGGGCAGCCGTACATCGGCGGACCGACCGCGTTCTCGTTCAACATCCCGACGCAGAGGGCCAGCGGGGTGATGACCGGTCCGAGCGGCGAGAAGAAGATCGTCAAGGATGCGATCTACCTCGGCGGCATGTGTCCGCGATGCGAGGGCAGGGGAGCGGTCTCCGACCTCGATCTCTCGCAGATCGTCGATGAGTCGAAGTCGCTCGACGAGGGGGCCATCATGGTCCCCGGGTACACGGCCGACGGATGGATGGTGAAGGGCTTCTCACAGTCGGGCTTCTATCCGGGCGACAAGCCGATCGCGGAGTTCACGGAGAAGCAGAGGCACCTGTTCCTCTACGGAGAGGTGACGAAGGTCAAGATCTCGGGGATCAACATGACCTACGAAGGACTCATCCCGAAGATCACGAAGTCGATGCTGTCGAAGGATCTCGAGGCTCTGCAGCCGCACGTCCGGGCGTTCGTCGAACGGGTCGCGACGTTCGCCACCTGCCCGGAGTGCGACGGTACCCGTCTCACCGAGGGAGCCCGGTCGTCGAAGATCGAGGGCATCAGCATCGCCGATGCGTGCCGCATGCAGGTGACCGACCTCGCGGAGTGGGTGCGGGGGCTCGACCTCCCCGGTGCCGGACCGCTGCTCGAGGCGCTGCAGGCCAATCTCGACGCCTTCGTCACGCTCGGACTGGGCTATCTCAGCCTGGAGCGCCCGTCCGGCACCCTGTCGGGCGGAGAGGCGCAGCGCATCAAGATGCTGCGGCATCTCGGCTCATCGCTCACCGACGTCACGTACGTGTTCGACGAGCCGACCATCGGGCTCCACCCCCACGACATCCAGCGGATGAACAGCCTTCTGCTGAGGCTGCGAGACAAGGGCAACACCGTACTCGTCGTGGAGCACAAGCCCGAGACGATCGCGATCGGCGACCATGTGGTGGACCTCGGTCCCGGCGCCGGAAGCGCCGGTGGAGAGATCTGCTTCGAGGGCACCGTCGAGGGGCTGCGGTCCAGCGGCACGCGCACCGGATCGCACCTCGATGACCGCGCGCAGGTGAAGGAGACCGTGCGCGAGAGGTCGGGGGTCATCGAGATCCGCGGTGCGAAGGAGAACAATCTGCGGGATGTCGACGTCGACATCCCGACGGGAGTGCTCACCGTCGTCACCGGAGTCGCCGGATCGGGCAAGAGCTCGCTCATCCACGGCTCGGTGTCGAAGCGCGACGGCGTGGTCTCGATCGACCAGTCGGCGATCAAGGGGTCGCGGCGCAGCAACCCCGCCACCTATACCGGACTGCTGGAGCCGATCCGCAAGGCCTTCGCCAAGGCGAACGGCGTGAAGCCCGCACTGTTCAGCGCGAACTCAGAGGGCGCGTGCCCGACCTGCAAGGGGGCCGGCGTGATCATCACCGAGCTGGGGTTCATGGACACCATCGAGACGCCGTGCGAGGACTGCGGTGGCAAGCGCTTCCAGGCCGCCGTGCTGGAGTACAAGCTCGCGGGCAAGGACATCACCGAGGTGCTCGCCCTGCCCGTTTCGGAGGCCAGGGCGTTCTTCTCCGACGGGGAGGCGAAGTTGCCGGCCGCTGCGGCGATCCTCGGGCGGCTGGAGGACGTGGGACTCGGATATCTCGCCCTCGGACAGCCTCTGTCGACCCTGTCGGGTGGCGAGCGTCAGCGCATCAAGCTGGCGATCCAGATGGGGGAGAAGGGCGACGTCTACGTGCTCGACGAGCCGACGACCGGGCTGCACCTGGCGGACGTGCAGAACATCCTCGGGCTGCTGGACCGGCTCGTCGAATCGGGCAAGACCGTCATCGTCATCGAGCACCACCAGGCCGTCATGGCCCACGCCGACTGGATCGTCGACATCGGCCCAGGGGCCGGGCACGACGGCGGACGCGTGGTGTTCGAGGGCACCCCCGCCGACCTGGTCGCGTCACGATCGACCCTCACGGGCCAGCATCTGGCCGAGTACGTCGGCGCCTGAATCCGCAGAAGGAGAACCGATGTCCCTGGTGCGCGTCCACAACTTCACGATCTCTCTCGACGGCTATGGGGCAGGGGAGGGGCAGACCCTGGATGCTCCCTTCGGCCACGCGGGCCCGCGCCTCATGCAGTGGGCGTTCGGGACGCGCACGTTCCGACGGATGGGGCTGCCCGGGGACGGACACGGTTCCGAAGGCGTCGACGATTCGTTCGCGCGACGGTGGAACGACGGGATCGGCGTCGAGATCATGGGGCGCAACAAGTTCGGTCCGCAGCGGGGACCCTGGACCGACGACGACTGGAAGGGCTGGTGGGGTGACGAGCCGCCGTTCCACACGCCGGTGGTCGTCCTCACGCACCACCCGCGGAACCCGATCGTCATGGGAGGCGGCACGACCTTCCACTTCCTGGATGCCGAGCCGGCCGAGGCGTTACGTCGGGCCCGGGAGCTCGCGGGAGACGCAGACGTGAGGATCGGTGGCGGCGTCGACACGGTGCGCCAGTTCCTCGCCGCCGACCTCATCGACCGCATGCATCTGGTCGTCGCGCCGATCGTTCTCGGACGAGGTGAGCGTCTGTGGGACGGACTGGAGGGACTCGAAGAGCGCTTCGAGATCGAGGCCACGCCGTCACCGCTCGGTGTCGTGCACCTCAACCTCTCCCGGCGCGAGCGCTGAGAGGCGTCCTCAGGCGCGATCTTTACGAGCGACGATCGTATACGTGGTCGGCACCAGGTCGCGCTCTGCTTCCGGCCAGGCGTATCCGCCGGGAACCTCGACCATACGCGGGCTGAACCGCCAGGGGAGAGTCCGGCCCTCGTCGAAGTGGACGAGGCGGAGTCCTGAGCGGAGCAGCGCGCCGAGGATCTCGCAGAGCGGATGCGGCCACTCGTAGGTGCGAGCGTGGGCGACGGTACCCTCGCCGGCGTACGTCGATGCGTCATCCCATTGCTGCGCATGACCGTCGCCGAAGTACGGGTATCGGATGGTCGGTCCTGGTGCGTTCTCATCCAGTGCGTACAGAGCCGGGTGACCGTCGCGGATGAAGAACGTGCCGCCTTCTCTCAACAATCCGGAGATCTGTTCGGCCCATCGATCCAGATCGTCGAGCCAGCAGATCGTGCCGATACTGGTATAGACCACGTCGAAGTCACCGCTCACGAGGGACCGGGCGTCGAGGACGTCCGTCTGCACCCAGGTGGCTGTGGTGCCCGTGCGTCGAGCGAGGTCTGCGGCGGCCGCCAGAGCCGGTGCCGAGAAGTCCACGCCGGTGACGTGCGCTCCGGCTCGCGCCAGAGAGATCGTGTCAGTGCCGATGTGGCACTGCAGATGGCAGAGATCGAGCCCGGACAGACTGCGATGCGGAAGGAACCGTTCCAGCACCGGGATATCGTCGCGGACGACGTCGCTGAGATGCGTCGGGTCATCGAACGCCTCGAGCCCGTAGGCGACCTGATGGAGAGGCACTCGGTCGTCCCAGTTCTGCTGGTTGGCGGTGCGGGCGTCAGCCCACGTCACGTCTACGGAGTCGCCGTTCACAGACCGAGCCTATCGATCGGCGTGCGCGAAGGGAGAGCAACCGATAATGCACATTATGTCAGATTACGGATGAACCGCTCCGTGGCTAGGCTCGGTCCATGCTCCGCCCCCGCTCCCTCGATCTGCACGTAGACCGTGACAGCGTCGCGATGGGAGACGACGCGATCCCGCACGCCGGTGTGCTCACCGTCACGCGCGGCACGCTGCTCAGCGCGGCCATCGAGCAGGCTGCACCCGAGATAAGATCTCCGGGATGGTCTTGGGTCGCTGTCGTCGACGGCGAGACCGCCGCGGTCTGGTCCGTCGACCACGGCGTACAGCTGCTCGTCGCTGACCGCCGACTCAGGCGCGGACCGGTCCGTGTCTTCTACCGCTACTTCGCTCAGATCGACCCGGCGTGGTTGTTCGACCGCCTCTCGGGCGGAGAGAGGCCCGACCGGCGGGCACTCGAGGAGCAGTACGCGCCGATCGCTCGCGAGAAGTACCGGGCAGAGCTGCGTCGCCGGGAACGCGAGCTCGACGGACGGCTGCTGAGCACCGCCTGCGTCGATGCCCTTCGCCGGTTCGGGGCCGACATCACCCTGCACGCCGATGTCGCCTGCGAGTTCACGCACGGCGATGACGACTGGGTCGTGCGTCGCGCCGACACCATGTTCCAGGTCTTCCGAGGGCGCGGTGGGCCGATCGCCTCTCTCCGACCCCACGCCTTCGGGGAGGTGTGGCTCGTCGGCATGCTCGGCGCGGCCGTTCGCGCCGCTGAAGGGTGGGAAGCCCTCCCCGACGCCCACGTCTCCCCCGACCTCGAACTCACCCGGTCCGGCGGCCGGTGGACGTCGAGCGGAGCGACGGTCGTGCAGGTGCACTCCGAGCTCGCCGCTCGTGTCGCACAGCTCGCCCACGGGCGTTCGGTCTCGCAGATGCTCGAAGTGTTCGAGGTCTGAGGCGGCGACCGGAGCCGTCTGCGACCAGGAGTAGCGTGGAGGGGTGACTTCGGCTGCCCACTCCCCTGCTTCGAGCCCGGGATGGAAGGCCTGGCTGATCTGGTCGGTGGGTGTCGCCGCCTACGTCCTCGCGATCACGAACCGCACGTCTCTCGGCGCCGTCGGCGTCGACGCGGCCGATCGATTCATGGCGGATGCCTCGACGCTCGCGCTGTTCGCCGTGGTGCAACTCGCGGTCTACGGCGGGATGCAGATCCCCATCGGCATCCTGCTCGATCGTTACGGCTCCCGACCGATCATGACCGCGGGCATGCTGCTCATGGCTCTGGGGCAGCTGACGATGGCCCTCTCCCCCAGCATCGGCATCGCGATCTTCGCTCGTATCCTGCTCGGCGCAGGCGACGCCGCCGTGTTTCCGGCCGTCCTGCGCCTCGTCGCCACCTGGTTCCCTGCGCAGCGCGGCCCGATCATGGTGCAGTTCACCGGGATCATCGGGCAGGCCGGTCAGCTCATCGCGCTCGTGCCGCTCGCAGCCCTTCTGCACGCGACGACGTGGACCGTGACGTTCGGCAGCATCGCGGGCCTCGGCGCGCTCTTCACGGTGCTGGTGGCCGTCGTCATCCGCAACCACCCGCCGGAGCGGGACGCCGATATCTCGGTCAACACCGACACCGGTGTGGTGCGGGTCGTTACGTCCGCGATCGACACCGGCGTCGGCATCCGCGCCGCATGGGCGCACCCCGGCACCCGCCTCGCCTTCTGGTCGCACTTCACGACGCCCTTCGCGGGCACGGCCTTCATCCTGCTCTGGGGCATGCCGTTCCTCACCGCGGCGCAGGGACTCGACACGTCCCACGCCGCCGGCATCATCTCGGTCTACGTCGTCGCGGGGATGGCACTGGGGCCGGTCATCGGAGAGCTGTCGCGTCGGTTGCCGAACCAGCGCTCCTATGCTCTCGTCCTCCCCGCTGTGGTGCTGCAGATCATCGCGTGGACGACCGTGATCGCGCTTCCCGGGCCGGCCCCGGTCTGGCTGCTCTACGTGCTGGCGGTGGCGCTGGCCACGGGCGGCCCCGCCAGCATGATCGCGTTCGACCACGCGCGTACACACAACCCCACGCACCGCCTGAGCACCGCGACCGGTGTGACGAACGCGGGCGGCTTCATCGCCGCACTGATTGCGATCTTCCTGATCGGTCTCGCGCTCGATCTGCAGGGCGCGGGTACGCCCGAGACGTACTCGCTGGAGGCGTTCCGCGTCGCGTTCCTGATGCCGATCCCGCTCTGGCTCCTCGGGGTGACGTTCATCCTCATCGAGCGCAAGCGCACCCGCATCCGGATGGGTCTGGATCCCGAACGTCGTCGCTGAGGTCCGTGCCCTTCTCAGCGGAGCAGGTGCTGGACCGTCTCGATGATGAGCTCGAGGCTGACCCGCTCCGGCACCTCGACGTCGCCGGCTTCGAACTCCGCCAGTTCGACGCCCTTCACGGCGTCGACCGGCAGGGCAGCGAAGATCGCGGCGATCTGATGAGGCAGAAGGCCGCCTCCGACGCGATACGCCGCGGGGATGTAGCCCGGCTCGAGCACGTCCCAGTCCACGTGGATCCACACCGGACGGCCGTCGACGAGTTCGAGCACGCGCTCCGGGGTGCTGTCCACCGGAGCGAGCACCGTCGCACCCGCATCCGCGAGGAGATCGGCCTCGGCGGGATCGATGTCCCGTCCCCCGACGATCACGACGCGTGACGGATCGATCCCTGCGCCGTGCCCGCTGTCCCAGAGACCGCTCGCGGCGGCGAGCACCATCCCGCCCAGGTACCCTGACTCCGTGGTGTCCGGGGTGTGGAAGTCGCCGTGCGCGTCGATCCAGAGCACGACGACATCGGGATACCGCTCGGCGACCGTGGGCAACGTGCCGAGGCTCGCGGCGCACGTGTTCGTGGCGAGCAACGGCAGCTGTCCCCCGTCGATCGCCGCGCTCACGGCATCCCGGAGTCCGTGCAGCGTCTCTTCGGCCTCGGGCAGCGCTCTCGTCCAGTCGTCCGTCCGCGCCGCGCTGGGAGAACCGATCGTCTGCGGCACCGTGCCGACGAGTTCGGCGAGCCGCTCCCCCACGAGACGGGCGCCCACGAGCGCGCCATCCGTGCGATCGGCGACGCGGCCCTGGGAGACGATGAGCGAGAAGTGGGAGGTCATCCCCTCAGCTTCGCACCTATCCGGTATACCGGGCAAAACGGCGCCGAGGCCGCCCCGGTCAGCCCTGGGAGCGTCGCAGCGGTGTCCAGCCGAAAGGGATCGGGCCGTTCGAGAACGATCGCTCTCGATCGTCCTGAGCCGACCACCCCTGTGCAGCCCGCGGGCCGTCGAACTCCCTCGCGCGACCCGGAACCCGATGTCGTCCTGGGCGGTGCGCGGAGATCCGCCGCGGCGCACGGAGGCCCGGACGCTCCATGCCTCATCGGCGAACCCGCCGCCGCGGAAGACCCGGTACTCGCCGTACCGCTCAGGATCGAGCAGGTCCCAGCACCACTCCCACGTGTTTCCGAGCGTGTCGAAGAGGCCGAAGAGGTTCGGGAGCTTGCCGCCGACGTCTCGTGGTGCGCGGATGCCGTCGGCAGTCGTCCACGCGGCATCCGAGAGCGGCGCATAGTGCGGTCCGATCGATCCCGCGCGGCAGGCGTACTCCCATTCCGCCTCGGTGGGCAGCCGGTAACCGCCCGCGGTGACGTCCCACTCGACGTCCTCGCCGTCGAAGTGATACACCGGGTCGAGCCCCTCCCACTCCGACGCCGCGTTGCAGAAGTGCACGGCTCGCAACCAGCTCACCTCGACGGCCGGACGCCGGGGATGCCGCGACGGCACGGGGAGGATCTCCGCCAGCTGCTCCTCGGTCACGGCGAACACGCCGATCTCGAAGCTCTCCAGTTCCACGGTGCGCTCCACCTTGCGTCGCGCGTCGTGCAGCGTCACGCGACCCGCCGGCAGACTCCGCATCTCGATATCGGTCACGCGCCGGGCGCCCGCTCGACCCAGGTCGGGTACTTCGCCGCACGCCCGTCGCCCGACGAGGTGCGCGTGAGGCGCCGACGCACCCACGGACCGACGAATTCACGGTAGTAAGCCAGTCCCGACGGCCCGGCCATCGCTGCAGCGGTCGGAGACCACCAGGCAGCAGGTGGCTCGAACCCCAGCGCGTGGAGCACCCGCGCCCCCACGCGATGGTGCCCGGCCGCATTCATGTGGAGGCGATCCTCCGACCAGTACGGCGGTCGGGCGAGCTCCCGGTCGGGCCAGTTGAGCGCGCGGACGACGTCGAGGCGGTCTTCGACACGCCGCAGGACAGCCTCGGAGAGCAGATCACCGCGGCGCTGGACGACGGTGCCCATGGGCAGCTGGCCGCTGGGGTTCGCTCCCGAGAGCAGGATGAGAGTGACGCCCTCCTCATCGCACCGACGCAGCACGCGGCTGAAGGCGTCCGCGATGTGCTCGAGGTCGGATCGCGGACGAAGCATGTCGTTGCCGCCGCCGTTGAACGAGAGGTGCGTCGGACGCAGGGCCAACGCCGGCTCGAGCTGCTGCTCGACGATCGGCCAGGCGAGCTTGCCCCGGATCGCGAGATTCGCGTACTGGATCGGGTGCCCAGCGGCATCCGCCCATCCCTGGGCGACGAGATCAGCCCAGCCGCGCTCTCGTCCGTCGGGCAGGATGTCGCCGACACCCTCCGTGAAGGAATCGCCGATAGCCACGTAGCGCACATCTGTCACCTCGCCAGCATATTGGCGGAACGACAGCGCGCGGCTCAGCGATCGTCGAGCGCGACTCCCCCACGGTCGGCCAGACCCCATGCTGCGGCGGCCGCGATCACGAAGCACGCTCCGAACACGACGAACAGGGTCGGCACTCCCCCGGAGACGAGCAGCACGGGGACGGCGAGCGGCGCGGCGATCGACGCGAGGCGACCGATGCCGGCCGCCCAGCCGGCCCCGGTTCCCCGCAGCGATGTGGGATAGATCTCGGGCGTCACCGCGTACAGCGCACCCCAGGCGCCGAGGTTGAAGAACGACAGCGCCGTCCCCGATGCGATGATCGCGACCTCGGTGGTCGAGGTGCCGAAGAAGACGGCGGAGGCCGCTGAGCCGACGAGAAAGACCGACAGCGTGATGCGGCGCCCCCAGACTTCGATCAGCCACGCAGCGACCGCGTAGCCCGGAAGCTGCGCGAGCGTGATGATGAGGGTGAAGCCGAACGAGCGCACGAGATCGAAGCCGGCGTCGACGAGGATGCTCGGGATCCAGATGAAGGCGCCGTAGTACGCGAAGTTCACGCACAGCCAGACCAGCCAGAGACAGGCGGTGCGGACTCGAAACTCCGTGCCCCACAGGGCAGACAGGCGCGCTCGCACGGTCACGGCGATCGGCTGCGTCGCCGGTTCCTTTCGGATCGCCGGGGTCCGCTCGATCTCCGCGTCGACCTCGAACGCCGAGACGATGCGGTCGGCCTCGGCGATGCGCCCCTTCGAGGCGAGCCAGCGCGGCGATTCCGGCAGTCCCCAGCGCACGACGAGAGCGTAGATCGCGGGGATCGCGCCCAGTGCGAACGCCCACCGCCACCCGTTCTCGGACGCCGGGATCACGACGTATCCGATGACCGCGGCCGCGGTCCACCCGAGCGCCCAGAACGCCTCGAGGAAGACGATGAGACGTCCGCGGATACGTGCGGGGGCGAACTCGCTCACGTACGTCGAAGCCACAGGCAGCTCCGCCCCGAGCCCCAGGCCGACGAGGAACCGCAGCACGAGAAGCGCCGCCAGACCGCCGACGAGAGCGCTGGCCCCCGTCGCGACGCCGTAGACGAGCAGAGTCAGGGCGAAGACCTGGCGGCGTCCGAATCGATCAGCGAGCAGGCCGCCGAGGGTGGCTCCGAGCGCCATGCCGATGAAGCCGACAGACGCCACCCACCCGGCATCCGTCTTCGTCAGGCCCCACTGCTGGGTGAGGGCGGCGAGGATGAACGAGATGAGCCCGACATCCATGGCGTCGAGCGCCCAGCCGACCCCCGAGCCCGTCAGCAGGCGCAGGTGCCGACGCGTGAACGGCAGGTCATCGAGACGGCCGGCGAGCGACTCACGGCTCGGCAGGACGGGTTGTGCCATGCCCCCATCGTAGGGGCGTCGGTGCGCCACTACGCCCGGTCGGGTCGGTCTCGGGGGTCCCGCCTCAGTCGTTCGCGGCGAGGAGCCTTCGCACGCGCGGCATGACCTCGGTGCCGTACAGCTCGACGCTCCGCATCAGGGCTTCATGCGAGATGGTGCCGGTGGAGTACTTCAGGTCGAAGCGTCCGAGACCGAGCGTGGTGACGGTGTCGGCGATCTTGGCGGCGACCCGATCGGGCGAGCCCGCGTAGATGGCGCCGGCGGGGCCGACGTCGTTCTGGAAGCGCGCCCGGCTGTAGGGCGGCCAGCCGCGCTCCGCGCCGATCGTGTTGTTCATGGCCTCGAAGCCGGAGTACGCGGCCTCCCAGGCCTCCTCGTCGGTCTCGGCGATGTGTCCGGGCGAGTGCACCGAGATCGGCTGTGCGGCGGTGCCGAACGACGCGACCGACCGGTGGTACAGGTCGACGAAGGGCTTGAAACGGCCTGCGGGGCCGCCGATGATCGCGAGCATGAGTCCGAGCCCGTGTCGAGCGACGCGTACCACGGACTCAGGGCTGCCGCCGACGCCGACCCAGGTGCGAAGTCCCTTCTCGGTCTTGGGGAAAACGTCGGCGTTCTCCAGCGAGGCGCGCATGCTCCCCGACCAGGTGACCGGCTCCTCCTCCAGGAGCTCGACGAACAGCTCGAGCTTCTGCTCGAACAACGCGTCGTAGTCGCGGAGGTCGTAGCCGAACAGCGGGAACGACTCGATGAACGAGCCGCGGCCGAGCACGACCTCCGCCCGCCCGCCGGACAGGGCGTCGAGGGTCGAGAAGCGCTCGAAGACGCGCACGGGGTCGTCGGACGAGAGGACCGTCACGGCCGTCCCGAGCCGCATCCGTTCGGTGCGCCCGGCGATGGTGGCGAGCACGATCTCCGGGGAGGAGATCGCGAACTCCTTGCGGTGGTGCTCCCCCACCCCGAAGTAGTCGACGCCCACCGAGTCGGCGAGCACCGCCTGCTCCACGACGTTCCGAATGGTCTGCGCGCCGGTGAGCAGCTCCCCCTCGGCGTCGCGGGTGATGTCTCCGAACGTGTCCAGCCCGAACTCGATGTCCATCTCAGCTCCTTCTATTCAGGTGAATGAACACCCGGCTGCGCGCGGACATTCCCGTCAGCGACTGAGCAGCGCCGTACGGAGAGTGTCGAGTCCGACGCCGCCCATGTCGAGCGCGCGCTTGTGGAACTCCTTGATGTCGAAGCCCGCGCCCTTCTCCGCCTGATACGCGTCGCGGACCTGCTCCCAGATCCGCTGACCGACCTTGTACGACGGGGCCTGACCCGGCCAGCCCAGGTAGCGGTTCACCTCGAACTGCACGAACTGATCGGACATGTTCACGTTCTTGCGCATGAAGTCGAGTGCATAGGCGGCGTCCCAGGTGCCTTCGCCATCGAGACGCGGCTTGCCGAGGTGCACGCCGATGTCGAGCACGACGCGCGCTGCGCGCATGCGCTGTCCGTCGAGCATGCCGAGGCGATCGGCCGGATCGTCGAGGTAGCCGAGCTGCTGCATCAGGCGCTCCGCGTAGAGCGCCCAGCCCTCGGCGTGGCCCGAGGTCCCCGCGAGCAGACGACGCCATGAGTTCAGTCCAGCGCGGTTGTACACGGCCTGCGCGATCTGCAGGTGATGCCCGGGGACGCCCTCGTGATAGACGGTGGTGAGCTCTCGCCAGGTGTCGAACTCGGTCACTCCCTCGGGGACGGACCACCACATGCGACCCGGACGCGAGAAATCGTCGGTCGGCCCGGTGTAGTAGATGCCGCCCTCCTGCGTGGGGGCGATCATGCATTCGAGTGTGCGGATGGCCTCGGGGATGTCGAAGTGCGTGGCGCCGAGCTCGGCCACGGCGCGGTCGCTCGTCTCCTGCATCCAGCGCTGCAGCGCCTCCGTGCCCACCAGCTTGCGAGCCGGATCCGCTTCGAGATGGGCGACGGCCTCCTCGACAGAGGCCCCGGGCAGGATCTCGTTCGCGATCGCGGTCTGCTCGGCGACCATGCGCTCGAGCTCTTCGCGGCCCCACTCATAGGTCTCGTCGAGGTCGATGGTGGCACCGAGGAATCGGCGCGAGTTCAGCGCGTAGAGCTCGCGCCCCACGGCGTCCTCCTCACCGGCGGCTGGGGCGAGCTCTTCCGCCAGGAAGCGTCGCAGCGCTCCATAGGCGACGCGTGCCGATGCCGAGTTGTCCGCGAGAGTGCGGGCGAGGGATGCCGGGAGGTTTCCGTCCTCCGGCGAGGCCTCGGCGACGAAAGCCGCGAAGAAACCGTCGTCGGCGATGTAACGGTCGATCTGCGTGGCGACCTCGACCACCTGGCGACGTGCGGGCGTCACGCCGGCGGCGATGCCCGCACGGAGGGTCTCGGTGTATCCCCGCAGCGCGTCGGGCACGGCGGCCAGGCGGGTGGCGATCACCGACCAGTCGTCCGCGGTCGCCGTCGGCATCAGGTCGAACGCGGAACGCACGTCCTGGGCGGCGGATGCGATGACGTTGAGGTCGCGAAGGTGCCAGTTCGCCTCGTGAAGCTCCAGATCGAGGGTGAGCTCCGCGGTGAGGTCGGCCTTCGTGACCTCGTCGATGGCGTCCACCGGCTCCAGCGACGACAGCGTGGCGAGCGTGGCACGCGTCGCTGCGGCGATGCTCTCGTGACCTTCGGGGCTCAGGTCGCCGAAACGGTCGTTGACCTCGTCGCGACCGATGTACGTGCCGAGCGTCGGCGCCAACTGCACCAGCGCGTCGACCCATTCATCGGCGACCTTGTCGATGGCGGTGGGAGTGCGGGGCTCAGAAGTCATCCCTTCAGCGTAGCTGGACGACGCCTGTTCCACCCACCCGGAGGCCGCCTCGTCCGTCAGTGCGCCGCCTCGTTCCAGTCCTGCCCGCGACCGACCTGCACGTCGAGCGGGACGGAGAGGTCTGCCGCGTCGCCCATGCGCTGGCGGACGATGCGCTCCGCTGCGTCCCACTCTCCGGGCGCGACCTCCACGACGAGTTCGTCGTGGATCTGGAGGAGTACGCGGGACGCGAGACCCTCGGAGCGCAGGTCGTCATGGATGTGGAACAGCGCGATCTTCATGATGTCGGCAGCGCTCCCCTGGATGGGTGCGTTGAGCGCTGCGCGCTCCGCGTTCTCGCGCAGCACACGGTTCGGCGAGGCCAGATCCGGGAACGGACGCCGGCGGCCGAAGATCGTTTCCGTGTACCCCACCTCGCGCGCCGCGAGCACCGACGCCCGGAGATAGTCGCGCACCGCTCCGAACCGGGCGAAGTACTCGACCATCAGCTGCTTCGCCTCTGACTGCTCGATGCGCAGCTGCTTCGACAGACCGAACGCCGAGAGCCCGTAGACGAGCCCGTACGACATCGCCTTCACCTTCGTGCGCATCGCTGCCGTGACGTCGGCGGGATCGACGCCGAAGACGCGCGCGCCGACGAACCGGTGCAGGTCCTCGCCGCTGTTGAAGGCCTCGATGAGCCCCTCATCGCCGGAGAGGTGCGCCATGATCCGCATCTCGATCTGCGAGTAGTCCGCGGTGAGCAGCGCCTCGTACCCTTCGCCGACCCGGAAGGCGCTGCGGATGCGACGCGACTCCTCGGTGCGGACGGGGATGTTCTGCAGGTTGGGATCGGTGCTCGAGAGCCGCCCTGTCTGGCTTCCTGTCTGCACGTAGGTGGTGCGGACCCGCTGGTCCGCACCGATCGCGACGTCGAGCGACTCGATGATCTGACGGAGCTTGGTCGCTTCGCGGTGCTGGAGCAGCAGACCGAGGAACGGGTGCGGATGCGATTCCTGCAGGTCGGCGAGGACCGCGGCATCCGTCGAATAGCCCGTCTTCGTCTTGCGGGTCTTCGGCAGCTGCAGGTCGTCGAAGAGCACCTCCTGCAGCTGCTTCGGCGAGCCGAGATTGAACTCGCGCCCGACGATGCCGAACGCCTCCTGCGCGATGCCGTCCGCACGCGTGGCCAGCTCGGACGAGAAGGTCGACAGCACCTCGTGCGAGACTGCGACGCCCGCGACCTCCATGTCGGCCAGGGTCAGCAGCGTCGGGAGCTCGATGTCGGTGAGCACGGTCGCGACCGACTCCGGGATGTCGTCACGCAGAGCAGCAGCGGCACGCAGTGCGAACCAGGCCTCCTGCGACGGCGTCGCGCCTTCGGTCTCGGGCACGAGCTGGGTGGGGTCCGCTTCCGGCAGCTTCTCGCCCAGGTACCGCTCGACGAGATCGCCGAGGGTCTTGTCGGGAAAGCTCGGACGCAGCAGCCAGCCGGCGAGGCTCGTGTCGTACGCGAGACCGGAGAGGCGGATGCCGAGCCGCAGGAGTGCCTTCACCTGCGGCTTGGCGTCGTGCATGATCTTCGGACGGTCGGACTCGAGCCAGCCGCGGAGCGCGGTCGCGGCGTCGTCGTTCCAGTGCAGCTCCCGCAGCTCGGTCTCCGTCGCGGCGCCGACCCGGGTCGGAGCGCCGCTCTGCAGAACCAGGCGAAGGGCCACTTCGCCCTGGGACTCCGCCCACGCGACGAACTCGGCGGCCGCGACCTCGACCGGGGCGGGCAGGTCGACGACGGTCGCCGGGTCGTCCGCGACCTCGCCGGCGCCGACGGCCTCGAACACCCGCGGCAGCAGGGTGCGGAACTCCAGACGGGCGAAGATGTCACGAACGGCCTGTGCATCGATCGGCGCGACAGCGAGGTCGGCCGGAGCGACGGGAAGCTCGACATCACGGAGCAGCCGGTTCAGCTTCCGATTCCGACGCACGTCCTCGATGTGCTCGCGCAGGTTGCCACCGACGACCCCCTTGATCTCGTCCGCCCGATCGAGGAGCTCATCGAGCGATCCGAACTGGGTGAGCCACTTGACCGCGGTCTTCTCCCCCACCTTCGGCACCCCGGGAAGGTTGTCGCTGGTCTCCCCCACCAGCGCGGCGATATCGGGGTACTGCTCGGGCCGAACGCCGTATCGCTCCTGGACCGTCGCCGGGTCGTACCGCTTGAGCTGAGAGACGCCCTGCACGTTCGGGTAGAGCAGGGTGATCTCGTCGTTCACGAGCTGGATCGTGTCGCGATCGCCCGACACGACGAGGACCTCGTACCCCTGCTCCGCTCCCTGAGTCGACAGCGTCGCGAGGATGTCGTCGGCCTCGATCCCCTCTTTCGTGAGCACCGGGATCGACATCGCGGCGAGGCAGTCCTGGAGCAGCGGGATCTGTCCGCGGAACTCCTGAGGCGTCTCGGAACGTGTCGCCTTGTACTCCGGGTACTCGTCGGTGCGGAAGGAGTGACGCGACGTGTCGAAGGCGATGGCCAGGTGCGTCGGCTGCTCGGCCTTGATGAGGTTCACCAGCATCGAGAGGAAGCCGTAGATGGCGTTCGTGTGCTGGTTGTCCTTGGTCGTGAAGTTGTCGACCGGCAGGGCGAAGAAGGCACGGTAGGCGAGCGAATGGCCGTCGACGACCATGAGGGTAGGCTTTGCGGAGTCCGTCACCCTGTCAGCCTAACGAGGACGACAGACACCCGCTGAGGAGGATTCATGAGCGACACCACCGCGACGAGTGAGGGACTCGACTGGGCGTCCGCTCGCGGCATGGGCGCCCTCGCCGAGAAGATGGGGATGGAGTTCCTCGAGTTCAGCACGGAGCGGTGCGTCGCGACGATGCCGGTCGAGGGCAACACGCAGCCGGTCGGCCTCATGCACGGCGGCGCGTACGTGGTGCTCGGCGAGTCCCTCGGGTCCATGGCCGCGAACCTGCACGCCGGTCCAGGACGCCTCGCCGTCGGAGTCGACATCAACGCCACGCACACCCGGTCGGCGACGTCGGGTGTGGTCACCGGTGTCTGCACGCCGGTGCATCTGGGCCGCAGCATCACCGTGCACGAGATCGTCGTCACCGACGATCAGGGACGCCGCTGCTCCACCATCCGGATCACCAACATGATCAAGGACGCACCCGCCTGACCCGGTCAGGTCGAACGTTCTCGGGCGTCACGCGAGTATCCGCTGGAAGAGGCGATGATCGCGCCACTCCCCCGCGATGTGCAGGTACTGCGGCGCCAGTCCGATCTCGGTGAACCCCGCGCTGCTGAGAACCCGCTGCGACGCGACGTTGTCGAGAAGCGTCGCCGCCTGGAGACGGTGCAACGACAGCTCTTCGCCGGCGAATCGGATGAGCTCCGCGACGCCTCGGCCGGCCAGACCGCGCCGCAGCCGTGATGCGTCGATCCAATAGCCGAGATCGGCGCTGCGGAAAGCGCCGCGCACGACGTTGTTGAGGTTCATCCGTCCGCGGATCTCTCCGTCATCCGACACGAGGACGAAGCGATACCCGCGCCCGGAGTCCGTGTCGGCGACGCTGTGCTCGACGTGCCGCTCCTGCCATGTCGCCGTGTAGAAGTCGACGCTCCGCACCGGCTCCCAGGGCGCGAGATGGTCCCGGTTCGTCGTATATGCGCGCGCGAGCGCCGCGCCGTCCCCCGGCTGAACGAGACGCAGGACGTGGTCCGCGTCGAGCCGGAGCACCGACTACTTCTTCGGAGCGAGCTGCTCGATGATCGCCTTCGCGACGTCCTGCATCGTGAGGCGGCGGTCCATCGACGCCTTCTGGATCCAGCGGAAGGCCTCGGGCTCCGAGAGTCCCATCTTCTCGTTCAGCAGGCCCTTGGCCCTGTCGACGAGCTTGCGCGTCTCGAAACGCTCCACCATGTCCGCGACCTCGGCCTCGAGCGTGATGATCTGCTCGTGACGTGCGAGCGCGATCTCGATCGCGGGCAGCAGGTCGTTCGGCGTGAAGGGCTTCACGACGTATGCCAGCGCGCCGGCCTCGCTCGCCCGCTCCACGAGCTCCTTCTGGCTGAACGCCGTGAGCAGGACCACCGGGGCGATGTTGCCCTTGTGCAGCTTCTCGGCAGCGCTGATGCCGTCGAGCTGAGGCATCTTGACGTCCATGATCACGAGGTCGGGTCGCAGCTCGGTGGCGAGAGCGACAGCCGTCTCGCCGTCTCCGGCCTCGCCGACCACATCGAAGCCGTTGTCGCGGAGGATCTCGACGATGTCGAGACGGATCAGCGACTCGTCCTCGGCGACGACGACGCGTCGGGGGGCGGATGCCGTGGGCTGCTCAGCCTGTTCTTGCTCTGTCACGCCCTCCATCCTAGTGGAGAGTCGCCCGGCCGACCCCGAAGGTCGCACGTCTGTGCACCTGCGCTGCGATACAGTCGTAGACGCGACACACGGGCCGGCGTGGCGGAATGGCAGACGCGGAGCACTCAAAATGCTTTGTCCGAGAGGGCGTGTGGGTTCGAGTCCCACCGCCGGCACCACGCGGGTCGCGCACCGTGCGGCGGGCTCTGTGCTCTGAAGCGCGCATGCGCTAGACAGGGTCCATGCGCGATCGCCCATCCGCCGACATCTGGAGACGCACCAGACCTCGTCGGCGAGGCCTCGTGATCGTCGTACTGCTCATCATGGCGATCGGAAGCGTCTTCGCCGTCGACGCGATCCGCCGGCACATCGAAGGCGAGGCCGACCTCGTCGGCGACAGGACCTTCTACCGGATCCCCGATCCGCTGCCCGAAGGCGAGCCGGGAGAGATCGTCCGCCTCGAGGAGATCGACAGCGCACCGCTCGGGTCCACAGCCTGGCGAGTGATCTATCACACGCGCGATCTCGCGGGATCCGACGTCGCGGCATCGGCGGTCGTGGTCGTGCCCGACATCCCGGCACCCGCGCGCGGGCGGGCCGTCATCGCCTGGGGGCATCCCACGACGGGTGCTGCGACGCAGTGCGCGCCGTCGCTCGACGTCGACCCCTTCCAGTTCATCGAAGGTCTGCACGAGTTCCTCCTCGAGGGGTACGCCGTGGTGGCGGCGGACTACCCCGGTCTCGGCATGGCCGGCGCGTCCTCGTACCTGCTCGGCGTCCCGGAGTCGAACAGCGTGCTCGACGCCGTCCGCGCGGCGCACGACATCGACGCCGCGAAGATCGGGACGGATGTCATCCTGTGGGGGCACTCGCAGGGTGGGCAGGCCGTGCTCTTCGCCGCAGAACGAGCCGACGGGTACGCCCCCGAACTCACGCTGCGCGGTGTGGCGGTCGCGGCTCCCGCGGCGGACCTCACCGAACTCATGAGCGATGACATCGTGAACGTCTCCGGGGTCACGATCGCCTCCTACGCGATCCCCGCGTATGAGGCGGCGTACGCCGAGCGATACGGCACCGCCGAGCTGACGGCGATCCTCACGCCGAGCGGAGCCGCGGCGACCCCGAAGATGGCCGACATGTGTCTGCTGTCGCAGAACAAGGAGATCCACGCGATCGCCGACCCGCTCATCGGCCACTACCTCACGAGCGACCCCGCGACGACCGAGCCGTGGAAGACGCTTCTCGAGGAGAACAGCGCCGGATCGTCGCCGATCCGTGTTCCGGTGTTCGTCGGGCAGGGCCTCGCCGACGAACTCGTGAAGCCGGCGGCGACCGAGGACTATGTGACCCTCCTCTGCCGACAGGACACGAGAGTCAGCTTCCATCGCTACCCGAGCGTGAATCACGGGTTGGCCGCCTACGCCGCTCTGCCCGACATGCTGGGTTGGCTCGCGGCGGTCAGTGCCGGAGAAGCTCCGCCGTCCACCTGCCGATGACCGGCGTTGGTCAGTGTTCAGCCATGGCTGCGATCTCCGCGATCACGCGCGGATCCGCCAGCACCCGGAAATGGCCTCCGGTGTCGAGCCGCACGTTGCGGCGCGCGCCGACGAGCTCGCTGCCCTCCGGGATGTGCGGGTCGAACCGGGCGTAGACGGAGACGATGCGCGAGTCCGCGTCGACGTGACGCGCGAGCGCCAGGATCGACGGGTGCGTGGGGGCGAGCGCGCGAAGGCCGCGTATCGGCATCCATCGCGCGTACCGCGATCCGCGGAAGGGCGTCGAGATCGCGACCATGCCCCGGATCCGTGAGCCGGCGCGTCCGATCATCGCGGTCTTCCCGGCCAATCCTCCCTTGCTGTGCGCGACCAGCACGACGTCGGTCGTCTCCGCCTCCTCGAGGAAGGCGGCGAGGATGTCAGCCGCCTCGTCGACCGGCCGTCTGTTGTGCCTCCAGGCGTCGAGCACATGAACCGGGTGTCCGCGAGCGTGCAGGGCGGCGATCATCGGCTGCATGAAGCGCCACGTCTCGTACACCCCGGGCAGGATCACGATCGGCAGGCCGGGCCCGTCTGCGAAGCCTCGGGGGTCCGAGCGGTCGAACGCCGCTCGCACCTGCCACGCCGCGGCGTAGGCATAGTCGGCGATCCACCAGGTCAAGCGCCTCACTGCGTCGATGTCGTCCGCCCCCTCTCGGACATCTCCGACGAAGCGCGACTGCCGATTCCTCGCGCGAAGCGCGTGATCTCCTCGGACACCTTCCGCGCAGCCGTGTACTGCACGTTGTGCGGCTGACGCGGGACCTCGACGATCTCCGCTCCTGTCGCAGCAGAGCGCAGGTGTCGCACCCACTGCTCCCCTGCCACGGGGTCGCGGCCGCCGCGCATCAGAAGAATCGGCTGTGCCGCTCGCGCGATGGCGGCTTCGGTCTCGTAGGAGGTCATATGACGCGCCTGCTTCAGATACCAGCGCGGCCCGCAGCGGAGATAGTCGGAGAACACGAGGGCGTTGGCCATCGGCGCCTCGCGGAGGGTGTCTACGGCAAGGGCGACGGCCTGCGACGGCAGGGATCGGTGCGCCTCGTCGACGACGGGACCGATCAGGACGAGGCCGTCGACCCGATCCGGCGCTGCCAGCGCCGCCTCCAGCGCCCACTGCACTCCCATCGAATGCCCTACGAGCACGACCCGGGTGAGATCGAGCACCCCGAGCGTCTGGGCGAGGATGTGCCCCATCGCGGCGACGTCGAGATCCTCTCTGGGAGTCGGGAGCCCGCCGAAGCCGGGGAGGTCGACGGTGATGACCCGGACACTGCGGCAGAGCGCGTCGCGCAGCGGCGCGAAGTACCGGTGCGACATGCCGATGCCGTGGACGAGGACGACCGTCGGCTGCGAGCGGGGTCCGCATGCGGCGACCCGGAGAGCATGACCGGCGATGACGATCCGCTGCCGGGCTGTGCTCATTCCCCCACGCTATCCAGAGAGGCGGAGGGCGGTGAAAGCCTTGACAACCGCGAGCATCGTCGGCAGACGACGAAGGGGTGGGACCGCAGTCCCACCCCTTCGTGACCGATGGATGCGGTCAGACCGTGGCTTCCTTGTAGATCGGAGCAGCGCCGTTCACGGCATCCCCGACCTTGTGCACGCGGATGTCGTTGGTGGATCCGACGATCCCGGGAGGGGATCCGGAGATCACGACCACCTTGTCGCCCTCGGCAGCGAGGCCGTTCGAGAGGAGGTAGTCGTCGACCTGCAGGTACATCAGGTCGGTGTGCTGCACCATGTCGACGAGCGTCGACTGGATGCCCCAGGTGAGGGCCATGCGACGACGGATGTCGGGCTCGGGCGTGAACGCCAGCATCGGGATGCGCGAGCGCAGACGCGACAGGCGGCGAGCCGAGTCGCCCGACTGGGTGAAGACGCAGAGGAACTTCGCCTCGACGAACTCGGCGACCTCGAGCGCTGCGAGAGTGATGGCACCACCCTGCGTACGCGGCTTGGCGGTGAGCGGAGCGATGCGCTCGAGACCGTGCTCCTCGGTGGACTCGATGATGCGAGCCATCGTCTCGACGACGACCACAGGGTAGTCGCCCACGCTGGTCTCGCCGGAGAGCATGACGGCGTCGGCACCGTCGAGCACGGCGTTGGCGACATCGGAGGTCTCGGCGCGCGTGGGCACCGGGCTGTTGATCATCGACTCCAGCATCTGCGTCGCGACGATGACCGGCTTCGCCATGCGGCGCGCGAGCTCGACGGCACGCTTCTGCACGATCGGCACCGCCTCGAGCGGCAGCTCGACACCGAGGTCGCCACGCGCGACCATGATCGCGTCGAACGCGTCGACGATCCCTTCGAGAGCGTCCACCGCCTGCGGCTTCTCGACCTTGGCGATGACGGGGACGCGGACGCCCTCCTCGGCCATGATCTCGTGCACGCGGGTGACGTCGGCCGCGTTGCGGACGAACGACAGCGCGATGAGGTCGGCGCCCGTGCGCAGACCCCAGCGCAGGTCGTCCTCGTCCTTCTCGCTGAGAGCCGGGACGTTGACGGCGACGCCGGGCAGGTTGATGCCCTTGTTGTTCGAGACGGCACCGGCCACGACCACGCGGGTGGTGACGGTCACACCATCGGTGTCGACGACCTCGACGCGGACCTTGCCGTCGTCGATGAGCAGGAAGTCTCCCGGTGTCACGTCCTGCGGCAGACCCTTGAAGGTCGTGCCGCAGATCTCGCGGTTCCCGATGATGTCCTCGGTGGTGATCTTGAAGATGTCGCCCACCGCGAGCTCGTAGGGGCCGTCCTCGAAGCGGCCGAGACGGATCTTCGGGCCCTGCAGGTCGACGAGGATGGCGACGGCACGACCGGCGTCCTCCGCAGCACGACGCACGTTGGCGTAGTTGTTCTCGTGCACGGAGTAGTCGCCGTGGCTGAGGTTCAGGCGAGCGACGTCCACACCGGCGTCGATGAGTGCACGCACGGTCTCATAGGTGGAAGTTGCGGGGCCCAGGGTGGCGACGATTTTCGCGCGTCTCAACTGATTCTCCAGGGGGAAGGGGGATAAAAATCGGGCGACGGTGCCTGGCTCAGCCTACGCGTGAGCGAGGCCGATCGCGACTTGATGCGGGCCCACCGGCTCGGGCAGCACGGTCTCTCCCATCAGGAAGCGATCGACGTTCGCGGCAGCGGCACGCCCCTCGGCGATCGCCCACACGATGAGCGACTGACCTCGACCCGCATCGCCCGCGACGAACACACCGGGGATGCTGGACTCATAGCCGCTGTCGCGCTGGAAAGCGCCGCGGTCGGTGAGCTGCGGACGGGTGTCGTCCGTGAAGCCGTCCTGCTCGGGGCCGGTGAAGCCCATCGCGATGAGCACCAGGTCCGCCGGGATCTCGCGCTCGGTGCCGCTCTTCGGCACACGGCGTCCGTCGATGTACTCGGTCTCCGCCACGCGCAGGGCGCGCACTTCGCCGACCTCGTTCGCGAGGAACTCGACGGTCGAGGCGAGGAACACGCGCTCACCGCCCTCCTCGTGCGCGGACGAGACCTCGAAGACCGTCGGCATCATCGGCCAGGGCTGGTGCGCGGGACGCTCGGTGCCCGGCTGCTTGCCGATCGCGAGGTTCGTGACGCTGAGAGCGCCCTGACGGTGGGCGGTGCCGATGCAGTCCGCTCCGGTGTCGCCGCCGCCGATGACGATGACGTGCTTGCCCTCGGCGGTGATCTGCTCGGGGACCTTGTCGCCCGCGACCGCGTGGTTGGACTCGACGAGGTACTCCATCGCGAAGTGCACGCCGTCGAGATCACGGCCGGGGATGGCCAGGTCGCGCGGAACGGTGGCGCCCGTGGCGATGACGACCGCGTCGTAGCGCGCCCGCAGGTCTGCCCAGGAGATGTCCTTGCCGATCTCCACGCCGGCACGGAAGCGGGTTCCCTCCTCCTGCATCTGACGCAGACGGGCCTCCAGCTGACCCTTCTCCATCTTGAAGTCGGGGATGCCGTAGCGGAGCAGGCCGCCGATGCGGTCGTCGCGCTCGAACACCGCGACCGTGTGGCCGGCGCGCGTCAGCTGCTGCGCGGCGGCGAGACCGGCGGGTCCCGAGCCGACCACGGCGACCGTCTTGCCGGTCAGGCGTGCGGGCGGCTGCGGCTCGACCCAGCCCTTCGCGAACGCCTCGTCGATGATCGAGACCTCGATCTGCTTGATCGTGACCGCGGGCTGGTTGATCCCCAGCACGCACGAGCTCTCACAGGGAGCGGGGCACAGACGGCCCGTGAACTCCGGGAAGTTGTTCGTGGCGTGCAGGCGGTCGATCGCCGCGCGACCCTCGCCGCGCCAGGTGAGATCGTTCCACTCGGGGATCAGGTTGCCCAGCGGGCACCCCTGGTGGCAGAACGGCACGCCGCAGTCCATGCAGCGGCCGGCCTGGCGCTTGAGCACCGCCTGATCGCCCGCCTCATAGACCTCTTTCCAGTCCATGATGCGCACGGGAACGGGGCGCCGCGCGGGCACCTCGCGCTCCGTGACCTTCAGAAAACCCTTGGGATCAGCCACCGGTCACCTCCAGGATCCGGTTCCAGACGACGTCGCCGTCGGGGTCGATGCCCTCGGCGACTGCTTCCTCGCGCATGCTCCGCACCGCGGCGTAGTCGCGCGGGAGCACCTTCGTGAACTGGCCGGCGACCTCGTCGAACCGCGCCAGGATGTCGGAGCCGAGCGGCGATGCCGTCCGCTCCACGTGCTCGGCGATCAGACTGCGCAAGACCTCGAGATCCGCCCGGTCGAGAGGCTCGAGCAGCAGCTCGCCGCTGCTGAGGGACTGCGCGTTGATCTTGCCGGTGTCGAGCGAGCGGATGTACGCCACTCCCCCGGACATGCCCGCACCGAGGTTCCGGCCCGTCGTGCCGAGAATCACCGCGACGCCCCCCGTCATGTACTCGAGCGCATGGTCGCCCACGCCCTCGACGACGGCCGTGGCACCGGAGTTGCGCACCAGGAACCGCTCGCCGACGACGCCCGACAGGAACATGGTTCCCGCGGTGGCGCCGTAGCCGATGACGTTGCCCGCGATGACGTTCTCCTGCGGGGCGATCTGCGAGCCCCGCGCCGGACGGATCGTGATGTCGCCACCGGAGAGACCCTTGCCGACGTAGTCGTTCGCGTCTCCCTCGAGACGCAGCACGATGCCGGACGGCAGGAACGCCCCGAGGGACTGGCCTGCCGTGCCGTGCAGCGTGACGTCGATGGTTCCGCGCGGGAGCCCGTCGGCACCGTGGCGGGACGTGACCTGGTGGCCGAGCATGGTGCCGACGGCGCGCTCGGTGTTCGCGATGGGGAGCTCCGCGATCACGGGCTCGCCGTTCAGCAGCGCCGGCCCGGCGATGTCGATCAGCTGGACGTCGAAGTGCTTGTCGAGCTCGTGGTCCTGCGCACGGCGGCTGCGGCGCGGCTCGCTCGCGGGGAATGCCGGCCCCTCCAGCACGGGGCTGAGGTCGAGACCCTCGGCCTTCCAGTGCTCCACGGCGGCATCCACCTCGAGCAGCTCGGCGCGTCCGATGATCTCGTCGAGCGAGCGGAAGCCCAGCTCGGCGAGGATCTCGCGCACCTCCTCGGCGATGAACTCCATGAAGTTCACGACGAACTCGGGCTTGCCCGTGAAGCGCTCCCGCAGAACCGGGTTCTGCGTCGCGACGCCGACGGGGCAGGTGTCGAGATGGCAGACGCGCATCATGATGCAGCCGCTCACGACGAGCGGCGCCGTCGCGAAGCCGAACTCCTCGGCGCCGAGCAGGGCGCCGATGATGACGTCGCGACCGGTCTTGAGCTGCCCGTCGACCTGTACGACCACGCGATCGCGCATGCCGTTCAGCATGAGCGTCTGCTGCGTCTCGGCCAGGCCGAGCTCCCAGGGAGTCCCCGCGTGCTTGAGCGAGTTCATCGGGCTCGCGCCCGTGCCTCCGTCGTGCCCGGAGACGAGGATGACGTCGCTGAGCGCCTTCGCCACACCCGCCGACACCGCGCCGATGCCCGACTGGCTGACGAGCTTCGTGTGGATGCGCGCCTCGGGGTTCGCCCTCTTCAGATCGAAGATGAGCTGCTTGAGGTCCTCGATCGAGTAGATGTCGTGGTGCGGCGGCGGTGAGATGAGCCCGACGCCCGGGGTGCCGCCGCGGGTACGAGCCACCCACGGGTACACCTTCTGCGGGGGCAGCTGCCCGCCCTCACCGGGCTTGGCGCCCTGAGCGAGCTTGATCTGGATGTCGTCGGCCTCGGTGAGGTACAGGCTCGTGACGCCGAAGCGACCGGAGGCGACCTGCTTGATCGCGCTGCGGCGCTCGGGGTCCATGAGCCGGTCGACGTCTTCGCCGCCCTCCCCCGTGTTCGACTTGCCGCCGAGGCGGTTCATCGCGATCGCGAGCGTCTCGTGCGCCTCCTTGGAGATCGAGCCGTAGCTCATCGCTCCGGTCGAGAAGCGCTTGACGATCGCCGAGACGGGTTCGACCTCGTCGATCGGCACCGGCTTGCGGGTGCCGGTGCGCAGGGCGAACAGACCGCGCAGGGTCTTCAGCTCGGCCGCCTGGTCGTCGACGAGCTTCGTGTACTGCCGGAAGATGTCGTATCGGCGCTCACGCGTGGAGTGCTGCAGCTTGAACACCGTCTCCGGGTTGAAGAGGTGCGGCGAGCCGTCGCGACGCCACTGGTACTCGCCGCCGCTCCAGAGGCGCTCGTGGGCGCGCGCAGCGGCATCCTCGGGATAGGCGTAGTCGTGACGCGCCTGGTTCTCGGCGAAGATCTCCTCGATCCCGATTCCGCCGAGCTTCGACTCGGTGCGCGTGAAGTACTTGTCGATGAACTCCTCGCTCAGGCCGACGGCCTCGAACACCTGCGCGCCGGCGTACGACGACACGGTCGAGATGCCCATCTTCGACATGATCTTCAGCACGCCCTTGCCGAGCGCGTAGATGAGGTTCTTGACGGCCTTCTCGGGGCTGATCCCGGTGATGTACCCGGTGCGCACGAGGTGCTCGACCGTCTCCATGGCGAGATAGGGGTTGATCGCCGAGGCGCCGTAGCCGATGAGGGTCGCCACGTGGTGGACCTCGCGGACGTCGCCTGCTTCGACGATCAGGCCGACCTTCATGCGGTTCTCTCGGCGGATGAGGTGATGGTGCACCGCCGAGACCATGAGGAGCGACGGGATCGGGGTGAGGTCCTTGTTCGAGTCGCGGTCGGACAGGATGATGAACTCCGCGCCGCTGGCGATCGCCTCGTCGACTTCCTCGCACATCTCCGTCAGGCGCTTCTCGAGCGTGTTCGATCCGACGTCGAAGTGGTACAGACCCTTGATCGTCACGCTCGACCGATCGGGCAGCGCCTTGTCGATGTGACGGATCTTCGCCAGCTCGTCGTTGTCGATCACCGGGAAGTCGAGTGACACGGTGCGGGTGTGATCCGGGCCCCAGCTGAGCAGGTTGCTCTCCGGGCCGAGACCGAGCTTGAGGCTCGTGACGACCTCTTCGCGGATCGAGTCGAGCGGCGGATTCGTCACCTGCGCGAACTGCTGCGTGAAGTAGTCGAAGAGCAGTCGCGGACGCTTGCTCAGCACCGCGATCGGGGTGTCGGATCCCATCGCGCCGAGCGGCTCGACGCCGGTCTGCCCCATGGGGGTCAGCAGGATGCGGACCTCCTCCTCCGTGTAGCCGAAGGTGCGCTGGCGACGGGTGATCGAGGCCGGCGGGTGCACGATGTGCTCGCGCTCCGGGAGGTCGGCGAGGCGCACGGCCCCGGCATCCAGCCATTCCTGCCACGGATGCATCGTGGCGAGGTCGTGCTTGATCTCCTCATCCTCGATGATGCGCTGCTGCGCGGTGTCGACGAGGAACATCTTTCCGGGCTGCAGGCGTCCGCGGCGCTTGATGCGCTCGGGCTCGAACGTGAGCACACCGGTCTCGGAGCCGATGACGATGAGGCCGTCGGTCGTCTCGGTCCAGCGCCCCGGTCGCAATCCGTTGCGGTCGAGGGTCGCCCCGACGAGCGTGCCGTCGGTGAAGATGAGGGCGGCGGGTCCGTCCCACGGCTCCATCTGGTTCGAGTGGTACTCGTAGAAGGCGCGCAGCTCGGGCGAGATGTCGGACTGCTTCTCGTAGGCCTCCGGCACCATCATCATGATGGCGTGCGGCAGGCTGCGGCCGGTCAGGGTCAGCAGCTCGAGCACCTCGTCGAAAGAGGCGGAGTCGCTCGCGCCGTCGGTGCAGATGGGCAGCAGCGGCGCGACGTCACCGAGCAGCTCGGACTCGAGCTGCGACTGCCGTGCGCGCATCCAGTTGCGGTTGCCCCCGACGGTGTTGATCTCGCCGTTGTGGGCGAGCATGCGCAGCGGCTGTGCGAGTGGCCACGACGGGAAGGTGTTCGTCGAGTACCGGGAGTGCACGACCGCGAGCTCCGACATGAACCGCTCATCCTGCAGATCGGGGTAGAACGGCTCGAGCTGCAGGGTCGTGACCATGCCCTTGTACCCGAGCGTGCGGGCCGACAGGGTGACGAAGTAGGCGCCGAGCTCGTGACCGGCGCGCTTGCGCAGACGATAGGCGACGCGGTCGAGGGCGATGCCCGTGAGCGGCGCGTCGGAGTGCGACGCTCCCCCGGCGCTGACGAAGAGCTGCTCGAAGGCCGGACGCGCCTCGTCGGCGAGCTTGCCCAGGTGCTCGTTGGCGGTCGGGACCTCGCGCCAGCCGAGCACGCGCAGCCCTTCGGACCGCGCGATCCGCTCGATACCGGCCTTCTGCTCGCGACGCACGCTGGAGTCGCGCGGAAGGAAGGCGAGACCGGCCGCGTACTCCCCCATGGGCGGGAGCTCGAAGTCGGTCACGGCGCGCAGGAACGCGTCGGGCATCTGGGTCAGGATGCCGGCGCCGTCTCCGGTTCCGGCGTCGGAGCCGATGGCGCCGCGGTGCTCGAGGTTGCGCAGCGCCTCGAGGGCGAGCGCGATGATGTCGTGACCCGCCTCACCGCGCAGGGTCGCGACCATGGCGAGGCCGCATGCGTCCTTCTCGAACGCGGGGTTGTACATGCCCTGCTTCGGGGGGTAGGCGCCGGAGGCGCCATGGGGAGGCTGAAAATACACCTGAACCGTCCTCAGATCTACGGATGACCCGGGGACGTCATTGGCCGGGCTGATGCGATGGGGTCCGCACGGACCGGTCGGCTATCGGGCGCCTGCCGTGTCCGTGGGAGCGGTGCTTGTGGCGCTGGCTCCTGCGGCGACTTCTTCGGACGGAGGCTCACTCAGGTCCACGAAGTCGGAGGGATTGTCCTGCGAGTCTACATCAGCGTCCAGATCCTTCCGCCCGCGACCCGGCTGGTACGGCGAGGGCTCCAGACCGAGGTGACGACGAGACTGCACGACGAGGATCGCGACGCCCACGACGATGCCGATGATCGCCGCCCAGACGTTGCTGCGCAGGCCGAGGATGATCTCGCTCGGATCGATGCGGATGGACTCCCACACCACTCGACCGGCGCTGTACCAGATCAGGTAGATGGCGAACAGGCGGCCCCACTGCAGGCTCGTGGCCTTGCGGCTCAGCCAGAGGAGGACGGCGACGCCGAGCAGGTTCCAGATGACCTCGTAGAGGAACGTCGGGTGGAACAGTGTCCCCTCGGGCAGGCCAGGGGGGAAGGCCGAGTTGTCCGACTCGATCTCGAGCCCCCACGGAAGATCGGTCGGCAGACCGAACAGCTCGTGGTTGAACCAGTTGCCGAAGCGACCCATGGCCTGGGCGAGCAGGAGGCCGGGTGCGAGGGCGTCGGCGAACGTCCAGAAGCGGATGCCGGTCCAGCGGCATCCGAGGTAGGCGCCGATCGCGCCGCCGATGAGGGCGCCGAAGATCGCGATGCCCCCCTCCCAGATCGCCCACACCGAGCCCGGCTCGAACGGGTTCCAGGTGTTCTTGCCCTCGCCGAAGTAGAACCCGGGGTGGGTGAGCACGTGGAAGATGCGTGCGCCGATGATCGCGAGCGGCACGGCGAGGATGGAGATGTCGATGACGACCCACGGCTCCGCTCCGCGCCGCGTCAGGCGGCGGTTCGTGAGCAGCACGGCCGCGATGATGCCGGCGATGATGCACAGCGCGTAGAAGTGGATGCGCAGCGGTCCGATGTCGAAATACGAGACGGGCGGACTGGGGATGCTGGCGAGCACGCCGCTGAAGGTGCTGTGGAGCGCGTGGGACATGAGTGCGATTCTAGTTCTCGTGTACGGGCCGCGCGGATGCGGTCCCGGCGGCCAGGGTGCGGGTGACCTCGGCGAGGGCGGGAATCCCACCGTCGCGGAGGGCTCGGACGAGTGCGGTGCCGACGATCGCGCCGTCGGCGTACTCCGAGACGCCGGCGATCTGCTCGGCGGTGGAGATGCCGATGCCGACGCAGGCCCGAGCGGAACCGGCCGCGCGCAGACGGCCGACCAGCGTGCGCGCCGCCCGGTCGAGCTCGGCCCGCTCACCCGTGATGCCCATGGTCGACACGGTGTAGACGAAGCCGGTCGACGATTCGACGACGAGCGACAACCGCTCGTCGGACGAGGTCGGGGCGGCGAGGAAGACACGGTCGAGGCCGGTGCGCTCGCTCGCCGCGATCCACTCCCCCGCGACGTCCGGCGTGATGTCGGGCGTGATGAGACCAGCGCCGCCGGCTGCGAGCAGGTCGTCGGCGTAGCGGTCGACGCCGTACTGGAACACCGGGTTCCAGTACGTCATCACGAGCACGGGGACATCGGTCGCCTCGGTGATCGCCCGCACCGCCGCGAAGAGGTCCTTCATCTTGAAGCCGTTCGCGAGCGCCGCGGTCGTTGCCTCCTGGATGACGGCGCCGTCCATGACCGGATCGCTGTAAGGCGGGCCGAGCTCGATGATGTCGACGCCGTTCTCCGCGAGGGTGATCGCCGCCTGGATGCTCGTCTCGAGATCGGGGAAGCCGGCGGGAAGGTAACCGACGAAGGCGCTTCGCCCGGCTGCGTGCGCTGCCTCGATGGCCTGTTCCACCCGGCTCATAGTTCGGGCTCCCCCTTCGACGCTGCGGCCTCCTCGGCGCTCTCCTGCTCGACGTCGTGCTCGAGAGCCGCGCGGTCGTACAGGTCGAAATAGCGCGCGGCCGTGTCCATGTCCTTGTCTCCGCGCCCGGACAGGCAGACGGCGAGCACGGCATCCGGCCCCATCTCCCGCCCGAGTCGCAGCGCGCCGGCGAGAGCATGAGCGGACTCGATGGCAGGGATGATCCCCTCGGTGCGGCTGAGCAGGCGCAGCGCCTGCATCGCCTCGTCGTCGGTCGCCGGGATGTACTCCGCCCGACCGATGTCGGCGAGCCACGCGTGCTCGGGACCGACACCCGGATAGTCGAGGCCCGCCGAGATCGAGTGCGACTCGACGGTCTGACCGTCCTCGTCCTGCAGCACGTAGGTCTTGGCGCCGTGCAGGATGCCGGGGCGACCCCGCTCGATGGATGCGGCGTGCTTCGGGGTGTCGACGCCGTCGCCGGCCGCCTCCACTCCGTAGAGCTTCACCTCGGCGTCGTCGAGGAACGCATCGAACATGCCGATCGCGTTGGATCCCCCGCCGACGCAGGCGATCACGGCATCCGGAAGACGACCCGTCACATCGAGAAGCTGCTGCCTGGCCTCTTCGCCGATGATCTTCTGGAAGTCGCGCACCATCGCCGGGAACGGATGCGGGCCCGCCGCCGTGCCGAAGATGTAGTTGGTCGTCTCGACCGACGCCACCCAGTCGCGATACGCGTCGTTGATCGCATCCTTGAGCGTGCGCGATCCGGACCGCACCGGCACGACCTCCGCGCCGAGCAGGCGCATGCGAGCGACGTTGAGCGCCTGGCGCTCGGTGTCGACCTCGCCCATGTAGATCGTGCAGTCGAGGCCGAACAGAGCCGCGGCGGTCGCGGTGGCGACGCCGTGCTGGCCGGCGCCGGTCTCGGCGATGACGCGGCTCTTGCCGAGGCGCTTCGTGAGCAGGGCCTGACCGAGCACGTTGTTGATCTTGTGCGAACCGGTGTGGTTGAGGTCTTCGCGCTTGAGGAACACCCGCGCTCCGCCCGCGTGCCCCGCGAAGCGCGCCACCTCGGTGAGGGGCGACGGGCGGCCGGCGTACGAGCTCAGCAGAGAGGCCAGCTCCGCCCGGAACCCGGGGTCGGCGATCGCCTCGTCGTAGGCGACGGTCAGCTCGTCGATGGCCGCGATCAGCGATTCGGGCATGTACCGCCCGCCGTAGTCGCCGAACAGCGGGCCGTGCTGGTCACGCAGGCTCATCACGCCTCCAGGAAGCTCTTGAGAGTGGCGATCGGGTCGCCCGTCACGAGGGCCTCACCGATCAGGACGACGTCCGCGCCCGCGGAGCGGTAGTGCGTGACGTCGGCGGGGGTCAGCACCGCCGACTCGGCAATCTTCACCGCGGAGTCGGGGATGCGCTCGACCAGGCGACCGAAGAGGTCGCGGTCGAGCTCGAGGGTCGTCAGATCACGGGCGTTGACGCCGATGAGGGACGCGCCGAGATCGATCGCGACCTCGAGCTCGTCGGCCGAGTGGGTCTCGACCAGCGGGGTCATGCCGAGCTCGAGCACGAAGTCGTAGAGCTCGCGGAGCACGGCGGGCTCGAGGCCGGCCACGATGAGCAGCACGAGGTCGGCACCGGCCGCCCGGGCCTCGAGCACCTGGTAGCGGGTCGCGATGAAATCCTTGCGCAGCACCGGCAGGGCGACGCGGGCGGTCACGGCCTCCAGATCGGCGAGACTCCCGCCGAACCGTCGCTCCTCGGTCAGCACGCTGATCGCGGACGCTCCGCCGAGTTCGTACAGCGAGGCCTGCAGAGCCGGGTCGGGGATCTCGGCGAGGGCGCCGCGAGACGGACTCGCGCGCTTGACCTCGGCGATGATCTTCACGCGCTCCGCCGGCGCGAGGAACGACAGCGCATCCTTCGCCGCAGGGCGCGCGAGAGCGACGCGCTCGACATCAGCCAGCGGCCGGGTGAGTGCGCGACGCTCGGCGTCTGCGACAGCGCCGGCCGTGAGGTCGGCGAGGACCACTAGTGCCCCTTCGGCGAGTACTTGGGACCCTTCACGCCGTAGCCGGCCCGGGCGAGCAGCCAGCCGACCAGCGCACCGATCGGGATGATCACGGCACCGACGTAGATCAGCGGCACCCAGAATCCGGCGAACTCGGCGAGGCAGAACGCCACCGTCGCGAGGGTGAACCCGAAGAGCATGATGATCACGGCCGTCCAGGCGGCAGGCGAGTGTCCGTGGCCGGGATCGGCGATCGGGTTGGTCATGTTCTCCTCCGGGGACGGCGTGCGGGATCGGGTCAAGTCTATCGGGGTCAGCGCGTGGGATCGGTTCCGCGCGACAGGTCGTCCCAGGAATCGATCGCGTCGACAGGACCCGCCGTCTCGGCTGCGTGCGGCGCATCGGTGCGGAATCGGCGGCCGCCGCTCTTCCAGCGGCGCCAGGTGACGAGCACCACGAGGGATGCCGCGAGCAGCACGATCCATCCGGCGAGAGCGATGGGCGGCCACGCGGATCGATCGATGCCGACGACGACGTCGGCGATCGCCGCGCTGCCTGCGAGACCGGTCGTCTCCGTCACGGTCGGGCCGACGGCCGAGAGCGGATCGGAGACGAGCAGCTGCAGTGTCGTCCAGCCGAGGAAGACGGCGGAAGCCGCACCGAGCACTCCGAGCACGAGCCGGAGCACCGGGCCGACGATCGACATCGCGAGTCCGAGAGCCAGCACGGCGAGGCTCAGGGGCGCGAGGAGCGGCAACGCGGAGGCCCCGGGGACGAGGATCGCCTCGCCGGCGTCCGCCCGTTCCACCGTCAGCCAGGTCTGGGTCGAGGAGATGATGCCGATCGCCCCGGCGAGAAGGAAACCGAGCACCGCGATCGAGCGCCCGCGACGAGCCAGGCTCATGCGCTCGCGCTCCCGTCGACCGCCTCGAGGTCGGTCGTGTCGAAGCAGGTGCGGGTGCCGGTGTGGCACGCGGGACCGGTCTGGTCGACACGCAGGAGGATGGCGTCGCCGTCGCAGTCCAGCCGCGCCTCGCGCACGACCTGGATGTTGCCGGAGGTGTCGCCCTTGCGCCAGTATTCGCGGCGCGAGCGCGACCAGTACACGGCGCGTCCGGTGGTGAGCGTGCGGCGCAGCGCCTCGGCATCCATCCAGGCGAGCATCAGGACCTCGCCTGTGTCCCACTGCTGGACGATCGCCGGCGTGAGACCGTCGTCGTTGAAGACGACCTGGGAGATGCGCTCCTCGATCGAACTCATCGGACGACCACTCCTTCCGCGCGCAGCGCGTCCTTGACGTCTCCCACCGTCAGCGCGCCGGTGTGGAACACGCTGGCGGCGAGCACGGCATCCGCTCCGGCCTTGATGGCGGGTGCGAAGTGCTCGACCGCACCCGCGCCGCCCGACGCGATCACGGGGACGGTAGCCACCTCGCGCATCAGGCCGACGAGTTCCAGGTCGAACCCGTCGCGGGTGCCGTCGGCGTCGATGGAGTTCACGAGCAGCTCGCCGGCGCCGCGCTCCGCCGCCTCGCGTGCCCACTCCAGAGCGTCGAGGGTCGTCTGCGTGCGTCCGCCGTGCGTGGTGACGACGAAGCCCGACGGGGTGGAATCAGCACGCTTGACGTCGAGCGACAGCACCAGCACCTGAGCGCCGAATCGGTCGGCGATCTCGCCGATCAGGTCCGGACGCGCGATGGCCGCCGAGTTGACGCCCGCCTTGTCGGCGCCGACCGCGAGCAGACGCGCCACGTCATCGACCGAGCGCACTCCCCCGCCGACCGTCAGCGGCACGAAGACCTGCTCGGCCGTCCTCTGGACGACGTCGTACGTCGTCGCGCGAGCGTCGACCGTGGCCGTGACGTCGAGGAAAGTGATCTCGTCGGCGCCCTGGGCCGCATAGTGCCGCGCCAGCTCGACGGGGTCGCCCATGTCGCGGAGGTTCTCGAAGTTCACGCCCTTGACGACACGGCCGGCCGCGACGTCGAGGCACGGGATGACCCGGCTCGCGAGCGTCATCAGAGCCTCGCGTTGTGGATCGCGGTCACGAGGATCGCCCGTGCACCCAGCGCGTACAGCTCATCCATGACGGGGTTGACCCGAGACCGCGCGACCATGACGCGCACCGCGACCCACTCCGGGTCGCGCAGCGGAGACACGGTCGGCGACTCGATGCCGCCGGCGACCTTCACGGCGTCGTCGAGGAGAGCCACGGGCAGGTCGTAGTCGATCATCACGAAGCGTCGGGCGACCATGACGCCGCGGAGACGGCGCAGCAGAGTCTCGGATCCCTCGGCGTCGTGAGGACCGGCGATCAGCACGGCCTCCGATTCGAGGATCACCGGTCCGAAGACGTCGAGGCCCGCCTGACGGAGCGTCGTGCCGGTCTCCACCACGTCGGCGACGGCGTCAGCCACCCCGAGCTGCACCGCGGACTCCACCGCGCCGTCGAGCGGCACGAGATCGACCGCGATGCCCCGCTCGTCGAGGAACGAGTCGACGAGACCCGGGTACGACGTGGCGATGCGCAGTCCGTCGAGCTGCGACACGTCGGTGTAGCGTCCCGACGGCGCAGCGAACCGGAACGTGGATGCGGCGAAACCCAGGGCCTCGATCTCGCGAGCGCCCGGCATGCGGGCATCGAGGAGCAGGTCACGCCCGGTGATCCCCACGTCGATCGCGCCGGAGCCGACGTACGTCGCGATGTCCTTGGGGCGGAGGAAGAAGAACTCGACGTCGTTCTCGACGTCGACGACGTGCAGGGTCTTGGTGTCGCGGCGGCCGGCGTAGCCGGCCTCCGCGAGCATCTCGGCGGCGGTCTCGGACAGAGACCCCTTGTTGGGAACGGCGATGCGCAGCATGAACGGCCTTCAGTTCGGAGTGGAGGGGACGGGGCGCATCACAGATGTCGGTAGACGTCCTGCAGGCTCAGGCCCTTCGCGATCATCATCACCTGCACGTGGTAGAGCAGCTGCGAGATCTCCTCCGCTGCGGCCTCGTCGGACTCGTACTCCGACGCCATCCAGACCTCGGCGGCCTCCTCGACGATCTTCTTGCCGATCGTGTGCACGCCGCCGTCGAGCTCCGCGACCGTGCCCGATCCCTCGGGGCGGGTCTCCGCCTTGTGGCTGAGCTCAGCGAACAGCTCGTCGAAAGTCTTCACGATTCCAGGCTAGCGGCTCGCGCGCGGTCCCTGAGCCGGGTGACGGCGGCCTCCACGTCATCCGCGCCGTAGATCGCCGACCCTGCCACGAACGTGTCGGCACCAGCGGCGGCCGCCTGTTCGATCGTCGCGTCGGAGATGCCGCCGTCGACCTGCAGCCACACGGTGGAGCCGCGTCGCTTCGCCTCGTCCGCCAGCGCCCGCAGCTTCGGCATGGTCTCGGCCATGAATCCCTGACCGCCGAATCCGGGCTCGACCGTCATGACGAGGATCTGATCGAACTCGTCGAGCACGGAGTACAGGCCGTCGGCCGGCGTGTCGGGCTTGATGGCGACTCCCGCCCTCGCCCCGATGCCTCGCAGCTGGCGCGCGAGAGAGATCGGGTCGGCCGCGGCCTCGAGGTGGAAGGTCACGCTCGCGACTCCGAGTTCGGCGTACCCGGGCGCCCAGCGGTCCGGGTCGGTGATCATGAGGTGCACGTCGAGCGGGATCGGGCTCGTCGCCTGGATGCGCTCGACCATCTGCGGACCGAAGGTGAGGTTCGGCACGAAGTGGTTGTCCATCACGTCGACATGGGCGAAGTCGGCCGCCGCGATCTTCGCGAGATCGCGCTGCATGTTCACGAAGTCCGCGGCGAGGATGCTGGGGTTGATGCGAGGGGCGTCAGGCAGTTCCACGGGTGTCGTCTCCTTCTGCGGCCGAGTCGCCGCGTGCGTCCGAGTCGGTGCGCTGCAGCAGCGCGAGGAACATGGCGTCCGTGCCGTGACGGTGCGGCCACAGCTGCACCCGGCCTGAGCCGTCCGAGCCGAGGTCGATCGGCGATCGAGCGACGCGCGAGACCACAGACCGGGCATCGAGCTCGGCGATGTCGGCGCGTGCCCGCAGGACCTCCTGCACGACCCCCGTGGTCTCGGCGAGGTGGGGCGAGCACGTGACGTACGCGACGATCCCGCCTGGCGCGAGCGCGTCGAGCGCCGCGGTCAGCAGCTCGACCTGCAGCGGGACGAGATCTGCGACGTCCGCCGGTGTCTTCCGCCATCGCGCTTCCGGGCGGCGACGGAGCGCGCCGAGGCCCGTGCACGGCGCGTCGACGAGGATGCGGTCGAACGTCGCCGGGTGCTCGGCGGCGAACACGCGTCCGTCCTCCTCGTGCACGACGACGTCTCCGGGGACGGATCGCAGCGCGTTGCGGACGAGGCCGGCGCGGGCGGGCACGACCTCGTTGGCCTCCACCGTGACGCCGTGCTCGCGAGCCACAGCCGCGAGGAGCGCCGTCTTCCCGCCAGGGCCGGCGCACAGGTCGAGCCACCGCTCCTCGGGACGGATAGGAGCAGCCTCGGCCAGCGCGAGAGCGACGAGCTGCGAACCCTCGTCCTGCACGCGCACCGTGCCGCGGGACTCGGTGAGCACCCGATGCGGGTCTCCTCCGGGAGAACCGTAGGCCGTTGGCGCGTACGGCCGTCGCGGCTCGCCCGGCTCCGCGAGACCGGGCAGCGCGACGAGGGTCACTTCGGGCGAAGCGTTGTCGGCGTCGAGCAACGCGTCGAGCTCATCGGCCCGGCCTTCTGCGGCGAGGGCACGTCGCAGCGCGCGGATGACCCACACGGGGTGCGCGGTGCGCAGCGCGAGCCGCTCGTCGTCGGACCGCGCCGCGTCCTCGATGCGCGTCTGCCACTCCCCCGGCGTCCCGCGGGCGATGCGGCGCAGCACGGCGTTCGCGAAACCCGCGGCGCCGCGTCCCTGGGCCGATGCGATGAGGTTGACCGACTCGTTGACGGCGGCGTGCGAGGCGACACGCGTCGCGAGCAGCTGGTGCGTGGCGAGCCGCAGTGCATCGAGGACTGCCGGGTCGATCTCGTCGACCGGGCGGTTCGCGGCGGCACGGATGATGGCGTCGTAGGTGCCCCTTCGACGGAGTGTGCCGTAGGCGAGCTCGGTGGCCAGGGCGGCGTCCTGCGGTGTCAGACCGGCGTCAGCGATCGCCGAGGGCAGCAGGAGGTTCGCGTACGCGTCCGACTCGGACACCGCACGCAGGACGTCGTATGCCACGCGGCGGGCGGGCTGCACCGTGCGCTGCGGTCCTCGACCTCCGGCAGTGCGCCGCTCGGACGGTCGCCGCTGGTTGCCGTGCGAACCGTCCCGCTGACCGCTCGAGCGACGATCCCCGTCCCGCGCGCTCACGCGCCCGCTCGCAAACCGTCGGTGTCGCGAAGCCCGCGCCACCAGTCGGTGGCGTTCATGGCCCCTTTGCCGGCCGGCTGCAGACGCGTCACGGCCAACGGGGCATCCGCGGTGCCGATGAGCAGCGCGGTCTTCGTCGCGGCGAGCTCCCCGGGCGCGAGATCCGCGCCGTCGGACGGGGCCGCCGCGAGGATCTTCACCCGCTGCCCCCCCACGGTGGTGTGCGCGCCGGGCTCAGGGGTCACGCCGCGGAAGCGCGCGAACACCTGCGACACCGACTGCGACCAGTCCAGAGCGCCATCGTCCAGCGTGAGCTTGGGAGCCAGGGTGGGATCCCCCGTCTGCGGTTCGGCGTGCAGAGTCCCCGCGTCGATGCCCGACACCACCTCGGACGTGAGATCGGCGCCGAAGACCGCGAGCGCCTCGAGCACTGCATCCGCCGTCGCGTCGCGCGGGATGTCCGCCTCGCGCACGGCGAAGACGTCGCCGGCGTCGAGTTCCGGCACGAGCTGGAACACGCTGGCGCCCAGGGTCTCGTCGCCGGCGATGAGCGCTCGCTGTACCGGGGCCGCGCCGCGCCACCGCGGCAACAGCGAGAAATGGAGGTTGATCCATCCGCGATCGGGTGTCGACAGCAGCTGCTCGCGCACGAGTCCGCCGTAGGCGACGATGACGCCGAGCTCGGGCTCCAGCGCGGCGATGCGTCGAGTGACCTCGTCATCGAGCCGCGCCGCCTTGATCACCGGCAGGCCGAGCTCCACGGCGGTCTCAGCGACGGGGGACGGCATCAGCACGCGTTTGCGGCCGAGAGGCGCGTCGGGCCGCGTGACGACCGCCAGGACCTCATGCTCGGCGGCGAGGCGCCGGAGGGTGGGTACGGCGGCCGACGGTGTGCCGGCAAAGACGAGACGCATCAAGGTGCTCCGGAGGGAAGGCGGGCGGAACGGGGGTCGGAACGGTCGGAACCGTTCAGAGCTCCGGATCGAGGATATCGAGGCGGACCGAGAGTGTGCTCCGAGAAGAGCGCCCCTTGCCGCGCCGCGCTGCGACGGCCTCGGCGACCACCGCGGCGCGCAGCGTCGTCGCGACGCGGCTTCCCGCGCCGTAGTCGAAGCGCACCAGGGCTCGAACCCGGGGCGGAACGTCGTCGGACTCCACCGGAACGGGGCCGAGGACCGCATCCGCGGGCAACGAGAGCTCGCGGAGACCGCTCAGCGCCCGCCCCACTGCCGCAGACGACCCCTCGACGAGCGCGACTCGTGCAGCAGGGGGCATGTGCAGCGGCGCCCGTTCGGAGAGTTCTGCGCGAGCGTAGCCCGCCTGGTTCCACGTCGCGAGGGCACGAGCCACGGCCCCGTCGACCCCCACGAGATGGATGGGCGCGCCGGAGGCCGCGAGGGCGGCGGCGTTCGACCACCAGCGCAGGCAGGCCTCGCCGATACGGAGATCCGGAGCCTGCAGCATCCGCGGACCGTCGAGCAGCACCACCGCCCGGTATCCGCCCTCCGCGATCGGCTCGGCTCCTCGCGTCGCCACGACGAGAGCGGGCTTGTCGGCGACCCGCTCCACGGGGTGCGCACTGTCGGCGACGATGACACGGATGCCGGGGAACGCCCGACCGAGCTCGTCGGCGGTGCGCTCGCTGCCCGACGAGGCGAGCCGCAGCTTCGTCGAGGAGCACACCGGGCAGCTCCAGGCCCGCGCGCCGCGACCGCACCAGCCGCAGACCGGCACGGCACCCCGATGCTTCGCCCCGAGCGGTCCCCCGCAGTGGGCGCAGCGAGCGGGCGCCCGGCATTCCGCGCAGACGAGGGACGGGGCGAATCCTGGACGCGACACCTGCACGAGCACGGGCCCCTCGGCCGCCGCGTTGCGCGCCGACAGGAACGCCGAGGACGGCATGCGCTGGGCGGTGGGCGCCTCCATCTCCTGCGGAGTGCTGAGGATCACTCGAGGCAGGACCCGCCTGCGGGCACGGACGTCCTGCAGCCACCCTCGCGCCACGAGGCGCTCGACGTCCGTGGTGCGCGTGTGGCCGACGAACAGCAGCGCTGAACCCTCCTGCTCCTGCCGGAGCAGCGCCGCGTCCCGTGCGTTCACGTACGGGGCCAGCGGCTCGCCGAGGAGCGGGTCGCCGTCGTCCCAGATCGCCACCAGGCCGGCCTGCACCGGTGCGTAGACGGCTGAGCGGTTGCCGACGACGATGCACGGGGACTCTTCGAGTGAGCGGAGGAAGGCGCGATAGCGGTCGGGATTCGTCTGTCGGGAGTCGTAGCGGACGACGGTGCCCTCCGGCGCGACGCTCGCGAGGGCTGCGAGCAGGCGATCGAGATCGCGATGGTCGGGCACGATCAGGATGCTGGAGGCGCCGCCGTCGAGCACGGTCGTGGCGGCCGCCGCGAGCAGCGATGCCCAGCCCTGCTCCTCCTCGCGCTGCTGCGGGATCGCCTCGACCGCCGCGCGCCCGTGCTGCTCCAGCACGGCATCGAGGCCGTCGTAGGCGTCGATGACTCCCCGAGTCGCCTCGCGCGCGGCATCCGATGGTTTGACCGCAGGCGCGTCGTTGGTCCACGCCTTCTCGACCCGCACCTGGCGCTTGGGGATCACGAGGCGGAGGATGTCGGAGGCCGATCCCGCAGCGCGGTCGGCCGTACGTCGAGCCAGGCGGTAGAGGCGATCCGGCAGCACCGCCACCGGGGAGACGACGCTCTCGACCTCCGACAGCGGCCGATCGGCGTCGTTCTCGACGTCGAGCTCGACGACGTAGGCGTCGACCACGCGCCCCGCTGTGCGCAGAGGCACCCGCACGCGGACCCCCGTGCCGACCTCGCCGAGCTCGTCGGGTATCGCGTAGTCGAACAGTCGGTCGAGCTGCGGCAGCGGCGAGTCGAGGAGCACGCGCGCGATACGCCGGCTCTGCGTCACCATCGCGCGCTCAGAGGCCGGCTGCCCGCCGCAGCTCCTCGGCGCGATCCGTCCGCTCCCAGGTGAAGTCGGGGAGCTCACGTCCGAAGTGCCCGTAAGCGGCGGTCTGCGCGTAGATGGGGCGCAGCAGGTCGAGCTGCTCGATGATGGCCTGCGGCCGCAGGTCGAAGACGTCGAGGATCGCCCGCGTGATCGCCTCGTCCGAGACCTTGCCGGTGCCGAACGTCTCGACGTAGAGACCGACGGGGCGCGCGACACCGATCGCATACGCGACCTGCACCTCCAGGCGGTCGGCGAGACCGGCGGCGACGGCGTTCTTCGCCACCCAGCGCGTGGCGTAGGCGCCCGAACGGTCGACCTTGGAGGGGTCCTTGCCGCTGAACGCTCCGCCGCCGTGACGCGCGGCGCCGCCGTAGGTGTCGATGATGATCTTGCGCCCGGTGAGCCCGGCGTCTCCCTTGGGACCGCCCGTGACGAAGGGACCGGCCGGGTTGATGTAGTAGGTGATGTCGTCGAGGTCGAGACCCGTGGTGGCGAGAACCGGGTCGATGACGTGCTCGCGCACCTGAGCCTGCAGCTCCTCCTGGGAGATGTCGGGGTTGTGCTGCGTCGAGAGGACGACCGCGTCGACGGTCTTCGGCGTGAAGCCGTCATAGCCGAGGGTCACCTGCGTCTTGCCGTCCGGGCGCAGGAAGGGCAGGACTCCCGACCGGCGGACCTCGGTGAGCCGTTCGGCGATGCGATGCGCGGTCCACGCCGCCATCGGCATCAGCTGCGGCGTCTCGTTGGTCGCGAAGCCGAACATGATGCCCTGGTCGCCGGCTCCGAGTCCGTCGAGCGGATCGATCGACGAGCCGTCACGGTGCTCCTGCGCGTTGTCGACGCCGTGCGCGATGTCGGAGGACTGCTCCCCCACCGAGACACTGACACCGCACGAGTCACCGTCGAAGCCGGTGTCGCTCGAGGTGTAGCCGATCCCGTTCACGACCTGGCGCACGATCGTGGGGATGTCGACGTAGGCGTCGGTGCGGATCTCCCCGGCGACGTGCACGAGTCCGGTCGTCACGAGGGTCTCGACCGCGACACGGGACCCCGCATCCTTCGCCAGGAGCCCGTCGAGGATGCTGTCCGAGATCTGGTCGCAGATCTTGTCCGGGTGCCCTTCGGTGACGGACTCGGACGTGAACAGACGCAGCGCGCTCATCGGTGCTCCAGAACGGGATCGATCGGATGAAGGGGTCGGACCCCATTCTGAACCGCGCCGCCGACATCAGCCGGCGGCGCGGTCACAGGAGGTCACTCTGCGTGACGCAGGCGGAGCTTGTCCTCGTTGATCTCGTGCAGAGCGATGGTCAGCGGCTTGTCCTCGACAGAGGAGTCCACGAGCGGGCCGACGTTGTCGAAGAGGTTGCCCTCGTGCAGGTCCGAGTAGTAGTCGTTGATCTGGCGCGCGCGCTTCGCCGCGTAAATGACGAGCTCGTACTTGGAGTCCACTCGGTCGAGAAGGTTGTCGATGGGGGGATCGATGATGCCCTTGTTGTGGTGTCCGGCCATGGTGACCTCCTGATCAGGCGACGGGTTCGTCGCGAAGACGGCGCAATGGGCGCGCGAGAAGACTCAGCGCGCAGAGCTTGAAGACAATTCTACGACCTCGGCGGCCGCAGCGGCGACGTCCTCGTTCACGACGAGGTGATCGAACTCGTTCTGAGCGGCCAGTTCGACCTTGGCGGTGCGCAGACGGCGGGCGCGCTCCTCCGGCCCTTCCGTGCCGCGCCCGACGAGTCGCTGGACCAGTTCGTCCCAGCTGGGCGGCAGCAGGAAGATCAGCGTGGCGCTCGGCTCCGCCTTGCGCACCTGGCGCGCGCCCTGCAGGTCGATCTCCAGCAGCACCGTCTTGCCTGCGGCCAGGGCGGCATCGATCGGCGCGCGCGGGGTTCCGTACCGGGACCGGTTGTGGACCACGGCGTACTCGAGCAGCTCCCCCGCGTCGATGAGGCGGTCGAACTCGGCATCGTCGACGAAGAAGTAGTGCACGCCGTCGACCTCGCCGGGGCGCGGCGCACGCGTGGTCGCCGAGACGGACAGGTGGATCTCGGGGTTGTGCTCGCGGATGTACGCGGCCACGGTCCCCTTGCCGACCGCCGTCGGGCCCGCGAGCACCAGGAGCCGACTGCGACCGCCGCGCGGCTCGATGACCGGGAAGCGCTCGTCGAGCCAGCGCGACAGGGCGGCGCGCTGTCGTACGCCGAGGCCGCCGAGTCGCTTGACCGGCGAGATCCCCAGGTCGTCGAGGATGCGGTCGCGCTTGCCCGCGCCGATCGCGGGGAGGGCGAGCAGGAAGTCGGTTATCCGCATCGACCCCTCGACCGAGTCAGGGCCGGCGGTCGCACGGGCTAGCACGGTCTGCGGCGGGGTGACGCGCATCGTGAGGTCGCGCTTCAGGGCGGCACGTGCGCGTCGACGCTCCACGGCCTTGCGGGCGGCGGCGGCCCGATCGACTTCGGGGACGGGGCGAGCCTCAGCCACGGCTGACCTCTCTGTACTCGGCGACGCGGGCGTCGATGGCGGCGGTGAGGTCGTGCGGACCCGCCTCGAGGATGCTGCGGCTCTCGCTCGCGATGACGGCGGCGCTCATCGAGCCGAAGCGACGGTGCACGTCGGCCGGCGAAGCGCCCTGCGCCCCGAAACCGGGGGCGAGGATCGGAGCGATCGGGGAGTACGCGGCGAGTCCGGAGTCCGTCCAGTCGACCGTCGCGCCGATGACGAAGCCGATGCTCCCCCACTCCCCCGTGCGGCCCTGCTCCGCGTTGCGCGCGGACACCACCGAGACGATGTCAGCCGACACAGAGCGGCCAGTCGCCGACTGGGATCGCTGCAGCGACTCCGCCTCGGGATTGCTCGTCGCCGCGAGCACGAACACGCCCTTGCCGTGCGTGTGCGCGAGATCGAAGGTGCCGTCGAGTGCACCGACTCCCAGGAACGGATTGACGGTCAGGGCGTCCGCTTCGAGCGACGAGCCCGGCGTGAGCCAGGCCGCGGCGTACGCATCCATGGTCGTGCCGATGTCGCCCCGCTTGGCGTCGGCGATCACGATCAGTCCCGCTGCGCGCGCCGCCGCCAGGACGTCCTCGAGCGCGGCGAATCCGCCGGACCCGAAGCGCTCGAAGAACGACACCTGCGGCTTGACGATGCCGACCCGGCCGGCGGCGGCCTCGATCGAGCGCAGACCGAACTCCCGCACGCCCGCGGCATCCTGTCCCAGGCCCCAGTCGTCGAGCAGCCCCGGGTGCGGATCGATGCCCACGCAGAGCGGGCCGCGCTCGTCCAGGACGGCGCGGACCCGCTCACCGAAGGAAGTGGTCACACCGCTGCCTTCCGGTCGAGCGCGTACTCCTGGAGGCTCTTCACCTCGAACCCCTCGTGCGCGGCATCCATACCGCTCACGGCGGCGCCGAGTACGGCCATCGTGGTGAACAGGGCCTTGTCGGCAGCCACAGCCGCGGCCCGGATCTCGTAGCCGTCCGCTCGTGCCGCACCACCGGAGGGCGTGTTCACGACGATGTCGATCTCGCCGTCGTTGATGAGGTCGACGATGTTCCGCGCGCCGGACTCCTGCGTGTCGCTGTACTTCTCGACCACGGTCACGGCGATGCCGTTGCGCGAGAGGATCTCGGCCGTGCCCTCCGTGGCGACGATCGTGAAGCCCAGCTGCTGCAGCCGGTGAGCCGGCAGGATGACGGCGCGCTTGTCGGAGTCGGCGACCGAGATGAACACGGTGCCCGACGTCGGCATGCCGCCGTACGCCGCGGCCTGGCTCTTCGCGAACGCGGTCGGGAAGTCGCGGTCGATGCCCATGACCTCACCCGTCGAGCGCATCTCCGGCCCGAGGACCGAATCGACGGTCTTGCCGTCGGCGGTGCGGAACCGCTTGAACGGCAGCACGGCCTCCTTGACCGACACCGGAGCGTCGAGGGGAACGCGCGATCCGTCCTGCTCGGGCAGCATGCCTTCGGCGCGGAGCTCGGCGATGGTCGCACCGGCCATGATGCGACTCGCGGCCTTCGCCATCGGGATGCCCAGGGCCTTCGACACGAACGGAACCGTGCGGCTCGCGCGGGGGTTCGCCTCGATGACGTAGAGCACGCCGGCGCTGATCGCGAACTGCACGTTGAGCAGACCGCGCACGCCGACGCCCTTCGCGATGGCGAGGGTGGCCTCGCGGACGCGGTCGACGTCGCTGCGGCCCAGCGACACGGGCGGCAGGGTGCAGCTCGAGTCGCCGGAGTGGATGCCGGCCTCCTCGAGGTGCTCCATGACGCCGCCGATGAAGAGGTCGGTGCCGTCGTACAGCGCGTCGACGTCGAGCTCGATCGCGTCGTCCAGGAAGCGGTCGACGAGCAGCGGCTTGCCCTCCTCGATGACGACCTCGTCGGCGGTGCGCACGAAGTAGTCGCGCAGCGAGTCGGTGGAGTAGACGATCTCCATGCCGCGTCCGCCAAGCACGAAGCTCGGACGCACCAGCACGGGGTACCCGATCTCCTCGGCCACTGCCACGGCGCCCTCGACGTCGATCGCCGTGCCGTGACGGGGAGCCAGCAGACCGGCGGAGTCGAGAAGCTGGGAGAACAGCTCGCGCTCCTCGGCGATGTCGATCGCCTCGGGGCTGGTGCCCAGCACGGTGTAGCCGGCCGCCTCGATGCCCTTCGCCAGACCGAGCGGCGTCTGGCCGCCCAACTGGCAGACCACGCCGAGGATGGTGCCGCTGGCCGCCTCGGCGTCCAGCACCTCGAGCACGTCCTCGAGCGTCAGCGGCTCGAAGTACAGACGGTCCGAGGTGTCGTAGTCGGTCGACACGGTCTCGGGGTTGCAGTTGACCATGACGGTCTCGAACCCGGCATCCGCGAGCGCGAAGGACGCGTGGACGCAGGAGTAGTCGAACTCGACGCCCTGCCCGATGCGGTTCGGACCGGAGCCGATGATGACGACCTTGGTGCGATCCGACGGCTGGACCTCGGTCTCGAAGTCGTAGCTGGAGTAGTGGTACGGCGTGAGAGCGGGGAACTCCCCGGCGCACGTGTCGACCGTCTTGTACACGGGACGGATGCCGAGACCGTGCCTGACCCCGCGGATCTCCGCCTCCGTCTCGCCGCGCAGCTGCGCGAGCTGTGCGTCGGAGAAGCCGTGCTCCTTGGCGTACCGCAGGGTCGCCGCGTCGAGCTCGGGAGCCGTGCGCACGAGCTCGGCGACCTCGTTGATGAGCACGATCTGGTCGAGGAACCACGGGTCCATCGCTGTCGACGCGAAGGCCTGCTCGACCGTCGCCCCCTTGCGCAGCGCCTGCTGCAGGGTGACGATGCGACCGTCGGTCGGGGTCTTCGCGATCTCCAGGAGCTCCTCTACCGATCGGTCCTCCTCGCCCCAGTGGAAGCTGGAGCCGCGCTTCTCGAGCGAGCGGAGAGCCTTCTGCAGCGCGGTCGCGTAGTTGCGGCCGATCGCCATGGCCTCGCCGACCGACTTCATGGTGGTGGTGAGGGTGGCGTCGGCGGCGGGGAACTTCTCGAACGCGAAGCGCGGCACCTTCACGACCACGTAGTCGAGCGTCGGCTCGAAGCTCGCGGGGGTCACACCGGTGATGTCGTTGGGGATCTCGTCGAGACGGTAGCCCAGTGCGAGCTTCGCGGCGAGCTTGGCGATCGGGAAGCCGGTCGCCTTGGAGGCGAGGGCGCTCGACCGGGAGACACGCGGGTTCATCTCGATCACGATGATGCGCCCGTTCGTCGGGTCCACCGCGAACTGGATGTTGCAGCCGCCGGTGTCGACGCCGACCGCGCGGATGATGTCGATGCCGATGTCGCGCATCTTCTGGTACTCGCGGTCCGTGAGGGTCAGAGCAGGCGCGACCGTGATCGAGTCGCCCGTGTGCACGCCGACCGGGTCGACGTTCTCGATGGAGCAGACGACGACCGTGTTGTCGGCGGTGTCGCGCATGAGCTCGAGCTCGTACTCCTTCCACCCGAGGATCGACTCCTCCAGGAGCACCTCGGTCGTCGGAGAGTCGCGGAGACCGGCGCCGCCGATACGGCGGAGGTCCTCCTCGTCGTAGGCGAAGCCGGAGCCGAGGCCGCCCATCGTGAACGACGGGCGCACCACGAGCGGGTACCCGAGCTTCTCGGCGCCCGCGAGCAGGTCGTCCATCGTGTGCGCGATGACGCTCTTGGCGACGTCCGCACCCGCTTCGAGCACGAGCTCCTTGAAGACCTGGCGGTCCTCGCCCTTCTTGATCGCGTCGACCTTCGCGCCGATGAGCTCGACGCCGTACTTGGCGAGGATTCCGCGCTCGTCGAGCGCCATGGCCGCGTTCAGAGCGGTCTGGCCGCCGAGGGTCGGCAGGATGGCGTCGGGCTTCTCCTTGGCGATGATCGTCTCGATGACCTCGGGGGTGATCGGCTCGATGTACGTCGCATCGGCGAAGTCGGGGTCGGTCATGATCGTGGCGGGGTTCGAGTTCACGAGGATGACGCGGACGCCCTCCTCGCGGAGCACGCGGCAGGCCTGGGTGCCCGAGTAGTCGAACTCGCAGGCCTGACCGATGACGATCGGGCCGGATCCGATGACGAGAACGGAGTTGATGTCGTCGCGCTTGGGCATTACTGGGCGTCCTTCTTGTTCGCGTTGTTCGCGATGACCATGTCGCGGAAGCGGTCGAAGAGGTAGTTGGCGTCGTGCGGACCGGCCGCGGCCTCCGGGTGGTACTGGACCGAGAAGGCGGGGATGTCGAGGGCGCGGAGACCCTCGACGACGTTGTCGTTGAGGCCGACGTGGCTCACCTCGACCTTGCCGTAGCCGTGCGGGCTGTCGAACGAGCCCTCGAGCGGGGCGTCGACCGCGAACCCGTGGTTGTGGGCGGTGATCTCGACCCGACCCGTCTGCTTGTCGAGCACAGGCTGGTTGATCCCTCGGTGGCCGAACGGCAGCTTGTAGGTGCCGAGGCCGAGGGCGCGGCCGAGCAGCTGGTTGCCGAAGCAGATGCCGAAGAACGGCAGCCCGTCGTCGAGGACGGAGCGGAGCAGTTCGACGTGGTCCCCCGAGGCCGCGGGGTCGCCGGGCCCGTTCGAGTAGAACACCGCGACGGGATCGATCGCACGGAGCTCGTCGATGGTGACGTCCTGCGGCAGCACGTGAACCTCGAAGCCGCGCGCAGCGAGGTTGTCGATCGTGGCCTGCTTGACGCCGAGGTCGAGGACGGCGAGGTTGCCGACCTTCTCGCCCACGGCATCCGTCACCGTGGCGACCTCGACCGAGACCTGCGCCGAGAGGTTCTGACCGGCCATCTGCGGGGCCTCGCGCACGATGCGCAGCTGCTCGTCGGCGTCGAGGCGTGCCGCCTCGCCCGAGAAGATGCCGCCGCGCATAGAGCCGGCGGAGCGGATGTGGCGGGTGATCGAACGGGTGTCGATGCCGCTGATGCCGACGATGCCGTCCTGCACGAGGATCTCGTCGAGCGACGCGTTCGCGCGCCAGTTCGAGACGACGCGTGAGGGGTCGCGCACGATGTAGCCGGCCACCCAGATGCGACGCGACTCGGGGTCCTCGTCGTTCATGCCGGTGTTGCCGATGTGCGGGGCGGTCTGCAGGACGATCTGTCCGGCGTACGAGGGGTCGGTGAGCGTCTCCTGATAGCCGGACATGCCGGTCGCGAAGACGACCTCGCCGAGGGTGGTGCCCAGCGCGCCGTAAGCGCGGCCGCTGTGACGGGTGCCGTCCTCGAGGACCAGGACGGCGGGTTCGGGGAGGGAGGTCATGACTGTTCTCCTGTGTCGGTCGTGGCGATGTCGTCGCGGGCGCCGGAGGCGGGGACGAGTCGCTGCAGTTCTGAGATGAAGTTCTTCGGGTCGCCGTCGGTGAGGCGGAGGTAGGAGTCGACCACCGTGTCGTCGGCGGCGTTCCAGGCGACCCGCACGAGGCCGCCCGGCTCGACCACGCGGTCGATCGTGACCGTGGCCCGGTCTACACCGGCGAGCCGCTCCTTGGCGAGGAACACGGTGGGCGCGCCGTCGAGGCACAGGGCGAGACCGCGATCCGTGACCGCGGCCTCTCCCCTCGCCCGGTAGGCGAGCGGAGACATCGTGAGGCGTTCGAGCGGCTGGTCGTGCTTCGTGGTGGACACGTACAGCACCTCGTGCCGGTCGAGGACCTCGGCGTGCTCGGGGACGCCGAGCGGGGCCGCGAGCCCCGCGTCGCGTCGGAGACGCCGCCGCCAGGCGACGAGCATGGCCAGGAGTGCGAGCGCGGCGAGAGCGATCATCACGGCGATCGCGACATCCCTGGGGATCATGCGCGCAGCTCCTCGACCACCGAGCCCGCCTCCACGGTCAGCGTGCCGCCGTGGATCGTGTACTCGACGCGTCCCGGCAGATCGCGACCCAGGTAGGGCGAGTTCGCGCTGCGGCCGTGCAGGTCCGCCTCCGTGAACACACCGGAGACGGCTGCGTCGTACAGGGTGATCTGCGCGGGCGCTCCCACCTCGAGCGCGGTGCCGTGGCCCGCGAGCCTTCCGATGCGGGCGGGGGCGGAACTCATGACGCGGGCGACGTCGCTCCACCCGATCAGTCCGGTCTGCACCATCGTGTGGTGCACGACGCGCAGTGCGCTCTCGAGTCCGACCATGCCGTTCGCCGCGGCCTGCCATTCGCACGCCTTGTGCTCGCTGGGGTGCGGGGCATGGTCCGTCGCGACGATGTCGATCGTGCCGTCGGCGAGCCCCTCGCGCACCGCGATCACATCCTCCTCGCGCCGGAGCGGAGGGTTCACCTTGTATCGGGCGTCGTAGCCGCGCACGAGCTCGTCGGTGAGGAGGAGGTGATGCGGTGTCACCTCGGCGGTCACCGCGATCCCGCGCTTCTTCGCCCAGCGGATGATGTCGACCGAGCCCGCCGTCGACAGGTGGCAGACGTGCAGGCGCGAGCCGACGTGCTCAGCGAGGAGCACGTCGCGCGCGATGATCGACTCCTCGGCGACCGCCGGCCATCCGGCGAGCCCGAGTTCCGCCGACACGACGCCCTCGTTCATCTGGGCGCCCTCGGTCAGGCGGGGGTCCTGAGCGTGCTGGGCGATCACACCGTCGAAGGCCTTCACGTACTCGAGCGCACGCCGCATGATCAGCGGGTCGAACACGCAGAAGCCGTCGTCGCTGAACACCCGCACCTGAGCGCGGGATGTCGCCATCGCGCCGAGCTCGGCGAGTCGCTCGCCCTTCTGCCCCACGGTGACGGCGCCGATCGGCTGCACGGTGGCGTAGCCCGCCGCCTCGCCGAGGGCGAGCTCCTGCTCGACCACACCGGCGGTATCGGCGACGGGCGAGGTGTTCGGCATCGCGAACACGGCGGTGAATCCACCGGCAGCCGCGGCGCGGGTTCCGGTGAGGATCGTCTCGGATGCCTCGTAGCCGGGCTCGCGGAGGTGCGTGTGCAGATCGACGAGGCCGGGCAGCGCGACGAGGCCCTCGGCGTCGATCACGCGTGCGCCGCTGCGGCTCAGACCGCTGCCGATCTCGGCGATCCGCCCGTCCTCCACGATGATGTCGGCGCTCTCCGCGCCGAGAAGCTGTGCGCCGGTGATGACGAGGGTCTCGCTCACAGGTCCCCCCCTCGTTCGTCGTCTCGTTCGCCCGCAAGGAGCAGGTACAGCACTGCCATCCGGATGGACACCCCGTTCGTGACCTGCTCCAGCACGGTGGAGCGCGGCGAATCGGCGGCTTCGGAGGAGATCTCCAACCCGCGGTTCATGGGCCCGGGATGCATGACAATGCTATCGTCCGGCAGAGCGGCCACGCGCCGTGCGTCGAGGCCCCACCGACGGGAATACTCCCGCTCAGTCGGGAAATACGCGGCATTCATCCGCTCCAGCTGGATTCGCAGCATCATCACCGCGTCCGGACCGTGTGCGAGCGCCTCGTCGAGGTCGTAGAGCACGCGCACCGGCCAGAGCGACACGTTCTGCGGAACCAGCGTCGGCGGCGAGACGAGAGTCACCTCGGCACCCAACGTGGTCAGCAGCCAGACGTTGGATCGGGCCACCCGCGAGTGCAGGACGTCGCCGACGATCACCACCCGGATGCCGGAGAGATCGCGCCCGCGGCTCTCCGAGCCGAAGCGGCGCTTGCGGATGGTGAAGGCATCGAGCAGCGCCTGAGTGGGATGCTCGTGCGTGCCGTCTCCGGCGTTCACGACGCCCGCGGAGATCCAGCCGCTGGTGGCGAGCGTCTGCGGGGCGCCCGAGGCGTGGTGGCGGATGACGACGGCATCCGCCCCCATCGCCTGCAGCGTCTGGGCGGTGTCCTTCAGGCTCTCGCCCTTCGAGACGCTTGACCCTTTGGCGGCGAAGTTGATCACGTCGGCCGAGAGGCGCTTGGCTGCGGCCTCGAAGGAGATGCGCGTGCGGGTCGAGTCCTCGAAGAAGAGGTTCACGACGGTCTTGCCGCGCAGCGTCGGGAGCTTCTTGACCTCGCGAGACTGCGTGTCGGACATGTCCTCCGCGACGTCGAGGATGCGAAGGGCGGTCGCGCGGTCGAGAGTGCGGGTGTCGAGGAGATGCCTCATGCCTCGATCGTCACCTCCTCAGCGCCGTCGTACTCGCGCAGGCGCACGTTCACGCGCTCCTGCCGCGACGACGGGATGTTCTTGCCGACGAAGTCGGGTCGGATCGGCAGTTCCCGGTGGCCGCGGTCGACCAGGATCGCCAGGCGCACGACCGCAGGACGTCCGATCGACTGCAGGGCGTCGAGTGCCGCGCGGATGCTGCGGCCGGAGAACAGCACGTCGTCGACGAGCACGACGGTGCGGCCGTCGATGCCGCCGGCCGGGATGTCGGTCGGGTGCGGCGACCTGGTCGGATGCTTCGCGAGGTCGTCGCGGAAGAGGGTGACGTCGAGAGCCCCGACAGGGACGGACGTCTGCGCGATCTCGGTGATCAGCCGAGCGAGGCGCTGGGCGAGAGCGACGCCGCGGGTCGGAATGCCCAGCAAGACGAGGTTCTCGGCCCCTCGATTCGACTCGAGGATCTCGTGCGCGATGCGGGTCAGCGCCCGCGTGATATCGGCGTCGTGCAGCACTGTGCGTGCGCTCATCAGCCGCTCCCTTCTCCGCCTCACAGGACGGTGTTAAAGGTTGCTTGCCACTCCACTCTATCGGAGGCGCCGAGTCGGTCTGTCAGCTGGCCTCGCGGAGCACGGCGTCGGTGACCTCGTCGATCTTCTTCGAGCGGATCGGGTGACCGGTGGTCGACAGGCAGCGACCGGTCTTGAGGTCCCACTTCCAGTCGTGCATGCTGCAGGTCAGGATGCCGTCGTCGTCGACCTTGCCGGTCTTGGTGAGATCGGCGCGCAGGTGCGGGCACCGCCGCTGCACGACCCAGTCGCCGATCTCGGCGTCCTCGGTCTGATCGGTCTGCTCCTGGTACCAGTTCTCCACGTACTCGATGCGGTCGACCGACAGGCACTTGAGGAAGGTGGTGAGGAACTCGTTGAACTTGCCGCTGCGCCCCACGTGGAACTGCATCGACAGGAAGATCGAGTTCGACCAGTCGATCTCGTGGTCACGGATGTTCGTCGACACGAGGTCCGCCGGGATCGTGTACCAGTAGATGCAGTCCTCGCCCGCGTACTCGCGGACCTTGGCACGCGGGAAGTCCACGACCATGTCGAGGTCGCCGATCTTGAAGCGCACGTTGCCGCCCACGCCCAACCGGATGGTGCGGGACTTCTTCAGCAGCGGCTCCCACCAGGCCTTGAGCTCCTCGAGGATCTCCTGTGCCGGGAGGACCGCCGCGCGCGATTCCTCCTCGTCGCGGATCTCCTGCTGGCGCGACGCGCGCTGTTCCTCGAGGTACTCCCACTTCTCGTCGAAGATGTGGGTGAGCTCCGCCTCGCTGTAGAGCGTCTGCTCGGTCGTGACCTCGCCGTTCTCGACGGTGACGAGCGTGCCTGGCACGAACAGCTGGCCGTCGTACTGCGGCGACAGCTCCTTCATGTGCTCCAGGAACTGCTTCTGGTCGGTGAAGATCGACTCCCCGTTGCGTCCCATGCCGTTGAAGTCGAACAGGTCGTCGCGCAGGAACATGGGCGGGCCTGCCATCGGGAACACGTGCGGGGCGTCGACCTTGTCGATGTAGTACATGGCGCGCTTGTTCTGCGCCTCGCGCTTGAGGCGCGCGAAGTTCTGCTTGGCATCCATCGGCAGGTCGTAGACCATGGGCCACCAGATCGCACCGGACACCTGGGTGAAGTACGCATCGGGCTTGCCGAAGTGCAGCAGCTTCTCGAGGTCGAGCGGGTGCGAGTCGTTCTGGTTGAGCACCGACCCTGTGCCGTCGTCGACGCTGAGCGAGGAGTCGCCGATCGGGCCGTCGCTCGGCGCGCGCAGCGGGGTGATCATGATCTTCGTGCCGCCGCGCTCGATGATCTCGCCCGCGGGGGCGTAGGTGATGTTCGTGTAGCCGAGCGCGCGGATGTCCTGCTCGAGATCGTCGATCGGGTACTCGGGCAGCAGCACTTCGATGTCCTTGCGGATGTAGCGCTCCAGGAGCTTCGGATCGAAGTGATCGCGGTGACGGTGCGAGATGTAGAGGAAGTCCGCTTCTCGCCCGAACCGCTCCCAGTCAAGGCCGCGGTTGTCCGGGAAGGGGAACCAGGAGCCGAAGAACGACGGCCCGAGAACGGGGTCGCAGATGATGTTCCCGCCGACCGTCTCGATGAACATCCCGGCGTGGCCGAGTCCCGTGATCCTCATGTATGACCTCCTGAAGTAGCCGTACGAGTCTACCGGCGGGCTCCTGGACGGCAGCGGTGACCGGCCGTGAATACCCGAGGTCGGAGCCGTCCCCCGCCCGCGGCGCCGATCCGTCCGCTAGTCGTCGAACAGGCCGCGGATGTCGGCGGCGGTGAGCGACTGGGCGAACAGCTCCTCGTCATCCATCACCGCCGTGAACAGTCGCGCCTTGCGCTGCTGCAGCTCGAGCACCTTCTCCTCGATCGTTCCGACCGAGATCATGCGGTACACGAACACCTGGCTGGTCTGACCGATGCGGTGCGTGCGGTCGACAGCCTGAGCCTCGGCGGCCGGGTTCCACCACGGATCCAGGAGGAACACGTAGTCGGCCTCGGTGAGGGTGAGTCCGAATCCGCCGGCCTTCAGGCTGATCAGGAAGACCGGCTGCTGCCCCTCCTTGAACGACTCGATCACGTCCTGCCGGCGCCGCGTGGAGCCGTCGAGGTGGGCGTACGGAATGCCGGCGTCGCGCAGCCGCCGGGCGGCGAGGTCGAGGAACGACGTGAACTGACTGAAAACAAGCGCCCGGTGCCCCTCGGCCTGCAGCTCCGCGACGCGGTCGAGGAGCGTGTCGAGCTTGCTCGAGCCGATCTCGCCCTCGTCCTCGTCGATCAGCGCCGGGGCGAGGCTCAGCATCCGCAGCAGTGTGAGCGAGCGGAAGACGATGAAGCGGTTCCGGTCGAGATCGTCGAGGAGGCCGAGCACCTTCTGCCGCTCGCGCTGCAGCACCACGTCGTAGAGCGCGCGATGATCCGGGCTCAGCTCGACCTCGAGCACCTGCTCCTGCTTCGGGGGCAGGTCGCCGGCGACGTGCTCCTTCGTGCGGCGCAGTACGAGGGGCCGGATGCGGCGGCGCAGCTGCGCCAACCGACGGGCCCGGTACGCGCCGCCCTCCTCGTTCTCGGGCACCTTGCCCTTCTCGATCGGGTGGATGTAGCGGTCGCGGAACTTCCGCGCCGAGGGGAACAGGCCGGGGGCTGCCAGCTTCAGCAGCGCCCACAGCTCGGTCAGGCTGTTCTCCATCGGCGTGCCAGTGACGGCGTAGACCGCATCCGCGCGGAAGGTCGAGATCGCGCGGTGCAGCTTGGTCTTGGGGTTCTTCACGAACTGCGCCTCGTCGAGGATGAGGCCTGCCCACTCGACGGTCTGGAACTCGTCCTCGTCGAGCCGGGCCACGGTGTACGAGCTCACCACGATGTCGGCTTCCGCGGCGGCCTCGACGAGGCGAGCTGTGCGCTTGCCGTGCGTGCTCTCCACGACCGCGACCCTGAGGCCCGGCGTGAAGCGCGCAGCCTCGCTGCGCCAGGTGCTGAGGACGGAGGTCGGGGCGAGCACGAGGAACGGGCGGGTCTCCCCCCTCTCGCGGGTGTGCTGGACGAACGTGAGCAGCTGCAGCGTCTTGCCGAGGCCCATGTCGTCGGCGAGGATGCCACCAAGGCGGTGGTCCCAGAGGAAGGCGAGCCAGTCGAATCCGCGCTTCTGGTAGGTGCGCAGTTCGGCGTGCAGACCTGCAGGGACGGGGGTCGGCGGGACGCCGGTGGCGCCGCGGAGACCCTCGGCCGTGGAACGCCAGCTGACCGCGGGCTGCGCCTCGTCCGCCAGATCCTCGAACTCCTCCCAGAGGTCGGTCTGATAGCGGCTGATGCGCGGACCCGTCTCCCACTCGTCGAGTTCGCCCGCCTCCTCGATGAGTTCGCGCAGCCGATCGAGTGCGGGGTGAGCGAGGGAGAAGTAGCCGCCGTCGGAGAGCAGCAGCTTCCTGCGACCGCGGCTGAGCGCCGTGAACAGCGGTCCGAACGGGATCGTGCGACCGTCGATCGACACGATGATGCCGAGGTCGAACCAGTCCGCATCGGTCGTCTCGACCGTGGTGACCTTCACCTCCGGCGTCCCGGTCAGCTCGCGATACTCCTTGCGCTCCCCCGTGCGCCTCACGGTGACGCCCGCCGCCTCGAAGGCGGGGACGGCGTGCGCGACGAAGTCCGCGGCGTCGATGTCGTGGAACGCGCCGGACGGAGCGAAGCGCCTGCCGCTGTGCTCCCGCCATACCCGTTCGAGGACGGCTCGCCACTCCGCCTCGGCGGCGGGATCGCGCACCGCGGATGCGTTCGCGCCCTGGAGGAACGGCACCGTGCCGAAACCCTCGTACGTCCACGAGAAGGAGTACTCGACGACGTCGCCGCGCTCGAACGAGACGGCCAGGGCCGGGACGGGAGCGGGGATCTCAGGCAGTGCGACACGATCGGAGGTGCGCACCACGGAGCGCCGCGCGAGCAGCGGATAGACCGTCGAGACGAAGTCCTCCTCGTCGGCGGCCGGCACGACGAGGGGCTGCGCAGCCGTGAGCAGCGCATGCGTCTGCTCGCTCAACGGCGCCTCGGCCAGCACGAGCTCGATGCGGTTGCCGCCGAGCGTCGCCGCGTAGACCCCGGAGCGGCCGATCGGGTGAACGTCCAGGGCGCTCACCGCGCGATCGTCGATCGACACCTCGGCCGTCAACTCGAGCGGACCGTCGTCGTCGGGGCGCGTGATCGCCGCCGATACCTCGGCCGTCGCAGCGAGCCGCACCGACGCCGATCTCTGGGTGGACACGAGGGGGATGCCGAGCTCGGCGCCGGCTCTGAGGTGTCGCCACAGCAGGGCGGACTCGATCTGGTCGACGACGAGCCAATCGCCCGCGTTGCCGGACAGCAGCGAGTCGCGCGAGATGCTGAGCAGGTCACCGAACCAGCGGGTCTGCAGGCGGCCGAACTGCACGACGTCGCGGCGGACCGAGTCCCAGCTCGCCTGGCCCCGGATCCACGCACCGGTCTGGGCGCTCCGCACGAGCGGGCGGATCGCGAGCAGCAGCTCTCCGGTCCGCCGCGCGACGTCGCGGGCGGTCGCCGCACGGACGGGGCGCGGCGCCCAGTGGTTGTCCCCCCGCGCCGCGCGATGACGCAGCTCGACGCCGAGGGCGAGCTCCTGCGGCTGACGAGGAGCTTCGGGGCCGATCAGCGATCGCCACGACGGAGCAACGTGCGGCGTCGCGGCGACCGGAGCCTCGCGCTGCGGCGGCGATGCCATCGCCTCCGCCTGTCTCGAGTACTCGTGGACGTTCGACGCGAGCACGGTCGCCACGACGTGCTTGCAGCCCGACCGCACCGGACAGGTGCACCGGGTGGATCGGATGCGGGGCTTTCCGTTCGACGAGACGAACGCGATCTCCGTGACGTAGGGAAGGTCCTGTCCGCCTCGGACGTGTCCCTCGAGCGTGAGCGACTCCTCCTCCCACGCGACATCGAGCACGTTGCCCTCGCGGAAGTACGCGAGTCCTCGCGTGTAGCCGCCGGCATCCGTGACCTGCAGGAGATCACGGAGATCGACGTGAGGCGCGGGCATACCCGACATCCTTCCCGCGGCATCCGACATCGCGGATGCCGCCGCGATGAGGCGCGGGCTCAGGCCGCTCGGGCCACCCGCGCGAGCACGCCGTGCACGAACGCTCCGGAATCATCGGTCGAGAACTCCTTGGCGAGCTCTACCGCCTCGTCGATCGCCACGGCGGTCGGCACCTCGTCGTTGAAGAGGATCTCCCAGACGCCGATGCGCAGCAGAGCGCGGTCGACCGCGGGCATCCGCTCGAGCTTCCAGTCGCGACTGTGGGTGGTGATGTGCTCGTCGATCTCGTCGCGATGGTCGATGATCCCGTCGACCACCTCACGAGCGTAGAGCCAGGAGGCCTCGCGTGCCGGCTCGCTCGCCGCGCGAGATGCCTCGGCGGCGAGGGTCACCGCCAGGTCGTCGCCGCGGACGTCGGACGAGAACAGGATGTCGAGTGCGCGCTTGCGCGCCTTCGTGCGGGCGCTCACGCCTTACTTCTCGCGGCCGAGGTAGTCGCCCGTACGGGTGTCGACCTTGACCTTCGTGCCGGCCTCGACGAACAGCGGGACCTGGATCTCGTATCCGGTCTCGAGCGTCGCGGGCTTGGTTCCGGCCGACGAGCGGTCGCCCTGCAGACCGGGCTCGGTGTACGTGATCTCGAGGATCACCGAGGCAGGCAGGTCGATGTAGAGCGGGTTGCCGTTGTTGAGCGCGATCGTGACCTGCTGGTTCTCGAGGAGGAAGTTCTTCGCGTCGCCGACCGTGGGCGCGCCGACCGTGATCTGGTCGAAGTCGGTCTGGTCCATGAAGACGTAGCCGTCGCCGTCGGTGTACAGGTAGGTGAAGTCACGACGGTCGACGTTCTCGATGTCGATCTTCGCGCCGGCGTTGTAGGTGCGGTCGACGACCTTGCCCGAGACGACGTTCTTCAGCTTGGTGCGCACGAACGCACCGCCCTTGCCGGGCTTCACGTGCTGGAACTCGATGACGCTCCAGAGCTGCCCATCGATGCTGAGGACGACGCCGTTCTTGATGTCTGCGGTAGATGCCATGCGCGGAAGTTCCGTTTCGTGAGTCCGTGGGGCCGCTCTCATCCGGGTGGAGCCCGGGGCGGCCGACAGTCGATTCTACGGGATGAGCGCGGCGAGCTGTCGCACGGCGGTCTCGTAGCCCGCGACCCCCTCCCCGATGACGCGGACGGCGGCGACGTCGTGGAGGTACGAGTGGTGGCGGAACTCCTCCCGGGCGTAGACGTCGGAGATGTGCACCTCGGCGAACGGAAGAGCCACGCCGGTGAGGGCGTCTCGCAGCGACACCGAGGTGTGCGTGAGGCCACCGGGGTTGATGACGATCGCCGCGCAGTCCTCCCGCGCGGCGTGGATCGCGTCGATCAGGACGCCCTCGTGATTGCTCTGGATCGCGCGGAGCTCGAACCCGTGCGAGGCCGCGGCGTCGCTCGTGAGCGCGACGACGTCGGCGAGCGTCGTGGTGCCGTACACCTCCGGCTCCCGGGTCCCCAGCAGGTTGAGGTTCGGACCGTTCACGAGGAGGATCCGCCGTGTCACGCGCCCACCTCCTGGTATGCCGCGAACAACAGCGACTCATCGGGCGCCTGCAGCACGGTGGGCTTGGCGATGTCGTCGAGCAGGATGAAGCGCAGCATGCCGCCTCGCGACTTCTTGTCGCGCTGCATGGTGGCGAGCAGCTGCGGCCACGCGCCGGCCCGGTACGAGGCGGGCAGCCCGAGGGATTCGAGGATCGAGCGGTGGCGCTCGGCTGCCGCATCAGGCAGACGACCGGCCAGGCGCGACAGCTCGGCGGCGTAGAGCATCCCAACTGAGATGGCGGCGCCGTGCCGCCAGCGGTAGCGCTCCGCGTGCTCGATCGCGTGACCCAGCGTGTGGCCGTAGTTCAGGATCTCGCGCTGACCGGCCTCGCGGAAGTCGTCGGAGACGACCTGCGCCTTCATGCCGATCGCCAGCTCGACCGCACGGCGGAACTCGTCGGTCGTCGTGTCGACCGCGCGCTGCGGATCGGCCTCGATGATGTCGAGGATCTCCGGAGCCCAGATGAACCCCGCCTTCACGACCTCGGCGAACCCCGCGGTCGCCTCATTGGCGCTCAGGCTCCCGAGCTCGTCGAGGTCCCCGATCACGGCCCGCGGCGTCCAGAACGCCCCGACGAGGTTCTTGCCCTCGGCGGTGTTGATGCCGGTCTTGCCTCCGACGGCGGCGTCGACCAGGCCGAGCACCGTCGTCGGCACCTGGACGACCTGCACGCCGCGCAGCCACGTCGCCGCGACGAAGCCGGCGAGGTCCGTGACGGCTCCGCCGCCGTACCCGATCACGGCATCCGTGCGCGTGAAGTCGGCCTGACCCATCACCTGCCAGCAGAACGCCGCGACCTCGATGCGCTTGCCCTGCTCGGCGTCCGGCACCTCCGCGAGGAGCACCTCGCGCGCGCCGTTCGCCGTGTCGGCGAGCAATCGGTCGCGCAGTTCGGCCGCCCGGGCGGCGAGCGTGGGCGGGTGCACGACGAGCACCTTGCGCACGCCGGGCTCCAGCGCCTCCGACACCCGGTCGAGGATGCCGCGGCCGATCGCGATGTCGTACGGGGTCTCCCCCGTCACGCTGATGGTCGTGGTGCTCATTCCAGTCCTCTCCTCCACGCGGCGATCTCCTCCGCGATCCGCTGCATCGGTCGACGCGATGTGTCGACCGTCATCGATGCCACTTCCTCGTACCAGGCTCTGCGCTCGTCGAAGATGCGAGTCCACGCGCTCACCGGGTCGTCACCCGCGAGAAGCGGTCGTCCTCCCCCGCCGATCCGATGCACGACGGCCTCGGGCGCGACGGTCAGGAACACGACCGGGTGCTCGCGGAGCAGCGCCCGCGTGCCCGAATCCGTGACAGCGCCCCCGCCGAGCGAGACGACCCCGCCCTCGGCCAACGCGGCGGCGACCGCCTCCCGCTCGAGCTCGCGGAATCGCGACTCGCCGAACTCGGCGAAGATCTGCGGAATCGGCCCGTGCGCGCTCACGACCCGCTTGTCGGTGTCGACGAAGGGCACACCCAGTCGACGCGCCACCCGACGACCCACGCTGGTCTTGCCGGCGGCCATAGGGCCGACCAGCACCAGCGTCAGCGGGTCAGCCTCGCTCGTCATGCGCGATGAGCGCCGCCTCGGAGACCGGAGCCGTGCGCAGCTCGGCGGGGATGGCATCGAGGTACGACTCGAGGTTTCGGCGGGTCTCGCCGACGCTGTCGCCGCCGAACTTCTCGAGCACGGCGCGGGCGAGTTCGATCGCGACCATGGCCTCGGCGACGACTCCGGCCGCAGGCACGGCACAGACGTCGGAGCGCTGGTGGTGCGCCGTGGCGTCCTCGCCGGTCGCGACATCGATCGTCCGGAGGGCGTGCGGCACCGTCGCGATCGGCTTCATGCCGGCGCGGACGCGCAGGACGGTGCCCGTCGACATGCCTCCCTCGGTGCCGCCGGCGCGGTCGGAACCGCGGGTGATGCCGTCGCCCGTCGCGAACAGCTCGTCATGGGCGGCCGAGCCGCGGCGGCGGGTGGTCTCGAAACCGTCGCCGACCTCGACCCCCTTGATCGCCTGGATGCTCATGAGCGCCTGCGCCAGACGCGCGTCGAGGCGGCGATCCCAGTGCACGTGCGACCCGAGGCCCGGGGGCAGGCCGTACGCGAGCACCTCGACGATGCCGCCCAGGGTGTCGCCGTCCTTCTTCGCGTCGTCGACCTCGGCGACCATGCGCGCGGAAGTCTCCGCGTCGAAGCACCGCAGCGGATCGGCGTCGAGAGCCTCGACGTCATCTGGCGTGGGCAGTACGGCGCCGTCCGGCACCCGCACCGGCCCGATCGACAGCGTGTGGCTCACGAGGCGGATGCCGAGCTCGCCGAGGAACGACCGCGCGACCGCTCCGAGCGCGACGCGAGCAGCCGTCTCGCGCGCGCTGGCACGTTCGAGGATCGGTCGGGCCTCGTCGAAGTCGTACTTCTGCATGCCGACGAGGTCGGCGTGGCCCGGGCGCGGGCGGGTGAGCGGGGCGCTCCGTCCGCGCGAGCGGTCGGTGAGCTCGACGGGCTCGGGGTTCATGACCTCGATCCACTTCGGCCACTCGGTGTTGCCTATGCGCAGGGCGATGGGGCTGCCGAGCGTCTTGCCGTGGCGCACACCGCCGGAGATCGACAGTTCGTCCTGCTCGAACTTCATGCGCGAACCCCGGCCGTAGCCGAGCTTGCGTCGTGCCAGGTCGGCCTGGATGGCCTCGGACGACACCGGAACACCCGAGGGCAGGCCCTCCATGACGGCAATGAGTTCTGGACCGTGCGATTCGCCGGCCGTGAGCACGCGGAGCATTGCTCTAGTCTCCCACGAGCCGCGACCGCGCTCGTGCCCCGTGTCGTCCTAAGACCGCAGAACCTCGCGCATCGCCTCGACCACGGACTCCTCGTCGGGCAGCGAGCGGTCCTGGTCGCCGTGGTGGAAGATCCTGATCTGACGGACGGCCTGGTGCAGCAGCATCCCGAGTCCCGAGATCGATCGGGCGGGCCATCGTGCCGCGAGGACCGAGGGCCACGGGGCGTAGGCGACATCGAACAGCACCCCGCCGCCCTCGCCGATCCGCTCGACCACGCGCTCGTCGAGCGTCGTCCCGCCGGGCAGCGTGGCGATCGTCAGGTCCACCGACTCGACGGGTGCGTCGAAGGTCTGCACCGAGCCGGTGAGTCCGAGTCGCACGGCGAGTGCGAGAAGCCCCTCGGCACGTGGCGGGCGTCGTGCGCGCACGTCGACGCGGCGCGCACCCAGCTCCGCCACCGCCACGAGAGCGGATGCCGCCGTCGCACCGGCTCCGAGGATCCGGATCGACTCGACGCCGGAGATGCCGTCTTCACCGAGCGCGTCGACGATCCCGCCGACATCGGTGTTGAACCCCTTCGGCCCGTCAGCGAGCAGCAGCGTGTTCACCGCTCCCGTCAGGTCGGCGTGCCGGTCGCGGACCACGGCCGCCCGGTGCGCCTGCTCCTTGAGCGGCATCGTCAACGAGAGGCCGCGCCACGAGTCGTCGAGAGAGGCGAGAGCATTCCCGAACCCGAACTCGTCGACGCGACGCCTGGTGTACTCCCAGTCGAGGCCGAGCGCGCGATAGGCCGCGCCGTGCAGCTGCGGGGAGCGGGAGTGCGCGATCGGATCGCCCCAGACCGCGAGCTGAGATCGGGTCATCCCGCCGAGCATCCGCCGTCGGGGTTCTCCTGGCACCACTTCTCCCACTTCTCCACGCCCTGCAGGTGCTCCTCGTAGGTCTCGGAGAACTGCGTCTCGCCGGTCGCGAGGTTGATCGTGACGAAGTAGAGCCACGGACCGTCGGCCGGACTCATCGCGGCCTTGATGGCTGCGTCGCTCGGACTCGCGATCGGGGTCACCGGGAGCCCGACGTTGACGTAGGTGTTCCACGGGTTCGGGTCGGCCAGCGCCTCGGCCGAGCTCGACACGACGCCCTCGTGCAGCGACCCGTAACCGTACTGAGCCGTCGAGTCCATCTGCAGCTTCATGTCGATGTCGAGGCGGTTCTGGATCACTCTCGAGACCTTGGCGAAGTCAGCGGTGGCGCCCTCGCGCTGGATGATGGAGGCGATCGTCAGGATGCGCTGCGCGTCCTCCGCGGGGACGCCTGCGGCGTTCAGCGACTCCCGGGTGCGGTCGACCATGCGCTGGATCACCTGCTGCGCCGTGACGCCGGGGTCGAACGTGTAGACCGCGGGGAACAGCCATCCCTCGAGGCTCTGGGCGTCGACGCCGTACGCCGCCGGGCCGAGATCGACCGCAGCCTGGAAGTCCTCGACCGGCATGCCCAGCGACTCCGCGATGGTCGGGAGCGACGACTCGATCGTCGCCCCCTCGGATACGCTCGCGGAGTTCTCCATCTTGTTCTCGGGGTTCTGGAGGGCTTCGAGCGCTGCTTCCGCCGTCATCTTCTCCTGCAGGCGATAGATGCCCGGGTAGAAGGTGACAGCGATGTTCTCGTTCACGAGGTAGTCGTAGAAGACATCCTCGGTGCGGGTCACGCCGGCATCGAACAGGGACTTGGAGACGGGGCCTCCGGTGTCGCCCTCGCTGATCGTGACGAGGACCTCGCCCGTGGCCTGACCGGCCTCCCAGTCGTCGGGCTCGCCCCACCCCATCGCGTCGCTGATCTTGTCGCCGTACGTGTTCCATGCCCACACGCCGCCGGCGACGATGCCGCCGATCACCGCGAGCACGATGATGAGGGCGACGAGGCAGCCGGTGCGGCGCTTCTTCTTCGGAGCGGCGGGCTTGTCGTGGTCGCGGGAGTCGTCGTGGAACAGGTCGTCGAGACTTCCGCTGCGCGATGGTGTCTCCGTGGCGGGGTCGTCGGCGCGCGGAGCCTCCGCGACGCGCGACGGTTCTGCGATGGAGCCGCTCGACGAAACACCGTGCTCTGCGGATGCCGCAGTCGCGGCGCCCGCGGTCGGCGCCGACACGGGCGCGGCGCGGGTCGGAGTTCCGAGCTCCTCGTCGTGCTGGGAGGGAGCCGCCTGCGGCTCGGTCTCGCGGGCCCCGGCGGAAAGGTCATCCGCCCTGACACCGGACCGCGCTGCCGCCTCGCGCGCCGCGCGCCGCGACCCCGGAGCCGGCGGGGTGTTGTCCACCGTCGGGCTCTGCTGCAGGGGATCGGGCAGGTTCTCGAACAGGTCGCCCAGGCGGGCATCCGGATCGTGCTGGGGGGAGGCACTCTCACGTTCGGGCATTGTCAGGGGGACTCCTCGTCGAGCGGAATCGTGGCACCGGGCGGGTTTCCGGTGCTCTTCTCCGTGTCTATCGCCTGCTGCAGCAAGACCACGGCGGCGACCTGATCCACAATGCTACGAGAGTTCTTCTGGGTTCTGCCGGAAGATCTCAGTGCGGCGTGCGCCGTGACCGTGCTGAGCCTCTCGTCTACGAGGCGGATCGGCAGGCCGAGACGGCCTCTCAGCTCGGCCGCGAAGTCGCGGGCGTCAGCGGTGGAGGCGGTGTCGGCGCCCTGGAGGTTCACGGGCAGACCGACGACCACTTCGAGCGGCTCGTGCTCGGCGACGATTTCCGCGATGCGGGCGACCGACGCCTCGTCGCGCTTCACCGTCTCGACAGGCACGGCGAGCATGCCGTCGGGGTCGCACCGGGCGACGCCGATTCTGGCGCGACCCACGTCGATGCCGATGCGCACACCGCGACGGAAGCCCGTCACGCTGCCTGCAGCTCCTGGGAGACGGCCTCGAGCGCCGCGCCGAGCGCCGCAGCCTCGGCACCACCGCCCTGTGCGACGTCGTCGCGCCCGCCTCCGCCTCCGCCGAGCACCGATGCGGCGCGCTTCGCCAGCGCACCGGCCTTGGCGCCGGCAGCGCGAGCGGCGTCGTTCGTGGCGACCACGACGACGGGACGACCGTTCACCACGCCGCCGAGCGCGACGACCGCCGCGTCCGACCCCAGCCGGTCGCGAACGCCGAGCACGATGTCGCGCAGGTCGTCGGCCGAAGCGAGGTCGCCGAGCGACTGTGCGGCGACACGGAACGCTCCGACGCGCGATGCCGCATCGGCGATCGCGGGCACCTGACCGGCGCGCTCCTTGGCCTCGAACTGCGCGATGCGCTTCTCCGCCGCCTTCAGGCTCGACGCCAGGTCGGCGACGCGGTCGACGAGCTGGTCACGCGGCGCCTTCAACGACGCGGTGAGCTGCGACACCAGGGCCCGCTCGGCGGCGAGCTCACGGAACGCGTCCTGTCCGACGAGGGCCTCGATTCGCCGGTTGGAGGCGCCGACCGACGACTCCCCCACCAGGCTCACGAGGCCGATCTCGGAGCTGCTCGAGACGTGCGTGCCCGCGCAGAGTTCGCGCGACCAGGGCCCGCCGATGTCGACCATCCGCACGACGTCGCCGTACTTCTCGCCGAACAGCGCCATGGCGCCGGCTTCTTTCGCCTCGTCCAGCGTCACGATGCGCGTGGTGACCTCGAGAGCGTCGTGGACGGCGCGGTTCGTAATCTCCTCGATCTCGGTCTTCGTGTCGGCGGACAGCGCCTGCGACCACGAGAAGTCGAAGCGCATGTACCCGGCCCGGTTCAGCGATCCCGCCTGCGTGGCGGTCGGTCCGAGCGTGTCGCGCAGCGCGGCGTGCACGAGGTGGGTGGCCGAGTGCGCCTGACGAGCCGCGCGTCGGTTCGCTGCGTCCACGATCGTCGTCGCGGTGTCGTCGACCGACACGGATCCGCGGGTCACCTCGACCGTGTGGCTGATCAGACCCGGTACGGGCTTCTGCACGTCGAGGACCTCGAGTTCGTAGCCGGGGCCGACGATCACGCCCTTGTCGGCCACCTGGCCGCCCGACTCCGCGTACAGCGTCGTCTCGGCGAGCACGACCTCGGCGATCTGGCCCTCGGAAGCGCTGCGGACGACCTGGCCGTCGACGAGGATACCCAGCACGCGCGAGTCGACCTCCAGCTCGGAGTAGCCGTCGAAGCCGGTCTCGCCCAGTGCCCGGAGGTCGCGGTAGACCGAGACGTCGGCGAGCTGACGCTTGCGGTTGCGGGCGTCGGCCTTGGCGCGGTCGCGCTGCTCCTTCATGAGCGAGTCGAAAGCCGCACGGTCGACTTCGAGCCCCGCCTCCTCGGCGACCTCGAGCGTCAGGTCGATCGGGAAGCCGTACGTGTCGTGCAGCAGGAACGCCTCGCGACCGCTGAGCGCGCTGCCGCCGCCCTTCTTCGTCTCGTCGAGTGCGAGATCGAGGATGGTCGATCCCTGCGCGAGAGTGCGACGGAACGTCTCCTCCTCCGCGAACGCCGCGGCGGAGAGCGTCGACCAGTCGGACTCGAGTACCGGGTAGGCCGTCTTCATCGCGTCGCGCGATGCGGCGAACAGCTCGGGGAACGACGGGGCGTCGACACCCAGCAGTCGCATGGCGCGGACCGTCCGGCGCATCAGGCGGCGCAGGATGTAGCCGCGCCCCTCGTTCGAGGGACGGACGCCGTCGGAGAGCAGCATGAGCGACGATCGCACGTGATCGGCGACCACGCGGAAGCGCACATCGTCCTCGTGCGCGGCCCCGTAGCGTCGACCGGACAACTCGACGGCGCGGTCGAGCACCGGACGCACCTGGTCGGTCTCGTACATGTTCTCGACGCCCTGCTTGAGGAAGGCGACGCGCTCGAGGCCCATGCCGGTGTCGATGTTCTTCATCGGCAGCTCGCCGACGATGTCGAACTCCGTCTTGCCGCGGATGTTCTCGATGAAGTCCTGCATGAACACGAGGTTCCAGATCTCCAGGAACCGGGTGTCGTCGGCGGCGGGACCGCCGTCCTTGCCGTACAAGGGCCCGCGGTCGAAGAAGATCTCGGAGTCGGGGCCGCCCGGACCCGGCTGACCCGTGTTCCAGTAGTTGTCGGCGCGACCGAGGCGCTGGATGCGTTCGGGCTTGAGGCCGATGATGTCGCGCCAGATCGACTCCGCCTCGTCGTCGGTCTCGTGGACCGTGACCCAGAGGTCCTTCTCGTCGAAGCCGAGGCCGCCGTCGGACTCGGAGCTGGTGAGCAGCTCCCAGGCGTAGCGGATCGCCCCCTCCTTGAAGTAGTCGCCGAACGACCAGTTGCCGAGCATCTGGAAGAACGTGCCGTGCCGGGCCGTGCGACCGACCTCTTCGATGTCGTTGGTGCGGATGCACTTCTGCAGGTCGGCGATGCGCGGGTGCGGCGCGGGGACGACGCCCGTGAGATACGGGATCATCGGCACCATGCCGGCGACGGTGAACAGCAGCGACGGGTCGTCGCTGACGAGCGACGAGGACGGGACGATGAGGTGGTCGTTCTTCTCGAAGTAATCGAGATAGCGCTGCGCGATCTCCGCAGTGTTCATGGGTGTGCCGGGTGTCCTTGCGTACGGGATGGGGGATGCGGGCAGGCGGATGGCGCGCCGAGGCGCCGCCCGCTCAGTCGTCTGCGGGGTCGGTGAGTCGCGCCTGCTGCTCGCGGTAGGCGTCGCCGATGATCGTCGTGAACTCGTTGATCCGGGCGTCGACCTCGGCGAGGATGTCGTGCCCGCGCGGGTCCTTGTTCATGAAATGCGCCGCGACGAAGCCGCCGATCACGCCGATCAGGAACCACAGCACGTTCTTCATGTCGTCATCCTCGTGTCAGACCCGCGGAGGCGCGGTCTCTCCATCGTATGCGGAAACGGCAGAAGGCGCCGGGTGACCCCGACGCCTTCTGCTGCGTTGCGGATCCTGTGTGGGGATCAGCGAGCTGCGTAGTACTCGACGACGAGCTGCACTTCACAGGTCACGGGGACCTCGGCGCGCATCGGACGACGGACCAGGCGAGCCTGGAGCTTGTCGAGCTCGACCTCGAGGTAGCCCGGAACGGGAGGCAGGACCTCGGCGTGACCGCCGGCGGCTGCGACCTGGAAGGGCTCGGTGCCCTCGCTCTTGGCCTTGACGTGGATGAGCTGACCCGGCTTCACGCGGAACGACGGGCGGTCGACGAGCTGGCCGTCGACGAGGATGTGACGGTGCACGACGAGCTGGCGAGCCTGCGCGGTGGTGCGGGCGAAGCCCGAACGCAGCACGAGGGCGTCGAGACGCATCTCGAGGAGCTCGACGAGGTTCTCACCGGTCAGGCCGTCCTGACGACGGGCCTCGTTGAAGGTGTTGCGCATCTGCTTCTCGCGGATGCCGTACTGCTCGCGAAGACGCTGCTTCTCGCGCAGACGGACGGCGTAGTCGCTGTCAGCCTTGCGCTTGGTGCGGCCGTGCTCGCCGGGAGCGTAGGGACGCTTCTCGAGGTAGCGGGCGGCCTTCGGGGTGAGGGCCACGCCGAGGGCGCGGCTGAGACGGACCTTGCGGCGGTCCTGGGACTTCGTGGTCACGAAGCTGTCCTTCCGATGACGCGGTCGCGGCTTTCGCGACTCGCGGACGTATCGCCGCGTTCTGCCTCGGAGCGCACGCCGGGGCGCTGTCGAGGTGGGGTGTGAACGAGGAGATGCCCGAAAACTCGGTTTCGAGCCGCTCGATCTTATCAGATGCCGCTCAACGCCCGTCGAGGATGCGGCGGATGCGCTCGAGACGCGCGGAGATGTCGCGCTCGGCGCCGAGGTTCTTCGGCTCGTAGTAGCGACGGCCCCGCAGCTCGTCGGGGAGGTACTGCTGCGGGAGGATGCCGAACTCGCTGTCGTGCGGATAGACGTAGCCGCGTCCGTGACCCAGGCGCTTCGCGCCGGGATAGTGCGCGTCGCGAAGGTGCAGCGGCACGCGTCCGAAGCCGCCGGCGCGGATATCGGCGATCGCGGCGTCGATGCCCGTGTAGGCCGCGTTCGACTTGGCGGTCGTCGCGAGGTACACCGTGGCCTCGGCCAACGGGATGCGCCCCTCCGGCATCCCGATGAACGCCACGGCATCCGCTGCCGCGACGGCGATCGAGAGGGCCTGCGGATCGGCGAGACCGACGTCTTCCGACGCGGAGATCACGAGCCTCCTGGCGATGAAACGCGGATCCTCCCCCGCCTCGATCATCCGGGCGAGGTAGTGCAGGGCGGCATCGGGGTCGGAACCGCGGATCGACTTGATGAAGGCGCTGATGACGTCGTAGTGCTCGTCTCCCTGCCGGTCGTAGCGCAGCAGCGCCTTGTCGACCGCCTGCGCGACGTCGTCGGCGGTGACGGCCGGAAGCTCGGCATCCTTCGCCCCGTCGCCGTCGCCGTCGTCGGAATCCGCTGCACCGCTCGCATGCGACAGCGCGACCGCTGCGGCGGCCTCTAGCCCCGTAAGCGCGCGTCGTGCGTCGCCCGAGGCGAGACGGATGAGCGCTGATCGCGCATCGTCTCCGAGCGAGACCGCGCCGCCCAGACCCCGCGCATCGGCGACGGCCCGGTCTACGAGCACGCCGATGTCGTCGTCTGTCAGCGGCTGCAGGGTCAACAGCAGCGAGCGGGACAGCAGCGGGGAGATGACCGAGAACGACGGGTTCTCGGTGGTCGCGGCGATGAGGATGACCCAGCCGTTCTCGACGCCAGGGAGAAGGGCGTCCTGCTGCGCCTTGGTGAACCGGTGGATCTCATCGAGGAAGAGGATGGTGGTCTGGCCGTACAGGTCTCGCTGAGTGATCGCCTCCTGCATCACCTCGCGCACGTCCTTCACACCGGCGGTGATCGCCGAGAGTTCGACGAACCGACGTCCGGACGAACGGGCGATCGCCTGCGCGAGGGTCGTCTTGCCCGTGCCGGGCGGCCCCCAGAGGATGATCGACACGGCGCCGGGCGATGATGCGGCCGGATCGGCCAGCGCGACGATCGGCGACCCGGCACGCAGGAGATGCTTCTGACCGGCGACCTCGTCGAGCGACACCGGACGCATCCGCACCGCGAGGGGCGTGGCCCCGGAAAGGAGCGGTGCGGAAGGAGTCACCCGCCCAGGCTACTCGTGACCGCTGACATCGAGGTCACCGGAACAACTCGGCGAACTCCAGCTGCAGCGATCGACCGGTGGTGCCGATGGAGATCTGGCCGCCCGGCGTCGACGACACCATCCGCGCCTGCCACCCGATGTTCGAGACGTGTCCCCGCCCGGAGACGCGGTTGTCGGGAGTCCAGACCCGCAGCGCCTCCACGCGGAGTGCACGGCCGGTCGTACCTACGACTGCTTCGGTACCCTTCCCGTTGGTGCACACGGGCGCCATCCAGCCGATGTTCTGGACGTGCGCCTGGAGGCAGATCGTCTTCCCTCCCTGCTGACGAACGCCCAGCGCTTCGAGACGCAGCCCCTGACCGGTCGTCCCGCCTCCGGCTATCCAGCCCCGCTGTGCGACGTGACTGCGCACCGAGAAGTCAGCGGGACCGACCGTCGGAGACGGCTGGGTGACCGGATACTTGGCGAAGACCTGGGTCGCATACCCGTTGACGTAACCGATGCCGATCGTCGTGAAATCACCGAGGATGTTCGCTCGATGACCCGGCGAGTTCATCCAGGCGTTGACGACCGCTGATGGCGCATAGCCGGACGCGACGTTCTCGGCAGCGCGACTCCATCCCGCCGGAATCTGCGTCGAATACTGCGGGTTGTGATACATCCTCCCCTCGCGCGACTGGGTCGCAGACCAGTTCTGGGCCACCGTCGTCATGGCGTCGTCGAGCACGAGGGGCGCGAGACCGTTGGCCGCCCGTGCCGCATTCGTGTCCGACAAGATCCGCTGGATGTCGGCGTTCGGCGGTGGGATCTCCGCCGCCCCGGCGGAGCTGACCCCGCCGAGAGCCGCGAGAGCCGCCACCGTGATGGCGAGGATCGAGTGCCGCATCCGCTTCATGAGATCTCCCTCGTCGGGCCGGGGTAGGCGATGCAGACCAAAATAGACCGTGCACACCGGAATGGCGAGATTCTGCGCGATCTCCCGATCGTCCCCGCACTGTCGGCGCTATCGCGGCCATATGACGACGCTAGGCTCTCAGGCGACGCGTCCTCGCGCGTCGGAGAGGGAGCAGGGCATGGCCGCACGCGGTTCCAGGAACGCACAGCGCGCACGCACCGAAGCGGAGCGCGCCCGTCTGCACAACGCGCGACGCGACTGGCACGACCGCCAGATCGCCCGCCGAGGGCGCGACAACGTCATCGCCGTCGTCGTGGGCGTCGTCATCGTGGCTGGCGCGATCGCGAGCCAGGTCGTGCACGCTCAGGTGACCGCTCCGGAGCCGACGCCGACCCCGTCCCCGTCCGTTCAACCCACGCAGCCGTCGATCACCGATCCCGCCGAGACGCCGGCCCCGACCGAGCCGGTGCCGACGGAGACGCCCGCGGGCTGAGGATCACGCTCGGCGGAAGCGGTCGACGACGACCTCGGCCACCCGGTCGTCGGCCCCCAGCGGCGCCGCGACGACGTCGGCTCCTGCCCGAGCGACGAGACCGGCGAAGTAGCCCGGCGCCAGCACGTGGCTCGCGGCGATCACGCGCCGCGCACCCCGCGCCCTCGCCGTCTCCACCGCCTCTGCGATGCGCGGAGCGATCGCCGAGGCGTACCCGACGCTGACCGGTGCGGGAACGAGCTTCGAGAGATTCTGCGCGGCGAGCGATACATCGCCGACCGCGCGGGGATTGCTCGATCCGGCAGCGGCCAGCACGACATGGTCGCCGTCCTGCCAGTCTCCGTCGACTGCGGTGAGCAGCCGGGTGCGGAGCACCTCTGCGATCAGCGGATGCGTGCCAAGAGGTTCGCCCTGCCGCACGCCCTCGTGGGCGTTCACGGCCTCTGCGATGTCCACGGCGGTGTGGTAGCCGACGGAGAGCAGCAAGGGCACGACCACGACCTCGTCCCGCTCACGCTCCTGCGACACCACCTCGTGCACGGCGGGCTCCTGCACATCGACGAAAGCCTGGACGACGCGCGTCTGCGGGATGCGCGAGCGCACCAGGGCGACCAGCTCCTCGACGGTGCGCTGTCCTACCGGCGAAGCCGTTCCGTGCGAACAGGCGACCAGTGTGGTCATGCGGACTCCTCCACCGTGAGTCGGTACCCCCGCTTGACGATCGTCTGGATCGATGCCGCTCCCCCGAGCGATTCGCGCAGTCGGGCGATGGCCATCTCCACCGCATGTGCGCTCTCGCCGCCACGAGGCAGCGCACGCCCGAGCTGCTCCCGCGTGCGAACGCCACCTGCCGCATCGAAGAGCTCGCCGAGGATGCTCGACCCCGCCCGCGACAGCGGCACGAAGAACCCGTCCACCACGACGCCGCCGCTGCGCATCTCCATGGTGCCGGCGGCCGTGCGCAGCCGCGGCGCCGCACCGCTGCCGAAGTGGTCGACCACGCAGCGCACGAGTGAGCCCAGCCGGCCCCGCGCGGCGAGAGTCGTGCGCAGATCGGCCGCGCGCAGCGGCGCAGCCGTGATCGGCCCCACGGCCGCGAGCAGGAGTCGGTTCGCCGCGGCGCGCCTCCGGATCGCGTCCAGAGATCCGGCCCTCGTCGCGGCTCTGATCCACTCCGCCGCGCCCGGTGCGGACGTGAACAGCACGGCGTCCACCTCCCCCGAGCCCGCATGGAGGACGGAGCGCCGCACGATCTCCGGGTCCGGAGGCGGCCCCCACCGGTACACGGTGATGCTCACGACGTCCGCGCCCTCGCGCGCGAGCAGCTCGTCGAGGCCGTCGGCACCCGCGCCATGGTGCTGGATCGCGATCCGTCGTCCGGCGATCCCCTCGGACAGCAGATAAGCCCCGACCTCGGCGGAGGTCTCGGTCTCCGCGACCCAGTCGGCGCTGAACCCCGCCTGCTGGATCGCCCCGTGCGCTTTGGGTCCGCGCGCGACGAACTGAGCGCCGCCGAGCGCGACGGCGAGTTCCTCGGCGAGGTCGTTCTCGTGCGCGGCGTCGATCCAGCCGCGCAGCCCCACGCCGGTGGTGACGACCACGATGTCCGGCGGATCCTTGATCAGCTGCCGCGTGCGGGCGATGAGCTCGGCGTCATCCTCATTGGGGACGATGCTGAGCGCCGGGGCGCGGTAGACCTGTGCGCCTCGGCGCTCCAGGGCTGAGGCCAGGTCGCCCGCACGGCGATCGGCCGCGATGACGATGGTGCATCCCGCGAGGGCGGGCGACAGAGCAGGACGGGACATCACGCCAGGGCAGCTCCCGTCCGGTTCCTCGTCGGCAGCAGCAGGCTCTCCTCGGCGACCTCGCCGATCACGATGACCGCCGGGTTGCGGAGCCCTATTCTCGCGGCATCCTCGACCGCGCGCCCCAGCGTGGTGCGCGTGGTGCGCTGCTGCGGGGTGTGGCCGCTCTCGACGAACGCGACCGGACGATCGAGGGAGGCTCCCTGTGCCAGCGCAGCGCCCACGAGTCGGGCCAGGGAGGCGACGCCCATCAGCACGACCGTCGTCACGAAAGGGTCCGCGAGCGCGGTGCGCGTGCCCCGTCCGATCGGACCCTGGCCGTTCACGACGTGGAAGGCGCCGGCCGTCCCGCGATGGGTCACGGGGATGCCTGCTGCCTGCGGCACGGCGACGGCACTGGAGATACCGGGGGTGACCTCCACCGGGATGCCGGCGGCGAGGCACGCGCTCATCTCCTCTCCGCCGCGCCCGAACACGAACGGGTCTCCCCCCTTCAGCCGGACGACCCGCCGCCCTTCCCGTGCTCGCGCGACGATGATCCGGTTGATCTCCTCCTGAGGGACGGGATGACGGCCCGGCGCCTTGCCGACGTCGATCACCTCCACCTCGGCATCCGCCTCCGCCACGATCTCTGCAGCGGGGCCGAGCCGGTCGATCACCAGCACGTCCGCTTCAGCGATCAGTCGCCGCGCGCGGATCGTCATCAGATCGATCGGTCCGGGGCCGCCCCCCACCAGGTCCACTCGACCGATGCGTGCCGCGCGTCGCCGACGCAGCGGGAGACGACCGTCGCCGACCAGCTCCGTGATCGCATCGCGCACGGCCACCGAGCGCCGCGGATCCGCCCCCGCCGTGCTCGTCACTCCGATGCTCACGTCGCCGATCTCGGCCTGAGCCGTCAGCCGTGCAGAGCCGCGTTCTCCATCTGACGCGTCGATGCAGAGAATGCGGGCGATCTCGCAGCTCTCGGCGACCTCGCGGTCGATCGCGGGGTCGCCGGTCGCGACGTGCACCAGCCACGCCCCGCCGAGGTCGCGGGAGTGAAAGGCACGCGCCTCCCAGGCGAGTTCGTGGTCGACGACGAGTCGTGCGGTGTCGTCGTGGAGTTCGGGCGCGACGACGCGCACCCGAGCTCCTTCGGCGAGGAATCGGGCGAGTCGTCGTGCCGCGACGCGGCCGCCGCCCACCATGAGCACGTCGCGGCCGGCGAGCGAGATACCGAGCATCAGGGTCATCGGATCTCCTCGGGGTCCAGCTCGACGTGTCCGTCCACGACGACGACCGTCCACACCCGCAGCGGCACCGGATCCGCACCCTGCGCGTCGAGGCACTCGCCGGTGCGAAGGTCGAACACCTGCTTGTGCATGGGCGAGGCCACCGTGGCCGCATCCGCTCTCGTTCCGACGATGCCGCGTGACATCACGTGCGCTCCGCTGTAGGGGTCGCGATTCGACACGGCGTGGACGGAGCCGTCGGCGAGGAGGAACAGGGCGATCTGGACGTCGCCGAACAGAGCTGCGCGCCCACGCTCCACCTCGAGATCGCTCACCGCACACACACGGACCCGGGTGAGTCCATCGCTCGTCGTGGGCATCATCGTCGCACCTCCAGCGTCGTCCCTGCGATGAGCACCGCGCCCATCTCCCGTTCCTCCGCGGTCGCCGGCCGCACCTGCCCGCGCTCCGCCACGTACGCCAGGGACGGATCCGGAGTGTCGGCGGCGTTGACGAAGGACTCGAACCGGCGCAGCTTCGCCGGGTCCCGCAGAGTCGCAGCCCACTCGTCCTCGTAGCGGTCGACGTGGGCCGTCATCGCGGCGTCGAGATCGTCGCAGATCCCGAGGCTGTCGTCGAAGATCACCGCGCGCAGACCGTCGAGGCCGCCCTCCAGCTCCATGCACCAACCCGCAGTGCGCTGGAGTCGGTCAGCCGTGCGGATGTAGTACATGAAGAACCGATCGATCGCGCGGATGAGGGCGTCGTCGTCGAGGTCGGTGGCGAGCAGCTCCGCGTGGCGGGGCGAGAAGCCTCCGTTGCCGCCGACGTACATGTTCCATCCGCTCTCGGTCGCGATGACGCCCACGTCCTTGGATCGGGCTTCCGCGCACTCGCGCGCGCAGCCGGAGACACCCACCTTGAGCTTGTGCGGCGAACGCAGGCCGCGATAGCGGAGCTCGAGCCGCACGGCCATGCCCACGGCATCCAGCACTCCATAGCGGCACCAGGTCGAGCCGACGCAGGACTTCACGGTGCGAAGCGCCTTGCCGTAGGCCTGCCCCGACTCGAAGCCCGCGTCGACGAGCTGCCGCCAGATCAGCGGCAGCTGCTCGAGCCGCGCACCGAACATGTCGATGCGCTGACCGCCCGTGATCTTCGTGTACAGCCCGAAGGTGTCGGCGATGGTGCCGATCGCGATGAGCCCGGCGGGGGTGACCTCGCCGCCCGGCATGCGCGGCACGACCGAGTAGGTCCCGTCCTTCTGCATGTTCGCCATCACATGGTCGTTCGTGTCCTGCAGCGTCGCGTTCTCGCCGTCCAGCACGTGCTCGCCGACGAGGACGGCGAGGATGCTGGCGAGTGCCGGCTTGCAGACGTCGCACCCTCGTCCGGTTCCGAACCGGGCGATGATCGTGCTGAACGTGGTGAGACCCGAGACGCGCACAGCATCGAACAGCTGCCTCCTCGACATCCCGAAGTGCTCGCAGAGGGCGTTCGACGTCGAACGCCCGAGCTTCGTCAGCTCCGTGCCGACGATCTTCTTCACCGCGAACATGCAGGATCCGCACGTGGCTCCTGCCTTCGTGCACGCCTTCACCGCGGCGGCGTCCGCGCAGCCGTCCTCATGCACGGCCGCACGGATGCGTCCTGCGGTCACGGACGAGCACGAGCAGACGACCGCCTCGTCCGGCAACTCGGTCGTGGGGGCCGACCCCGCGGCCGGCGCGAGGTACGCCGCCGGGTCTCCACCCAACGCGGCGCCGACCAGCGGACGCAGTGATCCGTACGCGGACGCATCGCCCACGAGGATGCCGCCGAGCAGCGTCTTCGCGTCGTCGGACAGCACCAGCTTCTTGTAGACGCCGTTCACGGGGTCGGTGAAGACCACATCGAGCGCGTTCGGGGTCGTGGCCATCGCATCGCCGAAGCTCGCGACGTCGACGCCGGAGAGCTTCAGCTTGGTCGAGTCGTCGTACCCAGGGAAAGCAGCGTCTCCGCCGAGCAGCACGGTCGCCGCGACCTCGGCCATCGCGTACCCGGGCGCGACGAGCCCCACGGAGCGCCCGTCGAAGCTCGCGACCTCGCCGATCGCGAAGACATGCGGGTCGGTCGTGCGGCATCGGGCATCGATGATCACGCCCCCGGAGGGGTGCACGCCGAGCTGCGCCTGCCGGGCGAGCGCATCCTGCGGACGGACGCCGACCGTGAAGATCACGATGTCGGTCTCATGCATACTGCCGTCCTGGAACTGCAGCGCTGCGGCGTGACCCGACACGTCCGGGTCGATGCGCGTCGTCCGGGTCTCGGTGCGGACCTCGATCCCCTTCGACTCGATGAGCCGGCGGAGGATGGAGCCGCCCGCGCGATCGAGCTGCGCCGACATGAGTCGATCGGACGACTGGACCACCGTGCACTCCACATCGAGGGTCTGCAGTGCTCCGGCGGCCTCGAGGCCGAGCAGGCCTCCACCGATCACCGTCCCTCGCAGCGGACGACCGAGCTGCGCCCGTCGACGGGCGACGTGGTCCCGGATGGCGGCGACATCGTCGAGGGTGCGGTAGACGTAGCACCCCGGAAGCGAGGCCCCGTCCACGGAGGGACGGAGAGCGGTGGAACCGGTCGCGAGGACGAGCGCGTCGTAAGAGAGCGTCCGCCCCGACCCGGTGCGCACCGCCCGCGCCCGAAGGTCGATGCTCGTCACCCGGTCGTGGGACACGAATCGGACGCGCTCGTCGGTGAGCACCCCCGGGTCGAGCTCGAGATCGTCGGGCGATGCTCCCGCGAAGAACGACGTCAGCGCCACTCGATCGTAGGGTGGCGCCGGCTCCTCACCGATCAGCGTGACCCGTGGGGTCGCGCCCGGCGCACGCAGCAGGCTCTCCACGAAACGGTGCGCCACCATTCCTGCACCGACCACGACGACCTCGGCCGACGCATCATCCCGAACGATCACGGGCCCTCCTGTCGTTGACTGTCTCGACGCTAGACGCGGGGTGTTTCGTGAATCTGCGGGGGCCTGTTACGTCGAGCGAACGTTCTGCTCACAACTGGGTAACGGAGAAGTGAGGAGGGCTGCGCGACGGCGATGGGCGCTCGCACGCCGCGCGTACTAGGCTGAGGCTCGTCCTTTCCGCCTCCCGCGGTACGACCGCGCAAGGAGAATCACGTGTCTGCCAACGAGCCCGCGAAGCCGACTCCCCCCGTTCCCGCTCCCCCGGCGAAGCCCATGCCGCGGAAGCTGCCGACTCCGGCGTCAGCCGCCCCGATCACCGCCGCGATCCCGACGCCGTCGACCGACGCCGCCGAGTGGGGACGGGTCTCCGAAGACGGCACGGTGGAGGTCCGCGAAGGCGAGACCTGGCGCGTCGTCGGACAGTACCCCGACGGCACGCCCGACGAGGCTCTCGCCTACTTCGTGCGCAAGTACGACGACATCGCGTTCAAGGTCGTCGCGCTCGAGCAGCGCCACCAGGCCGGCGGCGCCTCGGCCGCGGACCTCGTCAAGCAGGCGAACCATCTCATCGAGGAGGCGACGGATGCCGCTGCGGTCGGCGACCTCGCGGGCCTTCGGGACCGGCTCACCGCGCTGACGTCCTCGCTGTCCGAGGCCACGGCGCAGGAGGCGCAGCAGGCGAAGGAGCTCGTCGAGAAGGCCGTCGCCGAGCGCACAGCCCTCGTCGAGCGCGCGGAGGCCATCGCCGCCCGAGACCTCTCCAAGGTGCAGTGGAAGCAGGTCACCGCCGAGCTCAACGAGCTGTTCGAGACGTGGCAAGCTCAGCAGCAGTCCGGTCCGCGCCTGTCCAAGGGCATCTCCCAGCAGCTCTGGAAGCGATTCCGCGACGCCCGCTCGACCGTCGACAAGGCGCGTCGTGCGTTCTACTCGGAGCTCGACGACGCGCACAAGACAGCCCGCGACGCGAAGACACGTCTCGTCGAGCGCGCCGAGGCCCTCGCGCCGCGCGGCGTCGACGGCATCCCGGCGTACCGCACCCTGCTGGACGAGTGGAAGAACGCGGGGCGTGCCGGGCGGAAGGCCGACGACGCGCTCTGGGCGCGATTCAAGGCCGCCGGCGACGCGCTGTACGCCGCTCGTGCCGAGCAGGCAGCGGCCGAGGAGGCCGACTCCGCCCCGAAGATCGAAGCCCGCCAGGCGCTCCTCGAAGAGGCCAAGGCCGTCGCGGACGAGCGTGACATCAAGCGTGCCCGCGCTCTCCTCACCCGCATCCAGCGTCAGTGGGACGAGGTCGGCCGCATCTACCCCCGCGACAAGGAGCGGGCGCTCGACGATCGTCTCCGCGTGATCGAGCAGGCACTCAAGGCGCGCGAGGACGTCGACTGGAAGAAGAACAACCCCGAGACGAAGGCGCGCGCGAACGACATGAGCTCGCAGCTGCTCGAGGCGATCGAGAAGCTCGAGTCCGAACTCGCGGCCGCCGAGAAGTCCGGCGACAAGAAGGCCGTCAAGGCGGCATCCGAAGCCCTCGAGGCACGTCGCGCCTGGCTCAGCGCTCTCGGCGGCTGATCTCTCCACAGATCCGACAGCACGCACGGAAGAGCGGGATGCGCTGCGCCACACTGGCGTGATGCATCCCGCTCTCCTGTATCTGCCGGGCGGCCGTCTCACCCTCCCCGAGCTGTCGGCCGCCCGACTCGATGGCCACGTCGTCGAGCTCGGCGAGGGGTACGTGCCCGCGGACCTCGTCGACTCTCCCGCTGCCCGAGCCGCGGCCATCGCAGGAATCGTCCCCGCGAACACCGCTGCCTGCGGCCCGTCCGCAGCGTGGGTGCACGGCGCGGGAGACCGCCCTCCCGCCCGTCACCACGTGCGACGCGCTGTGCCTCGCCGACTGCGCGTCGATCTGCCGCCGCGAGTCGTTCTGCACGACACCGCGCTTCCCGACCGTGACATCGTGCCGCTCGGCGGCATCCTCGTCATGACCGCGGTCCGCACCATGGTCGACCTGGCGCTCGGTCTGCACAGGGACCCGACGCGACGCCCGTGGATCGAGCTCCTCGCCGACGCCCATCCCGAGCTGCTCGCAGACGCCGCATCCGCGATCGACGACATGCATCGGATGCCCGGCGCCCGAGTGGCGCGCGCCGCGCTGCAGCGCGCGCTCGTCAGGACGAGGTGACGCGGTACACGTCGTACACCGCGTCGATGCGTCGGACCGCGTTCAGCACCCGGTCGAGATGAACTGCGTCGCCCATCTCGAACACGAAGCGGCTGAGGGCCAGACGCTCATCGGTCGTGCTTACCGTGGCCGAGAGGATGTTGACGTGGTGCTCGCTGAGGACGCGCGTCACGTCCGAGAGGAGTCCAGAGCGGTCGAGCGCCTCCACCTGGATCTGCACGCGGAACACGCTCTTGGTCGTGGGGGCCCAGGAGACGTCGACGAAGCGGTCCTCCTCGCTCGACAGCGCCTTGACGTTGACGCAGTCGGCGCGATGCACCGAGACGCCGCTGCCGCGCGTCACGAACCCGACGATGTCGTCTCCGGGGACCGGGGTGCAGCACTTGGCGAGCTTCACGAGGATGTCGGCGGCACCGCGCACCAGCACACCCGAATCGCCTGCCCGCGGCTCGCGCGACGGCATCGTGCCAGGCAGATCGATCGGCCCCGTCGCCGGGTCGTCGGTCGCGACGAGGGCGGTGACCTTCTCCAGCACGGACTGCGTGGAGACGTGCCCCTCGCCGACGGCGGCATAGAGGCCCGAAACGTCTTCGTAGTGCAGCTGGTGTGCCACCTCGGCGAACGAGTCCTGGTTCATGAGGCGCTGCAGCGGCAGGTTCTGTCGACGCATCGCGCGGGCGATGGCCTCCTTGCCCTGCTCGATCGCCTCTTCGCGGCGCTCCTTCGTGAACCATCCGCGGATCTTGTTCCGGGCGCGAGTGCTCTTGACGAAACCGAGCCAGTCCTGGCTGGGGCCCGCGTCGGGGTTCTTCGACGTGAACACCTCGACCACGTCACCGCTCTTGAGCTCCGACTCGAGGGGCACGAGTCGCCCGTTCACCTTAGACCCCATGGTGCGGTGCCCGATCTCGGTGTGGACGGCGTAGGCGAAGTCGACGGGGGTGGCACCTGCGGGCAGGCCGATGACGCGACCCTTCGGCGTGAAGACGTAGACCTCCTTCGCTCCGATCTCGAAGCGCAGCGAGTCGAGGAACTCCCCCGGGTCGGCGGTCTCGGCCTGCCAGTCGGAGATGTGGGCGAGCCACGCCATGTCGCGGTCGGCCGCGCGGACCTCGGCCTTGCCGCCGTTCATCCGCTCCTTGTACATCCAGTGCGCCGCGACGCCGTACTCGGCCTGCTGGTGCATCTCGTGCGTGCGGATCTGGATCTCGACCGTACGACCGGAGGGACCGATCACCGTCGTGTGCAGCGACTGGTACAGGTTGAACTTGGGAGTCGCGATGTAGTCCTTGAACCGCCCGGGCAGCGGCGTCCACCGCGCGTGAATGGCCCCGAGGACCGCATAGCAGTCGCGCACGGAGGACACGAGCACGCGGATGCCGATGAGGTCGTAGATGTCGTCGAACTCGCGACCGCGCACGACCATCTTCTGGTACACCGAGTAGAGCTGCTTCGGACGCCCGACCACCTTGCCGCGGATGCGGAGGTCGCGCAGGTCCTCGTCGATCTCCTCGACGACCTGGCCGAGGTACTTCTCGCGCTGCGGGGTGCGCTGCGCGATGAGGTTGTGGATCTCGTTGTAGATCTTCGGGTGCAGTACAGCGAAGGACAGGTCCTCCAGCTCTGACTTGATCGCCTGGATGCCGAGTCGATTCGCCAGCGGGGCGTAGATCTCGAGCGTCTCCTTGGCCTTCTTCGCGGCCTTCTCCGGCGGTACGAAACCCCAGGTGCGGGCGTTGTGCAGACGGTCGGCGAGCTTGATGAGGAGGACCCGGATGTCCTTCGACATCGCGACGATCATCTTGCGGACCGTCTCGGCCTGCGCGCTCTCGCCGTACTTGACCTTGTCGAGCTTCGTTACCCCGTCGACGAGCATCGCGACCTCGTCGCCGAACTCGGCGGTGAGGTCGGTCAGCGCATAGCCCGTGTCCTCCACCGTGTCGTGCAACAGGGCAGCCGCGATCGCTCGCGGTCCGAGACCCATCTCGCCGAGGATCTGCGCGACGGCGAGCGGGTGCGTGATGTACGGCTCGCCGCTCTGCCGCTTCTGGCCCTCGTGCTTCTCCTTGGCGACCGCGTAGGCCCGCTCGATGACCGCGAGGTCGCCCTTGGGATGATTCGCCCTGACCGTGCGGATCAGGTTGTCGAGGTCGTTGACCCGGGGCGCGCGGGAGAAGATGCGGGGAACCAGTCGCCTCAGGCTCGATCCCTGCGACGTCGTCTGCGGTTCCGCCATCCGCTCACCTCCCCAATCAGAACAGCTTACGCGTGCTCAGCGGGGTGCGGCCCCGCTGAGCGGGACGATCAGACCTCGACGGCCGCGCGCTCGCGCGACTCGCGCACCCGGGCGTCACGAGCCTTGATCTGCGGCTCGTTCTCGCGGAAGAGCGAGTAGAGGGGTGCGGCGACGAAGAGCGTCGAATAGGTCGCGACCAGGATGCCGACGAAGATCGACAGCGAGATGTCGGTGAGCGTCTCTGCGCCGAGCCAGAACGAGCCGATGAAGAGGATCGCGCCGACGGGCAGGGCTGCCACGACGGACGTGTTGATCGACCGGACGAGCGTCTGGTTGACAGCGAGGTTGACCGATTCGCCGAAGAGCCGAGCGGACTTCTCCCCGTCCTCGGTCGTGTTCTCGCGGATCTTGTCGAAGACGACCGTGGTGTCGTACAGCGAGTACGCGAGGATCGTCAGGAAGCCGATCACGGCGGCCGGTGAGATCTCGAAGCCGGCCAGTGCGTAGACCCCGACCGTGATGACGAGCACGTCGAGCAGGCCGAGAATGGCTGCCGCCGACATCTTCCAGGTGCGGAAGTAGATCGCGAGGATGAGGAAGGTCAGCGCGAGGAAGATCGCGAGGCCCCAGAGCGACTGCTTGGTGACGTTCTCACCCCAGGCAGGGCCGATGAAGGATGAGGTGACGGCATCGCCGTCGACCTTGTAGGCCTCGGCCAGCGCCGCGGAGACCTGCTGGGTCTCGGCCGCGCTCATCTGGTCGGTCTGGACGCGGATGTCGGAGCCGTTGACGACGACGACCTTGGTGGCGGCCTCCGGGACGACGGACTGCACGGCGTCCGTCGCGGTCTGCTGGTCGGTCGTGTCGGGAGCCTGCACCGTGAACTGGGATCCGCCGGTGAACTCGATCGAGAACTGGATCGGGCGGATCAGCGGAACGAGCGCCGAGCCGACGACGAGTGCGATCGCGATGATGAACCACAGGCGACGCTTGCCGACGAAGGGGAATGACGTCTTGCCCGTGTAGAGGTTGTTTCCGAACTCGTTCATGGAAGCCATCACGCGTCCCCCTCACTTCCGCTGCTGGTGCGTTTCTCACCGGCGAGTGCTTCGGCGCGCTTGCGCTCTGCGATGGTCTGACGGCGGTCGGCCTCTCCGCGAGACCGCGCGTTCCGGGCGTTGCGACCGGTCGAGGTCGCCGCGACCTCGCGGAACTGCGAGCGGCTGCGGTACACGGCGCCGAGGGATTCGGGGTCGAGTCCGGACAGCTTGTGGCCGCCCCCGAAGAACTTCGTGCGCGCGAGGATCTGCATCACCGGGTGCGTGAAGATGACGAAGATCAGCACGTCGATGACGGTCGTGAGACCGAGCGTGAAGGCGAATCCCTTCACGGTGGCGTCGGCGAGGATGTAGAGCACCACGGCCGCGAGGACGTTGATCGACTTGGAGATGTAGATCGTGCGCTTCGCTCGACCCCACCCGTCTTCGACGGCCGCGGTGATCGACTTGCCGTCGCGGAGCTCATCTCGGATGCGTTCGAAGTAGACGATGAACGAGTCGGCGGTGAATCCGATCGACACGATCAGACCCGCGACACCGGCGAGCGAGAGCCGGAATCCGAGCCGCCAGGCCAGGATGCAGATGACGATGTACGTCAGGACCGCCATGACCGCGATCGACGCGATTATCACCGTGCCGAGGGCACGATAGGAGAACAGCGAGTAGAGGGCGACGAGAGCGAGACCGATGAGTCCGGCGATCAGACCGATCTGCAGCTGCTGCGTGCCGAGCGTCGCGGACACGGTGTCGGAGCTCTGTACCTCGAAGCTGAGCGGCAGCGCGCCGAACTTGAGCTGGTCGGCGAGCGTGGTCGCGGTCTCCTGCGTGAAGCTTCCCGAGATGCTCGGCCGACCGTCGAGGATCTGACCGTTCATGACGGGGGCACTGATCACGGAGCCGTCGAGCACGAACGCGAACTGGTCGCGCGGCGAGAGGTTGGCGATGCGGTTCTGGTTGAGACGCGTGCTCACCTTGCCGAACGCCTCGGTGCCGTCGGCGTTCATCGTCAGCTGCACGATCCACGCGCCGGAGCGCGGGTCGCGACCGGCCGTCGCATCCGTGATCGCCTGCCCGGTGAGCTCGGTCGGGCCGAGGATGTACTTCGCCTGGCCTGTCGGGTCGCACGCGATGAGCGGCTGATCGGCCGGCTCGCGCGACGGATCGTTCTCCGGGTCAGAGCAGTCGTACGCCTGGAACTCCGCGGCCAGCTTCTCGCTCACCCAGGACAGGTCGCTCGGGTCGGTCGGCTGGGCCGTGGGGGTGTCGCTGAGCGAGTCGTCGGGGGTCGGATACGGGGTCTCGTTGCCGTCCTCGCCGATGAAGGTGTTCGTCCCTGCGGTCGTCGCGAGGACGGGTCGGAACTGCAGCTGCGCACTCGACTGGATGCGCTCACGCGTCTGGTCGTCTGCCGCGCCGGGGATCTGCACCACGATGTTGCGGCCGCCCTCGGTCGTGATGTCGGCCTCGGCGACGCCGGAGGCATCGACACGCTGCCGGATGATCGCCGCGGCCTGGTCGAGCTGCTCCGACGACGGCGCAGCTCCGTCCTCGGTCTCGGCACTCAGGATGATCTGGGTTCCGCCCTGGAGGTCGAGCGCGAGCTCAGGGGTCCAGGAGCTCTTCTGGAACCCGTAGACGCCGATCGCGTTGATGCCGAACAGGACGCCCGTCACCAGGAGCAGTCCGAGGAGGACCCGCCAGGCGTGACGGACCGGGGAGGAAGTGGCCACGTGTGATCAGCTTTCTGAGATGCCGGAGTGCCGAGTACTGCGAGCGGGTGTTACTTGTCGTCGGCGTCCCGCTCGAGACGACGGCGCGTCTCCTCGGGCGTCTCGACGACCGGAGCGTCATCGACGACGGGGGTCTCCTCGACGACGACCGGGGTTTCCCCGTCGACGATCTCGACGCCGTCGGTCAGATCCTTCGGCTCGACGATGCGGAGGATGGCCTGGCTGTGCACCTCGATGACCGTGCCGGGTGCGATCTCGACGAGGGCCGGAGAGTCGAGGTCGTCGTGGTCGTAGGCCACGATCGTGCCGTAGATGCCGCCCTGGAGGAGCACCTTCACGCCGGGGACGGTCTTGGCCGCCTTCTCCTCCTGCTCCGCCTTCATCTGCTTCTGACGGCGACGGCCGTTCACGAACATGAAGACGACGAGAACGGCGAGAAGGCCGAAGAGGAGGATTTCCATGGGCATGAGGGCTAGCGCCTTTCTCAGGTGCACGCACCAGCCATGGGCGCACAGGTCTATCGGGGGAAGTCTTCAGCGATTATAGGTCATCGAGGCGAAGCACCCCGTCCGGGTGTGCGACGCCGAGGTGCGTGTACGCCTCCGGCATCGCCACACGCCCGCGAGGCGTTCGACCGAGGAAGCCTATCCGCACGAGATAGGGCTCGACGACGCTCTCGACGGTCTCGGCTTCCTCGCCGACCGCGACGGCGAGGGTGCTGAGTCCGACCGGGCCTCCGCGGAAGCGCCGCACCAGAGTCTCGAGCACGGCACGGTCGAGACGGTCGAGCCCGATGGGGTCGACGTCGTAGAGCTCCAGCGCGGCGCGCACATCGGCGAGGGATGCCGCGCCTCCCCCGTGGACGAGCGCGTAGTCGCGCACGCGGCGCAGCAGCCGGTTCGCGATGCGGGGGGTGCCGCGTGAGCGGCGTGCGATCTCGGCGAGCGAGTCACCGGGCAGATCGACGCCGAGCACCAGAGCCGACCGCGCGATGACCTGCTCCAGCTCGGAGTCGTCGTAGAACTCGAGGTGGCCCGTGAAGCCGAAGCGGTCGCGCAGCGGGTTCGGCAGCAGTCCCGACCTCGTCGTGGCGCCCACGAGGGTGAACGGTGCGAGGTCGAGGGGGATGCTCGTGGCGCCGGCGCCCTTGCCGACCATGATGTCTATCCGGAAGTCCTCCATCGCGAGGTACAGCATCTCCTCCGCGGAGCGCGCCATGCGGTGGATCTCGTCGATGAAGAGGACTTCGCCGGGAACGAGGCTCGACAGGAGCGCTGCGAGGTCGCCCGCGTGCTGGATCGCCGGGCCGCTGGAGAGACGCAGCGGCCTCTCGCTCTCGTGCGCCACGATCATCGCCAGTGTCGTCTTGCCGAGGCCGGGAGGGCCGGCGAGGAGGATGTGGTCGGGCGGGCGACTCTGGATGCGGGCTGCATCCAGCAGGAGCTGCAGCTGTCCCCTGACCTTCTGCTGCCCGACGAAGTCGCCGAGGCTGGTCGGTCTCAGCGCTCCCTCGATCGCGAGCTCGGTCTCGTCGACCGGCTCCGCCGCGTCCCTCGCGTCAGACACGCGCCGGCCCCAACAGCGCGAGCGTGCGCCGCAACAGAGGGGCGACGGCGGAGCGTTCGGCCTCCGACGCCTCCTCTGCCGTCTGCGCTGCGGCCTCGGCCGCCACCTTCTCCGACCACCCGAGTCCGACGAGCGCGGCGGTGACCTGGGCGACGACATCCGATCCCGTCCCTGCCGCGGGCTTCGATGCGGGACCGGTGGGGTGCACCTTGCCGGCGAGCTGCACGACGATGAGCTTGGCGGTCTTCGGACCGATGCCCGAGACGCGTCGGAAAGGGGCGTCGTCTTCCGCCGTCACGGCCTCGGCGATCTGATCGACCGTCAGGTGCGACAGCACGCCCAGCGCGGACTTCGGTCCGACGCCGGTGACGCTGATGAGCAGGCCGAAGATCTCGAGCTCGTCGCGCTCCGCGAATCCGTACAGGGAGAGCGCGTCCTCGCGGACGATCAGGCTCGTGTGCAGTCGCAGCCGCTCCCCCACGGTCGCCGTGTGCGCGACATCGGCGGGCACCGCCACCGAGAAGCCGACGCCCCCGACGTCGACGACGACGTGATCGGACGACGTGTACAGCACGGTTCCGTGCAGGGAGGAGATCATCTGCCCAGCCTAGACGCGGGATCGTACGTATGTTCGAGCGACACGCTCGGCATCCGCCCACGCCCGCTGGGCCGGCGTGAGCGCCTCACCGCCCGGAGCGGACGCCGCGCCGCGGCGCCACGCGTGGCACAGCGCGATCGCGAGAGCATCGGCCGCGTCGGCCGGCTGCGGAGGCGCGTCGAGGCGCAGGATGCGGGCGATCATGGCCTGCACCTGCTTCTTGTCGGCGGAGCCGTATCCGGTCACCGCCGCCTTGACCTCGCTCGGGGTGTGCGTGGCGGCGGGAAGACCGGCCTCGGCGGCGAGCAGCAGAGCGACACCGCTCGCCTGGGCCGTGCCCATCACCGTGTGGGTGTTCTGCTGCGCGAAGACGCGCTCGACGGCCACCGCGTCCGGTCGATGCGCCGCGAGCACCTCGCGGATGCCTGCGGCGACCGCCGCCAGTCGCTCGCCGATCGGTGCGTCAGGGGACGATCGGATGACCCCGACGTGCACGAGCGTCCCGCGGCGGGCGCGATCGACGTCGACGACGCCGATACCGCAGCGGGTGAGGCCGGGATCGATGCCGAGGACGCGCAGCGAAGAGGTCACTCCCCCAGGCTATGCCGCTCCTCGTCGGACCCGGCTCCGGCGCGCCTAGTCCTCGTCGTTCTCGAGCTCGGCCTGAACCTCGGGGGTGAGGTCGAGGTTCGTGAAGACGTTCTGCACGTCCTCGCTGTCCTCGAGCGCGTCGATGAGGCGGAACACCTTGCGAGCGGTGTCGGCGTCGATCTCGACCTTGAGGTTCGGGACGAACTCCACGTCCGCCGACTCGTAGTCGATGCCGGCTTCCTGCAGAGCCGAACGCACGGTGACGAGGTCGGTCGCCTCGGTGACGATCTCGAAGCCTTCAGCGCGAGGCTCGATCTCCTCGGCGCCCGCCTCGAGGGCCGCCATCATCACATCGTCCTCGGTCGTGCCCTCGGACCCCACGACGATGACGCCCTTGCGGCTGAAGTTGTAGGCGACGCTGCCGGGATCCGCCAGAGTGCCGCCGTTGCGGCTGAGCGCTGTGCGCACCTCGGCTGCCGCGCGGTTCTTGTTGTCGGTCAGACACTCGATCATGAGGGCCACGCCGTTCGGTCCGTAGCCTTCGTACATGATCGAGGTGTACTCGACGGCCTCGCCGCCGATGCCCGCGCCGCGCTTCACCGCGCGGTCGATGTTGTCCTTCGGGACGGACGTCTTCTTGGCCTTCTGCACCGCGTCGAACAGCGTCGGGTTGCCGGCGAGGTCGGGACCGCCGAGCTTGGCGGCGACCTCGATGTTCTTGATGAGCTTCGCCCACGACTTGGCACGGCGCGCGTCGATGACGGCCTTCTTGTGCTTGGTCGTGGCCCACTTGGAATGCCCGGACATAACTCTCCGCTCGTCGTATCCGCCCGGGCGCTGGGCCTGGGCGTCGTCCAGTCTATCGAACGGCGCCGCGAGCCCGCGGCCCCCTGACCCGCCGGTCGCTCATCGAAGGGTCTGGCGGGGCGGCGTCGACGGGTGTAGTCCTGACACATGGGTGAGTCAGACGGCGACGATCGCAGTCGCGCTCTCGACATCGCGCACCGACGCGCGACGGGGTTCCTCGACGGAGTGACGGAGCGGCCGGTCTGGCCGCGCGCCGATCTCGCGACGATGCTCGACGCCTTCGGCGGTCCGCTGCCCGAGCACGGCGCGGACGCGGCATCCGTCGTCGAGGAGCTGGCGACGCGAGCCGACCCCGGCCTCGTCGCGATCCCCGGCGGCCGGTTCTTCGGGTTCGTCATCGGCGCGACGCATCCCGCGGCACTGGCCGCGGACTGGCTGGTCTCGGCGTGGGACCAGAACTCCGGGTCCTCGACCCTCACGCCGGCGACGGTCGCGATCGAGCGTGTCGCCGGACAGTGGATGCTGGAGCTGTTCGATCTCCCCCGCACGGCGAGTGTGGGGTTCGTGACAGGCGGTCAGATGGCGAACTTCACCTGCCTGGCGACGGCCCGTCACGCCGTGCTTGCACGGATCGGCTGGGATCTCGCCGAGCTCGGCCTCGCGAACTCGCCGCCCGTGCGGTTCGTGGTCGGTGCGGACCGGCACGGCTCGATCGATCGCGCCGCACGGTTTCTCGGCATAGGCCTCGCCGGCATCACGGTCATCGAGGCCGACGAGCAGGGGCGGATGCGGCCGGAGGATCTGGACGAGACGCTCGATCGCGCACAGGGACCGGCGATCGTCTGCCTGCAGGCGGGCGAGGTGCACACCGGGGCCTTCGACGACTTCGAGGCGCTGATCCCGATCGCGCGTCGTCATGGCGCGTGGGTGCACGTCGACGGCGCCTTCGGGCTCTGGGCTGCTGCGTCGCCGCGTCTGCAGGCGCTCACCGCGGGGATGCAGGATGCCGATTCCTGGGCGACGGACGCCCACAAGACCCTGAACGTCCCGTACGACTGCGGGATGGCGATCGTGCGCGACCCCGCCGACTCGATCGCCGCGTTCCGCACGGGCGGCGACTACCTCATGTACACGAGCCTCGACCCATGGGATGTGACGCCTGAGCTCTCCCGACGCGCGCGCGGCGTTCCCGCGTGGGCCGCTCTGCGGAGTCTCGGCAGTGAGGGCGTCGCCGATCTCGTCGACCGTCTGCACGCGAATGCGGTCGCGATGGCAGCCGGTCTCGCATCGATCCCGAGTGTGACGGTCGTCAACGACGTCGGGTACACCCAGGTGATGTTCCGGCTCGAGACCGACGACGCCACCCGCGCGCTCGGCGAGGCCATCCTCCTCGACGGCACGGCCGCCGTGACAGGGGCGCAATGGCGGGGGCGCGCGACGCTGCGGTGCTCGATGTCGTCGTGGGTGACCACCGACGGCGACGTGAGACGGACGGTCGCCGCGATCCGCGCTCTCGTCGTCGCCTAGGTGCGGTGGGCACTCCGAGCGATCGCGAGGGCGAGGAACCGGTCGTGGAAGCGGAGCTCGCCGTCGACCTCGGGGTGGAAGCTGGTCCCGAGGATCGACCCCTGCTCCACGGCGACGATCCTCCCGTCGGGAAGCGTCGCGAGGACGTCGACGCCGGGGCCGACGCGTTCCACGATCGGCGCACGGATGAAGGTCGCGCGCACCGGCGGATCCCCGAGGGTCGGCACGTCGATCTCCGTCTCGAACGACTCGGTCTGACGCCCGAACGCGTTTCGACGCACGGCGACGTCGAGTCCGCCGAAGGACTGCTGACCGTCGATGCCGTCGAGGATCTCATCGGCCAGGAGGATCAGGCCCGCGCACGTGCCGTACACCGGGAGTCCGGAGGAGATGGCCGCCCGGATCGGCTCGGCGACCCCGAACGCGCGGGACAGCTTGTCGATCACGCTGGACTCGCCACCAGGGATCACCAGACCGTCGACCTGGGCGAGCTCCTCGGCGCGCCGCACGAGCGAGACCTCGGCGCCCCGCCCGGCGAGCAGGGCGGCGTGCTCGCGCACGTCGCCCTGCAGGGCCAGGACTCCGACCCGAGGGTTACCAGCCACGCTCGGCGAGACGGTGCGGCGCGGGGAGGTCGGAGACGTTGATCCCGACCATGGCCTCGCCGAGACCGCGCGACACCTCGGCGATCACCTTCGCGTCGTCGTAGAAGGTCGTCGCCTTGACGATGGCCTTGGCGCGCTCAGCCGGGTTGCCCGACTTGAAGATGCCCGACCCCACGAACACGCCGTCGGCGCCGAGCTGCATCATCATGGCGGCGTCCGCGGGAGTGGCGACGCCACCCGCCACGAACAGCACCACCGGGAGCTTCCCGGTCTCGGCGATCTCGGCGACGAGCTCGTACGGCGCCTGGAGCTCCTTCGCGGCGACGAAGAGCTCGTCCTTCGGCAGGGCCGTCAACGCGGCGATCTCGCCGCGGATCTTCCGGATGTGCTTCATGGCCTCGGAGACGTCGCCGGTGCCGGCCTCGCCCTTCGACCGGATCATCGCCGCACCCTCGTTGATGCGGCGCAGTGCTTCGCCGAGGTTCGTGGCCCCGCAGACGAACGGCACGGTGAAGCCGAACTTGTCGATGTGGTTGACGTAGTCCGCAGGGGACAGCACCTCGGACTCGTCGATGTAGTCGACGCCGAGCTCCTGCAGCACCTGCGCCTCGACGAAGTGGCCGATGCGCGCCTTCGCCATCACGGGGATCGAGACGGCGTCGATGATGCTGTCGATCATGTCGGGGTCGCTCATGCGCGAGACGCCGCCCTGGGCCCGGATGTCGGCGGGGACGCGCTCCAGCGCCATGACGGCGACGGCTCCGGCATCCTCCGCGATCTTCGCCTGCTCGGCGGTGACGACGTCCATGATGACGCCGCCCTTCAGCATCTCGGCGAGGCCGCGCTTGACGCGCGAGGATCCGGTGGTGGTCTGTTCGGCCATGACTGACTCCTGTCGAGGTTTGATCTAGGCCAAACGATAGCACTGTCCCCGACGACCTAGAATCGACCTGAGGAGACATGACGGAACAGATCAGCGGAACCACGGCGGCCGACATCGCTGACAGCGTGCGCGACCTGCGCGACCGCGGCGTGCTCGGCGCCGGCAGCCCGCTCCCCCCGGTACGAGAGCTCGCCGCGATGCTCGGCGTGAACCGCAACACCGCGGTCGCGGCGTATCGTCAGCTCGCCCAGGCCGGTCTCGTCATCTCGCGCGGACGCGCCGGCACTGTGATCGCGGGTCACGAATCCGTCGCACAGGAGGGCTTCGCCGCCGACACCGTGCTCCGCGACGTCGGCACCGGCAACCCGGATCCGCGTCTCATCCCCGACCCGTCGGCCGCGCTCGCCACGGTCGCCGGTCGCCCCGTGCTGTACGGCGAGCCTGTGATCGACCGCGGCCTGGAGGCCTGGGCGCGCGAATGGATCGCGACCGACCTCGGGGAGACCGACTTCCGCATCACGGTCACGAGCGGTGCGGTCGACGCCGTCGAGCGACTCCTCGCCCAGGCGCTCATGCGCGACGACGCGGTAGCCCTGGAGGACCCGTGCTTCCTCGCCAGCATCCACACGGTCCGCCTCGGCGGATATCGAGCGGTCCCCGTCCCGGTCGACGATGAGGGCATGACGGTCGAGGGCCTCCGCGCGGCGCTGGACGCCGGGGTGCGCGCCGTCATCTGCACCCCGCGGGCGCAGAACCCGACGGGCGCGAGTCTCTCCGCTCGACGCGCCGCCGACCTGCGCGCCGTGCTCGCCGACCACCCCTACGTGCTGCTCATCGAGGACGATCACTTCTCGATGCTGTCGCAACGGGAGTACGAGAGCCTGATCGGTCCCGAGCATCGACGCTTCGCGCTCGTGCGGTCGGTGTCGAAGTTCCTCGGCCCCGATATGTGCCTCGCCATCGCCGCGACCGACCCCACCACGGCCGAGCGCCTCGCCATGCGGCTCAGCCCCGGCACGACCTGGGTCAGCCACCTCCTGCAGCGGCTCACGCTGGCGCAGCTGACCAACCCCGATGCCGTCGCCCGCATCACCACGGCTCGGGAGCACTACGCCGCCCGCAACGAGTCGTTCGCCGCCCGCCTCCGCGCCGCGGGACTCGACTCCCCGTCGACGGACGGCCTGAGCCTCTGGGTGCGGCTCCCGAAACCGGCCCGCGCCGTCGCCGAGCGCCTGATGCGCCGCGGCTGGCTCGCACGCACGGGCGACGAGTTCGCTCTCGACGACCGCGCCGAACCCTCGCAGCACCTGCGTCTCACCGTGCACGACCTGTCCGACGAGGATGCAGAGACTCTCGTCGCGGACCTCGTCGCGGCGACCCGATGACCGACCCCCGCGGGCACCGGCCCGCCGCTCACGAAAGGATTGAGGAATGAAGGTCCTCTCCATCCAGTCCGCCGTCGCCTATGGACACGTCGGCAACTCCGCCGCCGTGTTCCCGCTGCAGCGCATCGGCGTCGAGGTGCTGCCCGTCTATACCGTGAACTTCTCGAACCACACCGGCTACGGCGCGTGGCGCGGACCGCTCATCTCCCCCGACGACGTCCGCGAGGTCATCACCGGCATCGAGGAGCGCGGCGTCTTCGGCGAGATCGACGCCGTCCTCAGCGGCTACCAGGGCGGCGAGGGCATCGGCGACGTGATCATCGACGCCGTCTCGCGCGTGAAGGCGGCGAACCCGGATGCCGTCTACGCGTGCGACCCCGTGATGGGCAACGCCAAGTCGGGATGCTTCGTCGCCCCGGCGATCCCCGTCCTGCTGCGCGAGAAGGTCGTGCCGGTGGCCGACATCATCACCCCCAATCAGTTCGAGCTCGGCTTCCTCACCGAGACGGAGCCCGACACGCTCGAGTCGACGCTGGCGTCGGTCGACCTCGCGATGGCGATGGGACCGAGCACGGTTCTCGTCACCAGCGTCGAGCGTCCCGACCGCGAGGAGGGCACCATCGAGATGCTGGTGGCCGATGCCAAGGGCGCCTGGCTCGTGCAGACGCCGCGCCTGCCGATGAAGGCCAACGGATCCGGTGACGTGACGGCGGCGCTCTTCACCGCGCACTACGTCGAGACCGGCGACGCGAAGCTCGCGCTCGAGCGCACCGCGTCGAGCGTGTTCGACCTGCTGAGCCTCACCCTCGAGTCCGGCGAGCGGGAGCTGCAGCTCATCGAAGCGCAGGAGTTCTACGCGAACCCGCGGATGCAGTTCGCGGCCCGACAGGTGCGCTGAGGCGCGGCGCTCTTCGTCTCGCGAAGACCCGCACTGAGCGGGCGAAGCGCGTCGAAGTGTCGCTCAACTACCCGGGGTCCGGGGCTGGCTCAACGACCCGGTGAGACGGTGGGCCAGGCGGCGGAGACCGCCTCGCGCACCTCGCCGAGCAACTGCGGCAGCGCCTTCGTCTTGGCGATGATCGGGAAGAAGTTGGCGTCGGACTTCCAGCGGGGGACGACGTGCTGGTGCAGGTGCGCGTCGACACCCGCGCCTGCGACGGCGCCCTGGTTCATGCCGAGGTTGAACCCGTCGCACCGCGAGACCTCACGCAGGACGCGCATGGCGATCTGCGTCATCTCGCCGATCTCTGCCACCTCCTCAGGCGTGGCCTGATCGTACGTGGCGATGTGCCGATACGGGCACACCAGCAGGTGGCCGGAGTTGTACGGGAACAGGTTCAGCAGGACGTAGGCGGTCTCGCCGCGCGCGACGATCAGCCGCTCGGCATCCGGGTACTTCGGCGCCTCGCAGAACGGGCACTCCTCGCGCAGGGGCTCCGGACCCGCCTGGATGTATGCCATCCGGTGCGGGGTCCACAGCCGCTGGAACTCGTCGGGGACGCCGGCCAGCAGACCGGCGTCCTCGACGGAGGAGCGCTCGTCGGTCACGCCAGGTCTCCGGCCTTCAGCACGAGGGCGTGGGTCTCGATCGCGGAACGGATGCGGCGAACGGCATCCGCCACCGGCACGCCGTTCTCCTGCGTGCCGTCGCGGAAGCGGAACGACACGGTGCCGGCTGCGCGGTCCTGCTCGCCGACGATGAGGATGACCGGGACCTTGGCTGTGGTGTGGTTGCGGATCTTCTTCTGCATCCGGTCGTCGGAGTGGTCGACGTCCGCGCGAACCCCAGCGGCGCGGAGCTGCCCGATCACGTCGTCGAGATATTCGCCGTACTGCTCCGCGACCGGGACGCCGACGACCTGGCTCGGGGCCAGCCACAGCGGGAAGTCGCCCGCATAGTGCTCGAGGAGGATCGCGAAGAAGCGCTCGACCGAACCGAGAAGCGCGCGGTGGATCATGACCGGGCGGTGCTTCTGTCCGTCGGATCCGGTGTACTCGAGCTCGAAGCGCTCGGGCTGATTGAAGTCGAGCTGGATCGTCGACATCTGCCACGTGCGGCCGATCGCGTCGCGGGCCTGCACCGAGATCTTCGGACCGTAGAACGCCGCTCCCCCGGGATCGGCGACGAGCTCGAGTCCGGATTCGACCGCGACCTCGCGCAGAGTGTCGATCGCCGTCGACCATTGTTCGGGCTCACCGAGGAACTTGGGGTTCCCCTCCTCGTTGGTCGAGAGCTCGAGGTAGAAGTCGTTGAGCCCGTAGTCGCGCAGCAGGTCGAGCACGAGGTTCAGGTTGGTGGTGAGCTCCTCCTTGACCTGATCCTGGGCGACGTAGATGTGCGCGTCGTCCTGCGTCAGGCCGCGGACGCGGGTGAGACCCGACAGCGTTCCGCTCTTCTCGTACCGGTAAACGGTGCCGAACTCGGCGAGGCGGAGCGGCAGCTCGCGATACGAGCGCCCGCGCGAGCGATAGATGAGGTTGTGGAACGGGCAGTTCATGGGCTTCAGGTAATAGTCCTGGCCCTGGCGCGTGACGTTGCCCTCGTCGTCGACCGCCTCGTCGAGGTGCATCGGCGGGAACATGCCGTCGGCGTAGGTCTGCAGGTGCCCCGACGTCATGAAGAGGTCCTTCTTCGTGATGTGCGGGCTGTTGACGAGGTCGTAGCCGTTGCGCAGCAGGTGCTTGCGGAGGTTCTCCTCGATCTCGTAGCGGATGATCCCGCCCTTCGGGTGGAAGACCGCGAGTCCCGAGCCGATCTCGTCGGGGAACGAGAACAGGTCCATCTCGCTGCCGAGCTTGCGGTGATCGCGACGCTCCGCCTCGGCGAGGCGCTCCTTGTAGGCACGCAGCTCGTCCTTCGACGGCCAGGCCGTGCCGTAGATGCGCTGCAGCTGCGGGTTCTTCTCGCTGCCTCGCCAGTACGCCGCGGCGATGCGCGTCAGATCCCAGCCGTTGCCGATCATGCGCGTGTTGGGCAGGTGGGGTCCGCGGCAGAGGTCCTTCCAGACCACCTCGCCGTCGCGAGTGGTGTTGTCGTAGATCGTGAGCTCGCCCTCGCCGACCTCGACGGAGGCGCCCTCGGCGGCCTCCTTGCCGCCCTTGAGTCCGATGAGCTCGAGCTTGAACGGCTCGTCGACGACCTCGGCGCGCGCCTCCTCATCGGTGACGACCCGGCGCACGAAGCGCTGCCCCTCACGGACGATGCGCTGCATCTCCTTCGTGATGGCCTTCAGGTCTTCGGGCGTGAAGGGCTCGTCCACGCCGAAGTCGTAGTAGAAGCCGTCGGTGACCGGAGGACCGATGCCCAGGTTCGCCTGGGGGTTGATGCGCTGCACGGCCTGCGCCAGGACGTGTGCGGTGGAGTGGCGCAGGATGTCGAGCCCGTCGGGGCTGTCGATCGTGACCGCCTCGACCTCGTCGGCGTCGGTCACGGTGGCAGCGAGGTCCTTGAGGACCCCATTGACGCGCATCGCGACGACGGAACGGTCGGAGAACAGGGCGAAGCCGTCTTTCGGCTGGGCATCTTCAGGCACGGAACACTCCATCTGGGTCTCGATCTAGGCTACTCGCATGGCCGGTGCCCGCCGACCGCTACAGCGCCCCCTGCGCGTCGGCAGAGGAGGCGGCCGGGGCGAGGATGATGATCGCGGCGCCGACGAGCGCGACGGCTGACCCGATCCAGTCCCACAGGGTCGGCTTGAAGCCGTCGACGATGATCCCCCACGCCAGCGAGCCGGCGATGAACACGCCGCCGTACGTCGCCAGCACCCGTCCGAAGTTCGCATCCGGCTGCAACGCGGCGAGAAAGCCGTACGCGCCGAGCGCCATCACCCCGAGGACGGCGAACATCCACCCCCGGTCCTCCTTGACGGACTGCCAGATGAGCCATGCCCCGCCGATCTCCGCAGCGGCGGCGAGCACGAAGAGGATGCTGATGCGGAGCACGGTCATACCGCCACGGTAGCGTGGGCGCATGCTCAAAGACGTCGCACGCTGGTCGCTCGCCCTCCTGCTCGCGGCGGCCGGGGTGATGCACTTCGTGAGCACCCGCGGGTTCCGCATCGTCGTGCCGGACTGGGCGACGCGCCTCACCCGCCTCGACAAGGATGCGATCGTCGTGGCGTCCGGCGCGGTCGAGGTGGGACTCGGCGCCGCACTGATGGCTCTGCCCCGAGAGCGCCGCCGCCTGGGGATCGCGACCGCGGCGTTCTTCGTCGCGGTCTTCCCCGGCAATGTTCACCAGTGGCGGACGGGCCGCTCGGCTCCGGGGCTCGACACCGACCGCCGTCGTTTCGGTCGACTCTTCCTGCAGCCGGTCCTCGTGTCGTGGGCGCTGTGGTCGACGAGCGAGCCGAAGCATACAGTGCAGGCAGCGCGGCGTCGAGGTCGGGGGCTGCACCGCTCATCCCGGCGCGAGCGGTAAGACAATAGGGCCATGTCCTCCCCCTCGCTCGTCTGGCTGCGCGACGATCTGCGCGTCGCCGACAACCCGGCACTGCGTGCCGCGATCGACAGGGGTGAGCCGCTCGTCGTCCTGTACGTCCTCGACGAGGAGTCGGACGGCATCCGCCCGCTGGGCGGGGCGGCACGCTGGTGGCTGCATCACTCGCTGGTCTCGCTCCGCGACCACATAGCCGACCTCGGCGCACAGCTGATCCTCCGCCGCGGGGCGGCGCGCGACGTGGTCCGGGGAGTCGTCGACGACATCGGCGCCTCCGCGGTGTACTGGAACCGCCGTTACAGCGGCCCCGAACGGGAGATCGACGCCGACCTGAAGTCGTCGCTGCGCGAGGACGGCATCGAGGTCGCCTCCTTCGCCGGGTCGCTGCTCCATGAGCCGTGGACCGTCAAGACCGGGAGCGGCACCCACTTCTCCGTCTTCACGCCGTTCTGGCGGGCGGCGCGTGCGCTCCCCGCTCCCCGCGCTCCGCTTCCGGCGCCCCGGAGTCTCGACGGGGTCGGTCGACCGCCGGCATCCGACGATCTGGACGACTGGCAGCTGCTGCCGACGAGTCCCGACTGGGCCGGAGGACTCCGCGACACCTGGGAGCCGGGCGAGCAGGCCGCTCGTGCGCGACTGCGGACCTTTCTCCGCGAGGATCTGGGCTCGTACGACCGCGCCCGTGACGAGCCGTCCGCGGGCGCGACCTCTCAGCTCTCCCCCCGGCTGCGATGGGGCGAGCTCAGCCCCTTCACGGTGTGGCACGAGGCGGTCGAGACCGAGGGCGCCGCAGGTTTCCTCTCCGAACTCGGCTGGCGCGAGTTCGCCTGGCACACGCTCTTCCACTTCCCCGACCTCGCGACGAAGAACCTCCGGAGCGAATTCGACGCCTTCCCGTGGCCCCGCCTGCGGCCATCGCACCTGCAGGCGTGGGAGCGGGGCGAGACCGGCATCCCGCTCGTGGATGCCGGGATGCGTGAGCTGTGGCACACCGGCTACATGCACAACCGCGTGCGGATGGTCACCGCATCCTTCCTCATCAAGAACCTCATGATCGACTGGCGCCGAGGCGAGGAGTGGTTCTGGGACACGCTCGTCGACGCCGACGGCGCGAACAACCCGTTCAACTGGCAGTGGGTCGCGGGATCCGGCGCCGACGCCGCCCCGTACTTCCGCATCTTCAACCCGGAGCTGCAGGCGAAGAAGTTCGACCCGCAGGGTCTGTACATCTCCGAGTGGGCGTCTGACGCACCGAGCGAGCCGATCGTCGACCTCGGCGAGACGAGGAAGGCCGCACTCGCCGCCTACGACGAACTGCGGAGGTCGTCGCGTACGTCGTGACGATCCCGCCGGATCACGACGCGTAGCGCTCGACTCGGAGGACGCAGTCCAGGGTCTCGTCCTGCACGGCGACCGTGGTCTCCCAGTCGGCGCTCGCACCGGCGTCGATCGGATCGACGTTCACCTGGGTGAGCGAGCGCGTATCGCCGCCCTCCGTGAGGAGCGACACGTAGATGCGGTACGACGCGGCGGCGGCGCTCGAGTTCGTCACGCTGCCCGCGACCTCCCAGTGGTCGCCGGCGAGCTCGCAGGTCTTGACCTCCGCGTCCGCGAGAGCGCCTTCGAGTCCTTCGCCGGAACCAGGGGTGTCGACGATGTCGGTGACGCCGGCCTGCGCCTCCTCCGTGGCCGTCGGCGTGGGAGAGGGCTCCGGGGCGGTGTCCGTGCATCCGGCGAGCACGAGACCGAGACTCAGGGCGATTCCCGCTGCAAGCACCCCTTTCGCCGCCGTGCGTCGGCCTGCGGTGAGCTGCGGAGAGGTGCGGTGGTTCTGCATCGTGTCGCCTTTCAGTGCGGTGTCGCTAGGAGGAGAGGTTCTGGGCCCGGGAGTCGCGCCGCCGGCGGCCGATGAGGAGAAGCACGAGGCCGCCCAGGAGGATCACGGCGGCCCCGCCGACCAGCGGCGCCGGGTCACCGCCGCCGGTGAAGGGCAGCAGTCCGGTCGGCGACGGCTCGGGGAGACGCTCGGAGTCGGCGGCGACATCGGTCACCGGGACTCCGGACTCGGCCTCCACGCTCGTCACCACGGCTCGCGACGTTACCACGGTGCCCTCCATCGCCGGGGTGATGACCACGGTCGCGAAGGCCGTCACGCTCTGCCCGGGGAGAAGCACGCCCGGCTCGCCCGGCCACGAGTACGTCAGGGCCGAGAGCCCCGGGTAGGGATCGCGGATGGTGACGCCCGTGAGAATCGTCGTCCCGGTGTTGGTGGCTGTGTAGCGGAAGACGAGCGTGTCGCCCGCGAAGCCCTTCTGACCGTCCTGCACCGAGATGCTCATGCCGAGGCTGATGCGGGGCTCGTTCGGCACGTCGACGCGAACGCTGTCGGTCGCGTCGACCTGCCCGCCGCCGGGGGTCGTGCCGACGACGGATGCCGTGTTGTCGATGTGCCCGCGGGTCACGTCGGCGAGGGTGATGACGTAGTCGGCCGAGAACGTCGCGGATTCCCCGGACCCGAGCACGCCGGGCACGCCGGGCCACGTGACCGTGGGGGCGCCGAGGCCGGCGAGGTCGTCGGTGACCGCGACGTCGGCGAGCGAGACGTTCCCCGTGTTCGTGACGGTGACGAGGTAGCGCACCTTTCCGCCCTGCTGCGCGGCGCCGAGGAGTTCGGCCGTCTTGTCGAGCGAGAGCGACGGCGCGGCCGAGATCAGGTTCTCGCCGGCGTCGTCGTCGCTCACGATCGTTCCCCCGCCGTTGCCGGCGACAGTCGCCACGGAGCCGATACGTCCGGCATCGACATCCGCCTGGGTGAGGATGTAAGAGGCGACGGCGGTCGCGGTAGCCCCGGGAGCCAGCACACCGTCCGCTCCTGGCCACGTGATCCGGAGACCGGTGAGTCCGGACTGCCCGTCGACGAGTGTGATCCCGCGCAGGGTCACGTTGCCGGTGTTCACGATCGTGAACGAGTAATCGACACGGTCGCCAGGGCGACCGGTCGCGCCGTTCGCGAACACCTGGGTCTTCTCGAGGTCGACGGACGGTGCGGAACCGACCGTCGGGACCACGGACTCGGGCGACTCCGCGGTGACGGCGTCGCCGCCGGGCGTGAGCGCCGTGCCCGTCGCTGTATTCCGCACGGACCCTGCATCGATGTCGCTCTGCTGCACGGTGTAGGTCGCGGTGGCCGTGACCGACTGGCCGGGGCCGAGGCGCCCCTCGGCGGACGGCCAGGCACCGAAGACGATGTCCGACAGCCCCTGGAGCGGGTCGCTCAGCGCAACGGACGACAGGGTGAGCGTGCCGGTGTTGCGGAGCACGAAGTCGTACCGCACCTCGGATCCGAGCGCACCGTTACCCAGGCGCGTGCCGACCTTGTCGACCTCGAGCGAGCCCGTGCCACCCGCGAGCGGGATGATCGTCACCGGCGAGCGGTGCGTGACCGTGTCGCCGGCGGGAGTCGTGCCGGTGCCCGTCGCGACGTTGCGCACCGTGCCGGCGTCCACGTCCGGCTGGGTGACGAGATGCGATGCGGTGATCGTCACTATCTGCCCGGGAAGCAGTCGACCGGGGTTCGCCGCCGAGGGCCACGTGTAGACGAAGCCGGTGAGGGCATCGACCGTGTTGCTGAGCGTCACCCCGGTGAGCGTGGTGTTGCCGGTGTTCTCGATCGTGAAGGTGTACTCGATCGTGTCGCCGCGCACCCCGGTGTCGCCCGCCGCGAGTTGTGCGGTCTGCGTCGTCCTGATCGCCTGCCCCGGTGCGGTCGGCTCGTCCGTGCGGATGGTGAACGGATTCGAGCTGTCGGAGACCACGACACCCCTCGGCGACGTGCCGAAGGAGGTCGCCACGTTGCTGATCGAGCCGGCGTCCACGTCGGCCTGCGTCACCGTGTACCGCGCGACACCGCTCGCCGTGCCGCCGGGCGGCAGGATGCCGGTGGTGGAGGGGAACTCGATCTGCGGCGTGCTGAGACCCTGCAGGTCGTCCTGGAGACGGATGAGGCGGAGGGTGACGTTGCCCGTGTTGGTGATGTCGAACGTGTACTCGATGACGCTTCCCACACCACCCGTGCCGGTCACATACGAACCGCCCTTGACCGTACGGATCGATGGCGCCTGCGCGGCGGTCTGCAGCGGCTCCGTCGTCGACCGCGCCGTCAGCACCGCACCGGCAGGAGTCGTGGCTCGGACGGACGCCGTGTTCTGCACCGTGCCGCGGTCGACGTCCTCCTGAGTGATCGCATACGGCGCCGAGCCGGTCGCGACCTGTCCGGGGGCGAGCACACCCGCGCTGCCCGGCCAGTCGACCGTGACGTCTCCGACGCCGGCGAGCTCGTCGGTGATCGCGATGCCCGAGAGCGTCACGGTGCCGGTGTTCTCGATGCGGAACCCGAAGGTGACGCCGTCGCCGGCTCCGTTGGCGCCGGGTGCCGCGAGAGAGGCGGTCTTCGTGAAGACGAGTCCGGGCGCTGGAGCGAGCGACACCGTCGCGGGGGCGACGGCGGTTGCCGGTGCACCGCCGTTGGGAGGGGTGCCGGCTCCGGTGACGAGGCTGGTCACGCTGCCCGCGTCGACGTCGGCCTGGGTGAGGGTGTACGTCGCGGTCGCGGCCACCGACTGTCCGGGCACCAGCACGCCCTCGGCGCCCTGCCACACGTAGTTCGGCGCGCCGGTGCCGGCGAGGGCGTCTGCGAGGGCGACGCCGCTCAGGGTGACATTGCCGTCGTTGGTAAGGGTGTACGACCACGTGATCAGATCGCCCGCGCGGCCAGTCGCACCGGGGGCCAGGGCACCCGAGTTCTGCACCGACACCTC